>NZ_JBBJUM010000001.1:0-573379 GCF_037726105.1 Ramlibacter sp. AN1015
CGGACTCGAAGATGCTGCGTCTCGGCTGGGATCTGCGACGGCCGGTTCTGGCCGGAAGCAGCCCTTGCTGCCGTGGCTTTCGCGGCCGCCGCTGGGCCTCAGCGCCCAGGCCGTCTCGGACCGGATCATTCCGCTGACGCTCGACCCGATGATGCGCCATGCACTGGACACGCTGGCCAGGAAGCCATTGGATGAGGCCACGCGTCCCACCGGATGAGGATCGTTGGCGCGCCTATTGGGAACCACGCCGCCAGCCGAGCCGGCCCTGGCGCCCGCGGCAGGCGGACCACATGATCGTGTCAGGCTCGCTCACCAGCAAGATGGAGCCGGCAATCCGCAAGGCCTACGGCCAGATGGCAGAGCCCCGTTATTTACTGTCCATGGGCTCCTGCGCGAACGCCGGTGGGTACTACCACTACTCCTAGTCGGTCGTCCGCGGCTGCGACCGGATCATTCCGGTGGACGTCTACGTGCCCGGCTGCCCGCCCACGCGCGAGGCGCTACTCGATGGCGTGCTCCAGCTCCAGCAGAAGATAAAGCGCGCGACGGTCTTCGAGCCCGGCGCTTTGCTCCCGCCAGAACAAATGCTTGCCAGCAGCGCCGGCCAGGGACCGTGTTGGGCAGGATGGCGAGCCTTCGTCCTTCCTTGCGAGGTGCCACGCACACCTTCTTTGTCAGGCATCGTCCTGCAAGCTCCCGCGTCCCTGGTCGCCTACAAGAAGGAAAGCCGAGCTCCGGCTATGACCGTCTGGGGCGGATTCCCGCGCCGGACACGGGCCGAACTACATGGGAGATGGCATGGCGTACTTATCACCCGGCGTCCAGACCTCCGCCAAGCGAGCTGTGCGCGAGGCCGCACCGTGGGTCGAGCGCCTCGCCCGGGCGGGATTCGCGGCGAAAGGCCTTGTGTATCTGATCATCGGAGCGCTCGCACTCCAGGCGGCGCTAGGCACAGGCGGTGAAACGACGGATTCCTCGGGGGCCCTGCGCTCGGTCCTGCAGCAGCCGTACGGCTGGGTCCTGCTGGCCTTGATTGCGATCGGGCTCGCGGGCTATGCGATGTGGCGGTTCGTGGAAGGCGGCATGGACCCGCAAGGCCTGGGGGCGCACGGCAACGCGCTCGTCAAGAGGGCCGGCTATGCGATCAGCGGCGTTATCCACGCAGCACTCGCGCTGGAAGCCGTGCGCCTGGCCTTCGGCTTCATTAGCGGCGGCAGCGGCGACTCCGGGGCGCAGGACTGGACGGCGCGGGTGCTGGCGCAACCGCTGGGCCGCTGGATCATCGCGGCCGTGGGACTGGCGATTATCGGGTTCGGACTTGTCGAACTGTTTCGGGCGTACCGCACCGACCTGCCCAAGCGCCTGGACCTCGGGCGGCTCAGCCCCTTGGCGAAGGTGTGGGTCGTGCGCTTCGGTCGCATGGGAATGGCCGCCCGAGGCATCGTCTTCGGCGTCGTCGGCATCTTCCTGGTCCGGGCCGCGCTGAGCTATGACCCAAGCGAGGCCCGCGGCATCGGCGGCGCACTGGCCAGCCTGCACGGGCAGCCCTACGGCCCCTGGCTGCTAGGGCTGGTCGCCATCGGCCTCATTGCCTACGGGCTCTTCGAGGGCGTGCAGGCGCGATACCGTCGAATCGATGTGGCGTGATCGCGGGCGGCGCCCAGCTCTGGTTTTGGCTGGGATGTCAGCGTGCCTGACACGATCAATCATGAGGTCCGCCGGTCGTCGCCCTGCTCGTGGGCCTGTCGGGCCGCTTCGAGGTGCGGCTTGCCCAAGTCGCATGAGCGTGACGGACGCGACCCTGCGAGGTGCGTTCGCCGATTCGTTGCACTTCAGTCGGACGTACCGCCCAACCCTCGGCATGTTGCCATCCAGTGTCTCGATGTTCTCTGGAGTTGCGCACCGCGCGGCTGGATGCAGACGACCATGCTGCATCTCCCTTGCATTGATGGTCTGCTCGACGCAGATCCAATGTCCAGGCATCCAACTCCGGTTCGACTACCCGCCTCCAGCGCGCACTGCGCGCCCTCATTGAGAAAGGATCTTCCATGAGCAGAAAATCTACGTGGGCAACCTGTTCTACTCCGTGACCGACTCCATTCTGGAAAGCAACTGCTCCGAGTTCGGCAGCGTTTCTTCCGCGAAGGTCATGATGGATCGTGAAAGCGGCCGCTCCAAGGGGTCCGGTTTTGTCGACCTGGCCTCTGCGGAAGTCGCGCAGGCTGCCATCAAGGCGCTGGACGGCATGTCGGTTGATGGACGCTCGATCACCGTGAACCTGGCCCGTCCTCGTGAAGAAGGCCGCGGCACGGGTGGGTATGGTGCAGACGGATTCAGCGCAGCCCAGCGAGCGGACGTTGGCTATGGCAACGGCGGGTACGGCGGTGGTCGTTACTGACGCCAGTCGCTTCAGCAAGAAACCGGCTCAGCCGGCTTTGCACGTCGGGCGAGCTGAAAGGCGTTTGCAAGCGGTGAATCTTCCGCTCGCGCGAGCGGGGCGATCAGCATGGCGACGGAAAGTCCAGTAGCGGGCGCGACGGTTCATGCGGTGCAGGATTCTCGGTAAACGCTCATGTTTGATCTTGGCGCTTCGGCGAGAACGAGCCGCGTGGTACAGGCCCGCGGCCCGCAAGCGAAGATGGCTGCTTCTGGCCGAAAGCGGACATGTTTGGTACGTGAAGTTCGGAGTACGTGGCGCAAGACCTCCGTACTCTCAGAGTCAGAAGTGCTTGATGCCTACCGATCTGTAGACATCCTCGTCATTGACGAGATTGGGGCCCAATACGGCACGGACGGCGAGCAAACAGTTTTGTTCGACGTGCCGCACGTAGCAATGAGCTCGCGTGCTTCGAATTTGGTTTTGAGTGCGTTGAGCCTCGCCCAAGCGTACTGGAACCCGCAAAGGTCCGCCTTGTCGCTTGCCTCGATACCCCACTAAGTACCCCCATAAGGTGCTGGATCGCAGTGGACGATCCTGGACCTCAGAAGACAAAAAACCTTGATTTCTCAAGGCTTTCTGCTGCTTTGGGGGACTTCGTTGGACCCGTGTGGACGGGTCCTTGGCGGAGCAGGAGGGATTCGAACCCTCGATACGGTGAAACCGTATACCGGATTTCGAGTCCGGCGCATTCGACCACTCTGCCACCGCTCCTGTCGTGATGGTTTCGCTGTGGTGCGAAGCCGGCGATTGTAGCCGATGCAACAGCCCATTCCGGGCGGTTTACGGGCCCGCGACGCGGGTCTAGGATGCCGCGTTCCGGGGGTCATCGTCTCCCGATGAGGAAGGTCGCGCCATGCAGATCGAGGCTTACCTTTTCTTTGGCGGCACCTGCGAGGAGGCGCTGGAGTTCTACCGGCGCAGCCTGGGCGGAGAGATCACCGGGCTGATGCGCTACGAGGGCTCGCCGATGGACAACGCGCAGCTGCCTGCGCAGTGGAAGCAGAAGGTGATGCACGCCACGTTCGAATGCGCGGGCGCACGCTTCATGGCCAGCGACGCCATGCCGGGTGAGCCGCCGCCGCAGCAAAGCGGGTTTGCGATGTCGCTCTATGTGCCCGGCAGCGCCGATGAGGCACGCGCCAAGTTCAATGCCTTGAGTGAAGGCGGCAAGGTGACGATGCCGTTCGCGCCGCCGTTCTGGGGCGGCCACTTCGGAATGGTCACGGACCGTTTCGGGGTGCCCTGGATGGTGAGCTCGGAACACTGAGCGCCTGCCGCACGCAAGCGAGACAACGGACCGCGCGCCCCGCCGCGCCCTGCTCAGGGGGCGAGCGTCTCCAGCCCGCCCATGTACGGCCGCAGCGCCTGCGGCACCGTGACCGAGCCGTCGGCGTTCTGGTAGTTCTCCAGCACGGCCACCAGGGTGCGGCCGACGGCGAGGCCCGAGCCGTTGAGCGTGTGGACCAGCTCGTTCTTGCCTTGTGCGGTCTTGAAGCGCGCCTGCAACCGGCGGGCCTGGAAGGCCTCGCAGTTGGAGACCGAGCTGATCTCGCGGTAGGTGTCCTGGGCCGGCAGCCACACCTCCAGGTCGTAGGTCTTGGCGGCGCCGAAGCCCATGTCGCCGGTGCACAGCAGCATGACGCGGTAGGGCAGCCCCAGCTGCTGCAGGAC
The DNA here is from genome assembly GCF_037726105.1 of Ramlibacter sp. AN1015. Lineage (NCBI taxonomy): Bacteria > Pseudomonadati > Pseudomonadota > Betaproteobacteria > Burkholderiales > Comamonadaceae > Ramlibacter > Ramlibacter sp. AN1015. The sequence continues at coordinate 4,112 of NZ_JBBJUM010000001.1, forward strand.
GGCCTCGGCGTGGCCGGTCATCTCCTCCAGCGCGTCGTAGCTGCGCTCGGGGTGCACGATCTGCACCATCTCGACCTTGTCGAACTGATGCTGGCGGATCATGCCGCGCGTGTCGCGGCCGGCGCTGCCGGCTTCGGAGCGGAAGCAGGGCGTGTGCGCCGTGAGCTTGAGCGGCAGGTCCGATTCGGCGAGCACCTCGTCGCGCACGAAGTTGGTGAGAGTGACCTCGCTGGTGGGGATCAGGTAGAGCGCTGCATCGTCGTTGCCCGCCTCGCCTTCCTGGCCACCCTTGCGCGCGGCGAAGAGGTCGGCCTCGAACTTGGGCAGCTGGCCCGTACCCCGCAGCGATTCGGCGTTGACGATGTAGGGCGTGTAGCACTCGGTGTAGCCGTGCGTGCGCGTCTGCACGTCGAGCATGAACTGCGCGAGCGCCCGGTGCAGCCGCGCCAGTGCCCCTTTCATGACCGTGAAGCGCGACCCCGCAAGCTTCACGCCGATGTCGAAATCCAGGCCCAGCCGTTCGCCGAGATCGACGTGGTCGCGCACGGGAAAGTCGAAGACGCGGGGTTCGCCCCAGCGGCGCACGAGCTGGTTGCCCGTTTCGTCGGCACCCTGGGGCACGCTCGCATGCGGCAGGTTGGGCACGGCCAGCAGCAGCGCCTGCAGCTCGGGCTGCAGCTGCTCCAGGCGAGCGGCCGACTGGTCCAGCTCCTGCTTGATGCCTGCGACCTGCTGCATCACCTCCTCGGCGGATTCGCCCTTCGCCTTGCGCTGGCCGATCAGCTTGGACAGCTGGTTGCGCTGCGCCTGCAGCTCCTCGGTGCGGGTCTGCAGCGTCTTGCGCTCGGCCTCCAGGCGCCGGAAGGCGTCCACGTCGAGGTAGGGTTGCGCTTGCTTGCGCGTTTCGAGGCCGCGGACCACCGCGTCGAGGTCCTTGCGGAGCAGGCTGATGTCGAGCATCGGGCGATTTTATGGCCCGCCCCACGCCGCAGCTTTGCAACTGCCGCGTAGTCCCGGGACCACAGCGCACGCCGAACCCGACCGGCACCCTGCGCGCTCCCGCGTGCCTAGTCTGAAAGCCTGTATCCACCGCTTTCGAAAGGAGCCACACATGAACAAAGACCAAGCCAAGGGCAGCATGAAGGAAGTCGCCGGCAAGGCCCAGAAGGAGATGGGCGACGCGCTCGACAGCCCCAAGCACGAAGGCAAGGGCATGGCACGCGAAGCCGAGGGCAAGGTGCAGAAGAACTACGGTGAGGCGAAGGAAGGCGTGAACGACGCCATGCGTGACGAGAAGGAGCGCACCGACCGCACAGACCGCAAGTGAGTGCACCGCGCGGGGCCGGGCGCGTCGCCAGCAGCGCCGTCCCGCCTTGCGTTCGATTGCGCGTGAGGCCTGCCGCCAAAGGGGCCGTCAGCCCCGAAGGCGTGCCAGGACCTCGCGCACGATCTCCCCCAACTGCCCGGCCAGCGTGCCGGGCAGTGCCACGTCTGGCGGCGACTGGCGGGCCTTGTCCCACAGCCCGGCGAGCAGCTGGCTGCGCCCCTCCACCACGGCCACCACCTCGCTGCGCCAGGCTCCGGGCACGTCGGTCGCCTGCGGGTCCCGGTCGCGCAGCGCCACGCCGAGGTAGTTGAGCACCGCCATCTCGCACAGCGCCTGCAGCATTTCGTCGCTCAGTTGCACCTGGCTGCCGGCGCCCGGCGCGCCGCGGTTCTTCAGCGCCGCGCCCAGGAAGCCCGCGCCTCCGCCAATGAGCGCTCCCAGCGCCGCGGCCGCGCCCAGCGTGAGCCCGCCCGTCATGAGGTCGATGCCCGCGCCGGCTGCCGCGCCGCTGGCAGCGCCCGCCATGCCGGCCTGCGGTGCATCGACGGACTGGCGCAGCACGAAGCGGTCGGCCGGGTGCTGCGCCTCCTCCTGGTGGACCGCCATGGGCGGCAGGCCGTACAGGTAGCGCACCTCTGCCCATGCCTGCGCCTGCGCGGTGGCCAGTCGCTCCATCAGCTTGTGCATGGCGTCTTCGCGTGCGTGCTGGCTGGCCTCCCGCTCGCCGGCGCTCACCAGCCTGCGCAAGGACAAGGGACCGCTCGCAATGTCCTGCACATCGCGCGCAGCCTGCAGCAGCGGCTCTGCCACCAGCCGCATCGACTGCTGCATGCGCTCCTCGTGCCGGGTCTGCCAGGTGGCCAGCAGGCGGTGCACGCCGGGCGCCTTGTGCTGCGGCAGGTGGCGCCGCAAGGCGTCGTGCAGGTCGGGCTCCCAGGCCCAGCACGCGGCGTCGGCACGCAGCGCAAGCAGCTCGAAGGGCAAACGCTCGAGGTCGGCGGCCTCCCGCAGCGCGTCCTCCTGGTCCTCGTCGCCGGCGTGCAGCAGCAGCACCGGCCGCGACAGCGCGCGCACCCGGGGCAGCAGCTCGCGCAGGGCCTCCGGCGTGTGCAGTGCCAGCACCCACAGGTCGGCCTCCATGCGCTGCGGCGCCGTGGCCGCGGGTGTCTCGCGCGGCTCCCACCAGGTGCGCAGGCGCCCGAGCCAGCGTGCCGGCTGTGCCGCAAGCGCCGGCAGCCCGGTGGGGGCGCGTGCCGCAGTGCCGGTTCCGCCTTCCGCCTGCGTCTGCGCGGACGGGCCGGGAACATCGAGATCGGGCAGCGGCAGCTGCTCGAAACCGCTCCCGGAGTCGATATCGTCGTCCTGCGCGTCCTGCGGCACGCTCACCGGCACCAGCTCCCACACGCTCAGCTCGTCGCCTTCGTCGGTGCGCAGCGGCGTCACGCGGCTGCCGGCATCCAGCGGCTCGGCCGAGGCTTCGGACCAAAGCCGCGCCATGATCGCGTGGGCGCGCGGGCCGCTGGCGGCCCAGGCCACCACCACGCGTGCGGGGCTCACCCGTGCCAGCAGCTCTGCGTAGTAGCTGTCCGCAAGGTCCACCCGCAGCGTGCGTGCCATCCAACGTCGCCGCACCGCCGCCCACACCGCCAGAAGCGTGCGCGGCACGAACACCACCAACGCCAGCAGGCCGAGGTAGAGCGTGATCCATTCGCGCGCTTCGGCCTGCCCGACGGCTGCGCCGGAGCGAAAGTGCATGCGTTCGAGCTCGGCGATGGTGAAGCCATCGACCGGCAGCAGCGCCACCACCGGCGCGAACAGGAAGCTCAGGAGTGCGTGCACCTGCGACAGGTCGAGCAGCGTGCTCTCCCAGCCGACGCGGTATTCGCGCACCAGTCCGCCAAGCACGATCGACAGGCCTACGCCGACGGCCCAGGCCGCCGCCGAGGCATGCAGGATCTGCGCGATGCGCCAGCCCTCCAGCGGGCCGGCGACGTCCCACCAGTGCTGCCGAAAGCGCGCCGCCACCGCGCCGCGCACGTTGCTTCGCGCGCGCGGCGCAGCGGTGCGGTGCCCTAGCCAGTCGCGCAGCGCCGAGGCGAGCCCGCCGGGGCCGCCCGCGGGCCGGTGGCGCCGCACCAGGGGCGCAATGAGCAGCCCGAGGTAGACCAGCAGGTTCCACAGCAGGAAGCCCAGCAGCGGCGGCGACAACATGTTCACCTGCCCCGGGTTGTCGATGCGCTCGAGCAGCGCACCCAGCGCCAGTGCCAGCAGCGGCAGCCCCCAGCCGAGGTGGCGCTCCCAGGGCTCGGAGCGCTGCAGCGCGGCGGTGCGCGGGTCGCGGTTGTTGACGATCTCCAGGATGCGCCGGGCGCGCTCATCGAGGTAGCGGCCGGCGTCGGGCGCGTGCGGACTGTGCGGCCCGGCGACAGCATGCAGGGCCGCCCGCCCGGCCTGCTCACGCTCGACGGGGCTGATCAGCTTGCCGGTGGTGTCGGCCTCCTCCACGGCCCGCGCCAGCAGCAGGCGCCGGGCGCGGCGGCCTTCCAGGGGGAGCACGGGGTCGGAGGCCTGCACCAGCGATTCAGGCCTGCGTGGGCGGGTTCAACTTCAAGCCCTTGGGCAGCGGAAACTTCACGGTTTCCTGGATGCCCTCCATGCGGCGCACCGACACGGCGCCGAGCGCACGGATGCGCGCGATGACGTCCTGCACCAGCACCTCGGGCGCCGACGCGCCCGCCGTGAGCCCCACGCGCGACTTGCCCTCCAGCCACTGCGGCTGCAGCTCGCCCGCGTTATCGACCATGTGCGCCGGCACGCCCAGCTTGCGCGCGACCTCGGCGAGCCGGTTGCTGTTGGAGCTGGTGGGGCTGCCCACCACCACCACCACATCGACCTCGCGCGAGAGCAGCTTCACCGCGTCCTGGCGGTTCTGCGTGGCATAGCAGATGTCCTGCTGCTTGGGCTGGCGCACCTGCGGGAAGCGCGCCTTGATGGCGGCCATGATGTGCGCTGCGTCATCGACGCTGAGCGTGGTCTGGGTGACCACGGCCAGCTTTTCCGTCTGGGCCGGCTGCACGCGGGCGACGTCGTTCACGTCCTCCACCAGGTGAATGCCGGCGTCGAGCTGGCCCATGGTGCCCTCCACCTCTGGATGCCCTTTGTGTCCGATCATGAGGAATTCATAGCCCTCGCGCGCGAGCTTGGCGACCTCGACGTGCACCTTGGTCACCAGCGGGCAGGTGGCGTCGAACACCTCGAAGCCGCGTTCGTGCGCCTCCCGCTCCACCGCCTTGCTCACCCCGTGCGCCGAGAACACCAGCGTCGCGCCGGGCGGCACGTCGGCGAGCTCCTCGATGAAGACGGCGCCCTTTGCCTTGAGATCGTTCACGACGAAGGTGTTGTGCACGATCTCGTGGCGCACGTACACCGGCGCGCCGAACTTGGCGAGCGCCGCTTCGACGATGTCGATGGCGCGATCGACGCCGGCACAGAAGCCGCGCGGCTCGGCCAGCAGGATCTCGGAAGGAGGAGCGTGCATCGCCATCAGAGCACCCCGATCACGCGCACTTCGAAGGTGACGGGCTGCCCCGCCAGCGGATGGTTGAAGTCGAACAGCACGGCGTCGCCCGAAGCGCCCGCGCCGCCCTGCCCCACCTGGCGCACCGCACCGGCATAGCTGCCCAGCCCGTCCGGCGTGGGGAACTGCACCACATCGCCGACGCGGTATTCCTCGTCCGGATCGCCCATCTGGTTGAGCAGGCTGCGCGCGACCCACTGCACCATCTCGGGATTGCGCTCGCCGAAGGCCTCGCCGGGCGGAATCTCGAAGGTGGCGTGGGCGCCCTCCTCCATGCCGATGAGGCGCTGCTCCACGGCGGGCGAGAGCTCGCCCGAGCCCAGCGTGAGCGTGGCCGGCTTGCCGCTGAAGGTGTTGATGATGTCTCCGGCCGGTCCGGCCAGCCGATAGTGCAGCGTGAGAAACGAACCCGCGGCGACGCGGGAGGCGATAGAGGCCATGGATGTCCCGATAAACTGGCTGCCATTGTAGAAACCCGGCCTCGCCGGCAGGGCCTCGAGCGGTAATGGCCCGGCTTGCGCCATGCGATCCATGCCCCTGAAGCAACTACCGCTCGATGCCCGCCCCCGCGAAAAACTGCTCGCACACGGCGCGGCCGCCCTCTCCGACACCGAACTGCTGGCTTTGCTGCTGCGCACCGGCCTGCCCGGCAAGGGCGTCTTCGCGCTGGCTCAGGAGCTCATCGACACCTTCGGCGGCCTCTCGGGCCTGCTGCACGCGGGCGCCGTCGAGCTCAAGCGCATCAAGGGCCTGGGTGGCTCGGCCAAGCGCAGCCAGGTGGTGGCCGTGCTCGAGCTCGCGCGGCGGGCCATGGCCCAGCAGCTGCGCGAGCGCGAGGTGTACGACTCACCCGACGCGGTCAAGCACTACCTGCAGCTGCACCTGGCGGCCCGTCCCCATGAAGTGTTCGCCGTGCTGTTCCTCGATGCACGCAACCGCCTGATCGCCATGGAAGAGCTGTTTCGCGGCACGCTGACCGAGGCCAGCGTGTACCCGCGCGAGGTGGTGCTGCGCGCGCTGGCGCTGCAGGCCTGCAGCGTGGTGCTGGCGCACAACCACCCCAGCGGATCGGTGCTGCCCTCGGGGGCCGACCAGCAGCTCACGCGCTCGCTGGCGGCCGCGCTGGCGCTGGTGGATGTGCGGGTGGTCGATCATGTGATCGTCGCGCCCGGCCAGGCGTTGTCGATGGCGCAGCGGGGCTTGATGTAGCCCGCGCCGCTGCCGCTAGGCCGCGAACCCGGGATCGATGTCCCAGGCCCAGCGCAGCATCGCGTTCCACAGCAGCGTGTTCTGGTCGCCCTGGCGCGCCGTGCGCTCGTACTGCTCGCCCGCGCGCTCGGCGATCTCGCGCGCCGGCTGCACCAGCGTGGCGCCGCTGGCCTGCGCCGCCACCTGCACCTCGCAGGCGCGCTGCAGCATGTAGTGCTCCGCGAAGGCGTCGCCGATGCTCGGGCCGCACACCAGCAGGCCGTGGTTGCGCAGGATCATCACGTTGCGCGTACCCAGGTGCTCCGCCAGGCGCTGGCATTCGGTCCGGTCGAGCGTGATGCCCTCGAAGTCGTGGTAGGCCACCCGGCCGGCGTAGAACATCGAGTTGAAGCTCAGCGCGAGCAGGCCCTCGCGCTGGCAGGAGACCACCTGGCCCGCCGTGGTGTGGGTGTGCATGACGCAGTGCGCGTCCTCGCGCGCTGCGTGCACCGCGCCGTGCACGATGAAGCCCGCGGGGTTCACCGGCCACGGGCTGGGCTCGACCTTGTTGCCCTCCAGATCGATCTTTACCAGCCGGCTGGCCGTGATCTCCCGGTACATGAGCCCGAACGGGTTGATCAGGTAATGCTCCGAATCGGGCACCCGCACGGTGAGGTGGTTGTAGATCAGCTCGTGCCAGCCCAGCTGGGCGAACAGGCGGTAGGCGGCCGCCAGTTCGCAGCGCAGCTGCCATTCGGCCGCAGCGCAGCCGGCGGGGCGGCGGCGCTCGAACTCGGCCCGCATATCCTGCGTCGGCTCGCGGGGCGCATCCATCACGCGGCCGGCGAAAAGCCGATGGCCTTGGCGACACCGGCCCAGAAAGCCGACTCGGTCTTCTGCAGCGCCGCCATTTCGGCGGGCGTGGTGGGCATCGGCTCCATGTAGAGCCTGGCCAGGCTGTCGACGACGTCCTGAGAGCCGAGCGCGGAGCGCACGCTGGCGTTGGCCTGCGACACCACGGCCTGCGGGGTGCGGGCCGGAACGTAGTAGCCGAACCAGCCGATCACCTGCACGTCCTTGTAGCCCTGCTCGGCGAAGGTCGGCACCTCGGGCGTGAACTTGCCGCGCTTGGGGCCGCTCGTGCCGAGCAGGCGGACCTTGCCGCCCTGCACCTGCGCCATGAACTCGCCGGTCGGCCCGATCACCGCCGGAAGCTGCCCGCCCACCATGTCCAGAATCGCAGGCTGCGAGCCGCGGAAGGCGACGTGGCGCACGTCCGCGCTGCCGGCACGCGCGAGGGCCGCGCCCATGAAGTGCGCGGCCGATCCGTTGCCGGCCGAGCCGAAGTTGGCCTGCTGCGGATTCGCCTTGGCCCAGGCCAGGAACTCGGGGACGGTCTTCACCGACGCCGGCACCATGGGCCCCACGGCCAGCGCGTAGTCGAAGCTCACCGCACCGGACACCGGCGCCAGGTCGGCCACCGGGTCGTAGGGCAGCTTGCTGAAGGTGTGCGGATGCAGCGCCAGCGGAGAGGCCGGCGTGAGCAGGATGCTGGTGCCGTCGGCCGCGCCGGTGGCGACGTTCTGCACCGCGATCTGGCCGCCCGCGCCGGTCTTGTTCTCGACGATCACGTTGCGCGCATACCCGGGCGACATCTTGTCGGCCACGCGGCGCGCGACCAGGTCGATGGTGCCGCCCGGTGCGAAGCCGATGACGACGCGGGCCGTCTCGCGTTCCTGCGCCCAGGCCATCGGGCCGAAGCCCGCCAGCGCCAGGCCGGCGGCAGTGCTGTTGAGGAAATGGCGGCGGTTGAGTGTCATGTGATGTCTCCAGGTGGCGCTGTCCGAAGGCGCTGTTGTCAGGACGGGAAAGAGGCGGTCAGAGGTCGAGCGTCAACCGCGGCGACTTCGCCCGCGAGACGCAGATCAGCATGGTGCGCAGGCCCTCGCGCTGGGCGGGGGAGTAGACGTAGTCGCGGTGGTCGGGCTCGCCCTCGCACACGGTGGTCTCGCAGGTGCCGCACAGGCCCTCGCGGCACGAGAAGGGGAGCTCGTGGCCGTGGTCCTTCAGCACCTCCAGGACGCTGCGCTCGGGGGGAACGTGCAGGCTGGTGCCGCTGCGCTTCAGATCGATCCAGAAGCCATCGCCGCCGTGAGCGTCCGCCGGCGCGGCCGGCGCGGAGAACCACTCGAAGTGCAGCGTCTCTGGCGGCAGGTGGGCGCCGGCCTCCTGCACCGCCGTCATCAGCGGGCCGGGGCCACAGCAGTACACCTGCGTGCCCGGCTCCACCTCCTGCATCAGCGCCCGCACGTCCAGCGGACGCTCGTGCTCGTCGTCGCAGTGCCAGCGCACCTTGCGGCCGAAGGCGCGCAGCTCTTCGTAGAAGGCCAGGCGCACCCGGCTGCGCGCTGCGTACACCATCCGCCACGCGCGCCCGCGCGCCTCGCACCAGCGCACCATGGACAGCAGCGGCGTGATGCCGATGCCGCCGGCGATGAACAGGAACGACTGCGCGTCCGGGTCCAGCGGAAAGTTGTTGGCCGGGCCGGTGGCCGTGAGCTCGGCGCCCACGCGCAGGCTGGCATGCACCCACTGCGAGCCGCCACGGCTCTCGCCGGCCAGGCCCACGCCGAGCACGTAGCGGTGCTGCTCGCGCCAGTCGTTGACCAGCGAATACTGGCGCGCCAGGCCGGCGGGCAGTTGCAGCGTGAGGTGCGCACCCGGCTCGAACGGCGGCAGCGGCGCGCCGTCGGTCGCCGCCAGCTCCACGCGCATCACGTCGCGCGCCTCCGCCGCCAGAGCCGCGACGCGCAGCTTCAGCGGCTGGGTCATCGCAGCACCTCGCGGGCCACCTCGCGCGCAGCCTCGAAGCGCCGCAAACCGGCATGCTGCAACGGCGCAGCGGCGCAGCGGCGCACCATGCAAGAGAGCATGCCCGGCCGTGCAGCGCGACGCGCCTGGAGTGCAGCCCGGCTCATGCGCTCGCGCCCGCCTGCTGCGGCTTGATCGGGATGGTGCCGGCCGAGGTGGTGGCCGCCTTGCTCGCGGCCTCGGCGCTGCGCTCGGCCGCCACCAGCTTGTCGAAGGTCCAGCGGAAGTGCGAGAGCGCGGCGTCGGCGGCCACGGCCAGCATCCGGAACTCCGGGTCGGCGTCCAGCACCTTCTGCTGCGCCTCGATCAAGTGCTTGTCTTCCATGAAGCCTTCGATGAGGCTCTGGTGCAGCGAGCGCGAGACGTTGTGGTCATCGCCCTCGAAGTTGTTCAAGTAGGTCCAGAAGAAGTGCGTGGTGCGGCGCGTCTCGGGCGTCATGAACTGGCAGTTGCGGTATTCGCGGCTGCCTTCCCGGTTGCCGTTCTCCGAGCCGCTGCCGGCCGGCGAGAACATCGACTCCAGGAAGAAGATGCCCGGGATGTGCATGTGGCCGATGTTGCGTCGATCGACATGGCGGTCTTTCTCGGCAGCGGGGAGCACCTTGCGATGGAAGGGCGGCGGCGCCGCGTCCATGTGCCAGCGCTCGACGCGAAAGCCCCGCGGCTGGCGCTCGATGGCGACCGGCTTGGTGACATAGGCGTACTCCTCCGAGCCGCCCAGCGTCTTGGTGTGCACGAAGGCCAGGTGCGCGAAGTCGCTGAGGTTATCGACGATCAGCAGCCAGTTGGCGTCGTAGTGCATGTAGTCGGGGATGCCCTTCCACTGCGGATCGCGCAGGTAGGGGAAGTCGATGATGTCGGCCGGGTCGGCCTTGGCCGGATCGCCCATCCAGATCCACACCAGGCCGTCCTTGGACAGCACGGGAAAGCTGCGCACGCCCAGCTTGGGCGGAACGACCTCCTGCCCCGGGATCTGGATGCACTTGCCCGACGGGTCGAACTTCAGCCCGTGGTACATGCAGCGCACGCAGTCGCCTTCGCGGCGCCCCAGGTGCAGCGGCACGCCGCGGTGGCAGCAGCGGTCCTCGAGGGCCACGACCTTGCCGGACTCGGACTTGTACAGCAGCACCGGCTGCTCGAGCAGGGTGCGCGCGAGCATCTTGCCGTCGATCAGTTCGTGGTCCCAGGCGGCCACGTACCAGCAGTTCTTGAGAAACATTGAATCGCTCCTTCGGGCCCGCGCCCGCGTCGAGATGGAATGCATCGATCCTAGGCAGCCGCGGGCCCGCGATAAAGCACCGTCGGTGGTTGCTGTGTTCCGATTCCTGGACAATCTTCGGCAGCAATGAACTGGGACGACTTCGATGCCTTCTGCCAGGTCGTGGAGCACGGCGGCTTCACGGCCGCCGCGCGCGCCCTCGACCGGCCGAAGTCGAGCCTGAGCGCGTCGGTGGCGCGCCTGGAGGCGGGCCTGGGTACCCGCCTGCTCGAGCGCACCACCCGCAAGCTGCGCCTGACGGAAGCCGGCGACTCGCTCTTTCGCGACATCTCCAAGCCCTTCGCGCAGCTGCGCGAGCGCGCCGTCGATGCGCTGGCGCAGGGCGGCGTGGTGCAGGGCACGCTGCGGATCGCCGCCCCCTACGAATTCGGCGCCCACCACCTGGCGGCGGTCGCCTGCCGCGTGATGGGACAGCACGAGCAGCTCAAGGTGCACATCGATGTCGAGCACGCGCGGGTGGCGCTGTTCGAGCGCCAGTTCGACCTGGTGTTCTCCGCCATCGAGCACAGCTTCGCGCCCTCTACGGTGGTCACGCGCCGGGTCTACTCGCTCGAGCGCGGCGTGTTCGCGTCGCCGCATCTGCTGGCGCGCCACGGGCCCGTGCAGGGCCCGCAGGAACTCGCCGAGCTGCCCCTGCTGGCCGGCGGCGACGACACCGCCTGGAGCTTCTCCGGCCCCGCCGGTGCCGTGGCCGAGGTGGCCGTGCGCAACCCCCGTCTTCGCAGCGGCAACGCGGGCGTGCGCCTCGAAGCCGCGCTGGCCGGCCTGGGCGTGGCCCGCATCACCGCGACCTTCTGCGCGGAGGCGGTGGCCCAGGGCCGGCTGGTGCCGCTGGTGCCGCAGTGGCGCAGCATGCCGCTGCGCATCTACGCGCTCCTTCCCGGCCGCAAGCTGGTGCCCGCCAAGGTGCGCGTGTTCCTCGACGCGCTCGAGGACGAAGCGAGGCAGTACGCACAGGCGCCGGGGGGCGGGTAGAGCAGCTGGCCGCGCCCTCCAGGTGGCCGGCGCCGCGGCAGGGCGGATCGCGCTCGGCTCGACGCCGGCAACGGCCCTGCTGCAGTCGATTTCTCGCGCGGCGTGCGTCCCCGCGGGCCTACTGCGCCTGCGCCACCGGCAGCAACCCCAGCGCCTCGAAGGCGTCCACCGACGCCGTCGCGGCATCGGCGCGGGCCTGCAGCAGCAGGCGCTCGCTGGACTGCAGGGTGCGCTGCGCATCGACCACGTCGAGGAAACCGGTCAGCCCGGCGCGGTACAGCGTCTGCGCCTGCGCCTCGGCGGCGCGCGCGGCGGCGGCGCTGCGCCGTGCGGCGTCGATGCGCACCAGCGCCCCCTGTCGGGCCAGCAGGGCACTCTCGACCTGCTGCAGCGCCTCCAGCAGGCTCTGGCGCCATACCAGCTCGGCCTCGCGGGCGCGCGCGCGTGCGGACTGCACCTGCGCTTGCGCGGCGCCGCCGTCGAACAGCGGCGCTTCCACCAGGCCGGCCAGCGTGGCGCTCACCAGCTCGAAGGCGCCGCCGCCCACGGCCGCCCCGAGCACCACCGCGCCCGGCAACCGCAGCCGGGGCAGCAGCGCGGTGCGTGCGACGCCGACCTCGGCGGCCGCCGCGACCAGCGCCTGCTCGGCGGCGCGCAGGTCGGGGCGCAGGCGCAGCAGGTCCAGCGGCTGCACCACGGGCTGCGTGCCCTCCAGGGACGGCAGCGGCTCCAGGCGCTCCCCCTCCCGTCGGCGGTCCGGCTGCGGCACCAGCGGAGGCGCCAGGGCCTGCGGCCGCTCACCGGCCAGCACCTGCAGCGCGGCGCGGGCCTGCCCGGCGCGCACCGCGGCCGCGGCCTGCGCGGCCTGGGTGGACGCGAGTTCGGCTTCGGCGCGGTCGCGGTCGAGCACCGGCGCGATGCCGGCCTCGACCCGCACGCGCGCGATGCGCAAGGCCTCGCGCAGGATCGCCGCGTTGTCCCCCAGCACGGCGTGGTCGTGCAGCGCCAGCCGCCAGGCGATATAGCCGCGCGCCGCAAGCGCGGCGGTGCCCAGCCGCGCTGCCTCCCGCAGCTCGGCGCTGCGCAGCACGCCGGCCGCGGCCGCGCTCTCGGCCAGGCGCAGCCCGCCCCAGGGGTCGGCATCGAACTCCAGGGCCAGGCCCGCGCCGGGCTGCAGGCGGCGCTGACGCTGCTGCTGCGCCGACGCGCCCTGGCGCAGGCGCAACGTGAGGTCGGCCTGGGCATCGACCCGGGGTCCTCGCGCCGCCTGCGCCGCACGCAGCAGGGCGCGCGCCTGTGCGATGCGCGTCTCGGCGATCGCGATCTCGACGTTGCTCGCGAGGGCCCGCTCGACCCAGGCGGCGAGCTGCGGATCGTCGAAGCGGTGCCACCAGCGCAAGTCGGCGTCGGTGGCCTGCGGAGCACCCTCGCCGGCCGTGAACGGCGCCTGGAGCGCCAGGTCGCGGGTGGCGACGGCGCTGGACACCGGCTCCGGGCGCGGCGCCAGCGAGGAGCAGCCCGCGCAGAGCACCAGTGCGGCCAGCGTGGCGAGGCGAGGCAGGCAGCGGCGGACCTGCACCTTCACGCGCGCTCCCCCGCGGCGTGGGCACCTGCGGGACCTTGCGCGCCGTCTTCCGCGGCGTCCAGCTCGCGTTCCAGGCGGGCGCCGGCGTCCGCGCGCGGGCGTGCGAATCGCGCAAGCCCGAGGTAGAGCACCGGGGTAAGGAACAGGGTGAAGAGGGCCGACAGCGACAGGCCGCCGAAGATCACCCAGCCGATGGCCTCGCGCGACTCGGCCCCGGCGCCGCTTCCCAGCAGCAGCGGCACTGCGCCGAGCACGGTGGAGGCCATGGTCATGGCGATCGGCCGCAGGCGTGTGCGCGCCGCTTCGTGCGCCGCCTCGCGCACGCTGCGACCGGCGTCGCGCAGCTGGTCGGCGAACTCCACCAGCAGGATGCTGTTCTTGGCCATCACGCCCACCAGCAGCAGCAGCCCGATCTGGCTGTAGAGATTGATGGACGTGCCGCTGAGCGTGAGCGCGAAGGCCGCCGCCGCGAGACCGAAGGGCACGGTGAGCAGCACCACGGCCGCACTCGTGACGCCCTCGAACTGCGCGACCAGCACCAGGAACACCACCAGCAGCGCGATCGCGAAGGTGAGGCCGATCTCGCGGCCGGTCTGCTCCAGCGTGGCCGCGTCCCCGCGGAACAGCAGCCCCATCCCCGGCGGCAGCTCGCGCGCGGCGAGCTCGCGCAAGTCGGCCACCGCCTGCTGCAGCGGCACGCCGTCGGCCGTAATGGCGCTCAGCTCCACCGCCCTGCGCTGGCCCAGCCGGTCCAGCTCGGACGGGATGGCGGTTTCCTCGAACCGCACGAACTGCGACAGCGGCACCAGGGGCGCGTCGGCAGCGCCTGCGGCACCACCCGTGACGCCACCCGCCCCGGTGGCGCGCACGCGCAGCATCAGCAGGTCCTGTGGGTCGGTGGCGCCGCGCGCCGCGCTCTCCAGCATCACCGGCAGGTTGCGGTCGTTCACGGTGAGCTCGGCGACCTCGGTGCCGCTGACCAGCGCCCGCAAGAGCACGTCCAGCCCTTCGACCGACACGCCCAGCTCGGCGGCCCGGGCCCGGTCCACCTGCACGGTGAGCTGCGGCTGCGTGGCCTGGTAGTCGACGCGCACGTCGCGCAGCCCCGGGATATCGCGCTCGACCGCCTCGGCGAAGGCATGGGCCGCCTCGGCGATGCGCGGATAGTCGTCGCCGGTGATGGCCATCTGCACGCTGCCGTCGCCGCCGCCCACGCCCAGGCTGTTGCCGCTGCGCACCCGCACGAGCGCTCCAGGCAGGCGCTCCAAAGCGGTACGCACGCGCGTCTCCAGCTGCGCCTGCGAGACCTCTCTCTCGTCCCACGGAACCAGCGGCGCGACGATCTCGGAGCGGTTCAGGTCCCAGCGCCCGGCGATGGTGAAGATGTTCTCCACCAGGCCCTCCTCCTGCAGCGGGCGCACCGCCTGCAGTGCCTGCTCGAGCTGCCGGTCGCTGTAGGCCAGGCTCACGCCGTCGGGCGCCTCCAGGCGCACCGTGAGCACCCCGCGGTCTTCGGTGGGCGTGAGCTCGGTGGGCAGCCGCTGGAACAGGACGAAGGCCGCGCCGGCCAGCAGCACCGCCGCCGCCGCGACGATCCAGGCATGGCGCAGCGCCCAGCCGAGCGCGCGGTCGTACCCCGCGACCACCCGCGCGCCGCCCGCCGACGCGTGCCGCCACAGCCGCCCGGGCGGGCGCTCCGGCGGCAGGCGCGAGGCAATCATCGGCCCCATCGTGAGCGCCACGAAGGACGACACGGCAACGGAGAACGCCATGACGAAACCGAACTCGCGAAACAGCCGCCCGGCCGCGGACGGCAGGAAGGAGATCGGCACGAACACGGCCACCAGCGTGGCGGTGGTCGCCACCACGGCGAAGAACACCTCGCGCGTGCCCAGCACCGCCGCCGCGCGCGGCCCCAGCCCCTGGGCACGCCGCCGCTGCACGTTCTCCAGCACGACGATCGAGTCATCGACCACGAGCCCGGTCGCCAGCAGCAGCGCCAGCAAGGTGAGCAGGTTCAACGAGAACCCCAGCAGCCAGATGGCGGCCAGCGTGCCCACCAGCGCCACGGGGATTGCCACGGTCGGCACCAGCGTCGCGCGCCACTGGCCGAGGAACGCCCAGACCACGGCGACCACGATCAGCACGGCGGCCACCAGGCTCCACAGCACTTCGGTGATGGCGCCGCGCACGAACACCGCGTCGTCGCGGACCACCGTGATCTGCAGGTCCTCTCCTTCGCGGTTGATGCGCTCGACGACCTGCCGAACGCCGTCGGAAATCGCCACGGTGTTCGACTGCGCCTGGCGCACCACCCCGAGGCTGATGACGGTGCGGCCGTTCAGCCGCACGTAGGAGCTGGCGTCGGCCGGGGCAAAGAACACGTCGGCCACGGCGCCCAGTTCCAGCCCGGGGCGCAGGCGCAGGCGCCGCACCTCCTCGGGGGTGGCGACCGACACGTTGGCGCGCACCAGCACCTCCTGTTCGGGCGAGCGCAGGCTGCCGGCGGGCACGTCGGCCCGGGCGGTGCGCAGCACGCCGGCCAGGTCGTCCACCGTCAGCCCCTGCGCCGCCAGCCGCGCCGCATCGACGCGCACGCGCATGACGCGGCGGCGCTCGCCGAAGAGCGTGATGTCGGCCACGCCGGGCACGGAGATCAGCTCCGGCTCGATGCGGTCCTCGACCAGCCGCGACAGCTCGTCGATCGACAGGCGGCTGCTGCCGATGGCCAGCTGCATCACGGGCTCGGCGTCGGCGTCGGCCTTGACGATGGTGAGGTTCTCCAGGGCGTCCGGCAGGCTGCCCTCGACGCGGGCGATGGCGTCGCGCACGTCGTTGGCGGCATCGACCAGGTTCACGTTCGGGTTGAACTCGAGGATGACGCGCAGGTTGCCTTCCTCGCTGGCCGAGCGCACCAGCGCGACGCCCGGCACCCGCGCGGCGGCCGCCTCCAGCACGCGCGTGACGTCTGCGTCCAGCGTCTCGGGTGCGGCGCCCGGGTAGTCGGCGCGCACCGCGACGATGGGCCGGTCGATGTTGGGCAGCTCCCGCACTTCGATGCCGAACCAGGCGCCCGCGCCGGCGATGACGATCAGCAGGTTGAGGACGAGCACCAGCCAGGGCCGGCGCACCGCCAGCGCCGGCAGTCCGCTGGACGCGGCACCGTCGCGCTTCATGGCGCCGTCCCGTTGCGGCCGCCGCTGCCGACCGCGCCCTGGGCGCTGCTGGCGCCGTTCGTGCCGGCTTCCGCCCGCCCGGATGCGCCGGCCGCAGCTGCATCCGCCGAGCCGCCGCGCGCGTCGCCTTCGACCGACACGCGCCGCCCGGGGCGCAGTCGCTGCACACCCTCGACCACCACCTGCTCACCCGGCTCGAGCGCGCCCTCCACCAGCACCCGCCCTTCGACCCGGCGCACCGAGCGCACCGGCACCTGCTCGGCGCGGCCGGCGCGCACGGCCCAGACGAGCGCGCCTTCGCGCCCCCACTGCAGCGCCAGCTCGGGCACCGCCGGGAAAGGCTGGCCCGGCAAGGCAAGCTGCACCTGGAAGGACATGCCCGGGCGCAGCAGGTCCTCGGTGTTGGGCACGTTGGCGCGCGCGCGCAGGGTACGCGTGCGCGCATCGACGCGGCTGTCGAGGGCGCTGATGCGCCCCTCGAAGCTGCGCCCCGAAAAAGCCGGATTGCTCACGGCGATGGTCTGGCCTGCCTGCACCCTCGCCGCGTAGGCCTCGGGCACGTCGAAATCGACCTCGATCGAGCGCCGGTCGTCCAGCGTGGTGATGGCGGTGTCCAGCGCGATGCGATCGCCCGGCTCGACCTGTGCGAGTCCGACGACACCGGAGAACGGCGCACGCAGCACCCGGTCGGCCAGCGCTTCGCGCGCCTGCTGCTGCTCGATGCGTGCGAGTTGCACGGTGCTGGCGGCTTCGTCGATGAGGCTGCCGGGCACCGCCCCGGTGCCCCGGGTGGCCTCGTAGCGCGCCAGCAGCTTGCGGGCCTGCTCGAGTCGGGCCGTGGCGGTGTCCAGCGCGAGCCGCTGGGTCCGGTCGTCCAGCCGCAGCAGGACATGGCCGGCCTCCACCCGCTGCCCGGGACGGAAATCGACCTGCGCGACCTCGCCCGCGGCAGCCGGATACAGGGTGACCGAGCGCGCGGCACGCCCCGATCCCGGCAGGGCGAGGCGTGCCTCGTCGACCGCGGACACCACCTCGCCCACCACCACAGGCACTGGCGGCTGGTCGGCCGGTGCGCTGCGCGCGTCGCCGGCCGGCTGCGCAACCGCATCGGACACCGGGTACGGCCGCGGCGGCGCACGAAACGTCCATGTCAGCACGGCCGCCAGCGCGATGAGAGCGGCCAGGGCCAGCAGCAGCAGGACGACACGGGATCGGGGCATGGAACGGCGGTTCGGCAAGGTGGAGCGAGCCATCTTAGGGGAGCGAGGCCGACCATGGGCCCGGGCCGGACGAAGCCTTTCCTTTGCCACTACGATGCGCGCACCCAGAGGAGGCACACGACATGAAAGCCAGGTCGTTGAAAGACCTGCAGGCGATCCAGCGCGCGCTCACGCAGCAGCGCGAGCGGCGTGAGGCCGAGGAAGCCGCGCGCCGCGAAGCCCAGCAGCGCGCCCACGCCGATGCGCATCTGTTCGCACGCGCCGCGGGCCGGGTGCACAAACTCGCGCACCACGGCCGCGTGGTGCTCGCGCCCGAGCAGCCGCTGCCCATCGCAGCCCAGCAGCAACTGGACGAGCAACGCGTGCTGCACGAGGCGATCAGCGACGAGTTCGACGCCAGCACGCTGCTGGAGGTCGATGACGCGCTGAGCTTCCGCCGGCCCGGTGTCGGCCTCGACGTCACCCGCAAGCTGCGGCGCGGCGCCTGGAGCATCCAGCGCGAGATCGACCTGCACGGGCTGCGTCGGGAAGCGGCGCGCGAGGCACTCTCCGAATTCATCCGCGAGGCGCACCGCACCGGTCTGCGCTGCGTGCGCGTGGTGCACGGAAAGGGCCTGGGCTCACCCGGCCGCATGCCCGTTCTCAAGGGCAAGGTGCACAGTTGGCTGGTGCAGAAACACGAGGTGCTGGCCTTCGTGCAGGCCCGCGGCGACGAAGGCGGCGCCGGTGCGCTGGTAGTGCTGCTGAAGCCCCTCGGCCCGAGGTTCTAGAGGCCGGACGCCAGGCCCGACTGCAGTGGCAGGGGCGGCATGGTGCGGCCGTAGAGCCGACGAATGCGCGTCGCGAGCGGCGGATGCGAATCGAACCAGCCGCCCCGCTCGCTGGTGCCCACCAGCAGCAGGTGGTGCAGGGCCGCGGACCAGGCCGGATCGCTTGCGGTGGCGCCCGGTTGCTGCCGTTGCATCAGGGCCTTGCGCAGCACGCCGCCGAGGCCGTCGCGGCTGCGCGTCCACTGGACCGCGCGCGCGTCGGCCAGCAGCTCCCGCTGGCGGGACACCGCCGCCTGCAGCGCTCGCCCCGCCCACCAGCCGAACGAGCCCACCGCCATGACCGCCCAGCCGGCCAGCGTGCCGAGCGCGGTGTGCTCGCGCAGGTCGTCGCCCAGTCGCCAGACCAGCTCGAGGCCGCCCACCATGCCCGCGAGTTGCATGTTCAGGCGGGTGTCGCCTTCGTGGATGTGGCTGCACTCGTGGGCCACCAGCCCCTGTAGCTCGTCGCGGGTGAGCCAGTCGAGCGCGCCCTGCGTGACCATCACGACCGACTCGGTTTCGGCCATGCCGATGGCCAGCGCGTTGATGGCCTGGACGCGCGGCAGGACCATCACCTGCGGCCGCGGCATGTGCGAGGCGATGGCGACCTCATCGACGATGTTGCACAGGCGCTGTTCGGCGGCGCCATCGCCGCGGCGGGCCTCCCGGGCACCCAGGCGACGCGCGAGCCGCTGCGCGGCCCCCGGACTTGCCAGGTTGGACGCTTCGATCCACCAGCTGCCCAGGACCAGCAGCAAGGTGACACCGACGTTGACGCTGAGGAACAAGCGCGGCAGCGGCAGCTCGATGGGCAGCCATGCATTCATCAGCCACCAGCAGGCCAGCAGCGCGAAATGGATGCCCAGCACCGTGGCCGCGACCGCCAGCGCGAACAGCGCAACCAGGCGCAGGGACCGTGCGCGCGCCGCCTGCTGGTGCTCGAAAAAACGCACGATGTACGCGCGTCAGAACGCCACGCGCGGGGCAGCGCGCTCTGCGGCGCTCTGGGTGGACTGCAGCATGGCGGCCGGATGGAACCCGAAAAGGCGCGCCACCAGCAACTCGGGGAACTGCCCTGCGCGGTCGTTGTAGGCCAGCACTTCGTCGTTGTAGGCCTGCCGGGCGAAGCCGACCCGGTTCTCGGTGCTGGTGAGCTCCTCGCTCAGCGAGCGCATGGTCTCGTCGGCCTTGAGTTCGGGGTAGGCCTCCGCGATGGCCAGCAGGCGTCCGAGGCTCGCGGACAGCACCTGTTCGGCGGCGCCGAGCGCCTGGGCCTTTGGCGCATCGGCCGGCCGTGGGCGCAGCGCATCGACCGCGCTCACGGCCTCGCCACGAGCGCGGATCACCGATTCGAGCGTGGACGACTCGTGGCTCAGGTAGCGCCGCGCGGTCTCGACGAGGTTGGGAATGAGGTCGTGGCGCCGCTTGAGCTGCACGTCGATCTGGGCAAAGGCGTTGGCAATGCGGTTGCGGCTCTGGACCAGCCGGTTGAAGGCCCACACGAGCCACACGAGGGCGCCGGCCAGTACCGCCAACGCGATCCACTCTGCTGCTGTCATCTGCGCTCCTGTACGCCCTACCTCAGGCTCGGCCATTATGTCGGACGCCCGCGCGCGCGCGGCATTCTCAGCCGTGCCGGTTGCGCATGAAGTCGGCCGTCTGGAGAAAGGAGTCGCGCAGGCGCTTGCGCAGTGCGGGATCGACCGCGGTTTCCCCCATCGCCTGGTCCATGCAGGCAACCCACTGGTCGCGTTCCTTGATGCCGATGGAAAAAGGCATGTGCCGCATGCGCAGGCGCGGATGGCCGAAGCGATCGGTGTAGTGGCTGGGCCCGCCCAGCCAGCCGCACAGGAACCAGAACAGTTTCTGCCGGGCGTCGGCCAGTTCGCTGCCGTGGCTGGCGCGCAGCTCGGCGTAGGCGGGCTCGAGGTCCATCAGGTCGTAGAAGCGCTCGACGAGTGCCCGCACCTTGTCCTCGCCGCCGATCCATTCGAACGGTGTGTCGTGCGGCGGTTTCTCTTGCATCTGCATCCGGAGATTGTCCCCCAGCACCGGACGGGCCCGCGGCTGGATGCACCACGCAGGCGATCGCCAGGCCGGCGATCCGGGGCCGCACCAGGCACCCGCCGTCGAACTCCAGCCTGCGCACCGTGCAACCGGCGGTGCGCAGGCTTCGCATGTGCCCAGCCGACTCATCCATGCCCCACAATCCGGACTGCCTCCACCCGCACCGATTCACCCGTACCAACCGCTCAGCGCATGCGCATCCTCGGCATCGATCCCGGCCTGCAGACCACCGGCTTCGGCGTGCTCGACGTGGACGGCCACGCGCTTGGCTACGTGGCCAGCGGCACCATCAAGACCACGCACCTGCCGCGCGGCGACCTGCCGGGGCGCCTGAAGGTGCTGTTCGAGGGCATCGCCGAGCTCCGGCGCCGCTACCAGCCCGAAGCGGCGGCCGTGGAGATCGTCTTCGTGAACACCAACCCGCAATCGACCTTGCTGCTGGGGCAGGCGCGCGGCGCCTGCCTCACGGCGCTGGTGGCGGGCGATCTGGAGGTGGCCGAATACACCGCGCTGCAGATGAAGCGCGCCGTGGCGGGCCATGGCCGTGCGGGCAAGCCGCAGGTGCAGGAGATGGTGCGCCGCCTGCTGAAGCTGCCGGGGCTGCCGGGCAGCGATGCTGCCGACGCGCTGGGCCTGGCCATCACGCACGCGCACGCCGGGCAGGCGCTCGCGCGCCTGGCGCGCCAGGGTGAAAGCGCCCGGCGCAACACCGGGGCCTACAAGGCCGGCCGCGCCACCTGAGGCGGCGTGCCGGTGCGCACGCACGCTATCGGAAGCGCTCCAGGATCAGCACGGCGAAGAAGGCCAACGCGCCGAACACCGTCCACTTGAGAGTCAGCAGACCCCATCGCTTGTACTTGGCCTGACCGGTGAGCGCATAGGCCGCGAACATCAGGCCGGCGGCCAGCAGGAGCAGGAAGATCAGCGCACGGAACAGGACCACGGCGCGCGGCTACCAGGCGCGCGCCGGCAGGCCGAAGCCCGACGGTGCCTTGCGCTCGTCCTCGAAGCTCACCAGCTCCCAGGCACTTTCATCGGCCAGCAGCGCCCGCAGCAGCTGGTTGTTGAGGGCGTGGCCCGAGCGGAAGGCCGAATACGCACCCAGCAGCGGCTTGCCCACCAGGTACAGATCGCCCATGGCGTCGAGGATCTTGTGCTTGACGAACTCGTCGTCGTAGCGAAGCCCGTCGGTGTTCAGCACGCGCCAGTCGTCCATGACCACGGCGTTGTCGAGCCCGCCGCCCAGCGCCAGGCCGCTGGCGCGCATCATTTCCACGTCCTTGGTGAACCCGAAGGTGCGGGCGCGCGCGATGTCGCGGCTGTAGGAATCGCGGCCCAGGTCGAACTCGTGCCGCTGGCCGGTGGAGTCGACCACGCGGTGCGCGAAGTCGATCTCGAAGCTGAGCTTGAAGCCGTGGTACGGCGCGAGCCGCGCCCACTTCAGCCGCTCGCCCTCGCCTTCGCGCACCTCCACCGGGCGCAGCACGCGGATGAAGCGCCGCGGCGCGCGCTGCAACTCGATGCCGGCGCTTTGCAGCAGGAACACGAAGGAGGACGAGGAGCCGTCCAGGATGGGCACTTCCTCGGCGGTGATGTCGATATAGAGGTTGTCGATGCCCAGCCCGGCGCAGGCCGACATGAGGTGCTCGACGGTATGCACCTTCGCCGTTCCGCTGGAGATGGTCGAGGCCATGCGGGTGTCGGTCACGGCCTGCGCCGACACCGGAATGTCCACCGGCTGCGGCAGGTCGGTGCGGCGAAAGACGATGCCGGTGTCCGGCGCCGCAGGACGCAGCGTCAGCTCGACCCGCTGTCCGCTGTGCAGCCCGACGCCGACGGCGCGGGTGAGGGTCTTGAGGGTGCGTTGCTGGAGCATGGGCGCGAATTTTACGGTTCGCAGGCGCGCAGGCGCCGTGGGCGCTGGCTATGACCCCGATTGCCCTGCCACGGCAGACTCGGCGCAAGCCGAGCCGGTGCCGCAGGCGCAATGGACCGGACGGCGGGCGCCGCTGGCGCTGTGCGGCGTGGCGCCGGATGGCGCGCAACCGGACCCGGGTTGCGCTCCTCAGGCTTCACGCCGCACCGCCCCGCGGCCTTCGGCCCATCAGTCGGCCTGCTTGCGCAGGAACGCGGGGATCTCGAAGTCGTCCATGCCGCCCGAGGCGAGCGCGTCCACCTTGGCGGCCGCCGTGGTGCGGTTGGTGCGCCAGACGCTGGGCACCGACAGGCCGCCGTACGAATCCTTGCCGGTGGAGATCGAGGCCGGCGCGGCCATCGGGCTGCGGCCGCTGGCCAGCTCGTTGAGGGTGGGCACGCTGAAGCCGACGTCGTGCGTGCCGGTGCGCAGCACCTGCAGCGGCGGCGCGGTGCGGCGCTGCTGGCCCTGGCGCGACAGCCCGGTGGCCACCACCGTGACGCGGACCTGGTCGCCCAGGCTGTCGTCGTAGGCGGTGCCGTAGATCACGTGCGCATCGGGCGAGGCGTAGGCGCGGATGGTGTTCATCGCGAGCTTCGACTCCGACAGCTTCAGGCTGCCCTTGGCGGCGGTGATCAGCACCAGCACGCCCTTGGCGCCCGACAGGTCGATGCCTTCGAGCAGCGGGCAGGCCACGGCCTGCTCGGCCGCGATGCGGGCGCGGTCGGGGCCGGCCGCCACGGCCGTCCCCATCATGGCCTTGCCGGGCTCGCCCATGACGGTGCGCACGTCTTCGAAGTCGACGTTCACGTGGCCGGGCACGTTGATGATTTCGGCGATGCCGCCCACCGCGTTCTTCAGCACGTCGTTGGCGTGCGCGAAGGCCTCGTCCTGGGTGATGTCGTCGCCCAGCACTTCGAGCAGCTTCTCGTTGAGCACCACAATCAGCGAATCGACGTTGGCCTCGAGTTCGGACAGGCCCTGGTCGGCGTTGGTCATGCGCCGCCCGCCCTCCCAGTCGAAGGGCTTGGTCACCACGCCGACGGTGAGGATGCCCATCTCCTTGGCCACGCGCGCGATCACGGGTGCGGCGCCGGTGCCGGTGCCGCCGCCCATGCCGGCGGTGATGAACAGCATGTGCGCGCCCTCGATGGCGCTGCGGATCTGGTCGGCCGCCGCCTCCGCCGCCTCGCGGCCTTTCTCGGGCTTGCTGCCCGCGCCCAGGCCGCTCTGACCGAGCTGGATGGTCTTGTGCGCGGCGGTGCGCGCCAGGGCTTGCGCGTCGGTGTTCGCGTTGATGAATTCGACGCCCTGGACCTGGCGCTCGATCATGTGCTCGACGGCGTTGCCGCCGCCACCTCCTACCCCGATCACCTTGATCTGGGTGCCCATGTTGAATTCTTCGCTTTCGATCATCTCGATGGTCATGTTCGTACTCCTCGGAAGGAACTGCAGTTGCCTTGAAAATATGTCGGGACCCGGGTGCTGAACGTTCGAGGTGGCGGACCGGTGCACCGCCATCGCTCGTGCCGGCGTCCGGGGCTTCCCCGCGCCAGCCATGCCTTCGTGGGGTGCATCAGAAGTTCCCCACGATGAAGTCCTTGAAGCGCCCGAAGGCCGTCTTCACCGATCCGTTCTTCTGCGCCACCTTGAGGCCGCGCATGCGCGCGAGCCGCGCCTCCTCGAGCTGGCCCATCACCGTCGCCGCGCGGGGCTGCGCAACCATGTCGGACAGCGCGCCCACGTACTTGGGAACGCCCCGGCGCACCGGCTTGAGAAAGATGTCTTCGCCGAGTTCGACCATGCCCGGCATGACGGCGCTGCCGCCGGTGAGCACGATGCCCGAGGACAGCACCTCCTCGAAGCCCGACTCGCGGATCACCTGCTGCACGAGCGAGAAGATCTCCTCGATGCGCGGCTCGATCACGCCGGCCAGCGCCTGCTTGGACAGCATGCGCGGTCCGCGGTCGCCCAGGCCCGGCACCTCGACCTGCTGCTCGGGGTCGGCCAGCAGCTGCTTGGCGTAGCCGCACTCGACCTTGATGTCCTCGGCGTCCTTGGTGGGGGTGCGCAGCGCCATCGCGATGTCGCTGGTGATCAGATCGCCCGCGATCGGGATGACGGCGGTGTGGCGGATCGCGCCGCCGGTGAAGATCGCAACGTCGGTGGTGCCGGCGCCGATATCGACCACCGCCACGCCCAGCTCCTTCTCGTCCTCGGTCAGCACGGCATAGCTCGATGCCAGCGGGTTGAGCATCAGCTGCTCGACCTCGAGGCCGCAGCGGCGCACGCACTTGACGATGTTCTCGGCCGCGCTCTGCGCGCCGGTGACGATGTGGACCTTGGCTTCGAGCCGGATGCCGCTCATGCCGATCGGCTCCTTGACGTCCTGGCCGTCGATCACGAACTCCTGCGGCTCCACCAGCAGCAGCCGCTGGTCGGTGGAGATGTTGATCGCACGGGCGGTCTCCACCACCCGGGCCACGTCGGCGGGCGTGACCTCCTTGTCCTTGACGGCCACCATGCCGCTGGAGTTGATGCCGCGGATGTGGCTGCCGGTGATGCCGGTGTAGACACGCGTGATCTTGCAGTCGGCCATCAGCTCGGCTTCCTTGAGCGCCTGCTGGATGCTCTGCACGGTGGCGTCGATGTTGACCACGACGCCGCGCTTGAGCCCGTTCGAGGCCGCCCCTCCCAGCCCCGCGAGCTTCAACTCGCCGCCCGGCATCACTTCGGCCACGACCACCATCACCTTCGCGGTGCCGATGTCCAGGCCGACGACCAGGTCCTTGTATTCCTTTGCCATCGTGTCCCTCTCTCTACCTTTTCGCCTGCGCGTTTTTCCCCTGCGCGTCGGCACCCAGCGTGCTGACGCCCCTCAACCGGATCGCGTAGCCATCCACGTGGCGCAGGTCGGCCGCGACCAGCGCCTCGGGCCGGCGGCCGTATCGCCCCGCTGCCTGCGTCAGCGTGAGCGTGAAGCGGCGCGCCCGCGCCTGTATTTCTTCGACGCTGCCGCGCCCGAGCTCGACGCGCGCGCCCGTCTCGAGCACCGCCTGCCAGCTGCCGCGGCCCGTGAGCGTGAGCTGCTCGATGGGCAGCTCGACCTGCGCGAACAGCGGCGCCAGGGCGCGCCAGGCGGCCAGCACCTGCGCCGACTCGGCGAGCGGACCCGACAGGCGCGGCAGCCCCTCCTGATCGACATCGCCGGGGTTGGCTTCGAACACCTCGCCGAAGCTGTTCACCAGCGTGCTTTCACCCTCCGCACCCCAGAAGGCCACCGCCTGGTGCTCCTGCAGCCGCACGTGCAGCTCGTTGGGGAAGGCGCGGCGCACCTGGGCCCTGCGCACCCACGGCACGTCTTCGAAGGCGTCGCGCGCCTGCACCAGGTCCACGGTGAAGAAGTTGCCCGCCAGCCTCGGCATGACGTTGGCGCGCAAGGTGGCCTCGCTGCTGTGCGCGATGTCGCCGTGCACCGCGATGCGCGCCACAGAGAACGCCGGATGCCGCAGCACCCACCAGCCCGCCCCGGCCAGCACCATGACGCCCACGGTCGCGAAAAGCAGCGTCGCGGTGGCGTTCATGAGCCGGACGTCGGCCGGCTGCGGGACGGGGGCGGGTTTTCTCATGGCGCGTGCGAGCCTTGCTGCTCGAGGCCCGACGAGGCGAGCACCTGCACGCACAGCTGCTGGTAGGGCATTCCGGCGGCGGCCGCCGACATCGGCACCAGCGAGTGGCCCGTCATGCCCGGCGAGGTGTTGATCTCGAGCAGGTAGGGCTTGCGCGTGGCGGCGTCGATCATCACGTCGGCGCGGCCCCAGCCGCGGCAGCCCAGCACGCGGTAGGCCTGGAGCACCAGCGCCTGGATGGCGGCCTCCTCGCCCGCGGGCAATCCGCAGGGCACCAGGTATTGGGTGTCGTCGGTGAAGTACTTGTTCTGGTAGTCGTAGTTGCCTTCGGGCGCAACGATCCGGATCACCGGCAGCGCGCGCGCCTGGGCGCCGGTGCCCAGCACCGGGCAGGTGACTTCGTCGCCGGCGATGAACTGCTCGCACAGCACGTCGCAGTCGAGCGCCGCGGCCGCGTCCACCGCCTGCGCCATCTGCTCGGGCCGCACCACCTTGGTCAGGCCGATGGACGAGCCCTCGCGGGCCGGCTTGACGATCAGCGGCAGGCCCAGCTCCCGCGGAACGGCAGCGATCTGCTCGGGGGTGGTTTCGCCCTTGCGCAGCAGCACGTAGGCCGGGGTGGAAAGTCCCTCGGCCAGCCAGACCCGCTTGGTCATTACCTTGTCGATCGCGATCGCGGAGGCCAGGACGCCCGCACCGGTGTAGGGGATGCCCAGCAGCTCGAGCGCACCCTGCACGGTGCCGTCCTCGCCGAAGCGGCCGTGCAGCGCGATGAACGCGCGATCGAAACCCTGGTGCCTGAGCTCGGCCAGGTCGCGCTCGGCCGGGTCGAAGGCATGGGCGTCCACGCCCTGCGCCCGCAGCGCCTCGAGCACGCCACTGCCGGACATGAGCGAAATCTCGCGTTCGGCGCTGCGCCCGCCCATCAGGACCGCGACCTTGCCGAAGTCGTGCTGCGTCGTCACCGCACACCTCCCATGTCCTGCAGCCGGGCCGGCACGCCGCCGATGGAACCCGCACCCATGCACATCACCACGTCGCCGTCGCGCGCCATCTCGAAGATGGCCTCGGGCATGGCCGCGATGTCATCGACGAAGATCGGCTCCACCTTGCCGGCCACGCGCACCGCGCGCGACAGCGAGCGGCCGTCGGCCGCGACGATCGGTGTCTCGCCGGCGGCATAGACCTCGGCCAGCAGCACCGCGTCGGCGTGTCCGAGCACCTTCACGAAATCCTCGAAGCAGTCGCGCGTGCGGGTGAAGCGGTGCGGCTGGAAGGCCAGCACCAGCCGGCGGCCGGGAAAGGCACCCCGGGCGGCGGCCAGCGTGGCGGCGAGCTCCACCGGGTGGTGTCCGTAGTCCTCGATGACGGTGAAGCGGCCTGCGCCGTTGGCCGCGCGCACGGGCACGTCACCGTACGACTGGAAGCGCCGTCCGACCCCGCGGAACTCGGCCAGTGCCTTGAGCACCGCCGCGTCAGGAATGTTCAGCTCCACCGCCACCGCGATGGCCGAGAGGGCGTTGAGCACGTTGTGGTGGCCCGCGAGGTTGAGCGTCACGTCGAGATCGGGCAGCACCACGCCGTTGCGCCGCTGCGCAGTGAAGCGCATCTGCGGTCCCTCGGCCCGGATGCCGATGGCGCGCACCTGCGCGTCCTCGCTCACGCCGTAGCTGGTGATGGGGCACTGCACGTCGGGCACGATGTCGCGGATCACCGGGTCGTCCACGCACAGGATGGCCGTGCCGTAAAACGGCATGCGGTGCAGGAAGTCGAGGAACGCGCCCTTGAGCCGGCCGAAGTCGTGGCCGTAGGTCTCCATGTGGTCGGCGTCGATGTTGGTGACCACCGACATGACGGGCATCAGGTTCAGGAACGATGCGTCCGACTCGTCGGCCTCGACCACGATGTAGTCGCCCGCGCCGAGCTTCGCGTTGGCGCCCGCGCTGTTCAGGCGCCCGCCGATGACGAAGGTGGGGTCGAGCCCGCCTTCGGCCAGCACGCTGGCGACCAGGCTGGTGGTGGTGGTCTTGCCGTGCGTGCCGGCGATCGCGATCCCCTGCTTCAGGCGCATCAGCTCGGCCAGCATCATGGCGCGCGGCACCACCGGGATCTTGCGGCGGCGCGCCGCCACCACCTCGGGGTTGTCGGCCTGCACCGCCGTGGAGGTGACGACCGCGTCGGCGCCCTGGATGTGCTTCTCGTCGTGGCCGATGCAGGTGCGGATGCCCAGCCCGTGCAGGCGGCGCAGCGTGGGGCTGTCGGCAAGGTCGGAGCCGGAGATCTCGTAGCCCAGGTTGCGCAGCACCTCGGCGATGCCGGACATGCCCGAGCCGCCGATGCCTACGAAGTGGATGTGCCGGACGGCGTGTTTCATGCTTTCTGTGCCAGTTGCTCGCAGGCGGCGACGATGGCGGCGGTCGCGCCGGTCTTTTCCCGCGCCTTCGCGGCGCAGGCCTTTTGAATCAGCTCGGCGCGGTTCACCTTGCCCAGCAGCTCGGCCAGCCACTCGGGCGTGAGCGCGTCCTGCTGCATGAGCCAGCCGCCGCCGGCTTCGGTGATGAACTGCGCGTTGGCGGTCTGGTGGTCGTCCACCGCGTGCGGGAAGGGCACGTAGACGGCGGCCGCTCCGACCGCGGCGATCTCGGTGACGGTGCTCGCGCCGGCGCGGCAGACGATCAGGTCGGCATCGGCGAAGGCGCGCGCGGTGTCGTCGATGAAGGGCGTGAGCTCGGCCTCGACGCCGGCCGCCTGGTAGTTGGCGCGCAACGCGTCGATCTGCGTCGCGCCGCTCTGGTGGAGCACCACCGGGCGGTGCGACGCGGGCAGCAAGGCGAGCGCCCTGGGCACCAGCTCGTTGAGCGCCTTGGCTCCGAGGCTGCCGCCCACCACCAGCAGCCGCAGCCGCCCGCTGCGCTCGCCCAGCCGCTCGGCCGGCGGCGCCTGGCGCAGGAACTCTTCGCGCAGCGGATTGCCGACCCATTCGCCCTTGAACAGCACGTCGGGAAACGCGGTGAAGACGCGGTCGGCGATGCCCGCGAGCACCTTGTTGGCCATGCCGGCGCGCGAGTTCTGCTCGTGCAGCACCAGCGGCTTGCCGAAGAGGGTGCCCATCATGCCGCCGGGGAAGGCGATGTAGCCGCCCAGGCCGACGACCACGTCGGGCTTGATGCGGCGCACCACCTTCGCGGCCTGCCAGAAGGCCTTCTGCAGCCGCACCGGCAGCATCGCCATCGTGACCACGCCCTTGCCGCGCACGCCGGAGAAATCGACCGCCTCGAAGGCAAAGCCGCGCGCCGGCACCAGCCGGCTTTCCATGCTGTCGGGCGCGCCCATCCAGTGGACCTGCCAGCCGGCGGCACGCAGCGCCTCGGCTACCGCCAGGCCCGGGAAGATGTGGCCGCCGGTGCCCCCCGCCATGATGAGGGCGGTGCGGCTGGCGGTGGCAGGGGCGCCGGTGGTGTCCGTCATGGCCGGCCTCCGCGCATCAGGACGCGGTTCTCGAAGTCGATCCGCAGCACCACCGCCAGCGCCACGAAATTCAGCAGGATGGCCGAGCCGCCATAGCTCATGAGCGGCAGCGTGAGGCCTTTGGTCGGCAGCGCGCCCAGGTTGACGCCCATGTTGATGAAGGCCTGGAAGCCGATCCAGACGCCGATGCCCTGCGCCACCAGACCGGCGAAGAGCCGGTCCATGGCGATGGCCTGGCGGCCGATGTGCATGATGCGCCGGGTCAGCCAGAAGAAGGCGGCGATCAGGCAGACGATGCCGACGAAGCCGAACTCCTCGCCGATGACGGCGAAGAGGAAGTCGGTGTGGGCCTCGGGAAGCCAGTGCAGCTTTTCGACACTGCCGCCGAGCCCGACGCCGAAGATCTCGCCCCGCCCGATGGCGATGAGGGCGTGCGAGAGCTGGTAGCCCTTGCCCAGTGCGTGCTTTTCGCTCCACGGGTCGAGGTAGGCGAAGATGCGCTCGCGCCGCCAGTCCGACAGGGCGATCATCAGGCCGAAGGCGACCACCAGCACCGCCGCGATGAGGAAGAACATGCGCGCGTTCACGCCGCCCAGGAACAGGATGCCCATGGCGATCACCGCGATCACCAGGAAAGCGCCCATGTCGGGCTCGGCCAGCAGCAGCAGCCCCACCACCGCCACCGCCACGGCCATGGGCAGCACGGCGCGGAAGAAACGCTCCTTCACCTCCATCTTGCGCACCATGTAGTTCGAGGCGTAGAGCACCACCGCGAACTTCGCGAGTTCCGACGGCTGGAAGCTCATGAAGCCCAGCGAGATCCAGCGGCGCGCCCCGTTGACGACGCTGCCCACGCCGGGCACGAGCACGGCGATGAGCAGCAGCAGCGAACCCACGAACAGCCAGGGCGCGCGTCGCTCCCACACCGCCACCGGCACCTGGAAGGCCAGCAGCGCAGCGACGAAGCCGATGGCGAGGGCGATGATGTGGCGCACGAAGAAGTGCATCGGGCTGTAGCGGGCGAAGCGCGGGTTGTCCGGCATCGCGATGGACGCCGAATAGACCATCACCAGACCGAACAGCAGCAGCCCGGCCGCGACCCAGACCAGCGCCTGGTCGTAGATCTGCGCGCGGGCCGGCGCGGCCACGCCCGTATATCCCGACAGGCGCACCGGCAGCACCGTGGCGCCCTGCGGGCTGCCGGCGATCAGGCGCGCGAAGCGGTCGGAGAGCGCGGCGGGCAGCAGTTTCATTCGAAACCTTCCAGGGCGACGCCGGCGTCGTCGGCCAGCGCGCGCACCGCGTCGCGGAACACCTGTGCACGGTGCTCGTAGTGCTCGAACATGTCGAAGCTGGCGCAGGCCGGCGACATCAGCACCGCATCGCCGGCATGGGCGCGCTGCGTCGCGAGCTGCACCGCAGCGGGCATGGAGTCGGCATCGAGCAGCGCGATGCCGGTGGGGGCGAGCACGCCGCGGATCGCGGGTGCATCGCGGCCGATCAGCACGACCGCGCGGACGTGGCGCGCGACAGGTTCGGCCAGCGGTGCGAAGTCCTGGCCCTTGCCGTCGCCGCCGAGGATGACCACCAGCTTGCGATCGGCGCCGAGCCCCTGCAGGGCGGCCACCGTGGCGCCGACGTTGGTTCCCTTGCTGTCGTCGAAGTACTCGACGTCGTCGATGATGCCGATGGGTTCGACCCGATGCGGCTCGCCGCGGTACTCGCGCAGCGCGTAGAGCATGGGGCCGAGCGGGCAGCCGCACGACGTTGCCAGCGCCAGCGCCGCCAGCGCGTTCGCGGCGTTGTGCCGGCCGCGGATGCGCAGCGCGTCGGCGGGCATCAGGCGCTGCAGGTGCAATTCGTCGGGCTCTACGGCGATCGCGGCGGGGCGCGCCGCGTCGTCGCCCATCGCGTCGGCGGCCGCAGCAGCGGGGCGACGCCGGCGCTTGCGGGTCTCGTCGCCTTCGAGTGCGCGCACCAGCCAGGCCATGCCATTGACCACCTCGATGCCGAAGTCGCCGGGGCGCTGCGGCAGGTCGCCGCCGAAGGTGAGGTGTTCGCGCTGCTCGGTGCGGCCGCCCTTGAGGCGCACGGGCGGCGGCAGCATGCGCATCACGGCCGGGTCTTCGCGGTTGAGCACCATCACGCCCTGCGTGCCGAAGATGCGCGACTTGGCCTGCGCATACGCATCCATGCCGCCATGCCAGTCGAGATGGTCCTGGCTCAGGTTCAGCACGGTGGCGGCGGTCGGCTCGAAGGCCTGCGCGCCGTCGAGCTGGAAGCTGGAGAGCTCAAGCACCCAGACCTGCGGCAGGGCCTGCGCTTCGCGTTTGGCCCACAGCGTGTCGAGCAGTGTGGGGCCGATGTTGCCGGCCACGGCGACGGTGCGGCCGCTGCGCTCGACCAGCTGGCCGCACAGCGAGGTGACGGTGGTCTTGCCGTTGGTGCCGGTGACGGCCAGCACCGCCGGGGCATAGCCTTGCTCGACGCGCAGCGCCTCCAGCCCTTCGGAAAAGAGCTCCAGCTCGCCGCCGATGCGCAGGCCGGCCTCACGCGCCGGCTGCAGCACGGCATCGACCTGCGTCGGGCTCAGCCCCGGGCTGCGGAACACGGCCTGCACGCCGTCGGCGAGCAGGTGCGCACCGAACGGGCCGGCCACGAAACGCGCCTGCGGCAGCTCGGCGCGCAGCGTCGGCAACTGCGGCGGCGCTTCGCGCGTGTCAGCCACGGTGACGCGGGCGCCGTGGCGCGCGCACCAGCGCGCCATGGCCAGCCCGGAGGCGCCGAGGCCGAGGACGAGGACGTGCAGGTCGTGGAACATGGGCCCGCTCATCGCAGCTTCAGGGTGGACAGGCCCACCAGGCACAGCAGCATGGTGATGATCCAGAAGCGCACCACCACCTGCGTTTCCTTCCAGCCGCTCTTCTCGAAGTGGTGGTGCAGGGGCGCCATCTTGAGGATGCGCCGACCCTCGCCGAAGCGGCGCTTGGTGTACTTGAAGTAGGTCACCTGCATCATCACGGACAGGGCCTCGACCACGAAGACGCCGCCCATGATGGCGAGCACGATCTCCTGGCGCACGATGATGGCAATGGTGCCGAGGGCACCGCCGAGCGCGAGCGCGCCCACGTCGCCCATGAAGACCTGCGCCGGGTAGGCGTTGAACCAGAGGAAGGCCAGCCCCGCGCCGGCCATCGCCGCGCAGAAGATCAGGAGCTCGCCGGCGCCGGGAATGTAGGGGAACAGCAGGTAGCGCGAATACACGGCACTGCCGGTGACATAGGCGAAGACGCCGAGCGCCGAGCCGACCATCACGACCGGCATGATGGCCAACCCGTCGAGGCCGTCGGTGAGGTTCACCGCGTTGCTCGCGCCGACGATCACCAGGTAGGTGAGGATCATGAAACCGAAGACACCGAGCGGGTAGCTCACTTCCTTGAAGAAGGGCACCAGCAGGCCGGCCTTCGGGGGCAGATCGACGTCGAATCCGGACTGCACCCAGCTGATGAACAACTCCACCACGCGCATGTTGGAGCTTTCCGAGATGCTGAAGACCAGGTACACGGCGGCCAGCATTCCGATCAGCGATTGCCAGAAATATTTCTCGCGCGAAGGCATGCCCTCGGGGTCCTTGCGGACCACCTTGCGCCAGTCGTCGGCCCAGCCGATCATGCCGAAGCCCAGCGTGACGATCAGCACGATCCACACGAAGCGGTTGGCAAGATCGAACCACAGCAGCGTGGAGATGGCGATGGACAGCAGGATCAGCACGCCGCCCATGGTGGGCGTGCCGCTCTTGACCAGGTGGGTCTGCATCGCGTAGTCGCGCACCGGCTGGCCGATCTTCAGTTCGGTGAGCCGCCGGATCACCCAGGGGCCGAGCGCGATGCCGATGACCAGCGCCGTCATGGCGGCCATCACCGCGCGGAAGGTGATGTACTGGAACACCCGCAGGAAGCCGAATTCCGGCGAGAGGGTCTGCAGCCAGATGGCCAGGCTCAGCAGCATCAGGCGTCTCCTCGTGTCGTTGTTGTTGTTGTTGTTGTCGTTGCCGCAGTCGTCACCGGGGAAGCGTCCGGCGACGCAGCCTGCGCGAGCCCCTGGACCACCTGCTCCATGCGCATGAAGCGCGATCCCTTGACGAGGATGCTGGCCAGTTGCGGCAGCAGGGTGTGCGCCGCCGCGACGAGTGCCTGGTGCGATTCGAAATGCTGCCCGCGCATGCCGCGCGCCTGCTCGCCCAGCGTGAAGAGGTGCTGGATGCCGCGCTCACGCGCATAGTCGCCGACCTCGGCGTGGAACTGCGGCCCCTGGTTGCCGACCTCGCCCATGTCGCCCAGCACCAGCAGCTGCGGGCCAGGCAGTTCGGCCAGCACGTCGATGGCGGCGCGCACCGAGTCGGGGTTGGCGTTGTAGCTGTCGTCCACCAGCGTGAGCGTGCGGCCCTGATGCTGCAGCGGCAGCGCCCGGGAGCGCCCCTTGACGGGCTCGAACGCCTCCAGCCCCTGCGCCACGGCATGCAGCGGTGCGCCCGCCGCGAGGGCACAGGCGGCGGCAGCGAGGGCATTGCCCACGTTGTGGCGGCCGGCGATATGGAGTCGGAATTCCACTGGCCCGGCGGGCGTTTGCGCCCGTACCCTCCAGTGCCCCTCGTGCCATTCAGACCCGGCCAGAAACAGATCGGCGCCCGCATGGGCGGCGGCGCCGAAGGTGATGCAGCGACGCGTGCCGGCCATCTCGCGCCACAGCGGCGCGTACACGTCTTCCTGCGGGAACACCGCGATGCCTTGCGCGCCGAGCGACTCGACGACCGCACCGTTCTCGCGCGCAACCGCCTCGACGGTGGCCATGAACTCCTGGTGCTCGCGCTGGGCGTTGTTCACCAACGCAACGCTCGGGCGGGCAATGCCGGCGAGATAGGCGATTTCGCCAGGGTGATTCATGCCGAGCTCAAGCACCGCGACGCGATGCGCCGCGCGCAGGCGCAGCAGCGTGAGCGGCAGGCCGATGTCGTTGTTGAAGTTGCCCTGCGTGGCCAGCGACGCTTCGCCCTGCCAGGCGCGCAGGATGGAGGCGACCATCTGCGTGACGGTGGTCTTGCCGTTGCTGCCGGTGACGGCGATCAGCGGCAGCTCGAACTGGCTGCGCCAGCCGCGGGCGAGTTGCCCGAGCGCGAGCCTGGTGTCATCGACCTCGATGCCGGACACGCCGGGCGGGATGCGGCCACGGTGCGCCAGCACCGCGGTCGCGCCGCGCGCCGCCGCGTCGGCCAGCATGTCGTTGGCGTCGAAGCGCTCACCGCGCAGCGCGACGAACAGATCGCCGGCTTGCAGGCTGCGGGTGTCGGTGTGGACGCGCGCGATCGTCGTGGCGGCATTGCCGACGAGGCGGCCGCCATCGATCCAGCCGAGCGCCTGCTGCAGGGTGCACATGGTCATGCGTGCGCCCTCCGCGCGAGCGCCGCGCGTGCATGCACGCGGTCGTCGAAGGGGTGCTTGCGGCCTGCGACCTCCTGCGTGTTCTCGTGGCCCTTGCCGGCCAGCAGCACCACGTCTTCGGGCGCCGCGTCGGCCACCGTGCCGGCGATGGCACGCGCGCGGTCGGCCTCGACGCGCACCGCATCGCCGTGCGAAGAAAGGCCGAGCAGGATCTGGCTGATGATGGCTTCGGGCTTTTCGCCGCGCGGGTTGTCGCTGGTGACGACCACGCGGTCCGCCTGCTTCTCGGCGATGGCGGCCATCAGGGGACGCTTGGTAGCGTCGCGGCCCCCGCCGCAGCCGAACACGCACCAGAGCTTTCCGCCCCGGCTTGCCGCGAGCGGCCGCAGCGCAGCAAGCGCCTTGTCCAGGGCGTCGGGCGTGTGGGCGTAATCGACCGCTACCAGCGGTGCGCCGGGCTGCACGATGCACTCCATGCGACCGGGCACCGGGAGCAGCGCCGCGCAGGCATCGACGGCTTGCGCCAGGGTGCAGCCGAGCGCGCGCATCCCGCCGACGACGCCGAGCAGGTTGGCCACGTTGAATTGCCCGATGAGGCGGCTTCGCAGGCCGCGCCGCTCGCTGCCTTCGACGACATCGAAGGAGAGCCCATCGGCGCCGTGGACCACGCCTTCGGCACGCAGGCGCGCCGGCTGGCTGCAGGAGACGGTCCAGAGATCGAGTTCGCGCTGCTGCAGGCTTTCGGCCAGCCCGGCGCCCCGGGGATCGTCGATGTTGACCACCGCGGCACGCAGGCCCGGCCAGGCGAACAGCTCGGCCTTGGCTTGCCAGTACGCCTCCATGCTGCCGTGGTAGTCGAGGTGGTCGCGCGTGAAGTTGGTGAACAGCGCCACCTCGATGCGGGTGCCGTCGAGGCGGCGCTCGGCGATGCCGATCGACGAGGCCTCGATCGCGCAGGCCGACAGGCCCTCGTCGGCGAAACGGCGGAACCACTGCTGCAGCAGCACCGGGTCGGGTGTGGTCAGGCCGTTGGACACGACATCGGGCGGGCGGCCGACACCCAGGGTCCCGACGACGCCGCAGCCGGCATGCGGGCGCGCCGCCGAGAGCGCCTGCGCAAGCCACCAGGCGGTGGAGGTCTTGCCGTTGGTGCCGGTCACGGCGAGCACCGAGAGGCGCTCGCTCGGACGCGCGTAGTAGGCCGAAGCGATGGGACCGGCCGCCGCCTTCAGGCCGGCGAGGCAGGCCACGGCCTCGCCGCTGAAGGCAAAGGCATCGACCCCTTCGGCTTCCACGAGGCAGGCGGCCGCCCCCTGGCGCAGTGCGTCGGCGACGTGGCGGCGCGCGTCGGTGGCGGCGCCGGGCCATGCGATGAAGCCGTCGCCCGCGCCCACCCGCCGGCTGTCGGTGCGCAGCGATCCGCCCACGCGGTCGCTCAGCCACTGCGCGGCTTGCATCGGTGTGTCCAGCCGGCGCATCAGAACGATTCCTCCACCGCCACCACGACCTGCGGCTTGACGCTCATGTCGGGCTGCACGCCCAGCATGCGCAGCGTCTGCTGCACCGTGGCGCTGAACACCGGGCCGGCGACGGTGCCGCCGTAGTAGGCGCCGGCACTGGGCTCGTCAATCATCACGGCCACCACGATGCGCGGCTTATCGACCGGCGCCAGGCCGACGAAGAAGCCGCGGTACTTGCCGACCGCGTAGCCCTTGCCCTCCTGCTTGCGCGCAGTGCCGGTCTTGCCGCCCACCGAGTAGCCCATCGCCTGCGCCTGCGGCGCGGTGCCGCCCGGGCCGGCAGCCATGTGCAGCATCTGGCGCACGGCGGCGGCGTGGCGGGGGTCGAGCACGCGCATGCCGGCGGCGGGTTGCTCGGTCTTGAACAGGGTCACCGGGATCAGCTCGCCGTCGCGCGCGAACACGCTGTAGGCACGGGCCAGCTGGAACAGGCTGGCCGAGAGGCCGTAGCCATAGCTCATGGTGGCCTGCTCGATGGGCCGCCAGGTCTTGTACGCGCGCAACCGGCCGCTCACGATGCCGGGGAACGGCAGCTGCGGGCGCTGGCCGAAACCGACCTGTGAGTACAGCTCCCACATCTCGCGGGGGTGCATCTGCATCGCCATCTTGACGGTGCCGACGTTGCTGGACTTCTGGATCACCTCGGCGACGGTCAGCACACCCAGCGGATGCGTGTCGTTGATGGTCGAGCCGCCTATGGAGAGGCGCCCGGGAGCGGTCTGGATCTGCGTGTCGGAGCGCACCAGGCCACGCTGCAGTGCCAGCGCAGCGATGAAGGGCTTCATCGTGGAGCCGGGCTCGAACGTGTCGGTCAGCGCGCGATTGCGCAGTTGCGCACCGGTGAGGTTGACCCGCTTGTCGGGCGAATAGCTGGGGTAGTTGGCCAGGGCCAGCACTTCGCCGCTCTGCACGTCGAGGACGACCACGCTGCCGGCCTTGGCCTTGTGCTGCGCCACCGCGTCGCGCAGCTTCTGGTAGGCGAAGAACTGCACCTTGCTGTCGATGGACAGCTGCAGGTCGCGGCCGTCCACCGGGGGCACCTGCTCGCGCACGTCCTCGATGATGCGCCCCAGGCGGTCCTTGATGACGCGGCGCGAACCGGCGCGGCCGGCCAGGTCCTTGTTGAAGGCGAGCTCGATGCCTTCCTGGCCCTGGTCCTCGACGTTCGTGAAGCCCACCACGTGGGCGGCGGCCTCGCCTTCGGGGTACTGGCGCTTGTACTCCTTGCGCTGGTAGAT
This sequence comes from Ramlibacter sp. AN1015, assembly GCF_037726105.1. Classification (NCBI taxonomy): domain Bacteria; kingdom Pseudomonadati; phylum Pseudomonadota; class Betaproteobacteria; order Burkholderiales; family Comamonadaceae; genus Ramlibacter; species Ramlibacter sp. AN1015. Next base: position 41,394 of record NZ_JBBJUM010000001.1, read on the forward strand.
GCCCTTGATGCCCAGGGCCATCACCTGCGCCGCGACCGGTTCGTCGAGCTGGCGCTTGAGCCAGACGAAAGTCTTTTCTTCGTTGCCGATCTTCTTCTCGAGATCGGCCAGCGGCATCTCCAGCAGCTTGGCAAGGCGCGAGAGCTGCCCCCGGTCGGCGTCGATGTCCTCCGGAATGGCCCAGATGCTCTGGGCCGGAACGCTGGTGGCGAGCAGCAGGCCGTTGCGATCGAGGATGCGGCCGCGGTTGGCCGGCAGTTCTACCGTGCGGGCGAAACGGACCTCGCCCTGCCGCTGAAAGAACGCGTTGCCGAACACTTGCACCCACGCCGCGCGGCCGGACAGCCCGATGAACGCGATGGCGATGCCGGCCACGATGAACTTGCTGCGCCAGACGGGCGTCTTGCTGGCAAGCAGCGGGCTGGAGGTGTAGAGCACGCTGCGGGTCACGGGCGCGGCTCCTGCACCGGAGCGCCTGCGCCCTGGCTCACGTATTGGGTGATGCCCGGGCCCGCCGGCCGCATCTGCAGCTGCTCCTTGGCGAGCCGCTCGACCCGCAGCGGCGTCGCCTGTCCGCGCTTGTCGGCGGTAAGGCGCTCGCGGTCGGTGTCATGCTTGCGGGCCTCGGCCTGGGCGCGCTCGATCTCGACGTACAGGCGGCGCGAGTCGTACTGCACCCGCACAAGGTACAGGGCGCTGGCGAGCACCGCGAGAAGCAATACGAGGTTGAGGCGGGCCATGGCGATCAGTCCCCCGTCCGCTCGGCCACGCGCATGATGGCGCTGCGCGCGCGGGGGTTGGCCGCGACTTCTTCGGCCGATGGCCGGATGCGCGCCAGCGCCCGCAGCTTGAGCGGCGCGCCCACTGCGAATGGCACGCGGCGATCGACCACCTCGCGCGCATGGCGTGCGATGAACTGCTTGACGATCCGGTCCTCCAGCGAATGGAAGGCGATCACCACGAGCCGCCCCTGGGGTTGCAGCACGTCCACGCTGGCCTCTAGCGCCTGCTTGAGCTCTTCAAGCTCGGCGTTGACGTGAATCCGAAGAGCCTGAAATGTGCGCGTTGCAGGGTCCTGGCCCGGCTCGCGGGTTTTGACCGCGCCAGCCACGAGCTGGGCCAGCTCGGCGGTGGTTGCAAGAGGGCCCCGTTCCTGTCTGCGAGCCACAATCGCCTTTGCAATCGGAACAGCAAACCGTTCTTCGCCATAGTCACGAATCACCTGCGCAATCTGGCCGGACTCGGCCTGTGCCAGCCACTCGGCCGCGCTCTGTCCGCGCGTGGTGTCCATGCGCATGTCCAGCGGACCGTCGTGGCGAAAAGAAAACCCGCGACCGGGGTTGTCGATCTGGGGCGAACTCACGCCCAGGTCCATCAGCACGCCCGCCGCGCTCGCGACGGGCAGCTCGGCCAGGTGGCGAAAGCCCTCGTGCCGGATGGAAAAGCGTGCGTCCTGGATGCGCGCGGCCTCGGCCACGGCTTCCGGGTCCTTGTCGAAGGCGAGCAGGCGGCCGGCCGCACCGAGCCGCGACAGCAGCAGGCGCGCGTGTCCGCCACGCCCGAAGGTCGCATCGACGTAGAGTCCGTCCGGCCTGGTGACGAGCGACGAAATCGCTTCGTTCAACAGGACGGTGGTGTGTTGCCATTCGGTATCCACCGCCTGCGCCGTCAGAAAGAAAAGTCCTTGAACACGTCGGGCATCTCACCGGCCATCGCCTCCGCCTCCTTGGCGTCGTAGGTGGCCTTGTCCCAGAGCTCGAAGTGGTTGCCCATGCCCAGCAGCATGGTTTCGCGTTCGATGCCGGCAGCCGCGCGCAGCTCGGGAGAGATCAACACGCGACCGGCGCCATCGACTTCGACGTCCATCGCGTTGCCCAGAAAGATTCTCTTCCACCACTGGGCCTGCATGGGAAGGGCTGCGATGCGCTCGCGGAATTTTTCCCATTCGGGTCGTGGAAAGACCATCAGGCAGCCGTGCGGGTGCTTGGTGATGGTGAGTTGATTGGCCGCCGTGGCGCTCAGTACGTCACGATGCCGCGTCGGCACGGAGAGCCGACCTTTGGCATCGAGACTGAGCGAAGAGGCGCCTTGAAACACCGCGTAATTCCTGTGCTGGAGGGCCGCAATCGGGGGAGAAAGGACACTTTTTCCCACCAAACTGCACTTCTTCCCACTTTATCAGGAAAACTCAACGGCGCAAGTCGCCTGTGCCAAAAAATCCAATGGAATCAATGACTTAGAACGCTTTTCTACGAAAGCGACAGGGGAAAATGCGTTCTGGATGAAGCACTTAGAGAGAGGACTGCAAGTGATGCATGAGGCCGGCCATGCACCTGGATTCGTGCGGCCGCGCTGTGGGTTTGCGGCGTCGGAGCGAATCGGCTGAACCGGCGAAGACCGACTGCAAGCGCACGGGATTGCCCCACGTGCGCCGCCACGGCAGCAGGCAGGCGAAAGACGAAAAACGAAAGCGGCGGGCAAGCGCGGCAGCCCGGTCCCAGGGACCAGGCTTTGCGCGGCAGGCGGCGCTGCCGCGCCGACGGGCGGAACTACAGGATGTAGCGGCTCAGATCTTCGTCCTTGCTGAGCTCGCCCAGGCGCTCATCGACATACGCCGCGTCGATGCTGACGGTCTTGCCGCCCAGGTGGGCGGCATCGAAGCTGATCTCGTCGAGCAGCCGCTCCATCACCGTGGACAGCCGGCGCGCACCAATGTTCTCGGTTCGCTCGTTGACGTCGTATGCGATGCGTGCGAGCCGCGTGATGCCTTCCGGCGTGAACTCGAGCGTCACGCCTTCTGTGGCCAGCAGGGCCTGGTACTGCTTCACCAGGGACGCATGGGTCTGGGTGAGGATCGCCTCGAAATCCTCGACGGAAAGCGACCCCAGCTCGACCCGGATCGGCAGGCGTCCTTGCAGCTCGGGGATCAGGTCGCTGGGCTTGGACAGGTGGAAGGCCCCGCTCGCGATGAACAGGATGTGGTCGGTGCGGATGGGACCGTACTTGGTGGACACGGTGGTGCCCTCGACCAGCGGCAGCAGGTCACGCTGGACACCCTGTCGAGACACCTCGGCCGCACTGCCGCCGCCCTCGCTGCTGCGGGAGGTGACCTTGTCAATCTCGTCGATGAAGACGATGCCGTTCTGCTCGGCGTTGTGGATGGCGGCGGCGCGGATCTCGTCTTCGTTGACCAGCCGGGCCGCCTCCTCGTCCACCAGCTGGCGCATTGCGTCGCGGATCTTGAGCTTGCGGCTCTTGCGCCGGCCTCCTCCGAACTGGCTGAACATGCCGCGCAGCTGTTCGGCCATGTCTTCCATGCCGGCCGGCCCCATAATTTCCAACTGCGGCTTGGCGTCGAGCAGCTCGATCTCGATGTCCTTGTCGTCGAGCTGGCCCTCACGCAGCTTCTTGCGAAAGTTCTGGCGCGTCGCGTTTTCCTCACCCGCGCCGGTGCCGGGCAGCAGCGCGCCGAGGATGCGGTCCTCGGCGGCGTCCTCCGCCCGGGTGCGCACCTTGCGCATTTCGGCCACCCGAGTCTGCTTGACGGCCATCTCGACCAGGTCGCGGATGATGGAATCCACGTCCTTGCCCACGTAGCCGACTTCGGTGAACTTGGTGGCCTCCACCTTGATGAACGGCGCGTCCGCCAGCCGGGCGAGCCGCCGCGCGATCTCGGTCTTGCCGACGCCGGTGGGGCCGATCATCAGGATGTTCTTGGGCGTGATCTCGGGGCGCAGCTTTTCCTCGACCTGCTGGCGCCGCCAGCGGTTGCGCAGGGCGATGGCAACAGCGCGCTTGGCTTGGTGCTGGCCGACGATGTGCCGGTCGAGCTCGGAGACGATTTCCTGGGGGGTCATGGAGGACATGGGCGTCTGGACGAATGGGCTGTTTATCCCAAGGATTCGATGGTGTGGTGCATGTTGGTGTAGATGCAGAGCTCGCCGGCGATCTCCAGCGATTTCTTCACGACATCCCGCGCCGGCAGCTCGGTGTGCTCGAGCAGCGCTCGGGCCGCGGCTTGCGCGTACGCGCCCCCGGAGCCGATGGCGATGATGCCGTGCTCGGGCTCGAGCACGTCGCCGTTGCCGGTGATGATCAGCGAAGCGTCCTTGTCGGCTACCGCAAGCATGGCTTCCAGCCGACGCAGGACGCGGTCGGTACGCCAGTCCTTGGTCAGCTCGATGGCGGCGCGCACGAGATGGCCCTGGTGCTTCTCGAGCTTGCCCTCGAACCGTTCGAACAGGGTGAAGGCATCGGCGGTAGCGCCGGCGAATCCGGCAAGCACCTTGTCGTGGTAGAGCCGACGCACCTTGCGGGCCGAACCCTTGATGACCACATTGCCCAGCGTGACCTGTCCGTCACCCCCGATTGCCACCTGCCAGCTGCCGTCCGGAAGGGGACGACGGACACTGACGATGGTCGTTCCGTGAAACTGTTCCATCGCAGCGACGTGGGGGCGCGGCGCAGGAATGCAAGGCGCGCGGTGGTAACGCTTGTCGTGGTGGACGTCACCGGGTCACCGCGTCACCGCGTCACCGCGTCACCAAGGCTGCAGGTCCTCTGTAACCGTTGCAGCGGAGGTTACGCTCAGTCGCGCCTCAGGTGCACCCGGGCAACGCCGTGAATGCCGACCACGCCGAAGAAGGGCGCGATCAGGCGGTGTACGTCGGTGAACTGGATCATGCAACCCTCGGACTGCCGCGCCGTAGACCAGTTCAGCAGGCTTCCCGCCGCAGCGAAATCGACCCGCACCAGGCGGCTGCAGGTGACCTGCAGCTCCTCGCCGGGCAGCACCGGCGGCAGCCGGTCCAGGGCCAGCGCAGCGTCACCGTACAGCGATCCCGCGAGTTCGCTGCGCAGCGGGCGCGGCGCCCGCGACGAGGGCCCGCCGTCGCCGTAGAAGCTGCTGGCCGCAAAACTCGAGACCACGGAATCGGAGAAGCGCTCCGCACCGAGTTCGCTGCCGTCGGCAGCGATCGCCTTGTATTGGCAGCGCGGTTTCTCCCAGGACGGCGGCGAGACCTCGTACGTCACGCAGTAGTCGAGCGCCACCAGCTCGAACTCGTCTGCCAGGTGCATCACGCGCAGCGCTTCCATGCGCAGCTTCCACCAGCCGACGCCCGCCGCTCGGTCGCCTGAGACCGTGTGCTGGCGCAGCAGCTCCTCGAGGCGCTCGGCGGCGAGGAAGTGCAGCCGCAGCGGCTGGCCGACCCACTGCGACAGCAGCCGGGTGAGCGGCTCCACCGCCGCTTCATCGATGCGGTTGATGCGCGCCCAGGACAGTCTGCAGGGGCCGCCGGCGCGCGCCACCACCGCCTGCAAGCCCGCGACGCCCTGCGTCGTGAGCACCGCCGGTGCGTTCCAGTCCGCAGCCGCCCGGGCCGCAGACGCATCGCTGGCGTTCGGCTGCGCGGAGGCGCCGAGCGTCGAATTTCCCGAGAGCACGAGCCACTGCGGCGCCGAGCGGTTGAACCGGCCCGCAAACTCCACGGCGGCCTCGTCGAAGGGCTCCTGCTGCCCGGTGGCGCGGTACAGGTCGAACAGGGCCAGCCAGGTCTCCACGTGCTCGCGGCGTCCGCCGTCCGCAGAGACCAGCCGGCGCAGGACCGCCTCGGCGCCGGCATCGTCGCCGTTGGCGAACCGGATCGCGGCGTCCTCCAGCTCGACGTCGTGGGCGTATTCCCCCGGAAGTGCATCGAGGGCGGCAGGTTCCGTCGGCTGGGCGAGCTCGAAGTACTCCGGCATCACGGAGGCGCGCACGTCTTCCGAAGGCGCTTGCGATGCGTGCTGCGCCGACGCTTCCATCGCGGCCATGGGGAGCGTGTCGAACTCGGGTTGGCTGGTGTCGGGCGAAACGCGGGCTCCGCCCTCCGTCACCACGGTGAACAGCACGGGGGGCTCGGCTCGCGGCGAAGCGCCTTCGGTTTCGACCGCAGGCAGCGACATCCCGGACATGGGAGACGTGTTCACGGGCAGGCCGCTGTTGCCGGCCGACAATCCGCCGGTGCTGGTGGGGTCGGCGTTGCGCGTCTTCCACCACTGCTGCGACATCTGCGCCTCGATCTCGTCGATCTTCTTCAGCGTGCTGGCTCGATCGTCCGGCCGCGAGGGCAGCGAGCTCTGGAAGAAAGAGGGCCGGCCGGTCGCGTCCTGACCCGACATGGCCTCCGACCGCCGCAGCTTGCGCAGCATGTCGAACTCGCGCCGGCGCACGAAATCGTTGCGCCGCTTGCGTTCGATCATCTCCTTGAGCATCTGCTTGGAGTAGCCGCTCTCGCGGGCCTCCTCGGGCGCATCGAACTCTCCCCAGCTGCCCGCAGGGTTGCGAACGAACCGGAAGACCTTGGCCAGAAGGCTGCCGCCCTCGCCCCCCTTGCTCTCTGCCATGGCGGCGTCGCCTACCGGATCAGTCGCCGAACATCTTTTGCTTGAGCTCGCGGCGCTGCTGCGCTTCGAGCGACAGGGTGGCCGTGGGGCGTGCAAGCAGGCGGCCGACGCCGATCGGCTCGCCGGTCTCGTCGCAATAGCCGTAGTCGCCGGCGTCGATGCGGGCGATGGACTGCTCGATCTTCTTGAGCAGCTTGCGCTCGCGGTCGCGGGTGCGCAGTTCCAGCGCGTGCTCTTCCTCGATGGTGGCGCGGTCGGCCGGATCGGGCACGATCACGGTGTCCTCGCGCAGGTGCTCGGTCGTCTCGCCGGCGTTGGCCAGGATGTCGCGCTTGAGCCCGAGCAGCTTCAGGCGGAAGTACGCCATCTGCTTTTCGTTCATGTACTCCGCGTCGGGCATGGCCAGCACTTCAGCGTCGGTGAGCTCTTCGACGCTCTTGGTCTTCCAGTTGTTGGCGAGCTTGGGGTCTTTCTTGACCTGGGCGAGGGGAGGCGTTTTGAGCACGTGGGGACTGGGTGTTTGGATGTAGCTGGCCTTCGGTGCGGTCGAGGCGACGGACTGCGCCATCGAGGGCACCGTGATCTGGGCCAGGCGCGCCGACGGTCGGCTGGCCCTGGGCGGATCGCCCCGAACCGAAGACACCGCCTTGGGCACGGCAGCTACGGGGGTGGAGGAGGAAACGCTCGCGGCGGAGACCGTCGCCCTAGGGGAAGGAGCGGCGGCAGGCGCGGCGGCACCGGAGGTTGCCCGGGCGACCGCGGCAGGGGCTGTGGCGACCGGACGGGTGGTGGTAGGTGAAGGGATAGCGGTACTTGCAGGTTGCTTGGCGGATGCCTTGGCGGAGCCCGTCGTCTTCGGCGCCACATCCGGATGGGCGGCACTCTTGCCCACCGCAGAAGCGCCGGGCCTGGACGCCGGCTTGGTGGTCGCCTGGGGTGCGGACTTGGCGGCGGGAGTGGTGGAAACGGCGGGTTTGGAAACGGCGGGTTTGGAGGTGGCGGGTTTGGGGGCGGCGGCCTTGGGAGTGACGGGCTTGACGGGCTTAGGGGTAGCGGATTTGGCGGCCCCGGCGGGCTTGCTGGCAGGCTTCGAAGCCGGCCTGGATGTCGTTTTCGGGGCGGGCGCGGAGGCCTTGCTGGAGGCCTTGGCGGCGGTTTTGCCGTCGGACTTCACCGCTGGCCGGGTGGCTGCGGACTTGGCTGCAACCGGCGCCTTGGCCGGGGAAGCGGCGGCGCTGCGGTTCGGCGTCGCGGGCTTTTTCGCGGACGGCTTGGCAGCCGCCCCAGGCCTCGGCGACACAGCCCGCGCCGCCGTGGTCACGGCGGCTTTGGCGCCAGTCTTGGCCGCCGCGCTCGGCGTCTTGACGGCGGACTTCATGGGCTTGGCTTTCACGGCCTGTTTCTGCGCCTTTACGGCGGGCTTGGATTGCGGCTTCACTTCCTGCCTCCTCGCGGCTGCGACCCCGATGGGCCGCTCGGGGCCATCCGACGCGCTACGCTGCACGCGGGACGAATGGCCGGCTTGGGGCGGAGTTATACCCGCTTTGGCAACAAGCTCGGCCTTTGGCTGCTCCGATGTCGCGACAAACCCCATCAGTTGCAGAAGAGAGACAAGCACGGCGCACAGCCCCGGTCAAGGAAAGCGCGAGCCTAGCGCATCGGCCGGCGCGCATGCCGCCTGCGATGGGGCCGCCTTGCTCTGGATCAAACAAGGCATTGCTGCAAGCCCTGCAGGAAGATGTCCTTGGGCAGGTCCAGCCCGATGAACACCATCTTGCTCTCGCGTGGCTCGTCGGCCCGCCACTCGGGACCGAGATCGCTGCCCATGAGCTGGTGCACGCCCTGGAAGATCACCTTGCGCTCGGTGCCCTTCATGTACAGAACGCCCTTGTAGCGCAGCATGCGCGGCCCGTAGATGTTGACGATGGCGCCAAGGAAGTCCTCGAGTCGGGCAGGGTCGAACGCCCGCTCGGACTTGAAGACGAAGCTCTTCACATCGTCGTCGTGATGATGGTGGTGGCCGTGCCCACCCTGCGCATGCGAGGGGTGGTCGCAGTGCTCGCCATGAACGTGGTCGTGGTCGTGGTCGTGGCCGTGGCCGTGGTCGTGGTCCGCGTCCTTGAGGAAGTCGGGATCGATCTCGAGCTTGGCGTTGAGGTTGAAGCCGCGCAGATCGAACACCTTCGACAGCGGCACCGCGCCGAAGTGCACCGCCTGCTGCGGCGCGCGTGGGTTCATGTGGCGCAGCCGGTGCATCAGCGCATCGGTCTCCTCGGCGGGCACCAGGTCCGTCTTGCTCACGAAGATCTGGTCGGCGAAGCCGATCTGGCGGCGCGCCTCCTGGCGGTCGTTGAGCTGCTGGGCCGCGTGCTTGGCATCGACCAGCGTGAGGATGGAGTCGAGCAGATAGGTCTCGGCAATCTCGTCGTCCATGAAGAAGGTCTGCGCCACGGGGCCGGGGTCGGCGAGCCCGGTGGTCTCGATGACCACCCGCTCGAAGTCGAGCAGGCCCTTGCGCTTCTTGGCCGCCAGCAGCTGCAGCGTGGAGCGCAGGTCCTCGCGGATGGTGCAGCAGATGCAGCCGTTGCTCATCTGGACGATCTGCTCCTGGGTCTCGCTGACCAGGATGTCGCTGTCGATGTTCTCTTCGCCGAACTCGTTCTCGATGACGGCGATCTTCTGGCCGTGCGCCTCGCTCAGCACGCGCTTGAGCAAGGTGGTCTTCCCGGAGCCGAGGAAGCCGGTGAGGATGGTGGCGGGGATGAGGCTCATGGTCGCGCTCGCAGATTCGGAGGTCCGCGAGTGTAGCGGCCTCGGGATGGCCGCGGGCCGCACGTGGGCGCAGGCAAACCCTAGAGGCCGCCCTGCCCGACCGCCGTCGAGCCCTTGCGCTGCACCACCAGCCCCTTGAGGTACTCGCCTTCGGGGAACACCAGGGTCATCGGGTGGTCCGGCGCGCCGCCCAGGCGCTCGGTGATGAAGCCATCCACGCCAGCGTCGATGCCGGCCGAGGCCACGATCTTGTGGAACAGCTCGAAAGGGATGCCGCCGGAGCAGGAGAACGTGAACAGCACCCCGCCCGGCTCCAGCAGCTTGAGGGCCAGCCGGTTGATGTCCTTGTAGGCCCGCGCGGCGCGCTCGGCGTGCGCTGCGGTGGGCGCGAGCTTGGGCGGATCGAGCACGATGGCGTCGAAGCGTGCGCCCTCCTCCAGCAGGCGGCGCAGGCTCGCGTTGACGTCGGCATCGATGAACTCGGCGCGGCCAGCGTCGAAGCGATTGAGCGCGACGTGCGCACGAGCACGCTCGAGCGCCGGTGCGGACGAATCGATCGAGGTGACCTGCCGCGCGCCGCCCGCCAGCGCCGCAACCGTGAAGCCGCCGGTGTAGCAGTAGCAGTTGAGGACCCGCTGCAGGCCCAGCCTTGCCACCGCATCGCGCAGTCGCAGCCGGTTGTCGCGCTGATCGAGGTAGAAGCCGGTCTTATGCCCTGTGGCGATATCGAGCGTGAGGCGCCAGTCGTGCTCGCGGATCGTGCATTCGGTGGCGCCGTCGCCCCGCAGCCAGCCGGTGGCGGGAGGCAGGCCCTCGAGCTGGCGGGCACTCGCGTCGGAGCGTTCGTACAGGCGCGTGAGGCCGGTGTGGGCCAGCAGCGCCTCGCTCAGCACGTCCTTCCATCGCTCGACGCCTGCCGACAGGAACTGCGCCACCAGCGTGTCGCCGTAGCGATCGACCACCAGGCCCGGCAAGCCGTCGGATTCGCCGTGCACCAGGCGCAGGCCGTCGCTGGCAATGGCAAAGCGCTGCCGCGCCTGGATGGCCTGTGCCACGGTGCGGTCGAGAAATGTGGCGTCGATGCGCTGCTGCGCCTCGAAGCTCCAGGCGCGCGCCCGGATCTTCGACACCGGACTGAACGCCGCCCAGGCGAGGAACCGCCCGTCGTGGGCATCGATGCGCACGGTCTCCCCCGGATCGGCGCCGCCCTTGGCGATGGCCGACTCGAAGACCCAGGGATGGCGGCGAAGGAGCGAGCGCTCCTTGCCTTCCTTGAGGCGAATGCTTTTCATGGCGGGGATTGTCGGGCGTGATCAGGACGTGCCGTCGCTTCGGCCTACGCACGCGCCCTTCGCGCGGCTCTGGGTCTCTCGAGGTCCATCTCCATCAGGTGCTGGGCGAGGAACCGCACCATTTGGCGCAGCACCTCGATATCCGCACCCTTCTCGGCCCCTGTAATCGCATCGGTTCATCGCGCAACAGGCCGAAGCACCTACCCCTTGCGCCGCGCCCGCGGATGCGCCGCGTCGTAGGCCTTGGCCAGGTGCTGGAAGTCGAGCCGGGTGTAGACCTGCGTCGTCGCGATGCTGGCGTGGCCGAGCAGTTCCTGGACGGCGCGCAGGTCGCCGCTGGACTGCAGGACGTGGCTTGCGAAGGAGTGCCGCAGCATGTGCGGATGCACCGGCGTCGCCAGCCCCGCCTGCAGGCTGCGCCGGCGCAAGAGTGACCAGACCGCGTGCGCTCCGAGCCGGCGGCCGCGCGCGTTCAGGAACAGTGCCGGCTCGAGCGCGGTGCCCCGCACCGCCGCCCAGGCTTCAAGGGCCTGCAGCGCCTTGCTGCCGACCGGCACGGTGCGCCGCTTCGCGCCTTTGCCCAGCACATGGGCCTCGCCCGCGGCCGCATCGATCCAGCCGCGCGCGGCGGTGCTGGCCTGCAGATCCAGGCCGACCAGTTCGCCGACGCGCAGACCGCAGCCATACAGCAACTCCACGATGCAGGCGTCGCGCGCCTCGCTCCAGGGGTCGGCGTCGGGGGCGCGAAAGCTCGCCAGCTGCACCGAGTCATCGACGTCGAGGGCCTTGGGCAGCGGCCGGGGCGAGCGTGGGGCACGTACGCCCAGCACGGGATTCGACGGAATGCGCCCGTCGCGCCCGAGCCAGGCGTAGAAGCCGCGCCAGCCTGAGAGGATCAGCGCGATGCCGCGGCCGCTGCGTCCGCCGGCGTGCATGCGGGCGACCCAGCGTCGCACATGCGTCGGCTCCACCTGCAGGAGCGCGACACCGGCCTCGGATGCGAACGCCTGGAGCTTGCGCAGATCGAGCGCGTACAGCTCCACGGTCCGCGCCGCGAGCCGCCTGCCGACACGCACGTGCTCGAGGTACTGCTCGACGAGTGCCGCGTCGTCCGCCATGGAGGTCAGTCGCGGCGCATGCGGGTAAGCGCGGCACTCGCCAGCTCGGCGATCCGCTCGAGGAAGTCGGTGCCCATGCCGCTGGAAAACCGCTGCGGATCGGGCGAGGCGAGCACCAGCATGCCGAAGGCAGGCGCGGTGCTGTTGGCGTCGCCCTCGCGCAGGGGGATGAGGGCGAGCGACATCGCCATGGACGGGTCTTCCAGCCAGCCCACGGCCTCGAAGCCGGAGTTGACGCCGCAGTAGGGCTGGGTGAGCGAGGTGGCGAAGGTGCGCGCGTCCTCGCTGACGCCCTGCGCGAAGGGCTCGCCCGCGTAGCGCCCCGCGACGCCCCAAACCTTGATCGCCACCTGCGGCACCATGAACTGGCTGCGCACCTCGGCGGCGATCGCCCCCGGCAGCGCCTCGTCGGCGCGCACCAGCAGCAACTGCCTCGCCCAACGCTGCAGGCGGTCGGCGATGATCATGTTCTCGTTGCCGTTGCGCACCATCTCCATGATGCGATGCTCGAGCACCTTGATCTTCTCGCGCAGCATTTCGGCCTGCCGCTCCTGCAGGCTCACGGCGCGATTGCCGTGCGGGCTGGTGAGCTGCACGCTGGCGAGCAGCTCGGCGTGGCGCATGAAGAAGTCGGGCGTGTTCGCCAGGTAGTTGGCGATGTCGTCCTCGGTGATGGGGTTCATGTCGGGGCTGCCGGTAATGCTCATTGGGGAATCTCTACTTCGCCTTCGAAAACGGTGGTGGCCGGGCCGGTCATGCGCACCGCGCTGCCAGCGCCGTCCCAGGTGATGGTGAGCACGCCGCCGCGGGTGTGCACATCGACGCGGCTGTCGAGGCGGCCCAGGCGGATGCCCGCCACCACCGCGGCACACGCGCCGGTGCCGCAGGCCAGGGTTTCGCCGGCGCCGCGCTCCCACACGCGCAGCCGGACGGCGTCCCGCGCGAGCACCTGCATGAAGCCCACGTTGACCTTGCGCGGAAAGGCCGGATGCGTCTCGATGCGCGGGCCCAGGCTCGTGACGGGCGCAGCATCGACATCGGCCACCTCCAGCACCGCGTGCGGGTTGCCCATGGACAGCACGGCCAGCGCAACGCGCTCGCCGTCCACCGACAGCGACCAGCGCTCCCAGTCGGCTGCCGGCTCCGGCTGCAGGCCAGCGGGGTCGAAAGGAATGTCAGGCAAGGCGAAGGTCGGCCGGCCCATATCGACCGTGACCCGCCCGTCGGGGAGCATCTGCAGCTCCAGGCGCTGGTTGACCGTCTGCACGGTGATGCGGGACTTGTCCGTGAGGCCGCGCTCGCGCACGAAGCGCACGAAGCAGCGCGCGCCGTTGCCGCAGTGCTCGACCTCGCCGCCGTCGGCGTTGTGGATCACGTAGGCGAAGTCGATGCCCGGAGCGGGCGACGGGCGCACCGACAGGATCTGGTCGGCGCCGACGCCGAAGTGGCGGTCGGCCAGCCAGCGGTACTGGGCGGCGCTGAGGTTCAGGGGCGCGCGGGTCTCGTCCAGCACGACGAAATCATTACCGGCACCCTGCATCTTGGTGAAGCGCACTCGCATGGCAGCGGATTATCCGCTGCGCAGTCGGCCCGGCGCGACAGAGGGTGCGCCGTCACTTCGATAATCGCCCGCATGGTCCGCCCCCAGCAACTGCTCCACCCCCAGCGCGAGCCGGCCGCCCTGCGCCGCGCCGCCACCGTGATCCTGATGCGCGATACCCCGGAGGGCGTCGAGGTGCTGATGACGCGGCGCTCGTCCCGCGCCAGCTTCGCCCCCGGCGCCTATGTGTTCCCCGGCGGGGGCATCGACGAGGCCGACGCCGCCGCGCACGGGCTGGCGGCACGCCGGCCGACGCAGGACAGCGTGCAGCTCACCGCCGCGATTGCCGCCATTCGCGAGAGTTTCGAGGAGCTCGGCGTGCTGCTGGCCCGCAATGCCGACGGCCACCCGGTCGCGCCTGAACAGGTTGCGGCGCTGCAGCGGCACGCGCCGCTCTTCGACCAGTGCCGCGCACGTGGCCTCACGCTCGCGGCGGACGCCGTGTTCGGGCTTGCGCACTGGATCACCGACCGCGACCTGCCGCGCCGCTTCGACGTGCCTTTCCTGGTGGCGCGCATGCCCGACGGCCAGCAGCCCGTGGCCGACGAGGCCGAACAGTTCGAGCCGGTGTGGGTGCGCCCCGGCGACGCGCTGGCGCGGCACGCCGCCGGCAGCTTCCTCATGATCTTCCCGACCATTCGCACGCTCGAGCGCCTGCGGGAGTTCCGCACCGTGGAGGCTGTGCTGCAGGCCTGCGCAGGCGACCGGCCGCTGTGGACCAGCTGCCCGCGCGCCGGCCTGCTCGCAGGCCAGGAAGCGCGGTACATGGAACACGAGATGCCTTACGGCGAGCTGGCGCTGGTCTGCCCCGACGGCCAGATCGTGCATGCGCTCGACTGGCAGCATGAGCGCCCGGTGCCGCTGCTGCGCCATCTTGCGCGGCTCACGGCATCCAACCGCGGCGCGATGACCGGGCCGGGCACGAACACCTATGTGGTGGGCGACACGGACACCGGATATCTCGTGATCGATCCCGGCCCGGACGATCCGGCGCACATCGAGCGCCTGGTGCAGGCGACCGGAGGCGACGTGCGCCTCATCGTCTGTACGCACTCGCACGCCGACCATGCACCGGGCGCGCGGCCGCTGCAGCAGCTGTGCGCCAGCAGGCCGCCGATCCTCGGCCTGGCAGCGCGGGCGACGGCGGGGCCCGAGGCCGCGTTCCGCCCCGATCGGGAGCTGCAGGATGCCGAGGTGCTTCGGCTCGAAGGCGGCGGCCGCACCCACAGTCTGCGGGTGATCACCACGCCCGGACACGCAGCCAACCACCTGTGCCTGCTGCTGCTCGAAGACGCGCTGCTGTTCTCGGGAGACCACGTTCTCAACGGGAGCACCACGGTGGTGAACCCGCCCGACGGCAACATGACCCACTACCTGGAGTCGCTGGACCGGCTGGCGCAGGTCTGTGGGGAACACGGCGTGGAGTTCATCCTGCCGGCGCACGGCCACGTGATCGGCGCAGCCGGCGAGGCGATCGCGCGGCTCAAGGCGCACCGCCTCGCGCGCGAGGCCAAGGTGGCTGCTGCGATGCAGGAGCGGCCCGACGGCGACCTCGACACCTGGGTGCCGCTGGTGTACGGCGACGTGCCGACCCGGATGTGGCCGATGGCCAAGCGTTCGCTGCTGGCGCACGTGGAGCGCCTGCGCGAGCTCGGACACGGGTGAGGCGCCTGCCTGCGGGCGCTGCGGAATGCTTCGGTGGAATGCCGCTGCGAATGACTCCTGGCGCCGGTGCCCGACCGGCACCGGGGTGAGGCGCGCCTGCGCGCTCCGGCAGGTTCGACTGCCGCGGCCCGCGGGCGCTGCGTCCGTCCAGGCGCTTGAGGCCGCAGAGGGGGAGCGCGCGTTCGCCAGCCCAGCATGAAAAAAGTGTGAAGCGCGCCGATACGCCGGATTCTGTGCACCACGGTCTCCCGTGATGTGACCGTCATTCCTCTGGGCCGTGCGTCGCCGACACGGCTCGGTGCTACCTACCCGCCAGCTCCCCGGGACACAGATCACCGCTGGCCTATTTGGTATTGCTGCGCGTAGAGATTGCCCGTTTCACCCGGCGCGGGTGCCCTTGCGAGCACCCGCGCCGACTCGTCTCTGTTGCTCTGATCCTCACCTCGCGGTGGACAGGTGTTACCTGCTACGCTGCCCTGTGCAGTCCGGACGTTCCTCCAGTGCGGCCTTTCGGCACCATGCACCAGCGACGGCCTGGCGTGCTTCACGGCGGGTATTATCTGCGCCCTCTCCCATCCCCCGTCTTTGGTCCGGTAACTACGGGCCCGCAAGACCATGATCCGCATTTCCGAAATCAAGCTGCCGCTTGCACAAGCGGAGCAGCCCGACGCCGCGCTGCGGGCTGCCGCCTGCCAGGTACTGGCACTGCAGCCGACAGACATCGAGCGCGTCGATGTGTTCAAGCGCAGCTTCGACGCGCGCAAGCCCGAGCTGGTGGCCGTCTACATCATCGATGTGGCGCTGCGCGAGCCCGCCCGCGAGGCCGGCGTCCTGGCGCGGCTGACCGGTCATCCGCATGTGGCCGCGGCGCCCGATATGGGCTGGTACCCGCCGGTGCAGGCTGCACAACCCCCTGAGCCGCGGCCGGTGGTCATCGGCTTCGGTCCCTGCGGGATCTTTGCGGCACTGGCGCTGGCCCAGATGGGCCTGCGGCCGATCGTGCTGGAGCGCGGCAGGAGCGTGCGCCAGCGCACCAAGGACACCTGGGGCTTGTGGCGAAAGGGCGTGCTGCAGCCCGAAAGCAATGTGCAGTTCGGCGAAGGCGGCGCCGGCACCTTCTCGGACGGCAAGCTCTACAGCCAGATCAAGGATCCGCGACACCTGGGGCGCAAGGTCATGGGTGAGTTCGTGCGGGCCGGCGCGCCAGAGGAGATCCTCTATGTCGCGCACCCGCACATCGGCACCTTCAAGCTGGTCAAGGTGGTCGAGAACATGCGCGAGCAGATCATCGCGCTGGGCGGCGAGGTGCGCTTCCAGCAGCGGGTGACCGACTTCCTGATCGAGAACTCAGCCGACGGCCGGCAGCTGCGCGGCGTCACCGTGCTGGACCAGGAGAGCGGCAACTCGCAGGAGCTGCGTACCGACCACGTGGTGCTGGCCCTCGGCCACAGTTCGCGGGACACCTTCGAGCGCCTGCACGAGCGCGGCGTCTTCCTGGAGGCCAAGCCCTTCTCGATCGGCTTTCGCATCGAGCACCCGCAGGGGATGATCGACCGCGCCCGCTGGGGCCGCCACGCCGGGCACCCGCTCCTGGGTGCGGCCGACTACAAGCTGGTCCACCACGCGAGCAACGGGCGCGCCGTCTACAGCTTCTGCATGTGCCCTGGCGGCACGGTGGTGGCCGCCACCTCGGAGCCCGGCCGCGTCGTCACCAACGGCATGAGCCAGTACTCGCGCAACGAACGCAACGCCAATGCGGGCATCGTGGTGGGCATCGAGCCGCGCGACTACCCTGGCGACGACCCGCTGGCCGGCGTGCGCCTGCAGCGGGCGCTGGAGTCGCGCGCCTTCGAGCTGGGCGGCTCCAGCTACGAGGCACCAGGCCAGCTGGTGGGCGACTTCATCGCCGGGCGTCCCTCGACGCAGTTCGGCGAGGTGCTGCCCTCCTACAAGCCCGGCGTGCTGCTCGGCGACCTGCACCCCAGCCTGCCGGGCTACGCCATCGACGCACTGCGCGAGGCTCTGCCCGCATTCGGCCGCAAGATCCGCGGCTTCGACCGGCACGACGCGGTGCTGACCGGCGTGGAGACCCGCACCTCGGCGCCGCTGCGCATCACCCGGGGCGAGGACCTCCAGAGTCTGAACGTGCGCGGCCTGTATCCCGCCGGCGAAGGTGCGGGCTATGCGGGAGGCATCCTGTCGGCCGGCGTAGACGGCATCCGCGTCGGGGAAGCGGTGGCGCGCAGCCTCGCCGGCTGACCGGCGCGGCCGTGCCACTGCCACTGCCACTGCCACTGCCACTGCCGCGGCACGGGGCAGCGACAGGGCGGCGGACCGGCGGCGCAGCACACGGGAAGCGCCCAAGAAAAAAGCCGCCCGCGGGCGGCTTCTCGGTGCAGCGAAGCCGCTGCAAGTTCAAGCGTTCTGCAGGGCGGCGATGCGCTCTTCGATGGGCGGGTGCGTGGAGAACAGCTTGCCCACCCCCGAGGTGATGCCCATGGACTGCAGCCCCTGCGGCAGCTGGCCGGGAACCATTCCGCCCAGCCGGGCCAGGGCGTTGATCATGGGCTGCTTGCGCCCCATCAGCTCGGCGGCGCCGCGGTCGGCGCGGAACTCGCGCTGGCGCGAGAACCAGGCGACGATGATGGCGGCCAGGAAGCCCAGCACGATGTCCAGCACGATGGTGGTCACGAAGTAGCCGATGCCAGGGCCGGAGCTCTGCGAATCGCGCCCGCGCAGGAAGCCGTCCACCACGTAGCCGATAACGCGGGAGAGGAACACGACGAAGGTGTTCATGACGCCCTGGATCAGCGTCATGGTGACCATGTCGCCGTTGGCGATGTGGGCCACCTCATGGCCGATCACGGCCTCGACCTCGTCGCGGGTCATGCCCTGCAGCAGCCCGGTGGACACGGCCACCAGCGCGCTGTTCTTGAAGGCACCGGTGGCGAAGGCATTCGGCTCGCCCTCGAAAATGCCGACTTCGGGCATGCCGATGCCGGCCTTGTCGGCGAAGCGGCGCACGGTCTCGACGATCCACTGCTCGTCGGCATTGCGCGGCTGATCGATCACCTGCACGCCGGAGCTCCACTTGGCAATGGTCTTGGACAGCAGCAGCGAGATGAAGGCGCCGCCGAAGCCCATGATCAGCGCGAAGCCCAGCAGCGCGCCGAGGTTCAGGCCGTTGGCCGTGAGGTAGCGATTGACCCCCAGCAGGCTCGCGACGATGCCCAGCACCACGACCACGGCCAGGTTCGTCGCCACGAACAGGAAAATGCGTTTCATTGCCTTGAAGCTCCGTCAGAAGGAAAGAAGTCGCGAGGACCGCACGGCGGGTCAGATGGGTGCAACCCGTCCGTTTTCAAGCCCGCCGAGCCGCAATCACGACCGTCGGGCTCGAGGCCTGAACACCAGTGAGTCATCGTAGTAGGAAAAGTTCTCGTTGGCGGCGCACCAGCCGGGCACGCCCAGCACGGGAAGCGGCGCAAAGGGCTTGGCCGCGAGTGTCGCTTCGTTGAACTGGTCGGCCAGCCAGGCATCCGCCCGCGCGAAGTCGGCCAGGGGCGCGGCGGCACGCCAGACGTGCGCCGTGAGGTCCTTGCGCGGTGTGAGCAGCTTCTCCAGCAGCGCGTGGCCGAAGATGAGCAGCCGGGCCTCGGTCCACAGCGGACGCAACTCCACGAACAGGCGTCGCCAGGCACGCTCGGCGAGCGCCTCCCACAGCGGCTGCGGCGCGTCCAGCAAGGCGCCGTTCTCGTCGAAAACGGTGATCGCATCGCGCACCGGGCCGCGCACGTGCGAAATGCCCTGGGCTGCGATCTGCGCGGCCTGCAAGGCGTTCAGCCTCGCCTTGGCGCGTGGCAGGCGCAGCCACACCAGTCCGTTGAAGAAGTCGTGCAGGTTGTCGCGGCTGGGGCAGCTGCGCGTCTCGAAGATGAAGCGCTCGTAAGGAACCTCGGGCGGCAGCGCTGCCTGGGACACGAAGCGCACGGGCACATCGGCCGGCAGCTGCGTCACCGCAGCGGTCCACTGCGCCTGCAGCGCCTCGTGCACCGGCGCCTGCGCCGCCACCCGCAGCGCGGCCGCCTCGCCTGGGACGCGCCACGGTGCGAACCACGGCGCCGACCACGCGATCAGGCCTGCGCCTTCCACGCCAGGGTCTCGCCTGCGCCCAGCGGCTTGAGCGCCGCTTCGCCGAACGGGTAGTGCTCGGGTACGGTCCAGGGCTGGCGGCGCAGCGTCAGGGTGCCGCTGTTGCGCGGCAGGTCGTAGAAGGCGGGACCGTGCACGCTGGCGAAGCCCTCCAGCCGATCGAGGGCGTCGGCGGCTTCGAAGGCCTGCGCGTACAGCTCGATGGCCGCATGCGCGGTATAGCAGCCGGCGCAGCCGGTGGCGTGCTCCTTGAGGTGCGCCGGGTGCGGCGCGCTGTCCGTCCCCAGGAAAAATCGGGGGCTGCCGGAGGTGGCGGCCTCGACCAGCGCCAGGCGGTGGGTTTCGCGCTTGAGCACCGGCAGGCAGTAGTAGTGCGGCCGGATGCCGCCGGTGAAGATGGCGTTGCGGTTGTAGAGCAGGTGGTGCGCCGTGATGGTGGCCGCGGTGAGCGGCCCGGCGTCGCGGATGTACTGTGCCGCCTCGCGGGTGGTGATGTGCTCCATCACGATCTTCAGCCCGGGAAAGTCGCGGCGCAGCGGCACCAGCTGCTGCTCGATGAACACCGCCTCGCGGTCGAACAGATCGATCTCCGGCGAGGTGACTTCGCCGTGCACCAGCAGCGGCATGCCGGCGCGCTGCATCGCTTCGAGCGTGCGGTGAACCTTGCGCAGGTCGGTCACGCCGGCGTCGCTGTTGGTGGTTGCGCCCGCGGGGTAGAGTTTGACCGCGACCACGCCCGCATCCCGCGCCCTCGCGATCTCGTCGGGCGGCAGCTTGTCGGTGAGGTAAAGCGTCATCAGCGGCTCGAACGCGAGGCCTTCGGGCACGCAGGCGAGGATGCGCTCGCGGTAAGCCATGGCCTGCGCAGCGGTGGTGACCGGCGGGCGCAGGTTGGGCATGATGATGGCCCGGGCGAACTGCGCCGCGGTGTGCGGCACCACGGCCGCCATGGCGGCGCCGTCGCGCACGTGCAGGTGCCAGTCGTCGGGTCGCGTGATGGTGAGCGAATCGGGGGCGGAGGGCATCCGGCGATTGTCGCATCGGGGTCGGACCACACGTCTGCAGTGATCGCCGAGAACGCCGCTGTATCGGGTCAAGCACCCCTCCCGCTGCAGCCGGGTTCACGACCAGTTTCGAGCGCGTTCAGGATGACGGCGGAACAGCCCCGCCACGCGGCAGGGCTGAAGCGGTAGGTCGGCGCGGCGCTTACTGCTTTGTGAACACCGTGCTGCTCAGGCGCGTCGGATAGCCGTCGGCACCCAGTTGCTGCCGATCGCCGATGCGGAGCTTGCCGCCCTGGATGGACGCCACCTGTTTGAAGTTGCCAGTCGGCCAGGTGTTCAGGCTGACCGAGCCGAACGTTGAGAAATTCGGCAGCACCAGGACGATCTTCTCGGCCTTGATGCCATCGACCTCGACCTGAACACCCGACAGCTGGACCTTGCCACCGGCTTGCGTATAGCCGCCGGTGCGCGTGCCGGAGCAGTCGGGGGTGGGGAACTTCTCGTAGAGGAAGGTGTAGGGCAGCTCGGTGTTGCTGCCTGCCGCAGTGGTATGCGTCGATCGTGCCGACGTCGTGGCGTCAATCGGGGTGCAACCCACATAGGTTCCCACCAGCTTCTCGGCAAGGGAGGCGTTCGTGGCTTCAGCGGCCTCGTTCGCGGTTTCGGGCGCCGCCTCGGCCTCCACCTGCGCGTCATCGCCGCCACCACCACCGCCACATGCCGCCAGGACCGCCGCGCAGGCGACCGCAACCAAGCGAAGCTTCAAATCAATCATCTCGCATCCTCCTTGTTGAAAGGATGAAGACTTTAGTTATGAAATGCGGCGCCGGCTGTCGGCAAGCTGAGCGCGGAGCCCTGGCTCACTGGCTCACTGGCTCACTGGCTCACTGGCTCACTGGCTCACTGGCTCACTGGCTCAGTGGCTCAGTGGCTCAGTGGCTCAGTGGCTCAGTGGCTCAGGATCTTGTTCAGAAAATCCTTGGTGCGCGGCTGCCGCGCCTCGGGGTTGCCGAAGAACTCGTCTTTGCCGCAGTCCTCGAGGATGCGGCCGCCCACGTCGATGAAGATGACGCGGTTGGCAACCTTGCGGGCAAAGCCCATCTCGTGGGTCACCACCATCATGGTCATGCCCTCCGCGGCGAGGCCGACCATCACGTCCAGCACCTCGCCCACCATCTCGGGGTCGAGCGCGGAGGTGGGCTCGTCGAACAGCATGACGATCGGGTCCATCGAAAGCGCGCGTGCGATGGCCACGCGCTGCTGCTGGCCACCGGAGAGCTGACCTGGAAACTTGTCCTTGTGCGCCATCAGCCCCACCCGGTCGAGCATCTTGAGGCCGCGCACCTTCGCGTCGTCGGGCTTGCGCCCGAGTACCTTGATCTGCGCGATGGTGAGGTTCTCGGTCACCGACAGGTGGGGGAACAACTCGAAGTGCTGGAACACCATGCCGACGCGGCTGCGCAGCTTCGGCAGATCGGTCCTGGCATCGTTCACGGCGATGCCGTCCACCGTGATGGTGCCTTTCTGGATCGGCTCGAGGCCGTTGACGGCCTTGATGAGGGTCGATTTGCCGGAGCCGGAGGGCCCGCAGACGACCACCACGTCGCCCTTGTTGATGTTCACCGAGCAGTCGTTGAGCACCTGGACGGGGCCGTACCACTTGGACACGTTGTTGATTTCGATCATGGCCTTGGCGACTCCAGTCTCTTAACGAATGATGGCGATGCGCATCTGCAGGCGCTTGACCATCCAGGACAGGCCATAGCAGATGACGAAGTAGACGACGGCAGCCATCAGGTAGGCCTCTTCCGGTCGCCCGTAGATCTTCCCGGCGGTGGAGAAGCCCTTGAGCAGGTCGTAGGCGCCGATGGCATATACGAGGGACGTGTCCTGGAACAGGATGATGGTCTGCGTGAGCAGCACCGGCAGCATGTTGCGAAAGGCCTGCGGCAGCACCACGATGCGCATGTTCTGGCCGTAGCTCATGCCCAGCGCCTGTCCGGCGTAGACCTGCCCGCGAGGGATGGACTGGATGCCTGCGCGCATGATCTCGCTGAAATATGCGGCCTCGAACGCGATGAAGGTGATGTAGGCCGAATACTCGGCGCCCACGGGCCGCCCGATGATCAGCGGCACCAGCAGGAAGAACCACAGAATCACCATCACGAGCGGCACCGAGCGCATGCCGTTCACGTAGATGGTGGCCGGCACGACGAGTGCGGCGCGGCCAGACAGGCGCATCAGCGCGAGGATGGTTCCGAAGAAGATGCCGCCGAGCGTGGCGACGATCGTGAGCTGCACGCTGAAGATCAGCCCGTTCAGTACGAACTTGCTGAAGATGTCCCAATTGACGAAGCTGAGATCGAAGTCCCCCACGGTCAGTGCCCTCCCGCCGCGCCGGCGACGATGAAGCCGGGCACCTGCACGCGCCGCTCGATGAAAGCGAATACGCGGTTCACCGCGAACGCCGAGACCGCATAGGCCGCCGTGACCACGATGTAGACCTCGATGCCGCGCGAGGTCTCTTCCTGCACCTGCATGGCGTACATGGTCAGCTCGGGAATGGATACCGCGAAGGCCACCGACGAGTTCTTCAGCAGGTTCATCGACTCGCTGGTGAGCGGCGGCATGATGATGCGCACCGCCATCGGCAGCAGCACATACCGGTAGGTCTGCGCGGTGGTGAAGCCCATGGCCATGCCGGCGTAGCGCTGGCCGCGCGGCAGCGACTGGATGCCGGCGCGGACCTGCTCGGCGATGCGCGCAGAGGTGAAAAAGCCCAGGGCGAACACCACCAGCACGAAACCGGAAACGTTCTGGAAGACGGGGAACATCCGCGGCACGACGAAGTACCAGATGAACAGCTGCACCAGAATCGGGATATTGCGAAACAGCTCGACCCAGACGTTCGCCGCGCGCACCAGCAAGGGACTGTTCGGCAAGGTACGCAGCGTTCCCACCAGCGCACCGACGGACACCGCCACCAGCCACGAGCAGCCGGCCACGGCCAGCGTCCACTGCCAGGCCTCGAAAAGCCACTCGAGGTAGGTACGGCCGCCGCCGTCGTCGTTGAAGAAGAATCCCCAGTCCCAGGTCATGTAGTCGTGCCCTCCGCGCGCATTCTTATGGCACAAACCCCGCCCCAGCGAACGCGGGGTGCGGGGTTTGCGCCGTGGCCCTCAGGCCGCCTTACTTCTTGCCGTACTCTTCCATCGGCTTGTCGTTGGGGTTGGCCCAGGCCTCTTTGGTGCTCTCGCTGGCCGCATAGCCCACCTTGGTGTTCTTCGGCGGGATCGGCTGCATGAACCACTTGTCCCACAGCTTGGCGAGCTCGCCCGCCTTGGCCATCTGGCGGATGGTGTCCTCACCGATCTTCTTGAAGGCCGCGTCGTCCTTGCGCACCATGATCGCGATCGGCTCGACGCTCAGCACCTCGCCAACCAGCTTGAAGTCGGCCGGGTTCTTGGACATGGCGATGTTGCCGGCCAGGATGGCCCCGTCCATCACGAACGCATCGGCGCGACCCGACTCGAGCAGCAGGAAGCTGTCGGCGTGGTCCTTGCCGTAGATCTCCTTGAAGTTCACGCCCTGGCCACGCTCGTGCTTGCGCAGGTGCTGCACCGAGGTGGTGCCGGTGGTGGTTGCCACGGTCTTGCCGTCCAGGTCCTTGATCGAGTTGATACCCGAGTTGGCCTTGGCCGCGATGCGCACTTCCTCGACGAAGGTGGTGGGCAGGAACGCGACGTCCTTCTGGCGGGTGGCGTTGTTGGTGGTGGAGCCGCACTCGATATCGACGGTGCCGTTCTGCACCAGCGGGATGCGGTTCTGCGAGGTGACCAGCTGGTACTTCACATCGACCTTGCGGCCGACGGCCTTCTCGACGTTGTCGATGATGCGTTGGCACACCTCGACGTGGTAGCCGGCGTACTTGCCGTCGCCCAACGTATAGGACAGCGCTCCGGACGAGTCGCGCACCCCCATGGTGACGGTGCCCGAGTTCTTGATCTTGGCCAGGGTGTCGTTGGCCTGAGCGAAGGCGCTGCCGGTGGCGGCTACCGTCACGGCGAGGGCCAGCAAGTGCTTTTTCATACGCATCTCCTTGATTGATTGGCGTAGGGTGGATTGAACGAAAAATTCTACGGACCCGCTCGCCCGGGAATACCCTGAGCTAGCTTGCAGTGAGCGGACGACCATGCGCGCATGCGTGCCCCGCCGGCCGGTGGATCGGGAGGATATAGCAGAGAACGTGCCTGCGACCATCGAGGCTGCCGCCGCAGGAATAGCCCGCTGAAGGCTCACTGCGACTGCAGGCGCAGGGGCTGCGTGAGCAGCTCGGGCACCAGCAGCGCATCGATCTGCGCGCGCGTGAGAATGCCAAGCGACTCCGCGACGTCCTCGATCGCCGCGCCTGTCGCGATGGCCGTCTTGGCGATCAGTGCCGCCTTTTCGTAGCCGATGATCGGGTTCAGCGCAGTGACCAGCGTCACCGATTCGCGCACCCGCTTGGCGAGCAGCTCGCGGTTGGGCTCGATGCCGGCCACGCAGTGCGCCTGCAGCGTGCGGCAGGCACTGGAGAGATGCCGGATGCTTTTGAACAGGCTCCAGCCCATGATGGGTTCGAAGGCATTCAGCTGCAGCTGCCCCGCCTCGGACGCCAGGGTGACGGTGATGTCGTTGCCGATCACCTCGAACGCCACCTGGTTCATCACCTCGGGAATGACGGGGTTCACCTTGCCCGGCATGATCGAGGAGCCCGCCTGCCGCGGCGGCAGGCGAATGTCTCCGAAGCCCGCCTGCGGGCCGCTGGAGAGCAGGCGCAGGTCGTTGCAGGTCTTGGACAGCTTGGTCGCCACCCGCTTGAGCACACCCGAGAGCTGCACAAAAGCGCCGGTGTCCTGCGTGGCCTCGACCAGGTTCTTCGACTTGACCACCGGAATGCCGCTGACCTCGGCCAGCGTGGCGCAGGCGAGGTCCGCATAGCCGGCCGGCGCATTGATGCCGGTGCCGATCGCCGTGGCCCCGAGGTTGATCTCCTGGATCAGGGCGCGTGCCTCGCGCAGCCGCGCCTCGTCCTCTTCCATCATCACGGCGTAGGTGGAGAACTCCTGCCCCAGGGTCATGGGGACCGCGTCCTGCAGCTGGGTGCGGCCGATCTTCAGGATGTCCTTGAACTCCTCTGCCTTCGCCTCGAATCCCGCGCGCAGCACCGCCATCGATGCGAGCAGCCCGTCGATGCCGGCCCACAAGGCCAGGCGCACGGCGGTCGGATAGACATCGTTGGTGCTCTGCGACGCGTTCACGTGGTCGTTCGGGTGGAGCACGTCGTAGCGCCCCTTGTCGAAGCCGAGCCGTTCCAGGGCGAGGTTGGCGATCACCTCGTTGGCGTTCATGTTGGTGGAGGTGCCGGCGCCCCCCTGGATCACATCGACCACGAACTGGTCGTGGTGCTGTCCCTCGATCAGCCGCTCGCAGCCCCACATGATGGCGTGGGCGCGCGTGGCATCGAGCACGCCCAGCTGCTCGTTCGCGCGGGCGCAGGCCTTCTTCACGAAGCCGAATGCGCGCACCAGCTCGGGCATCGCGGCGATCGGGGTTCCGGAGATCGGGAAGTTCTCCACCGCGCGGGCGGTGTGCACGCCCCAGTAGGCGTTCGCGGGGATCTCCTTGGCGCCCAGGAAATCCTGCTCGGTGCGGAAGCTGTCGGTCATGGCTGCGAACTCTCCGGTGGATATGCAGCCGAATGTAAACAGTTTCAGCGCCGCTCGGGCTCCGTCAGGTAGGTCCACAGCGCCTGCGCCGCCCCCTTGACCGCGTCGCGCCCTGCGGGCCGCTGCCGGAAAGCCCGCACTTCGAGATCGAGCTGAAGGGTCGCGGCACCGCCCTCGCCCGCCGCCGGCACCAGCCGCCCGCTGCGCAGCTCGTTGGCGACCGCGCCGGCCGGAAGCCACGCGACCCCGTGCCCCTCCAGCGCCATGGCCTTGAGGCCTTCGGCGGTGTCGGTCTCGTACACCGGATCCAGGTGCAGTTCCTCAGGCGCCTGCTTGACTGCGCGTTCGGCCAGCGGGCCCAGATAGCCGCCCGGCGCGTATGCCAGGTAGGGCAGCGGCCGGTCGGCCGTCCCGGGCAGACGGAACAGCGGCTGGCCCTGCGCGTTCGCCCGGGCGTAGGGTGCGATCGTGTCCCGGCCGAGTACCACCATCTCGAAGCGTTCCGGATCGAGCTGCAACGGTTGCGCCGGGTGGTGGTAGGCGATGAGCAGGTCGCACGCACCTTCGAGCAGGCGCAGCACGGAGTCGTGCACGCTCAGGGCCACCATGCGCGCCTTCAGGGGACCGAATCGCTCGCGCAGCGCGGCGAGCCATCCGGGGAAGAAGGTGAGCGCCAGGGTGTGCGGCGCCGCGAACTCGACGACGTCGTGCGCCGCCGCGGAGTAGCTGCGCAGCATGGCGCGCATGCCCTGCAGCGACTGCAGCACCTCCAGCGCCTGCGCGTGCAGCATTTCGCCGGCCGGCGTGAGCCGGGTGGGGTAGGCGCTGCGATCGACCAGGTCGGTGCCGGCCCAGGCCTCCAGGGCCTGGATGCGCCGGGAGAACGCAGGCTGCGTCACGTGGCGCAGCTGGGCGGACCGGCTGAAACTGCGGGTCTCCGCCAGGCTCACGAAGTCTTCCAGCCACTTGGTTTCCATGGCGGAGATTGTGAATGCAACTAAGCGGCGGCTCGCCTGCCGCGCAGCCGCTCAGTCGTCAGGGTGCTGCTGCTGCAGCGCCCACATGGCGGCGTAGCGTCCGCCGCGCGCGAGCAGCTGCGGGTGGGTGCCGCGCTCGACGATGTGGCCGGCCTCGAGCACCAGGATCTCGTGCGCATCGACCACGGTGGACAGCCGGTGCGCGATGACCAGCGCGGTCTTGTTCTGGGCCGCGCTGCGCAGCTCGGCCTGGATCGCGCGCTCGTTGGCCGAATCGAGGGCCGAGGTGGCCTCGTCGAAGATCACGATCGGCGGGTCCTTCAGCAGCGTGCGCGCGATGGCCACGCGCTGCTTTTCGCCGCCCGAAAGCTTGAGGCCGCGCTCGCCGACCATCGTCTGGTAGCCGCGCGGCGTCGAGGCGATGAAGTCGTGGATGCGCGCGGCGCGGGCGGCTTCCTCGACCTCGGCGCGACTGGCACCGGGGCGTCCGTAGGCGATGTTGTATTCGACCGTGTCGTTGAACAGAACGGTGTCCTGCGGCACGATGCCGATGGCCCGGCGCACGCTGGCCTGGGTCACCTGGCGGATATCCTGGCCGGCGATGGTGATGCGCCCGTGCTGCACGTCGTAGAACCGGTACAGCAGCCGCGCCAGCGTGGACTTGCCCGAACCGGAGGGGCCGACCACCGCGACGGTCTTGCCCGCCGGGATCTCGAAACTCAGGTCGTGCAGGATCACCCGGGCCGGCTCGTAGCCGAAGGTCACGTGCTCGAACCGTACGGCCGGGTGCTCCAGCCCGCGCAGCGGCTGCGCGCCCGGTGCGTCCGCCACCTCACGCTCGCGCTCCATGAGCGTGAACATCTTGTCCAGGTCGGTGAGACTCTGCTTGATCTCGCGGTACAGCACGCCCAGGAAGTTCAGCGGGATGTACAGCTGAATCATGAACGCATTGATCATGACCAGGTCGCCCAGCGTGAGGCGGCCATCGACGACTCCCTGCGTGGCGCGCCACAGCATGGCCACCAGCGCCGTCGCGATGATCAGCTGCTGCCCCGTGTTGAGCATCGAGAGCGTGCTCTGCGACTTCAGCCGCGACTTGCGCAGCCGCTCCAGGCTCTCTTCGTAGCGGTGCGCCTCGAAGCCTTCGTTGTTGAAGTACTTGACGGTCTCGTAGTTCAGCAGGGAATCGACAGCCTTGGTGTGCGCGGCCGAGTCGAACTCGTTGGCTTCGCGGCGGAACTTCGTGCGCCACTCGGTCACGCTCACGGTGAACACGATGTACACGGCCAGCGCCGCCGCGGTGATCCAGACGAAACCCATGTCGAACTTCACCGCCAGGATGCCCAGCACCATCGCCACTTCGACCAGCGTGGGGAGCACGCTGTAGAGCGAATACGAGATCAGCGATTCGATGCCGCGCACGCCACGTTCGATGTCGCGCGTCATGCCGCCGGTCTGGCGCTCCAGGTGGAAGCGCAGGCTGAGCGAATGCAGGTGCTGGAAGGTCTGCAGCGCGATGCTGCGCGCCGCACCGTGCGTAGCCTTGGCGAACACCAGTTCGCGCAGCTCGGTGAAGAGCGATGTCGACAGCCGCAGCAGCCCGTATCCCAGCAGCAGCCCGGCCGGAACCGCCAGCACGACGGCGGCCAGCGCCCCCGCGTCGGCCGAGGCGGCGGCCTCGGCGAGCCGACCGCCGCCGGGCGTCATGGAATCGATGAGCTCCTTGAGCACCAGCGGCACACTGACGTTGGCCATCTTGGCCGCGATCATGAAAGCCAGTGCCGCAGCCACGCGCCAGCGGTATTGCCAGAGGTAGGGAAGCAGCCGGGCGAGCGTGGCCCAGTCGCTGCGGCCAGCGGCGGCCGGCTGCGATCCCGAAGGAGACAGGGGGGCGGAAGAAGCGAGTTCGCCGGCGCGGCGCATCAGGGAGAATCCAAGGCTCAGTGAACGACAGGAGATTGTGCCCATGTCCATGAAACCAGGCGCCACGGGGGGGCGTGCAGCCGCGCCTGCGGCCGACCTGCCGACCGACAAGGAGCTGGTGCTCAAGGTGATCCCCATGCCGGCCGACACCAACGCCAACGGCGACATCTTCGGAGGCTGGGTGATGGCGCAGGTCGATCTCGCCGGCTCGGTGGTGCCGGCTCGCATCGCCAAGGGGCGCATGGCCACCGTGGCGGTGAACCAGTTCATCTTCAAGCACCCGGTGCGGGTGGGCGACATCCTGTCCTTCTATGCCGGGCTCACGCGGGTCGGTCGCACCTCCATGACCGTACAGGTCGAGGTGTTCGCCGAGCGCTTCGGCAGCCAGGGCAGCTACATCAAGGTGACGGAGGCCTCGCTCACCTATGTGGCCATCGACGACCAGGGAGCGCCCCGCCCCGTTCCACGCGAAGCCGGCGACGGCCTGCCGGGCGCGCACCCCGCACGCTGAGCCTGCGCTTCCCGCCCCCCTCGACCCCGCGCCGACACGAACCCCGCCATGCACCCGAACGATCCGCTGCGCCCGCCCCTGCTCGAACATCGCAGCCTGCTGTGGCTGGTGGCCGGCATCTCGGCAGCGTTCACCGTCGTCATCTGGCCCTTCATCGGCGCGGTGCTCTGGGCGATCTTCATCGCCATCGTGTTCCAGCCGCTGCACCGCAGGGTGCTGGCCCAGGTGGGCTACCGGCCCAACACCGGCGCCCTCCTGAGCCTGCTGCTGATCCTGATCATCGTGATCCTGCCGCTGATCATGGTCACCGTCTCCATCGTGCAGGAGGTGTCGGTGCTGGTGCAGAAAGTCCGGTCGGGGCAGATCAACCTCGGGCTCATGGTGCGCGGCGTCTTCGACGCGGTTCCCGAATGGGCGCGCAACATCCTCGAGCGCTTCGGGCTGGACAACCTGCAGGGCCTGCTGGACCAGCTCGCCACCCTGCTGGCCAGCAGCGGGCAGGCGATCGCCACCCGGCTGCTGGGCATCGGAACCTACACGCTCGACTTCGTGCTCGGGCTGTTCGTAATGCTCTATGTGCTGTTCTTCCTGCTGCGCGACGGGCGCACCCTGAGCCGGCGCATCGCGCTGGCCATCCCGCTCAAGGAGCGTCAATCGGACCGGCTGCTCACGCAGTTCGCGACGGTGGTGCGCGCCACCGTCAAGGGCAACATTGCCATCGCGCTGGTGCAGGGCACCCTCGGCGGGCTGGCCTTCTGGATGCTGGGGCTGCCCGGGCCGCTGCTCTGGGGCGGTGTCATGGCCCTGGCCTCGCTGATTCCCGCGGTCGGTGCGGCGCTGGTGTGGGTGCCGGTGGCCATCTGGATGGTGAGCTCGGGCCAGCTCTGGCAGGCCGTCGTGCTGACCCTGTGGGGCACGCTGGTGATCGGGCTGGTGGACAACTTCCTGCGCCCCATCCTGGTGGGTAAGGACACCCGCATGCCCGACTACCTGGTGCTGGTGTCCACCCTGGGCGGCCTGTCGATGTTCGGCATCAACGGCTTCGTGATGGGGCCGGTGGTCGCCGCCATGTTCCTGGTCGCATGGAACCTGCTCACCACCTTGCGGCGGCAGCAGGCGGTGGAGGAGTAATCAGGTTTCTCCTGCCGGCGCCTGCCCGCTCGCTTCAGCGCACCAGGCAGGGGCGCTTGGGGTCGAAGCGCCAGCCCGGCACGAGGTACTGCATGGCCACCGCGTCGTCGCGTGCGCCCAGGCCGTGCTGGCGGTAGAGCGCGTGCGCCTTCTCCACCTCGTCCATGTCCAGCTCGATCCCCAGTCCCGGCCGGTCGGGCACGCGTACGCTGCCGCCCTCGATCTTCAGCGGCTCGCGCGTGAGGCGCTGGCCGTCCTGCCAGATCCAGTGCGTGTCGATCGCGGTCACCCGGCCCGGCGCCGCCGCGCCGACGTGGGTGAACATCGCCAGCGAGACATCGAAGTGGTTGTTGGAGTGCGAGCCCCAGGTCAGGCCCCAGTCGCGGCAGGTCTGCGCCACCCGCACCGAGCCCGCCATGGTCCAGAAGTGCGGATCGGCCAGGGGGATGTCCACCGCCTGCAGCGACAGCGCGTGGGCCAGCTGGCGCCAGTCGGTCGCCACCATGTTGGTGGCCGTCGGCAGCCCCGTGGCGCGGCGGAATTCCGCCATCACCTCGCGGCCCGAGAAGCCCTCCTCGGCGCCGCACGGGTCTTCCGCGTATGCCAGCACGCCATGCATGTCGCGCATCAGGCGCACGGCGTCCTCCAGGAGCCAGCCGCCATTCGGGTCCAGCGTCACGCGGGCGTCGGGGAAACGTTCGTGCAGCGCACGCACCGCCTCCACCTCGTCCTCGCCGCGCAGCACGCCGCCCTTGAGCTTGAAGTCCTGGAATCCATAGCGCTGCTGCGCCGCTTCGGCCAGGCGCACCACCGCCTCGGGCGTGAGCGCCGGCTCGTGGCGCAGGCGCAGCCAGTCGTCATCGGCCTGCGGCTCGCTCGCGTACGGCAGGTCGGTCTTGCTGCGGTCGCCGACGAAGAACAGGTATCCCAGCATCGGCACCGCGTCACGCTGCTGGCCTTCGCCGAGCAGCGCCGCTACCGGCACGCCCAGGTGCTGGCCCTGCAGGTCGAGCAGCGCGGATTCCACCGCCGTGACGGCATGGATCGTGGTGCGCAGATCGAAGGTCTGCAGCCCGCGGCCGCCGGCGTCACGGTCGGCGAAGCGGATGCGCATGGCACCGAGCACCGCCTGCAGCTCGCCCGGGTGGCGCCCTTCCACCAGCGGACGGGCGTCCTCCAGCGTCTGGCGTATCTTCTCGCCGCCCGGCACCTCGCCGACGCCGGTGCGGCCGGCGCTGTCGGTGAGGATCACGAGGTTGCGGGTGAAAAAGGGCGCGTGTGCGCCCGAGAGATTCAGCAGCATCCCGTCGCGGCCCGCGACGGGCACCACCCGCATGTGCTTGACGGTGGGCAGGCTCATGTCAGTCGGCCGTGATCTTTCCGGTCTCGATGACGCGCTTCCAGCGGGCGAACTCGTCGGCCTGGAACTTCGCGAACTGCTCCGGCGTGTTGGCCACGATCTCGAAGCCCTGCGACAGCAGCTTCGGCTTGACCGCTTCGTCGTTGATCGCAGCCACCAGCGCGGCGTGCAGCTTGGTGCGCACCTCCGCCGGCAACCCCTTGGGTGCGGCGACCGCTTGCCAGGAATAGACGTTGACGTCCTTGACGCCGGCCTCCTCCAGCGTGGGCACCTGCGGCAGCAGCTGCGAGCGCTTGTCGGAGGTGACCGCCAGCGCACGCAACTTGCCGGCGGCGATGTGCTGGACCACGGCGTTGATGTTCTGGAACGAGGCATCCACCTGGCCGCCCAGCAGGTCGTTCACGGCTGGCGCACCTCCCTTGTAGGGGATGTGCACGCCGCTCGTGCCGGTCTGCTGCCAGAACAGTTCGGCCGTGAGGTGGTCCGAGGATCCGTTGCCGGAGGACGCGAAGCTCACCTTCCCAGGCGTCTTGCGGGACTGGGCCAGCACGTCGGAGACCGACTTGAACGGCGACGCGGCCGGCACCACCAGCACGTTCGGCGCCTGCACGGCGACCGTGAGCAGGTCGAAGTCCTTGAGCGCGTCGTACTGCACGCCCTTGATCAGGTGCGGCGCGATCACGAACGGGCCGAGCGAGGACACGAACAACGTGTGACCGTCGGGCGCCGAGCGCTTGACCTGTGCGGCACCGATGGTGCCGGTGGCGCCGGCGCGGTTTTCCACCACGAAGGTCCCGCCCAGCTTTTCCTGCAGCTTGGGCGCCAGGGTGCGGGCGATCGTGTCGGTGGAGCCTCCGGGCGGGAACGGCACCACCAGGGTGACGGGCTTGTCGGGCCAGGCCAGTGCGCTGCCGCTGGCACAGGCCGCCAGTGCAAGGGTGATGAGTGCTTTCTTCATGCGTGTCTCCTTGGGGTTGCGGATGGTGAGGGCGCCTTTTGTCACTGGCTGCCCAAGCGGGTGATCAGGGCCTGTAGCTGCTCGACTTCCTGCGGCTTGAGGTCGGACAAGGGCGGACGCACCGGGCCGGCGGAGTGCCCGGCGATGCGCGCACCGGCCTTGACGATGCTCACGGCATATCCCTCGCCGCGGTTGCGCAGCTCCAGGTACGGCAGGAAGAAATCGTCGAGCAGCCGCCCGACGGTGGCCTGGTCGCCCCGGGCGTAGGCGTCGTAGAACTCGATGGCGGTGCGGGGGATGAAGTTGAAGACGGCCGACGAGTAGGTCGGCACGCCCAGTGCCTTGTAGGCGTTGGCATAGACCTCGTGCGTGGGCATGCCGCCGATGAACACGAAGCGCTCGCCCAGGCGCTGGCGGATCGAGACGATGCGCTCGATATCGCCCAGGCCGTCCTTGAAGCCGATGAGGTTGGGGCAGCGCTCGGCGAGCACTTCCAGCGAGTCGGCGCTGAGGCGACAGGCGCCGCGGTTGTAGACGATCACACCTATCCTGACGCTGCGGCACACGGCTTCGACGTGCGCCACCAGGCCTTCCTGGCTCGCTTCGGTCAGGTAGTGCGGCAGCAGCAGCACGCCCTGGGCGCCGCAGCGCTCGGCTTCCTGTGCGTAGCGGATCGCCAGACGTGTTCCGCCACCGGCGCCGGCCACGATAGGCACGCGCCCGCGGCAGGTCTCGACGGCCGTGCGCACCACATCGGCAAACTCGCCCGGCTCCAGCGAGAAGAACTCGCCGGTGCCGCCGGCGGCGAACAGCACCGTGGCGCCATAGGGCATCAGCCATTCGAGGCGGGCCGCATAGCCGGCGGCGTCGAAGCGCAGCTCGGCGTCGAAGTCGGTCAGCGGGAAGGAGAGCAGCCCGGTGGACAGGGCGGTCTTCAGTTCGGTGGGCGTCATGGGGTATTCGAGGTGCAGCGAGTCATGAGGTAAGACATCGTACAACTGCTTTTTCGGATCAGCCAAGGTTTTTTTGCCGTGGTGACGATGCGCTATCGCGTGACGGCACCGCGGCGCGATTCGCGTACGCGCACGGCGACACGGACTGGTCACCCGGTCGGGCAGTCGCCGTCCCGTCTTGCGGTCGCGACCACACCACCGGCAGAGCGCCTGCAGCGACGCGAGGCACAGGGCTCGCTGGCACCCAAAACACCGTGCCCCCGCCAGCGGCGCGTGCCGGCTCAGCCCGCCAGCGCGGCCCGCCGCCGCTCGCGGCTGTTGCTCAGGTGCATGCGCATCGCCGCCCGCGCCGCTTCGGGGTCGGCGCGGACGATGGCGTCTTGGATCGCCCGGTGTTCGGCATGCACACGCAGCAGGTAGTCGCCCTGCCCCGCGCCCGGCCCGTGCGGCGACGCCGCAGCCGTGTCCGGCCCGAGCCGCGCGCGCGGAATCATGGTGCCGCCGAGGGTGGTCATCAGGCGTTCGAAATGCGGGTTGCCGGTTGCGCGGGCGATCTCCAGGTGGAACTGGAAGTCGGGCCCCACGGCGTCTCGGCCCGCCTGGACGGCCGCTTCGAAGGCACCCAGCGCCGCGGCCATGGCCTGCAGGTGCTCGTCGCTGCGTCGCAGTGCGGCGAGGCCGGCGCCCTCCGTTTCCACTGCGATGCGCAGCTCCAGCACCGCGATCACGTCGCGCAGCGTGCCCGCCTGCTGCGGGGCGATGCGAAAGCTCGCGCTATCGCCCAGCCCGACGGCGAAGGTGCCCACGCCATGCCGCGTCTCGACCATGCCCGCAGCTTGCAGTCGCGACATGGCCTCGCGCACCACCGTGCGGCTGACGTCGAATTCGGCCATCAGATCCGCCTCGCGGGGCAGCTTCGCGCCAGCCGGAATGCGGCCGTCCCGGATGCGGTCGCCCAGCACCTCCACCAGGTCGGCAGTCAGCGAGCGGGAGCGGCGAGCGGGCGGAAGGACGGCATGCATGCCCAAATTATGAGAGATACGACGTCGAAGCGATCACGCAAGCTCGTAGAAGCTCATCACCACCCGGTCCGGCAGGCGGATGCCGGCACCGGCGAACAGGCGCTCGTTCACCCAGCCCAGCGACGCCGAGGCGGTCTCGAGCGCGGGCTGGCAGCGGAAGTACACCAGCGACGGATCGACCGCCTCGCCGCGCACGAGACGGGCGGTGATTTCGGCCGGGGCGCGGCGGATGGCGTGGTTGCGCACGTACACGAGATCGCCGCCGTCGGTCTCCATCACGTAGTGCGCCTGCAGCTCGGCCAGCGTGTCGCTCACGATGACCTGGTAGTCGGCGCCGCCAGGCAGCACCCGCGCGGTCCACCCGTCGCCGCGCACCTCCCCACCGGTGATGGGAATGACACGGCGCACGCCGCGCGGTGTGCGGCCGACCTCCAGGGGTTTGCCGACCTGCACCGACAGGTCGGCGAAGAACTTGAGCTGCATCTCGCAGCGGGTGGCGCTCTGCACGGGAAAGTCTCCTGTTGTGGGGCCTGTGGAGGACCAAGCATACGCGCCGGTCCGTGCCGGCTTTTCGCTACCATCGCGCCGACCCGCCACCCCCCGCGGCACCCCGGAGTTCCATGTCCACACTGGCAGCCGCCCTCAAGGGCGAAATCGAAGCGGCCGCGCGCCGGGCCGCACGCGAGCAGCAGGAGGCCCTGCGCCGCTCGCTCTGGCAATCCCGCGCCGAGGTGCAGGAACTGCGGCGGCAACTCGGGGCGATGGAACGCCGGCTCGCCAGGCTGGAACGCGGTAACGCCGTCGTCGATCGGCGCCTCCCCCGGGCGGGCGAGGTCCAGCCGCCGGCTGCGCCGCAGCTGCGCTTCAGCGCCAAGGGCTTCGCCGGCCTGCGCCGGCGACTGGGTCTGTCGGCCGCGGCCATGGGCAGCCTGGTCGGCGTCACCGCGCAATCGGTCTACAAGTGGGAAGACGGCAAGGCCCGCCCGCGCGCGGGGCAGTTGCAGGCCATCGCCGCCGTGCGCACGCTCGGCAAGCGCGAGGCTGTGGCCCGGCTGGCGCAGCGCGAAGCGCCGGCGCGCCTGCGCGCCTGAGCTGCACCACGACGCGGGCGGGTGCCGCCGTATCCGCTGCCGCCTGCGCAAGCACGCGCAGCGGTTCCCTGGCGTGGCGCCGGCAGCAGCTCTAGGCCCGATTCCCGCCCAGCGGCTGCAGCAGCGACAGGCGGTTGCCCTCCGTGTCCATGAAGCTCACGTACGCGCCCACGCCGGGGATGTCCATGGGTTCACCCAGCACCTGCCCGCCGCCGGCGCGCACCCTCTGCATCGAGTCCTTCACGTCTCGCGTGCCGATGACCACCGAGGGATATTGCGCCGGCCAATCCGGCTTGCGCGGAAACAGGCCGCCATTGATCGCGCCTGCGGGGGCGTCGGGCATGGCGTCTGCTTCGGCGGTGGTGGCGAGCACATAGTCGCCCATCGCCTCACCCAGGGCCTGCAGCTTCCAGCCGAAAGCCTCCTGGTAGAAGCGCATGACGCGCTCGCGGTCTTCGTAGGGCAGCTCGAAATGCACGACAGGGTTCAGCGAAGCTCTCCTTGGGATGACAAGACGCCGCAGGCGACCCGCGTCACAGCCCGGAGAAATCGGGCTTGCGCTTGTCCATGAAGGCACCGAAGGCTTCACGCGCAGCGGGCGCCGTGAGCATGCGGGCGAAGATGGCCGCTTCGGCCTGCATCTGCTCGCGCACGGCTTGTTGCCGAGGCCGCTTCATCAGGCGCTTGGTCTCCACCAGCGAGGACAGCGGCTTGGCAGCGAGCTTGCGGGCCTGCGCCTGCGCGAGCGCATTGGCTTCGGACGGGGGCACCACGCGGTTGACCAGCCCCACTTCGAGCGCCGCCTCCGCCATGAAAGGCTCGCCCAGCAGCAGCGCCTCGGCCGCACGGTGGTAGCCCAGCATCTGCGGCACCAGCAGGCTGGACGCCGCCTCGGGCACCAGGCCCAGGTTGACGAAGGGCATCGAGAACGCCGCGTTGTCGCCGGCATAGACCAGGTCGCAGTGAAACAGCAGCGTGGTGCCGATGCCCACCGCGGGGCCGCACACGGCGGCCACGAGCGGCTTGGAGAAGCCGGCGATGCCGTGCAGGAAGCGGAATACCGGAGCGTCTTCGCCCGAAGGCGGCTTGTCCAGGAAATCGGCGATGTCGTTGCCGGCCGAGAACACGGTCTCGTGGCCCTGGATCACCACCGCCCGCACACCGGTATCGGCCTCGGCAGACGCGATGCCGTCGGCCAGCGCCTGGTACATCGCGGAGGTGATGGAGTTCTTGCGCGCGAGCCGGTTCAGCGTGATGGTGCACACGCCGGCTTCGGTGTGGACGAGGACATCGCTCATGAAGTCATTCCTTGGGGTTGCGGGGTGATCCGGTCAGACACGCTCGAAGATACCCGCAGCGCCCTGCCCCATGCCGACGCACATGGTGACCATCCCGTACTTGAGCTGCTTGCGCCGCAGGGCGTGGACCACGGTGGCCGAGCGGATCGCGCCGGTCGCGCCCAGCGGATGGCCGAGGGCGATGGCCCCGCCCATGGGGTTGACCTTGGCCGGATCCAGCCCGAGCTCGCGGATGACGGCGAGCGACTGCGCCGCGAAGGCTTCGTTCAGCTCGATCCAGTCGAGGTCTTCGAGTCGGATGCCCGCGCCCCTGAGCGCCGCCGGCACCGCCTCGATGGGCCCGATGCCCATGATGTGCGGCGGCACGCCCCGGCTGGCGTAGCTCACGAAGCGCGCGAGCGGCGTGAGCCCGAAGCGCTTCACGGCCGCTTCGCTGGCAAGCACCAGCGCGCCGGCACCGTCGGAGGTCTGCGAACTGTTGCCCGCGGTGACGCTGCCGCGCGCGGCGA
Source organism: Ramlibacter sp. AN1015 (assembly GCF_037726105.1). Classification (NCBI taxonomy): domain Bacteria; kingdom Pseudomonadati; phylum Pseudomonadota; class Betaproteobacteria; order Burkholderiales; family Comamonadaceae; genus Ramlibacter; species Ramlibacter sp. AN1015. Next base: position 78,825 of record NZ_JBBJUM010000001.1, read on the forward strand.
ACACGGTCTTGAGCTTGGCCAGCCCTTCCACGGTGGTGTCGGGGCGGGCCCCCTCGTCCAGCTCGACGGTGCGGCTGCTCACGCGCAGCTCGGACGACGCCAGATCGACCGAACGCTCGGTGACTTCGACAGGCGTGATCTCGTCGGCGAACTCGCCGGCCTGCATCGCGGCGAGCGCCTTCATGTGCGAGCGATAGGCGAAGGCGTCCTGGTCTTCCCGGCTGACCTTCCAGCGCTGCGCCACCTTCTCGGCCGTCAGGCCCATGCCATAGGCGATGCCGTAGCTCTCGATGTCATCGACGTTGGTGAAGATCGAGGGCGAGAGCGACGGCGAGTTGCCCATCATGGGCACCATGCTCATGCTCTCCGTACCGGCGGCGATCATCACATCGGCCTCGCCCACGCGGATGCGGTCGGCCGCCATCTGCACGGCCGACAGGCCCGAGGCGCAGAAGCGGTTCACGGTGATGCCGCCCACGCTCTTGGGCAGCTTGGCCAGCACCGCGCCGATGCGCGCGATGTTCAGGCCCTGCTGCGCCTCGGGAATGGCGCAGCCGCAGACCACGTCCTCGATGGCCTGCGGGTCCAGCCCGGGCACCTGCGCGAGCGCCGCCCGCAGCGCGGTGGCGAGGAGTTCGTCCGGCCGGGTGTGGCGGAAGTAGCCGCGGTGCGAGCGGCCGATCGGGGTGCGGGTGGCCGCGACGACGTAGGCGTCCTGGACTTGCTTGCTCATGTCTTGGGCTCCTTCAGTTGCGCACGGGCTTGCCCGTCGAGAGCATTCCCAGGATGCGGTCCTGGGTCTTGGGGTGGGTAACCAGCGAGCAGAAGGCCTCGCGCTCGAGCTTCATCAGGTACTCCTCGGTCACCAGCGTGCCGGCATCGACGTCGCCGCCGGTGACCACCTGCGCGATCAGGCTGGCAATGCGGAAATCGTGCAGGCTGATGAAGCCGCCGTCGCGCATGTTCAGCAGCTGCCCCTGGATGGTGGCCTTGCCGTTGCGCCCCGCCACCGGGAACGGCCGGCGCATTGGCGCGCGCCAGCCGCCGTCGTGCAGCGCCTGCACTTCGCGGATCGCCACCCAGAGCAGTTCATCCTTGTTCGGCACGATCACGTCGCTGTCCAGCAGATAGCCGAGCTGGCGCGATTCGAGCGCGCTGGTGCCCACCTTAGCCATGGCCGCGGCGGTAAAGGGCTCGGTGAGGAACGCCAGCAGGTCCTTGTGGGTCGATTGGCGCTGGTTCTCGGCGGCGCGGCGGGCGATATACGCGAGGCCGCCGGCACCGGGGACCAGGCCGACGCCGACTTCCACCAGGCCGATGTAGCTCTCCATCGCAGCCACGCGGCGCGCCGAATGCACGGCCAGCTCACAGCCTCCGCCGAGGGCGAGTCCGCGGATGGCGGAGACCACCGGCACGCCGGCATAGCGGATGCGCAGCATGGTCTGCTGCAGGTGCTGTTCGGCGTCCTCGATGGCCGCGACGCCCACGGCCATGAAGGCCGGCAGCATGGACTGCAGGTCGGCGCCGGCGGAGAAGTTGTCGCTGCCCGACCAGATCACCAGACCCTTGAACTGCTGCTCGGCCAGCTCCACGCCGCGCTGCAGCCCCTCGGCTACTTCGGGGCTGATGACGTGCAGCTTGGTCTTGCTGCTGGCGATGAGCACCTCGTCGTCCAGCGTCCACAGGCGGATGGCACTGTCTTCGTGCAGCGTGCGCCCTGCGGTGGCGGGCGAGCGTCCGCCGCTGCCCAGTACGGTTTCGGGAAACAGCTGGCGCGCATACACCGGCAGCACGCGCGGCGGCTCGAAGCGCCCGGTCGATGGATTCCACGAACCCTCGGGCGTGTGCACGCCGCCGGCCTGGACCACCGCATCGCTGAAGACCCAGTCGGGCAGCGGCGCGTCCGACAGCGTCCGCCCGGCTTCGATGTCTTCGCGCACCCATTGCGCCACCTGCAGCCACCCGGCCTCCTGCCACAGCTCGAAGGGGCCCTGCTTCATGCCGAAGCCCCAGCGCATGGCGAGGTCGAGGTCGCGCGCGGTCTCGGCTATGTCCGCCAGGTGCACGGCGGCATAGTGAAAGCCGTTGCGCAGGATGGCCCACAGGAACTGCCCCTGCGGGCCCTTGGCCTCGCGCAGCAGCCGCAGCCGATCGGGCGCGGGCTTCTTGAGCATGCGCGCGTAGACCTCGTCGGCCTTCTGGCCGGCGGGCACGTAGTCGCGGCTTTCCAGCTCGAAGCGCAGGATGTCGCGGCCCACCTTCTTGTAGAAGCCCGCCTTGCTCTTCTGGCCGAGGTGGCCCAGCTCCAGCAGCGTCTTGAGCACCTCGGGGGTGGCGTAGCTGGCGTAGAAGGGGTCGGTGTCGGCGCTCAGCGTCTCCTGCAGGGTGCGCACCACGTGGGCCAGCGTGTCCAGGCCCACCACGTCGGCGGTGCGGAAGGTGCCGCTGGAGGCGCGCCCCATCTTCTTGCCGGTGAGGTCATCGACCACGTCGTAGCTCAGCCCGAAGCGCTCAGCCTCCTTCATGGTGGCCAGCATGCCGGCGATGCCGACGCGGTTGGCGATGAAGTTGGGCGAGTCCTTGGCGCGCACGACGCCCTTTCCGAGAACGCTGGTGACGAAGGTCTCCAGCGCATCCAGGATGGCGGCGTCCGTCGCCGGCGTGGCGATCAGTTCCACCAGCGTCATGTAGCGCGGCGGATTGAAGAAGTGGATGCCGCAAAAGCGCGGGCGCAGCTCGGCCGGCAGCGGCTCGGACAGGCGCGTGATCGACAGCCCCGAGGTGTTGGAGGCGACGATGGCGTGCGGCGCGATGTGCGGCGCGATGCGGCGGTACAGGTCGAGCTTCCAGTCCATGCGCTCGGCGATGGCCTCGATCACCAAGTCGCACTCGCCCAGGCGTTCCAGGTCGTCGTCGTAGTTCGCAGCTTCGATCAGCGCAGCGTCTTCAGGCACGCCCAGCGGCGCCGGCTTGAGCTTTTTCAGTCCCTCGATGGCGCGGGTGACCACGCCGTTCTTGGGCCCCTCCTTGGCGGGCAGGTCGAACAGCACCACCGGCACCTTCACGTTCACCAGGTGGGCGGCGATCTGCGCGCCCATCACGCCGGCCCCGAGGACGGCGACCTTCTTGACTTGGAATCGGTTCATGGGGATGTCTCGTTCAGGCGCCGCGCTCAGGCCAGGGCCTGGTCGGTGTCCACCAGCACCTTGGCACCGCTTCGCGCACTGCGCATCAGCGAGGCGGTCTCGGGGAACAGGCGGGCGAAGTAGAAGCGGGCCGTCTGCAGCTTGCCCTGGTAGAACGGGTCGGTGTCGCCGGCCTCGATGCGGCGCAGCGCCACCTGCGCCATGCGGGCCCAGAAGTAGCCGAACACCAGGTGGCCGGCCACGCGCAGGTAATCGACCGCGGCGGCACCGACCTCGTCGGCGTTCTGGAAGGCGCGAAAGCCCAGCTCGGTGGTGAACTTGGTCATCTGGTCGCCCAGGGCGGCCAGCGGGTTGATGAACTCGGCCATCTGCTCGTTGACGCCCTCCTGCTCGACCAGCTGCCCGATCATCTTGCCCAGCTTCTTGAGCGTGGCGCCGTTGTTGCCCAGCACCTTGCGGCCCAGCAGATCCAGCGACTGGATGGTGTTGGTGCCCTCGTAGATCATGTTGATGCGGTTGTCGCGCACGAACTGCTCCATGCCCCATTCACGCACGTAGCCGTGGCCGCCGAAGACCTGCATGCAGGCATTGGTGGCGATGTGGCCGTTGTCGGTGAGGAAAGCCTTCACGATGGGCGTGAGCAGCGCCACCAGCTCGGCGCTGTCCTTGCGCACCTTTTCGTCGGTGTGCTGCAGTTCGCGGTCGATCAGCAAGGCGCAGAACAGGCTGAGCGCCCGGCCGCCTTCGGCATAGGCCTTCGCCGTGAGCAGCATGCGGCGCACGTCCGGGTGCACGATGATCGGGTCGGCCGGCTTGTCCTTGGCCTTGATGCCGCTCAGGCTGCGCGACTGCAGGCGGTCCTTGGCGTAGGCGAGAGCGTTCTGGTAGGCGACCTCGGTCTGTCCCAGCGACTGCATGCCGACGCCGATGCGCGCCGCATTCATCATCACGAACATCGCCTGCAGGCCCTTGTTGGGCTTGCCGACCAGGGTGCCCACCGCGTTCTCCAGCACGATCTGCGCGGTGGCGTTGCCGTGGATGCCCATCTTGTGCTCCAGGCCGCCGCAATGCACGCCGTTGCGCGCGCCGAGCGAGCCGTCGGCGTTGATCGTGTACTTGGGAACGATGAACAGGCTGATGCCCTTGCTGCCCTGCGGCGCGTCCGGCAGGCGCGCGAGGACCAGGTGCACGATGTTGGCGGCCATGTCGTGCTCGCCGGCCGAGATGAAGATCTTCTGGCCGGTGATGCGGTAGGTGCCGTCGGGCTGGGGCTCGGCCTTGGTGCGCAGCAGCCCCAGGTCGGTGCCGCAGTGGGGCTCCGTCAGGCACATGGTGCCGGTCCATTCGCCGCTGGTCAGCTTGGGCAGGTACAGGCGCTTCTGATCCTCGGTCCCGTGCTCGTGCAAGGCCTCGTAGGCGCCGTGCGAGAGCCCCGGATACATGGTCCAGGCCTGGTTGGCCGAGTTGAGCATCTCGTAGAAGGCCTGGTTGACCACGATGGGCAGGCCCTGCCCCCCGAACTCGGGGTCGCACGACAGCGCCGGCCAGCCGCCCTCCACGTACTTCGCGAACGCTTCCTTGAAACCGGCGGGGGTGCGCACTTCGTGCGTCTCGCGATCGAGCGTGCAGCCCTGCTCGTCGCCGACCTGGTTCAGCGGCAGCAGCACCTCGCTGGCGAACTTGCCGCCCTCCTCCAGGATGGCATTGACGGTGTCCGCATCGACCTCGGCATGGCGCGGCAGGGCCTGGAATTCGCGGCCGACTTCGAGCACCTCGTGCAGGACGAATTGCATGTCGCGCAGCGGCGGCGTGTAGATGGGCATGTGGATCTCCTGGGACGGGTTCGTGGAAGGGTGGAAGTGGAACGGGGACGCGGGCGGTGAATCAGGGCGCTGCGGGCAGGCGGTGGCGCAGCAGGTTCTCGAAGCCGGCCTCGGCACGTGCGACCGAGCCCGGCTGGTGCAGCAGGCGGGCTTCGTAATGCAGCGCGAGGATGAGTCCGTGGATCTCGAACAGCATCTGGTCCACGTCGGTGTCGGCGCGCAGATGGCCTTCCTGCCGGGCCGCCGTGATCGCGCGGCGAATGGCATCCAGCCAGGTATTCACCGACTCGACCAGCGCATCGCGCACCGGTCCGGGACGGTCGTCGAACTCGACGGCGCCGCTGATGTAGATGCAGCCCGCGTCGATCTCGACCGCTGAGCGTTTCATCCAGTTGGAAAACAGGGCCCGCAGGCGCGGCAGCCCACGCGCCGCGCGCAGGGCCGGCCGGAACACCTCGGCCTCGAAGCGCTCGTGGTACTCGCGCACCACCGAGATCTGCAGTTCTTCGCGGGAGCCGAAGTGGGCGAACACGCCCGATTTGCTCATGCCGGCGACCTCGGCCAGCGCACCGATCGACAGCCCTTCAAGGCCGACGTGGGCGGCGACGCCGAGCGCCGCATCCAGAATGGCGGCGCGGGTCGCCTGGCCCTTGTGCTGGGCACGCTGGCTCTTGGGCGCGGAGGCGGTGGACATGACGGTGCGGATGCCGAATAAAACGAACGGTCGTTCTATTTTGCATGGATTTCCGGAGGGGATGTCCTGGTCGGAGCAAAAAAAGGTGTTCCGGTGCGGTCGGCCCGGGGCAACCGGAAGTAAGCGCACAAGCGGGTCGCGGCTGCGCGCGGGGCAATCCTGCTTCCCCTACCGCGCGTGCGAAGGCATGCGAAGCCTCGCTGTTCGCGGCCGGATCTGCATGCGACCTCCACAGGCAGTCGTTCCGATCAGCCCGGACGTCTTCCATCGCCCCGCCGCCCACGCGGCGCGCCACTCCATGAGTCGCACGCGGCCAGTGGGCGCCCTGGCGCTGCACGAGCGCGGACGAGCCGCTCTCGTTCGGTCATGCGGGACGCCTGGCCTCGCCATGACGGGGAGCGGCCCGCGCCCCTTGCCTCACGCGCGAAACGCGACGACCTCCTGCCGCTGCTCGCCGAGGCCGTCGATGCCCAGGGTCATCACGTCCCCCTTCTTCAGGAAGCGCGGAGGCTTCATGCCCAGCCCCACGCCGGGCGGCGTGCCGGTTGCGATCACATCGCCGGGCAGGAGGGTCATGAACTGGCTCACGTAGCTCACGATCCGCGCGACGTCGAACACCATGGTGCGGGTGTTGCCCGTCTGCATGCGCTGGCCGTTCAGGTCCAGCCACATGCCCAGCCGCTGCACGTTGGCGAGCTCGTCCGGCGTGACCAGCCAGGGACCTATCGGCCCGAAGGTGTCGCAGCCCTTGCCCTTGTCCCATTGCGGGCCACGCTCGAGCTGGAAGGAACGCTCGCTCACGTCGTTCACCACGCAGTAGCCGGCGACGTGCGCCAGCGCGTCCTTGCGGGAGACGTAGCGGGCCCGGCTGCCGATCACCACGCCGAGCTCGACCTCCCAATCGGTCTTGACCGATCCGCGTGGCAGCATGACCGCATCGTTCGGGCCCTGGATGCAGCTGGTCGCCTTGAGGAACACGATGGGCTCGCTCGGCAGGGGCGCTCCTGCTTCGGCAGCATGGTCGGCGTAGTTCAGGCCGATGGCGACGAGCTTGCCGATCTGCGCGACGGGGCAGCCCAGACGCGGCTTGCCCCGCACGGCGGGCAACTTCTCGGGATCGAGCCTGGCCAGGCGCGCGAGACCGGCCGGGCCGAGCTGTTCGGGGCCGATGTCGGGCACTACCGCGCTCAGATCGCGCAGCTTGCCGCCCGCTTCGAGGAGCGCGGGCTTCTCGCGTCCGGGGTTGCCGTATCGCAGCAGTTTCATTCGTTGTCTCGTGAAGTGATCAGGACGGCATCATCGCCGCGAGCGTGGCCCTCGGCCGGGCTGCGCGACCGGCGCCTGCGCTCTCACGCGTGCGCACGTTCAACGCCAAGGCCTGCGGGCACCGCATCGGGCGCAAAGCGCCGCCAGGACCAGCGCCGCTCCCCAGCCTGCCTAGGTTCTAGCGGCATGCACCGGCACCGCAGTCGTGGTGCAACGGCCCGCCGCTCAGAGCATGCGCGCGAGGCTGGCCTCGAGGTACTCCGAAGGCGGGCGGCGAAACCCGGAGCGGGCAAAGCGCTGCAGGCGCCCCACCAGGAACGCGGTGAGCAGCGAGGCACGCACCTGCGCATCGACCGTGGGTGTGGCACTGCCGGACGGCTCTGCCCCGGCCCGCAGGCACTGGCGCAAGGTGGCCTCGATCTTGTCGAAGAACTGGTTCATGCGCTGCTGCAAGCGCTCGTTCTCGAACACCAGGGCGTCGCCCACCATGACCCGCGTCATGCCCGGATTGCGCTCGGCGAACTGCACCAGCATGGTGGCAATGGCGACGCACTGGCGCGCTGCGACAGCGGCCGAGTCGTCGGTATGCGCGGGGGGCCGCTCCAGTATCTGGTTGACCAGGGTGAACACGCTCTGCTCGATGAACTCGATCAGCCCTTCGAACATCTGCGCCTTGCTGGCGAAGTGGCGGTACAGGGCCGCCTCGCTGACCTCCAGGCGCGCGGCGAGCGCTGCCGTGGTGACCCGCTCTGCGCCGGGCTGCTCGAGCATCGTGGCGAGGGCCTGCAGGATCTGGACCCGCCGCTCCCCCGGTTTGGGCCGCTTGCGCACCGACGGGGGCATAGGCGCCGGGAGCACCTCCTCGGGAGAGTCGCTGCGCAGGGTCGGCTCGGCGTCGGGCATGGTTGCGGGGGCGTAGGTGAGGGGCTGCGGGAATTCTCGCACAGCAGTTTCAGACCGCTTGCAGCAGCGCCGATGCGGCCATGCCACCGAGTACGCGCTCACCTCGCAGGCGGAGCCCGACCTTCAGGCCACGCCCGCCCTGCCCGCTGTCGAGCTCGAGGTGGCTGCCGTGGACCCGCGCGATCTCCTCGGCGATGGCCAGGCCGAGTCCGGTGCCCTCTCCCTGGGTACCCTGCACCCGGTAGAAGCGCTCCAGGACGCGCGCCCGCTCGGCCGGCGGAACGCCCGGACCATCGTCTTCGACCTCGAGCAGTGCGCCGCCCGCGCACGGTGCGCAGCGGATGGTGACGGTGCCGCCGCGGGGGGTGTAGCGGATGGCGTTATCGACCAGGTTCGCGAGCAGCTCCCGCAGCAGCCATGCGTGGGCATCCAGGGTGACCGGCTGCACGTCGAGCCCCAGGTCGATCGCGTGGCGGGTGGCCGCGTCGAGCTGAATTTCAAGGGTGGTTTCGCACAACGCCTTGAGATCGACCGGCTGCAGCGGCTGCGCCCCCATGGCGCCGGCGTCTGCGCGGGAGAGCGCGAGCAGCTGATTGGCCAGCTGCGTGGTGCGGCGCGTGGCGCCGCGCAGCTTCTCGATCTGCTCGACGGGCAACAGCATGGTGCCCGGCCCGCCCGGCGGCGCGATGCGGCGCGCCGCCTGCGCCCACGCCTCCACCTGGGCCTGCAGTGCGGCCAAGGGCGTGCGCAGCTGGTGTGCCGCATCGGAGATGAAGCGCCGCTGCCCCTCGGCCTGGGCGCGCACCAGCTCGAGCAGCCGGTTGAGCGCGGCGACCAGAGGCCGGACCTCGTCGGGCGACGAGTCCTGCTCGATCGCGCTCAGGTCCTGGGGGGAGCGGCGCGACACCACCTCGGCCAGCTGCAGCAGCGGCTTGAGCGCGCGCGCCACGGCCCAGCGCACCGCCAGTGCGGCGGCACCGATCATCACCAGGTGGGGCAGCAGCACCTTGGCCAGGATGGCGCGGGCCCACTGCTGGCGCGGATCGGATGCGTCCGCCAGCGTCATCACCAGGTCGCCGAAGATGGTGCTGTGACGCTGGCGCACGATGCGCCAGGTGACGCCGCGGCTCTCTTCGCTGTGGAACTCCGGGCCGTGGACTGCCAGTGGGGACGAGGCGAGCCACGCCTGTCCATAGAGGACCTGGCCGTCGCTGTCGCTGATGGCGTAGGCAGTCGTCGCTCGCCGGACATCCAGGAACTGCTCGAGTGCCGGCGGCAGCAGCAGGACCGGGGCGCCGCTGTCGCCGGTCACCAGCGAGTCGGCCAGCAGCGGCAGCAGGCTGAGCAGGTGCTGGTCCTGCAGGGCGGCGACGCTGTCCGCCGAGCGGTACTCGAACCAGGCGTTGAGCATCGCCAGCATCAGCAGCGGCGCGATGAGCAGCACCAGCAGCCGCCGCCGCAGGCCGAACACGATCGCTCCCGCGCTCGAGCCGGCGGGCACGCCATGTTGCGGCGCAGCGGTCGGATAGTCCACGTTCAGCCCGGATCCACCAGCTCGACGCGGTAGCCGAAGCCGCGGATGGAGCGCAGTGCGACACCGTAGGGCTCGAGCTTGCCGCGCAGGCGGGAGATGTAGACCTCGACGGCGTTGGGCGTGATCTCCTTGTCCCAGCCGGTCAGCGCCTGCAGGAGCTTGTCCTTGCTGGCCGGCTTCGGGGCGTTGAGCAGCAGGTACTCCATCACGGTCCACTCGCGCGGGCCCAGCTCGATGGGCACCAGCTCCTCGCCCTTGCGCCCACCAGCGCGGCGCGCCGCGGTGTCGAGCTCGATCGGACCGAAGGTCAGCACGGCGGAGGTGGCCGCCTGCGAGCGCCGCAGCAGCGCACGCAGCCGCGCCAGGAGTTCAGGCAGCTCGAAAGGCTTGACCATGTAGTCGTCGGCTCCGAGGTCCAGCCCCTGCACCCGGTCCTGCAGGGCGTCACGCGCCGTGAGGATCAGCACCGGCATCGCGGCGCTGGCGCTGCCCGCCTTGCGCAGGCGTCGCGTGAGCTCGAGGCCGGTCATGCTCGGCAGGCCGATATCGACGATGGCGGCGTCGAAGGTCTCCTTCTTGAGCACCTCCTCCGCCCGCTCGCCGCTGCCGACCCAATCGACCGCGTATCCCGCATCCGTCAGCCCCAGCTTAATTCCGCTGGCCACCATCAAATCGTCTTCCACGAGCAGCAGTCGCATAGTCAGCCCATCCTTCGGCGCGAACGTAGCAGACCTTTGAGTTATCCGAAAGAGTTAAAACGCTCAAAAACGAGAACTTCACACTAGCAGGAAGCTAGTGCGAGCGGATCATCGTGCCGAAGGCCTGCTCGGTGAGGATCTCCAGCAGCATGGCGTGGGGCACCCGGCCATCGACGATGTGCACCGAGTTCACGCCACTGCGGGCGGCGTCGAGCGCACCGGCGATCTTGGGCAGCATCCCGCCCGAAATGGTCCCGTCGGCGAAGAGCTCGTCGATCTCTCGGGCCGTGAGGTCGGTGAGCAGCTTGCCGGTCTTGTCCAGCACGCCGGGCGTGTTGGTCAAGAGCAGCAGCTTCTCGGCCTGCAGCACGGTGGCGAGCTTGCCCGCGACCACGTCGGCGTTGATGTTGTAGCTCTCGTTCTGGTCGCCAAAACCGATGGGGCTGATGACGGGGATGAACTGGTCGTCCTGCAGCGCCTTCACCACCGACGGGTCGATCGAGACGATGTCGCCCACCTGCCCCACGTCGTGCTCCTTGCTCGGATCGGTGTTGTCGATCATCTTGAGCTTTCGCGCGCGCATCAGCCCGCCGTCGCGCCCCGTGAGCCCCACCGCCTTGCCCCCAGCCTGGTTGATCAGGCCCACGATGTCCTGCTGCACCTCGCCGGCCAGCACCCACTCCACCACCTCCATGGTCTCGGCATCGGTCACGCGCATGCCCTGGATGAACTGGCCCTTCTTGCCGAGGCGGTTGAGGGCCGTCTCGATCTGCGGCCCGCCGCCGTGCACGACCACCGGGTTGATGCCGACCAGCTTGAGCAGCACCACGTCCTCCGCGAAGTCCGCCTGCAGCTCCGGATCGGTCATGGCATTGCCACCGTACTTGATCACCATGGTCTTGCCGTGGAACTTGCGGATGTACGGCAGGGCCTGGGCGAGGATTTCGGCCTTGTCGCGGGGGGCGATGGTGGGGGGGGAGGACATGGAGGAGGCGCCGCGAAGTCGGTTGAGACGGCAAATTGTGCCGTATGGCGCTGGTGTAGTATTCCGGTCCTCATCCGCTATACGAGCCTCGCCCGCTGGCAGGGCCATGCTCAAGCTTTCATGACCGCGCCTCGAGTTCGAGCGACGCCTGCACCGTCGTCATCCCCCGACCTTTCGCTGACAGACCTCCTGCTGTTCGTCTGGCAGCACCGATTCCTGATCCTTGGGCTGCCGATTCTGCTTGCGGTTCTCGCATACCTGGGCAGCCTGTTGCTTGCGCCGAGCTATCGGGCCACAAGCACGATCGCACCCTCGGCAGGTACTCCGGCCTTCGTTCTCAAGCGAGTGGCAGACAGCGACCTGGTCCGCAGCAGGATCTTCGCCGAACTGAATTTCGCCGAACGCCACGGCGCGCAAAGCGAGCCAGAAGCGGCGCTGATCTACAGCCGTTCGATCGCGACGAACGCCAGCCGGGACGGCATGCTGTCCATCAGCGCCGACGACCGGGAGCCGGGGTACGCGGCCAAGCTGGCGGACCGGATTGCGCAACTCACGATCGGCACAGCCCATGACCAGCGCCTGTCCGCTAGCGCGAAAACGCTGCAGAAACTGCGCGCGCATGCCCAGCAGCTTGGGAGCGAAGCTGAAGAATTGGAGGCGGGTCTTGCAAAGGTCGGGATTACGAACTGGCGCAACGTACTGTCGCCGAACGAAGCCGCTGTCATCCAGGTGGTGGCCGACCTGCAGGCCGAGAGCAACCTGCGAAGCGGCACACCCGCGGGCCCTAACGAGAGCACCCTGCTGTTCAACCTCGTTCAAGACCGGCTTGCCGGTCTTCAAGGTCAGCTCGTAGGAAAGCGCGTGGGCGAAAGCGGTGCTGTCCTGACGCCGGCTGCCTTCGAAGTTCTCAAGGAGCTGTACTACGCGAGCGCCCTGCGAAAACGCATTGCGCGGCAGATCGAGGCGGCGGAAAGGGAGCAAGTCGAGGAGATCCGGTTGGCTGCACCGGCTGCCGTGCCTTTGCGGCCTCAGCATCCGCGGCCGGTCTTCAACGCCGCCCTCGGCGCCGCGCTGGGCCTCGCCATTGCGTTGATCGTGGCGCTCACACGAGAGCGCCGGCGAAAGTCGGCTGCGCAGTTGGGATTAGTCGATGAGCCAGCCGCCGTTCCAGCTGCACCCCGCGCGCGCTCAGCGAATTAGGTGGCTTTCTCGTGCTGCGGAAACAACAGACAGCAGCCGTCGGCGAAAGCCTCGCTTCACGGCTGATTAAGATTCAGGCCCGTCGCACCGGCAGACCGGCAGCCGCGCGGGTGTATTGAGGCCATAGAAGGCGAACAAGTTCCGAATATGTGCCGACGCGAGTGCATGGCCCCCGGCTTGCACGCCGCCGAAATCGACACGCCATACCAAGGGCCCCCTACGAAATGATCGATCTTGGAAATAGCACGATTGCCGTTGTTGGGCTGGGCTACGTCGGCCTGCCGTTGGCCGTCGAATTCGGCAAGCAGCGGCCCGTCGTCGGCTTCGACATCGACGAAGGGCGCATCCGCGAATTGCGCGATGGCCACGACCGGACGCTGGAAGTGTCCGCGCAACAGCTTCTCGAAGCTCGATTCGTCAAATACTCGTGTGTATCGGCGGACCTGCGCCAGGCCCAGGTCTTCATCGTGACCGTGCCGACGCCGATCGACACCGCCAACCGCCCCGACCTCACGCCGCTGATGAAAGCGAGCGAGACCGTGGCCGGCGCGCTGAAGTCGGGCGACGTGGTCATCTACGAGTCCACGGTCTACCCTGGATGCACCGAGGAAGTCTGCGTCCCTATTCTCGAGCGGATCTCCGGCCTGCGCTTCAACGTCGATTTCTTCTGCGGCTACAGCCCGGAGCGGATCAACCCCGGGGACAAGGTGAATACGCTCACCAAGATAAGGAAGATCACGAGCGGCTCCAGCGCTGAGGCAGCCGCTGCCATCGACGAACTCTATCGCTCGGTGATCACCGCAGGCACCTTCCCCGCGGCAAGCATGAAGGTGGCCGAAGCGGCAAAGGTGATCGAGAACACGCAACGCGACCTCAACATCGCACTCGTGAACGAGCTGTCCGTGATCTTCGAGCGACTCGAAATCGACACCCTCGAAGTGCTGGAGGCTGCGGGAAGCAAATGGAACTTCCTGCCGTTCCGCCCGGGCATGGTCGGGGGCCACTGCATCGGCGTGGACCCCTACTACCTGACCCACAAGGCGGAGCAGGTCGGCTACCACCCGCAGGTGATCCTCGCGGGCCGCCGAATCAACGACAACATGGCGCGCTACGCCGCTCGCAACGTGATCAAGCGGATGTTGAACAACGGAATCGATGTTGCACGCAGCACCGTCGGCGTGCTGGGCATCACCTTCAAGGAAAACTGCCCCGACATCCGCAACAGCAAGGTCGCGGGCCTCGTGCGAGAACTGCAAAGTTGGGGCGTGAACGTCGTCGTCACGGACCCGCTCGCCGACCGGGCAGAGGTGCACGAGGAATATGGTATCGAACTGGGCGAGCTCACGCCCCGCCGGCCAGTGGACTCGCTGATCATTGCGGTCGGACATTCCGAGTACCGGGCGATGGACATCGCGCAACTGAAATCGCTATGCCGTTGGGAGCACCAGCCGGTGGTGGCCGACCTGAAGGGCCTCTACGACCGCCACCAACTCGCCGCCGCAGGCTTTTCCGTCTTCCGCCTCTGATTCCCATGAAAAACTTCGCCCTCATCGGAGCTGCCGGCTACATCGCGCCCCGGCACATGCGCGCCATCCAGGACACCGGCAACCGCCTCTCGGTCGCTTACGACATCAACGATTCGGTGGGAATCATCGACAGCATTTCCCCGCAAAGCGAGTTCTTCACCGAATTCGAACGCTTCCACGAGCACGCCTGGCAACTGCGACGCGATCCCGGGAGGGCCCTTCACTACGTCTCGGTGTGCAGCCCCAACTATCTGCACCATGCGCACATCGCTGCCGGGCTGCGGCTCGGCGCCGACGTGATCTGCGAGAAGCCGCTGGTGCCCACTCCGTCGCTGATAGACGAACTGGAACGCGTGGAGCAGGAAACCGGCCGCCGTGTCTACAACATCCTGCAGCTGCGGCATCACGAAGCCATCCTGGCGCTGCGGGAGAAAACACGCGCCGCCCCAGCGGACCGCAAGTTCGACGTCGAGTTGACCTACATCACCTCCCGCGGTAAGTGGTATGCGGAGAGCTGGAAGGGCGACCCGCGCAAATCCTTCGGGGTGGCCACCAACATCGGCGTGCACTTCTACGACATGCTGCACTTCATCTTTGGCAGCTTGCAGCGCAATGTTGTGCACTACAGCGGCACCGAGAAGGCGGCGGGCTACCTTGAGTACGAGCGGGCGCGGGTGCGGTGGTTCCTCTCCATCGACGCGAACGACCTGCCGCCGGAGGTCAAGGGCAAGAAGCCGACCTTCCGCCGCATCGACATCGATGGACAACTCCTCGAATTCAGCGAGGGCTTCACGGACCTGCACACGACGAGTTATCGGGAGATCCTGGCGGGCCGCGGATACGGACTGGCCGATGCCCGCCACTGCATCGAAACCGTGGATGTCATTCGCACCGCGAAGGCCACTTCCGGCGAAGGCAACGAGATGCATCCCATGGCCTGGAATCTGCGCTGAACCCATGTCCGCAACCATCCATCCGAGTTCCTTTGCAGACCCCGGCTGCCAGATTGGCGAGGGCACGCGCATCTGGCACTTCTGCCATGTCAGCAGCGGCGCCCGGATCGGCCAGCACTGCTCGCTCGGCCAGAACGTCTATGTGGGCAACGACACCGTGATCGGGAACAACGTCAAGATCCAGAACAACGTGTCGGTCTACGACGCAGTGACGCTGGAGGACGACGTCTTCTGTGGGCCGAGCGCGGTCTTTACCAACGTCTACAACCCGCGGGCGGCGGTGGCGCGCAAGGACGAATACCGGCGCACGCTCGTGCGCCGGGGAGCCACCCTGGGTGCGAACAGCACCATCGTGTGCGGCGTCACGATCGGCCGCTATGCCTTCGTCGCCGCTGGAGCGGTGGTCAACCGCGACGTTCCCGAGTTCGCGCTGGTCGCGGGCGTTCCGGGGCGGCACATCGGCTGGATGAGTCGGCACGGCGAACGTATTCCACTGCCTGTGCATGGCACCGGCGAATACGAATGCCCGCACACCGGAGACCGTTACCGGCTGTCGGGTGAGCGCTTGCACTGCGAATTCCGCAGCCTCGCCGCGCCCGCGGACGACACAGCTGAAAGGCCATGATGGACTTCATCGACCTCAAGTCGCAGTACGCAGCGCTGCGCGAGACGATCAACACCCGCATCCAGGCGGTGCTGGACCACGGCCAGTACATCATGGGGCCCGAGGTGTTCCAGCTCGAGGAGCAGCTGGCTGCATACACCGGCTCGCGCCATTGCATCACCGTGTCGAGCGGCACGGAGGCCTTGCTGATCTCGCTGATGGCGCTGGGGTTGCGCCCCGGCGACGAGGTGATCACGACGCCGTTCACCTTCGCCGCCACGGCCGAGATGATCGTGCTGCTCGGCGCGACCCCTGTGTTCGTCGATGTGGAAGCAGACACCTGCAACATCGATGCGCGGCTCATCGAAGCCGCGATCTCGCCGCGGACGCGGGCCATCATGCCCGTGAGTCTGTACGGCCAGGCGGCCGACATGGACGAGATCAACGCGATCGCGCAGCGGCACGGCCTGCCGGTGATCGAAGATGCAGCGCAAAGCTTCGGTGCCACCTATCGCGGACGTCGCAGCGGCAACCTGAGCACGCTCGGCTGCACCAGTTTCTTCCCGAGCAAGCCGCTCGGCTGCTATGGCGACGGCGGCGCGATCTTCACGAACGACGACGCCCTCGCGACCGCTTGCAAGGAGATCCGCGTCCATGGCCAAAGCGCTCGCTATACGCATACGCGCGTCGGCGTCGGCGGACGGATGGACACTCTGCAGTGTGCGGTGGTTCTCGGAAAGCTCGAGCGCTTCGATTGGGAGGTCGAATCACGTAAACGCATCGGAGCCGCGTACAACGAGCTCCTGGCGGACGTTGCCGGCGTGCGGCGGCTCGCAATCCGATCCGATCGCGACTGCGTCTGGGCGCAATACACGGTTTTCGTGGAGAACCGGGATCTGGTTCGCTCCAGCCTGGCCGAATTGTCCATTCCGACTGCCGTCCATTACCCGATTCCCTTGCACCGGCAACCCGCATATGCGGTGTTCGCAGTGCCGGGAATGTGCCCGGTCAGTGTCGAGTGCGCCGAAAAGGTCATGAGCCTACCCATGAGCGCGGATCTGCGCGAAGCGCAGATGCATCAGGTGGTCGGCGCACTGCGTAGCTGTGCCTTGATCCGCTGACAGCCGACCATGGCCCATGCCGGGTTCGCCAGGAACGTTCTCACGCTGCTGAGCGGGACCACCTTCGCCCTGGCTGTGCCGGTGCTGCTGAGCCCTGCGCTATCAAGACTCTTCACGCCTGAGCACTTCGGACAACTGGCGCTGTTCGTTTCCATCTCCGCGATCGGCGCCGTCGCGGCCACGGGGCGCTACGAGCTGGCGGTCCTTATTCCTCGGCGCGAACAGGTAGCGTTCGCCTTGCTGACCATTGCCGTGTTGCTATCAGGCGCCTTCAGTCTGTTCATCCTGGCGGTACTCGCGGGGCTTTTTGTCGTGGCGCCGGATCTCCTGGCGTGGGTGGGACCGACGCCCATGTGGCTGCTCCTGTTGCCCGCATCCATATTCTTGACTAGCTCTCTGCAGGGCCTCGTGTACTGGCAGACGCGGCAGGCCGGCTACTCGGTCATCGCGCAGGCGAGAGCCGCGCAGGCGCTGGCCATGTCGGCGATGGCACTGGCAGCCGGCTGGATCGGCTGGGTAGCAGCCGGCCTGATCGCGGGGCATGCTTTCGGCTCCGCCGTTGCCGTGGCACGCATTGCCAAGACGACGGTCCAGGACCTTCGCAGGCACACGGCGAGCACCTCCTTGAAAAGCCTGCTCGCAGCGGCCCGGCACTACAACGACTTCCCGAAGTACTTGATCGTCGGGCACCTGGCGAACATGGCGTCGAGCCAAATGCCGGTTCTGCTGTTGACGGCGGTCTACGGCACGCGAGTGGGTGGGCTCTACGCTCTGGTCGATCGGGTCCTGGTGGTGCCGTGCGCTGTCATCGCAAACGCGATTGGCGAGGTCTACCGGCACGAAGCCGCGCGTCAATACCGATCGACCGGCGCCTGCCTCGATCTGTTCATCCAGACCACCCGCAAGCTTGCGCTGCTGGGTGCCGTTCCCGCGCTGTGCGCCATCGTGGCGGCCGAGCGCGCCTTTCCGATCGTCTTCGGTGTCCAGTGGGCGGAGGCGGGGCCCATTGCAGCCATGTTGGGCGTGATGGTCTTTTTCCAGACGCTCGGCTCGCCCATGAGTCAGACGGTCTTGCTGGCCGGCATGTACCGGCTCGATTTGGCTTGGCAGATCGGCCGCGTTGTTGTCGCCGCAGCCGCGTTCGCGGCAGGCCACCACCTGGTCGGCGGCTACCTCGGAGCGATCGGGCTCTACATCGTTGCGTTCGCCGTCTTCTATCTCGCGCACCTGGCGCTCCAGTACCTTGCCGCTCGCGGCAAGCACCTGGGCCGGGCAGCCGAGCCGCGCATCGGCTCCGCCGGTATCGCAGGGAGGCGCAAGTGACCGACAACGTCGCGATGGCCGCGTCGCCGCAGCATCCCGCGGAGTCCGATGCGCACGCCACCTGGGCCGAACGGCTGCTCCACCCCCGCTATGCGCTGCGTGTCTTCTGCGCCGCCCTGTTGATCGTCTATGCGCTGGTGCCGCTGGGGGTGTATGCGACGTCCCTCGAAAGGACGGAGCACCTGACGCTTGCCTTGATCACCGTGCTGGCCGTGGCGGCCATGGTGATGGGTTCGAAGTTCCCGTATTTCGACAAGCAGATGAAGCGGTCATCAACCCGGCTCGTGGTGGACCAGACTGCCTTCATCGCGGTCACCTGGACCGTGTTCCTGCTTTTCGTACTGGTGACGGTGGTGACGGCGCCCTCCATCCCCATCGTCAGCGCGCTGCAGGGAGCGGATCCGAACACCCTCAGCGAGGAAAGGGGCGATTTCCTCAAGCGCCGAGAAGGCGCCGGCATTGCGCTCCTCTATATCAGCACCTTTCTCGTGAATACGGTTGTGCCGTATACGTTGGTGCTGCTGTATGCGCGTCAGGCGCGTTTGCGGCACGCGGCCGCAGCGACGTTCTTCATGTACTGCATTAGCTTCATGCAGAAGGCTTTGTTTCTGAACCTTGTACTTCCGTTGCTGGTGCTGCTGGCGATCAGAAGCCGGCTGAGGGGCAAAACGCTGAGCCTCGCCCTGGTCTTTTCCACGGTGGTGCTATTTGGAGCAACAGCTCTTTCTGTCGCCGACGGTCCCGACGCAAGCAGCCAGCCCGGAAACTATCTTTCTGCTCAATACGAACCCACGGGTCCTCTCGACTACTTCATCTGGCGCGCCGTCGCAGTGCCCACCTTCACAGCGACGGACAGCTTGGTCGTGCACCGCGATCAGTTTGGCGGTCACTCGCTGCACGGCGCAACGAGCAACTTACTCAGCTGGATCTTCAACCTGGAGCGGGTCAATATCGAGCGCTTTGTGTTCGAACATCAGTTCGGTTCCTGGAACGAGATCGCCAACGCGAACGCCGTCTTCACAACCGATGCGTACGTCAATTTCGGATGGCTCGGCGTCGTGGTGTTCGGCATCGCCGTCGGAATGCTGTTCCGCCTATTCCGCAGATCCGATGACGTCGGAATCGAGTCCCTCTGGCCCCTATTCGCTTTCTCCCTGTTCTCGGGTCCCTTCATCGGAACCCTCCTGAGCAACGGGTTCATCTACGTGGTTTTCCACGCCTTGTTCGTAAGGGTCAAGCCGGCACAGCGACGGCGCCTCACCCCTGATGCAAACGACACCGCATGTCCCTGATGAAGCCAGTCCACGAAGCCGAAGTTCGACAGCATCCGCCTGAAGTGTCGGTTGTGGTAGCGGCACGAAATGAAGCGAAGCACCTGCACGAGGCCTTGGAATCAATACTTCGGCAAGACGGAGTGAGCTTCGAAGTCGTGTTTGTAGACGACCACTCCACGGACGACACGCTCGCGATAGCTACGGCCCTGATGCCCGCCTATTCCCATCTGAAGGTGGTGCGCAATCCTGGCCGGGGCAAGTGCGCGGCGTTTAACTACGGCGTTGCACAGGCAACCGGGCGATTCGTTTGCATCTTCGCCGGCGATGACATCATGCCCGCCGGAAGCCTCGCTCTTCGCTGGTCCCAGGTGCGCAACTTGTCCGATGTTGCGCCCGCGGTCGGCCTGAGCAAGCTGAAAACCTTCTCGTCGATTGCGAAATTCGACGGCCATGTCGTCCCGCGTGCACCGGGCAAAGGGGCGCTCAGTGGTGTCTCGCCACTCATGAACAGGCCGGCCGTGAGCATGATCTTCCCGGTACCCGAGTCGCTGCCCAACGAGGACACCTGGATGGAACTGGCCATCCTCCACTTCCATGGCTGGACCATCGTTCACTCGGACGTGATCTGTTGTTGCTGGCGCGTACACGCTGGCAACAGCATCAACATGAGCCTGCCGTTCCAGGAGTACAACAAGAAATTGACCTCGCGGATGGCAGCTCTGCGCCTGTTCTACGTCAAGTACAAGGACATGCTCACCATGGAGAACAAGCTTCTGCTCGAGGCGAAAGTCCAGTGTGAGGAACGTCGTGCAGGCGGCAGCGTGATCGGGGTCATTCGATCCCGGGTAGCGCTTATCGACAAGCTGCGCGCACTCTCCGTGACGAACTCCTTCATGTACGGCGTTCGGAGCCGACTTTATGGACTGCTGAGCGGCTGGTAGCACTTTCTACCCCATCAACAGCCCCTCCGATAATTACGATCATGCAACCGTACCGAATCTGCGCCAACTGCATCATGGACACCAGCGACTCGAAGATCACCTTCGACTCGCGCGGCTGGTGCGACTACTGCAACAACTACCACAGCAACATCCTGCCGCACTGGCACCCCGATGAGCGCGGAATGCGCGAGCTGGAGCCGGTGCTCGAACAGATCCGTCGGCACGGAAAGGGCCGCGACCACGACTGCCTCATCGGCATCAGCGGCGGCGTCGATAGCTCGTACGTCACCTACCTCGCCAAGGCCAAGTTCAACTTGCGGCCGCTGCTGTTCCACGTGGACGCCGGCTGGAACTCCCAGCAGGCGGTGAACAACATCGAGAAGCTGGTGGACGGCCTCGGGGTCGATCTGCACACCGAGGTGGTCGATTGGCAGGAAATGCGCGACCTGCAGCTGGCGTTCTTCAAGGCCGCAGTCCCGCACCTGGACACACCACAGGACCACGCCTTCTTCGCGGGCCTTTACAACTTCGCCGCCAAGCACGGCTTCAAGTACATCCTCACCGGCGCGAACTACTCGACCGAGTGCGTGCGCGAGCCGCTGGAGTGGCACTACCACGCGTCGGACCTGCGCCAGCTCAAGGACATCCATCGTCGTTTCGGCACCCGCTCTCTCAAGACCTTCCCCACCGCGGACATCCTGAAGTTCAAGCTCTACTACCGCTACGTCAAGGGCGTGCAGGTGGTCAAGCCGCTAAACCATGTGCCGTACTTCAAGGAAGCGGCCATGCAGGAACTGGTCGATAAGTACGGCTGGCAGAAATACGCGCACAAGCACTACGAGTCGCGCTTCACGCGCTTCTACGAAGGCTACTGGCTGCCGACGAAGTTCGGATACGACAAGCGCCGCGCCCACTTCTCGAGCCTGATCCTCACGGGGCAAATGAGCCGGGAGGAAGCGCTGGCGAAGATCGCCGTGCCGGCCTATGACGAAGAGACGCTGGCGCAGGACTTCGAATACATCGCCACCAAGCTTGGCCTGACGGTGCCCCAGCTCCGCGAGCTGATGGCTGCGCCGAACAAGACCTACCGGGACTACGCCAACTCCATGACCATCATGGAACTCGGCACGCGGGTGCTGCGCGCGCTCGGCGTTCAGCGAGCCATCATCAGATGATCACCATCGTCGATTACGGGCTCGGGAACATCAGCGCGTTCTCGACCATGTACAAGCGCATGGGGATCGCCACGCGCCGGGCCACCCAGGCCGCCGAGCTCGAAGGCGCCACCCACGTGATCCTTCCGGGCGTCGGCTCGTTCGACCATGCCATGCACCTGCTGCAGGCGTCGGGCATGCGCGAGCCGCTCGACGAACTGGTGCGCCAAGGTGAGGTGCCGGTGCTGGGCATCTGCGTGGGCATGCAGATCCTGGCGGACTCCAGCGACGAAGGTCGCGAGCGTGGGCTCGGCTGGGTTCCGGGGCGGGTGCGCCACCTCGCGTCGCAGCCCGCTGCGGCGAACCTGCCGATGCCGCACATGGGCTGGAACGACGTGATCCCGCAGCCTGGGGCGCCGCTGTTCCAGGGGCTGGACGGTGACTGGCGCTTCTACTTCCTCCATTCGTACTATTTCGAGCCCGAGGACGGGGCAGATGCCGCGGCGGCAGCCGGATACGGGCTCGACTTCTGCTGCTCGGTGCAACGTGGGAAGGTTTTCGGCGTGCAGTGCCATCCGGAAAAAAGCCACCACTGGGGTGCGGCCCTGCTGCGCAACTTCGCGGAGCTCTGAGATGCTGCGACCCCGCATCACTCCCTGCCTGCTCGTGCACGAAGGCGGTCTCGTGAAGACCGTCGCGTTCAAGAATCCCAAGTACGTAGGCGACCCGATCAACGCCGTGCGCATCTTCAACGAGAAAGAGGCCGACGAGCTGATCGTCCTGGACATCGACGCGACCGCACGGGGCCGCGAACCCGACTACAAGCTGATCGCCGACCTTGCTGCCGAATGCCGCATGCCCCTGTGCTACGGCGGCGGCGTGCGCACCGCGGAACAGGCCAAGCGGATCATCGGTCTGGGCGTGGAGAAGGTTTCGCTCAGCGCCGCCGCGATCGAAGACCCGGGCACCGTCACCCGCATTGCCGATGCGGTCGGGCGCCAGAGCGTGGCCGTGGTGATCGATGTGCGCAAGCGTGGCTTTCTCGGTCAGGCGCTGGAGGTGTGCACGCACAACGCGACGCGCGCACATCGGGGCGACCCGATCGAGCTGGCGCAGCGCATGCAACAAGCCGGCGCCGGCGAGATCATCTTCAACTCCGTAGATCGCGACGGACAGATGAAGGGCTACGACCTGGCCACCGCACGCAAGTTGCGCGAGGCGGTCCAGGTGCCCATCACCATACTGGGCGGCGCCGGATCGCTGGACGACCTCGTAGCGCTGGTGCGCGAATGCGGCGTCGTCGGCGCCGCGGCCGGCAGTCTCTTTGTATTCAAAGGCCAGTACCGGGCGGTGCTGATCAACTATCCCAATCCCGCGCGCAAAGACGAATTGCTGCGCGCCGCAGTCCCCGCGCTCGCGGAGAAAAGGATCGCTTAGATGTTCGACAACGACACCCTGCTCATCACCGGAGGCACGGGCTCTTTCGGCAACGCGGTGCTGCGCCGCTTCCTCGACTCGGGGCTGAAGGAGATCCGCATCTTCAGCCGCGACGAGAAGAAGCAGGACGACATGCGCAAGCGCTACAACAACTCGAAGCTGAAGTTCTACGTCGGGGACGTGCGCGACGAGCGCAGCGTCCGTGCGGCGATGCGCGGCGTCGATTTCGTTTTCCATGCGGCCGCGCTCAAGCAGGTGCCGTCGTGCGAGTTCCATCCAATGCAGGCGGTGCGCACCAATGTGCTGGGCACCGAGAACGTGCTGAACGCAGCCATCGATGCGCGGGTCAGGCGCGTGATCTGCCTCAGCACCGACAAGGCCGTCTACCCGATCAACGCCATGGGCATTTCCAAGGCCATGATGGAAAAGGTGATGGTCGCGACCTCCCGCAACCTCGAAGGCAGCGGCACGGTCATCTGCGGCACGCGCTACGGCAACGTCATGGCCTCGCGCGGCTCGGTCATTCCGCTGTTCGTGGAACAGGTTCTGGCGGGCAGGCCGATCACGGTCACGGACCCGAGCATGACCCGCTTCATGATGACCCTGGCCGACGCCGTGGAGCTGGTGCTGTATGCGTTCGAGCACGGCAGCAACGGAGAGATCTTCGTCCAGAAGGCGCCCGCTGCGACCGTCGAGACCCTGATCAAGGCCATCCTCGAACTTCTGGACAAGCCCAATCATCCGGTCATCGAGATCGGCACCCGCCACGGCGAGAAGCTCTACGAGTCACTGCTGACGCGCGAGGAGCGCGCCGGTGCGGACGATCTCGAAGGCTATTTTCGTGTCGCACCGGATGGACGGGATCTCAACTACGCGAAGTTCGTCGAGAAGGGCGAGCCGCGGATCACGCAGGCGAGCCATGGCGAGGAATACAACTCGCACAACACCACCCGTTTGGATGTCGAGGGCATGAAAGCGCTGCTGCTCAAGCTCGACTTCATGCAGAAGATCGTGCGCGGCGAGCACGCGAACCCCGAGGATTGAGCATGCGGGTGCTGATCACCGGGCCGAACGGATTCGTCGGCAAGAACCTGCGGCTGCGCCTGTCGGAACGCAAGGGCGACGAGGTCCTGCCGTTCGGCCGTCAGGACGATCCGGCCACGCTGGCGGCGCGGCTCGCGCAGGCCGACGTCGTCGTGCACCTTGCCGGCGCCAACCGCCCCACGGATCCGCGCGAGTTCGTCGCGGACAACGCGGAGCTGACCCAGCGCCTCGCCGAGGCGGTCGCAGACATCGCCCGGCGCACGGGGCGCCGCGTGCCTGTCCTCTATACCTCCTCCATCCAGGCTCGCAACGACTCGCCATACGGCCGCAGCAAACGGGCGGGCGAAGAGGCCATGCAGGCACTGGCAAGCGAAGGGCATCCGGTGCACGTCTTTCGACTGCCCAATGTCTTCGGCAAGTGGGCCCGGCCCAACTACAACTCCGTCGTGGCGACTTTCTGCCACCACGTCGCCCGTGACCTCCCCATCCAGGTGAACGACCCCACCACCCCACTGACGCTCGTGTACGTCGACGATGTGGTGGACACCTTCCTGCGGGTGATCGACGGCACGCCACCCGAGCGCGACGGCGACGGATTCGCCCGGGTGGAGCCGACTTACACGGCGACGCTGGGAGAGCTGGCGCACTCCATCCGGCAGTTCCGCGACAGCCGCGCAACGCTGACCATCGACCGCGTCGGCACGGGGTTGACACGGGCGCTGTACGCCACCTACGTGAGCTACCTGCCCCCGGAGGCGTTCGCCTATCCGGTGGCGCAGCATGCCGATCCGCGTGGCGTGTTCGTCGAGATGCTCAAGACTGCCGATTCGGGGCAGTTCTCCTATTTCACGGCACACCCCGGCGTCACGCGCGGCGGCCACTACCACCACACCAAGACCGAGAAGTTCCTGGTGATCAAGGGACAGGCGCGGTTCCGCTTTCGCCACATGGACACGGGCGAAGCCTTCGAGCTCACCACCAGGGGCGACGAGGCCCGGATCGTGGAGACCATCCCCGGCTGGACCCACGACATCACCAATATGGGAGCGGACGAACTCGTGGTCATGCTGTGGGCCAACGAAGTGTTCGACCGCGAACGCCCCGACACCTACGCGAACGCACTCTGAAGATGAACAAGCTCAAGGTCATGACCATCGTCGGCACCCGGCCGGAGATCATCCGTCTGTCGCGGGTGCTGGCCCGGCTGGACGAGCATTGCGAGCACGTGCTGGTGCACACCGGCCAGAACTACGACTACGAGCTGAACCAGGTCTTCTTCGACGACCTGGGGGTGCGCAAGCCCGACTATTTCCTGGACAGTGCCGAGGGCAGCAGCAGCCCGTCGCACACCATCGCCAACCTGATCGTGGCGGCGGACCGCGTCATGGCGCAGGTGCAGCCCGAGGCGATGCTCGTGCTGGGCGACACCAACAGCTGCCTGTCGGTCATTCCGGGCAAGCGCCGCAAGATTCCCATCTTCCACATGGAGGCAGGCAACCGCTGTTTTGACCAGCGGGTGCCCGAAGAGATCAACCGCCGCATCGTCGATCACACGGCGGACGTCAACCTCACCTACAGCACCATCGCGCGCGACTACCTGCTGCGCGAGGGGCTGCCGCCGGACCGCGTCATCAAGACCGGCAGCCCGATGTACGAGGTGCTGCACCACTACCTGCCGCAGATCCAGGCGTCCGACGTGCTGCAGCGCCTCGGCCTGGGCGAGCACGGCTACTTCGTGGTCAGCGCGCATCGCGAGGAGAACATCGAGCCGGACATCGCCTTCACCAAGCTCGTGGCCATGCTCAATGCGGTCGCCGAGCACCACGCGCTGCCGATCATCGTGTCGACGCACCCGCGCACGCAAAAGCGCGTGGACGCCTCCGGTGCACGCTTCCACCCGCTGGTGAAGCTGCTCAAGCCGCTCGGGTTTCACGACTACGTGAAGCTGCAAACAGGCGCCAAGGCCGTGCTCTCCGACAGCGGGACGATCACCGAGGAGTCCTCCATCCTCAATTTCCCGGCACTCAACATCCGTGAGGCGCACGAGCGGCCCGAAGGCATGGAAGAAGCTGCGGTGATGATGGTGGGCCTGGAGGTGGAGCGCGTCCTGCAGGGCCTCGCCATCCTGGAGCGACAGCCGCGCGGCGACCAGCGCCTGCTGCGACCTGTGGCCGATTACGGCATGCCGAACGTCTCGGACAAGGTGGTCCGGCTGATCCACAGCTACACCGACTATGTGAACCGGGTCGTGTGGAAGCAGGCTTGAGGAAGGTTTGATGCGGCTGGCACTCATCGCGGATTCCTATCCACCGCTGCGGTCTTCCGGCGCTGTTCAGCTGCGTGATCTTTCCGTTGAATTCGCCAGGCAGGGCCACGAGATCACGGTGCTCGTTTCTGCGCCGGAGCTCGCGAAACCGTGGGTGATCGAGACCTACGAAGGCGTGCAGGTCGTGCGGCTGAGGACGCCCCGCACGCGAGACACCAGCTACGTACGGCGTACGCTGGCGGAACTGGTCATGCCGCATGCAATGCTGCGCAACCTGCGCAAGAGCCCGCTGCGCGACCAGCGCTGGGACGGAATCGTCTGGTATTCGCCGTCCATCTTCTTCGGCCCGATGGTTCAGGCGCTGAAGTCGCAAAGCGCGTGCCGCAGCTATCTCATCATCCGCGACATCTTCCCGGAGTGGGCCGTCGATATGGGCTTGATGGGCCGTGGGCTGCCCTATCGCTTCTTCAAGGCGGTCGCGAACCACCAGTACGCGGTGGCGGATGTGATCGGCATTCAGACGCCCGGCAACGCGGTGTACTTTCGTGAGTGGGAGCAAGAGAGCGGTCGCGTCCTGGAAGTGCTTCCGAACTGGCTGGCGGATGCGCCCAACCGCGGCTGCAGCATCTCCATCGCAAGCACGCGGCTGGCAGGCCGCAAGATCTTCGTCTATGCCGGCAACATGGGCGTGGCGCAGGGCGCCGGCCTGCTGCTGGATCTCGCCGACCGGCTGCGGCGGCGTCCGGACATCGGGTTCGTGTTCGTCGGCCGCGGCAGCGATGCGGATGCGCTGCGCGCAGAAGCCGGACGACGCCGGCTGGACAACGTGCTCTTCTTCGAAGAGATCGACCCCTCCGAGATCCCAGGTCTCTACGCGCAATGCCAGGTCGGCCTCGTGTGTCTCGACCCCAAGCACAAGACCCACAACATCCCGGGCAAGTTTCTCTCGTACATGCAGGCCGGCCTGCCGGTGCTGGCCTCGATCAACCCCGGCAACGACCTGGTCCAGCTGATCGCCAGCCGACGCGTGGGCGCGGTGAGCACGGACGGTTCTGCCGACGCGCTGGAGGTGGAGGCGGAGAAGCTGCTTGTGGAGGTGGCGCGGGATACCGACTACCACGCACGATGCCGGGCATTGGCACAGACGATGTTTTCTCCGGAAGCCACGGTGGTTCGCATCGTTGCGGCGCTCTCGGAAGATCACGCAACCGCAACCGCAGCCGCAGCTGCTTGATGCTTCTTCGGCGCCCGCACGGATGCGGGGGGTTTCTCGGCCTATCCCGCCTTCCGGAATACACCAAGCATCGATGTACCCCAGGGGAATCGCACCTTATGCCCAAAAGGAGTCTCGGCTGCGAAAACAGCACTGAGAGCCTCGTTCACAGGCGCTGCCGGCGTGCGATGCGAACGCACGAACAACTTTCTCTTCTGCTCCTCCGACATCCTGGCGATGCCAGGTCGATGACGCGCCAGCAGATACAAGGGACTCAGTAGGAACATGAAGTAGCGTGCATCGCATAACTCGAAATCTGCTGCCTCGGCGAGTCGCAAGAAGTCGGCTCGGGTGTATCGACGCAGGTGCAACGCAAGTTCGTCGTTGTAGCTCCAGAACGCCGGAAATGCCGGGACTGTGACGAGCAGCAGCCCACCCGGACGCAACGCGCGTCGCGCCTGCTGGAGAGCACAGAGGTCATCAGGAAGGTGCTCGATAACGTCCAGCAGGAAAGCAACATCCCATCGGCCGTCCCAGCGCAGGTCCATGAGGTCCACCTGATAGCGTTGCACGGACGACGGCAGCACGGAAGCCGCAGCATGGAGCGCCACGGGGGAGGAATCTGCCAATGCCAAGGTGCTCGCCCAGCTACCACGATGCTGGCTCAGGTAGCGGATCCAACCGCCGCAACCGCCGCCGAGATCGATAACGTCCGGATCGCTCGCGACTGCACGAAAGCGGTCGAGGGCCCCTAGTAGAAACCGATGACGTCCCCGGTACCAGAAGTGGCGCTCCTGCATCGCCAGCAGCACGTCGAAGCTGCTCTCCTGGAACTCTTCGTCTCGGTGCTGCACCTGGAACGGCGGCCTGAAGATGCCGTCAGAACCGAGCACATAGGAGCCGCTCGCCTCGCTGCGGTTCATCGGAAGCGCACGCGGAAACGCTGCAACGGCAGATACGACGCGTACGAGCCGTCCTCAGCCTGCACGCGGGCAGCCGTGACCCGCACGAGGCCACTGCCGCAGATGACGACGGGACGGCCTTGCGACAGGAAGATGACCTTTCCGCAATCGCGCAGTTCACAGCGGACATCAGGAACTTCTTCTACTGCGTCCACGAACACGCATTGCTCGCCGTCGTTCGTCTGAGCGCCCGCATACGGTGCTCCCACGGCATCGACAAACCGGCGGATTGCCGATGCAGACTGCGACCAATCGATGCGATAGTCGTCTGCGTCACGCCAGATCGAATAGGTCGCATCGTTTTCCACCTGCCGCATCCGCGGAAGCGCTTGCCCCCGTTCCAGGAGGTCGCACACGCGACGCACAACCGCAAGGTAGTTCTGCATGTTGTGCTCGATGGCTTCCTGGATCGTCATCGGATAGTCGATCGTGGTCGTGCTCTGGCAGATAACATCGCCGCGGTCGTATTCAGAAACGCCGAACAGCGCCGTGACACCCAGTTCACGTTCGCCGTTGATAAGCGCATTGACCATGGGTGCGAACCCACGATAGCGCGGCAAAGGAGAGTCGTGCAGAACGATCAGGCGATTGTCCGGAACATCCAGTAGCCAGCGCCATGAGACCGCCAGTGCGTATTCGGATGACAGCGCGCCGCAGGCCTCGCGTGGCGACCAGGATATGCCGCGCGTCTCGCAGAGCGCTTGCAACTGTGCCGAGTAATCGTTTTCCAGCGCCGGATCGCGCCCGATGACGACCGAGTGGAGCAGGCGAGGAAAGTGCTGCGTGATGAAGTCCACAACTGCATAACCCTTCTGTGTCATCGCAAACACAGTGATCGTCATGGGCGCTACCAGCATTCCAGGTCACAGCTCAAAGAGGCAGTATAGCCGCCAAGGCTTGCCCATTCGCCCGGGGCCTGCGGGCTTCATGCCTGCTGCTGCGGTATCCTCCTTGGTTCCCATCCCTTGCACCCTGAGCCGCGGCCCGCGGTCGCAACCTTCATGTCGGTCCAGCTTTCGATTGTTGTCCCGGTCTTCCGCTCAGAACTATCTTTGCCGGAACTTTATCAGCGGCTGGTCCTGGCCCTCGAAGAGCCGGCCCGCTCCTTCGAGATCCTGTTCGTGGAGGACGGTGGCGGAGACGGCGCGTGGGATGTGATCACGAAGCTTGCGAACCTTGACAGCCGCGTGCGGGGTATCAGGTTGGGCCGGAACTACGGGCAGCACAATGCGCTGTTGTGCGGCATCCGCGCAGCCAAGGGGGAACTGATCGTCACGATCGACGACGACCTGCAGAACCCCCCGGAGGAAATCCCTCATTTGCTCGCGCATCTTGAGAAGGGCTATGACGTGGTCTACGGCAGGCCGGCGCGCGAGACCCATGGGCTACTTCGAGACATAGCGTCTCGCGTCACCAAGATTGCACTGCAGGAAAGCATGGGCGTGGAGTCTGCGAGCCAGGTGAGTTCCTTCCGCGTGTTCCGCGCACACCTGCGCCGGGCATTCGAGAGCTACCGCAGCCCGTCGGTGAACATCGATGTCTTGCTCACCTGGGGAACCACTCGTTTTTCATCAGTACGCGTGCGGCAGGATGCGCGTGCGTTGGGCGATTCCGGCTATGGCTTGAAGAAACTTGTCACGCATGCACTCAACATGGTGACCGGCTTTTCAATCCTGCCGCTTCAGGTCGCCAGTGTTCTCGGACTTGTTTTCGGCACCATCGGTGTGGGAATCATGCTGTACGTCCTGGGACGCTTCTTCATCTTCGGCAGTTCGGTGCCAGGCTTCACATTCCTTGCGTCGATCATCGCGATCTTCTCCGGCGTGCAGCTTTTCGCATTGGGAATTTTCGGCGAGTACCTTGCTCGGATGCACTTTCGCGCCATGGAGCGCCCACCGTATATCGAATCCGATAGTACCGCCGCGCCTGGATGATGCTACGTCGGCCACTTGCCATCCAGGTCGCCCGGTTCGCAGTCGTTGGCGTCCTATCCAATGTAGTGCTGTATGCGGGCTACCTGGCGTTGACGTGGCTGGGAATGCCGGTCACTCCGGCGGTAACGCTGCTATACGCACTAGGGGCACTGCAGACGTTCATCCTGAACAAGCGTTGGACATTTTCTTGCCGTGCCTCTAGGCGAAGTACCGTAGTTCGCTACTACGTCTCGTACGCATGCGGCTATGCCTTGAACCTTGTCACGCTGGAGATCGGCATGAATCGGCTCGGATTTCCCCATCAGCATGTGCAGGCCGTCGCCATAGTGGCAGTGGCCATTTTCCTGTTCCTGCTTCAGCGTTCTTGGGTTTTTCGCGGCGCAGAAGCGACATTGGTGCACCCGACACAATGACTCAAGTACCTTTCAACAAGCCGTACATGACCGGCAAGGAGCTCTGGTATATAGCCCAAGCTCACGCTTCCGGGCATCTCGCTGGAGATGGTGCATTCACCAGAAGATGCTCCGAGTGGCTCGAACGTCGCGTTGGATCCCAAAAGGCACTGCTCACCCACTCGTGTACCGCTGCTCTCGAAATGGCCGCGCTACTAGCTGACATTCAACCAGGTGACGAAGTGATCATGCCTTCCTTCACCTTCGTCTCTACAGCCAACGCTTTTGTTCTGCGCGGTGGCGTGCCCGTGTTCGTGGATATCCGGCCGGACACGTTGAACATAGATGAGGGGCTGATAGAACAAGCCATCACCCCGCGCACACGTGCAATCGTGCCCGTGCACTACGCCGGCGTCGGGTGCGAGATGGACGCGATCATGGACATCGCTCGCCGGCACAACGTGCTGGTCATTGAGGATGCCGCGCAGGGGCTGATGTCGTCATACAAAGGCAGGGCGTTGGGAAGCATTGGGGACCTGGCGACCGTGTCGTTCCACGAAACCAAGAACATCATTTCCGGAGAAGGCGGCGCCCTGCTGGTCAATAGGCGTCAGGATGAAGAGCGCGCGGAAATCATTCGGGAAAAGGGCACGAACCGCGCGCTCTTTTTTCGCGGCCAAGTGGACAAGTACACATGGGTGGACCTGGGCTCTTCCTACCTCCCCGGTGAACTAGTCGCCGCCTTTCTATGGGCGCAGATGGAAGAAGCCAACACCATTACGGAGCGCAGACTGGCACTCTGGGAACGCTATCACGTCGCGTTTGCAGACGCCGAGGCAAGAGGCAAGTTGCGTCGCCCCATCGTGCCCGATTCGTGCCGACACAATGCCCACATGTACTACCTGCTCCTGCCTGACCTGAGGCGCCGCACTGCGCTCATCGAGGCGCTGAAGGAGCGCGGCATTCAGGCGGTTTTCCACTACGTTCCGCTGCATAGCGCCCCCATGGGGAGCCGGGGCAGAGCGACAGGCGACCTTCGACGCACGGCAGATGCCTCGGACAGCCTCGTGCGCCTGCCCTTGTGGCTTGGGCTGGAAGAGCAGCAGGACAAGGTGGTGGAACAAGTGCTCCAACTGCTTTGAACCCGTCCTTCAACTACGCCGCGCGGGCAAGCCGCTACAGCGCAGGTATCGGCTCAGCAACATAGCCCGATGACTTCCCGAACGCCATCGCTTTCGGCGACATCTCATCGGCTTCGCTCATCGGGCCGCCTAGGTCAGGTGGTCCTGTGCGCAGCAGGCACGGTGGCGATCCTTGCCTGGCTGATGAACTACAGCCACTACGGTGTGGACGTGACGGATGAAGCCTTCTACCTTACGTGGCTGGCCGATCCATCTCTCTACAGCTACTCCCCTTATCTTTTCGGCTTCGTCTACAACCCGCTTCATGAGCTTTTCGGAGGTGAGGTAGCTCCACTCCGGCAAGCGAACATCCTGATCTCATATGTGCTTGGATGGTTCCTGGCAGAGGTCACCCTCCGCAAGCACAGTCGCGACCCATTGCCGTGGAAAGCTCGCCTGGCGTTGTCGGCTGCCATCGCGTGCGCCGCGCTGCTCGTCGTAGACACCTGGCTGCCTACACCGAGCTACAACAGCTTGGCCCAACAGGCGCTCTTCATCGCCGCCTCCGGCTTGGTACTCAGCGAACGCGCGCCGACACGGGCCAGCGTAGCCGGGTGGCTATTGGTTGCGGTGGGCGGCTGGCTCGCCTTCATGGCCAAGCCGAGCACTGCCGCAGCGCTGGCGGTGTGCGCGACCGCTTATGTTCTCCTGGCCGGGAAGTGGAATTCGCGTTTGCTGCTTGCGACGGCAACGCTTGCCGCATTGCTGGTACTCGTCAGCGCGCAGGTCATCGACGGCTCCGTTGCCCAGTTCACAAAGCGGCTGCAGCTCGGGATGGAATATCTGGGCTATCTGCAAGGCGGGCACTCGCTGCAGAACGTACTGCGGATCGATACGTTCCAATTGCGACACGGGGAACTGGCAATCCTCACCTTTGTCGCAGTCCTTGCCACGGTGGCAGGGTTGGCGGCGCAGCACCCCGGTTTCCGGCGATATGCAGCCTTCGGCATCAGCGCTGCGCTGGTGCTCCTCGTTGTGTTGCTGGCGGCGGGGGCATGGATGCCGAAGCTCGACTTCGGAAGCCACAAGGACATGATGATTTTCGGAGTGTCCGTAGCCGCGCTGGCACTCGCCGTCCTGCTAGGTGGCGGCATTCCCAAGACCGTGCGACGGCCGGACTGGTCGCTCGCCATTCTGTTCCTGGCGCTCCCCCATGTATATGCCTTCGGGACGAACAACAACTACTGGCAGGTCGCAGGTGCCTCTGGGCTATTTTGGGCGCTCTCCGGCCTGACCGTGCTTATGCGGGTCGTCGATCGTTGGACCTGGTCTGCATTGCTGCCGCTGGGCGCTGGCTCCCAGCTGATCACTGCGTTAATCATTCACGCCGCGCTTTCGAATCCGTATCGGCAGCCTCAGTCGCTGTACGAGAACGGGAGTCCCATCGAGTTCGGGCGCGCGGGAAGCACGCTGGTACTGTCCGAAGGCTTCGCGGACTATATTCGAGAAGCGATGAGCACAGCTCGCGCAGCCGGCTTCCAGCTCGGATCACCCATGATCGATCTCACCGGGCAGTCCCCGGGCGTTTTGTATGCCCTCGGGGCGAAGAGCATTGGTCAACCCTGGACGATTGGCGGATACCCGGGCAGTGAACGCTTTGCCGTTGCCGGGTTGCGCCACGTCCCTTGCGAGGAAATCGCTCGCGCATGGGTTCTCTTCGAACCAGACGGCCCACGCAAGCTCGACCCCGCACTCCTGACGCACTTTGGACTGGAGATGGCTCGCGACTACCGCATGGTGGCCAGCTGGCTTACTGCACCGGGTGCTGGCGGTTATGCGGAAAGGCGCCTGCAGGTACTGATGCAGCCGACAAGGTCCCAGGGTGATGCAGTATGTGCTGACAAGCGCTCCGGCGAGTGACCCGTGCAATGAGAACAGCCACAGTTGCTCCAACACCCAATAGCTACATCAGCTGTCTGCGCGGGAACCTGCCAGTGCTCTGATCACCAGCGGAACCGAACCAGCCGCCGGTACACGAGCGCGTACAGCAGTGCGCACGCAGCGAACGCGGCGATCAGGATGGGGGTGCTGTCGGACCAGAGGACGGCGGCAGCCGCCGGGACACTGGAGAAGCCCCAGACGATCGGCGAAACCGCCGAGTTCTTCATCACCGCCGGCGAGTTCGGCAGGAGCTTGCGAGTCACGCGGCACTTCAGCAGGCTGTGCATGTGCAGCCGGTCGGGGTGTCCCGGATTGGTGCGGCGGCGCGAGCGGCGCGCGACGCTGAAAAGGACCTCCAGGATCGGATACGCGCAGGCAAGCAGGCTGGCCCAGGGCGAAACCTCGGGATTGCGCACCGAGACGAGCACGGCCACCCATCCCAGCATGAATCCCAACAGGTAGGCGCCCCCGTCGCCCAGGAAGATCTTGCCAAAGGGGAAGTTGACCAGCAGGAAGCCGATGGTCGCGGCGCCGAGCAGCAGGCACACCTTGACCATGTCCGGGTCGCCTGCGCCATGCGCGACGGCGCCCAGTGCAAGCAGGGCGATGAGAATCACGCCAGCGGCCAGGCCATTGAAACCGTCGATGATGTTGATGGCATTGGCGACCCCGGCCGCGGCAAAAGCCGTGAACAACACGGAGAACGGCAACCACTGCAGCAGGTAGTCCAGGCCCCAGACATCGAGCCGCGTCAGGGTCACCCCGCTGAGCCACCATGCCGCCACGCCGCTGCACACCGTGGCAAGGAGCCGCTCGCGAACCGATACGCGCTTGGTAACGTCTTCCGCAAGCCCGCTTACGAACGCAAGGGTCGCCGCCAGCAGCATGGGCTGCACGATCGATGCGACCGAGCCGGGCAGGTTCATGAGAGCGATATACAGGGCCAGCACGATTCCGACGCCCCCGACCCGGGGCGTCGGGGTGGTGTGGAATTTCTGGACTCCAATGCTGGTGTCGAGCGTGAGGCGCCCATGCCAGGAGGTGGTGAATGCGATGCCGAGACAGACCACCAGGGAAGTCAGCGCTGCCCAGACGAGAGTCAGGCTCGATAGGTCAAGGTAGAGCGGCATCGCGGAGTGTGTAAACCAATCTTGAGAAACCCGTGGTGTCCTGCCGGAAGCGAGACTGCACGAACGGCGGGGCAACGGTTCCGTCGAACGCCGCGCGTCGAACACGCTACGCAGCGACGACCTGCTGAGCCCCGAGCTGGAAAATTATAGTTTTCTGCATGGACATTTCGCAACGCGAAAGCAACTGGATGTGCAGGAGCCGTCCAACGGCCGGCCGGGGGCGGATTATGACAGCGCCTGTCGCCCCCCACTAGGGAGCTTCGTCAGCGCGGCGCTTTCGAACTGGTCTCCTCGCCGGTCCTTTTCGGACAGTAGCGGCGGGCCGTTCTTGATGGGCCAGGCGATATTCAGGATCGCATCGTTCCACGCAATGCACCGCTCGTGCTCCGGCGCGTAGTAGTCGGTGGCCTTGTACAGCACATCGGCCGTTTCGCTGAGCACCAGGAAGCCATGGGCGCATCCGGGCGGCACCCACAGTTGCCGGTGGTTGTCCTCGCTGAGTTCCACGCCGAACCAGCGGCCGAAGCTCGGGGAGGAGCGCCGCAGATCGACCGCCACGTCGAACACTGTGCCGCGCACCACGCGCACCAGCTTGCCCTGCGGCTGCTGCAGCTGGTAGTGCAGCCCGCGCAGCACGCCGCGCGCGGAGCGCGAATGGTTGTCCTGCACGAAGGTGACGTCGTCCAGGCCCGTGGCCTCCCGGAACGTCCGGGCGTTGAAGCTTTCCAGGAAGAAACCGCGTGCGTCGGCGAAGACGCGCGGCTCGAGCAGGAGCACGCCCTCGATATCCGTGCGCTGCACGTTCATGCCGACCTCCCGGCCTCGAGCACCTGCATCAGGTACTGCCCGTAGCCGCTCTTGGCGAGCGGCGCCGCCAGCGCACCGAGCTGGGCATCGTCGATGAACCCGGCGCGCCAGGCGATCTCCTCGGGGCAGGCGATCTTCAGCCCCTGGCGGTGTTCCAGCGTGGCGATGAACTGGCCGGCTTCGAGCAGGCTCTCGTGGGTTCCTGTGTCCAGCCAGGCGAAGCCCCGCTGCATGATCTCCACGCGCAGCTGGCCACGGTCGAGGTAGGCCTGGTTCACGGCGGTGATCTCCAGCTCGCCGCGCGCACTGGGCCGCACGCCGCGCGCGATGTCTACCACCTGCCCGTCGTAGAAGTACAGGCCCGTGACCGCGAAGTTGCTTTGCGGCCGCACGGGCTTTTCTTCGATGCTCACGGCCTTGCCGCCCGCCTCGAACGCCACGACGCCATACCGCTGCGGGTCCTTCACGTGGTAGGCGAAGACCGTGGCGCCCTGGGTGTCGGCATCGGCTTTGCGCAGCAGCGTGGCGAGGTCGTGGCCATAGAAGATGTTGTCTCCGAGCACCAGCGCGCAGGGTGCGTCGCCGATGAACCGGGCGCCGATGAGGAACGCCTGCGCGAGACCGTCTGGACTGGGCTGCACCGCGTACTGGATGTTCAGGCCCCACTGCGAGCCGTCGCCGAGCAGCTGGGCGAAGCGCGGCGTGTCCTGCGGCGTGCTGATGATGAGAATCTCGCGGATGCCCGCGAGCATGAGCGTGCCGAGAGGGTAGTAGACCATCGGCTTGTCGTAGACCGGCAGCAGTTGTTTGCTGATGGCGAGGGTGGCCGGGTGCAACCGGGTGCCCGAGCCCCCGGCCAGGATGATGCCCTTGCGTCGCGTCATGCGGCAGGCGCTCCCAAGGACTCGCCCGGAATCATTTCCCGGACCACCCGTGCCACGCCCACCCGCCAGTCGGGCATGGCAAGGCCGAAGGTGGTGACCAGCCGCGTGCTGTCGAGGCGCGAGTTCGCGGGGCGCCGCGCCGCGGTGGCGAAGGCGCTGGTGGGTACCGCATCGACACACTCCGGCGCGACACGCAGGCGCATGCCCAGCGCATGCGCCTGGGCGAGCACGAAGCGCGCGTAGCCGTTCCAGCTGGTCTGGCCGGCCGCTGCGGCGTGGTAGAGGCCAGCCTTTCCGGCATCGGCGGCCAGCGCCCGGACGGCGTGGGCCGTGATGTCCGCCAGCAGGTCCGCCCCGGTGGGCGCGCCGACCTGGTCATCGACCACCGTAAGCCGCTCACGCTCCTGCGCGAGCTGCAGCACCTTGCGCACGAAATTCCCCCCGCGCGCCGCATAGACCCAGCTGGTGCGCAGGATCAGGTGCCGCGCGCACCCGGCCGCGACCGCACGCTCGCCGTCCAGCTTGGTCTGCCCGTAGACGTTGAGCGGCCCAGTGGCATCGGCCTCATGCCGCGGCCCGCTGCCGGAGCCGTCGAACACGTAGTCGCTGGAGTAGTGGACCATCATGGCCCCCACCGCCCGCGCCGATTCGGCAAGCACGCCGGGTGCAAGCGCATTGACCCGCCGTGCCGTGTCGGCATCGGACTCGGCCTGGTCCACCGCGGTGTAGGCGGCGGCGTTGACGACCACGTCGGGTGCGATCCGGCGCACGGTGTCGGCCAGGCGTTCGGGCTCGCGGAAATCGGTCGCGTAGCCGCTGCCGCCGGCGTCGCCCGATCCGAGCGCGACCAGCTCGCCCAAGGGCGCCAGGCTGCGCTGCAGCTCCCAGCCCAGTTGGCCGTTCTTGCCGAACAACAGGATCTTCATGCGGCTGCGGCCGCCGCCTCGGCAGGTGGCTGCTGGTAGTGGCGGGCGATCCACTCCCGGTAGGCGCCGGTCTGCACGCGGCGCACCCACTCCGGGTTGTCCAGGTACCACTGCACGGTCTTGCGCAAGCCGCTTTCGAAGGACTCGGCCGGCTTCCAGCCGAGTTCGCGCTCGATCTTGCGGGCATCGATGGCGTAGCGCCTGTCGTGGCCCGGGCGATCCTGCACGAAGGCGATCTGCTCCGCATACGACCGGCCATCGGAGCGCGGCCGCAGCGCGTCCAGCAGGGCGCAGATGGAGCGCACGACCTCGATGTTGGCCTTCTCGTTCCAGCCGCCCACGTTGTATGTCTCCCCGACGCGGCCGGCCTCCAGCACGCGACGGATGGCGCTGCAGTGGTCGGTGACGTAGAGCCAGTCGCGCACCTGCAAGCCGTCGCCGTACACCGGCAGCGGCTTGCCGGACAGCGCGTTGACGATCGTCAGCGGAATGAGCTTCTCGGGAAAGTGCAGGGGCCCGTAGTTGTTCGAGCAGTTGGTGGTGAGCACCGGCAGGCCGTAGGTGTGGTGCCAGGCGCGCACCAGATGGTCGCTGGCCGCCTTGCTCGCTGCGTAAGGGCTGTTGGGGTCGTAGGGGTGCGTCTCGGTAAACGCCGGCTCGCCCGGTTGCAGCGAGCCATACACCTCGTCGGTGGAGACGTGCACGAAGCGGAACGAGGCCTGCTGCGCCGCCGCGCCCTGGCCGAGCCAGCCGCGCACGGCTTCGAGCAGGCGGAACGTGCCGACCACGTTCGTGTCGATGAATTCCGAGGGACCGTGGATCGAGCGGTCCACGTGGGACTCGGCGGCGAAATTGACGATTGCGCGCGGCCGGTGCTGTGCCAGCAGCGAACTCACCAGAGCGGCGTCCGCGATATCGCCGTGCACGAAGACATGACGGCGTTCG
Source organism: Ramlibacter sp. AN1015 (assembly GCF_037726105.1). Taxonomy (NCBI): domain Bacteria; kingdom Pseudomonadati; phylum Pseudomonadota; class Betaproteobacteria; order Burkholderiales; family Comamonadaceae; genus Ramlibacter; species Ramlibacter sp. AN1015. Next base: position 116,972 of record NZ_JBBJUM010000001.1, read on the forward strand.
TCCGCCTGAGCCAGGTTGTCCCGGTTGCCGGCGTAGGTGAGCTTGTCGAGGTTGACGACAGACTCATCGGTGCGCCGCAGCCAGTCGAGCACGAAGTTGGCGCCGATGAAACCTGCACCGCCGGTAACAAGGATGGATGACATGTGTGGGGGGCCACCCGGCCGAGCCGGAAGCGCCGAAAATTATGCCTTAGCGCCAAGAAGGACCTTTGTGCAGCGGCGGGCCGCTGCAGCGCAGGGATTGTCCCATTCATGGAAGCGAACCCGAGACAAGGAGCACACCGTGCCAGCAACGCCGCCCCACGACGAAGACGACCGGACCACCGGGCCCTCGGGCCCCGAGCGCCTGCGCGCCTCGGCCTCGCGCATCTGGCTGGCCGGCCTGGGCGCCCTCGCCCGCGCCCAGCAGGAAGGCGGCAAGGCCTTCGACACCCTGGTGCAGGAAGGCCAGGCCTGGCAGCGCCGCACGCAGGCCGCGGCCGGCGAGCGCATGAACGAGGCCGGCCAGCGCATGTCCGGGGTCGCCGCCGGGCTGTCGGGCCGGGCGGCAGGCCAGTGGGAACGCGTCGAGGCCCGCATCGAGGACGGCATCGCGCGGGGTCTTGCTCGCCTGGGGGTGCCCACGCGCGAGGAAATGGATGCGCTGCATGCGCGCGTCGATCACCTGGAGGACGCTCTTGCCGAGGCCCAGGAGCGCCTCGACGAGTTTGAACGCGAGCGCGTCTCCGCGCTCGGCGGCACTGCCGAGGTCACCGATTTCGACGAGGACGCGGCGTCCGGCCGGTCCCGACCGAGCAGTCCGGCGCAGGACGACCCGCGCGAGCCGTACTAGGCAAAGCGCGGCGCGGCGCGGCGGGGATTCGACCTTCATGTCGCGTGCCGCACCCGCACTTCCCCGGAAGTTCGCACGGGCGCGAGGCGCGTGCGCGCGCCTTCTGCTGGTACGCTTGTCCGCACACGGGCGGACCACGCCCGGAGCCGACCACGTACGACCGCAGGAGACACGCATGGCCCGCTGGACCGCATGCCCCTTCGTGGGCGAGTACCCGCTCGACGCCGAGCAGGTACGCGCCCTCTGGGACCGCCTGCACCGGGGAGACGCAGAGCCCCTGCCCGCGGACGCAGCGGTGCTGCAGGCCTGGGTGCTCTACCACCGCGGCGAGTTCGAAGCCGCCGAGCAGGCGGGACTGGCTGCCGGTGGGAGCGGCATCACCGTGGCCAACAAGGCGGCCGCCATGCAGGCCACCCACCTCGAGGCCGCCGAGCCTGTGCGGCTGGACATGTTCCTCTACGTCGCCCAGCGGGCGCAGGCGCAATCCGAGGCTCAGCCGGACAACCCCAACGCCTGGTACTGGCACGCCTATGCGCTCGGGCGCTACAGCCAGGGGGTGAGCGTGGCCAAGGCGCTCGCGCAGGGGCTGGGCGGAAAGGTGCGCGAGTCGCTGGAGCGCACCATCGCGCTGCAGCCTGCGCACGCCGATGCGCACATCGCCCTCGGCAGCTTCCATGCCGAGGTGATCGACAAGGTCGGTGCGCTGATCGGCGGCATGACCTATGGCGCCAAGCGTGAGGTCGGCCTGCGCATGTTCGAGGAAGGCTTGCGCCTGAACCCGCGTTCGGCCATCGGAATGATCGAATGCGCTGGCGGCCTGCTGATGCTCGACGGGCAGGAGAGCGCGCAGCGGGCGCACCAGCTCTACGCGCAGGCCGCGGCAAGCGAGCCCCTGGACGCGGTCGAGCGCCTCAATGTCGAGCGTGCACGCCACGAATTGCACGACTGAAGAACAGCGGCCCGACCGCGGGCGGGCGGAGCGCGCTGCACCCGGGCGCCATGCGCCATGGCTCTTGCGCCTTGCGCCTACATGGCCCTGACGGCGACGCGGCAAGACTTTCGGGCATGAACATCTTCGACGCACTGCGGCAAAGCCACGAGACCCAGCGAACCCTCGGCGCCCGCCTCCTCGCGGCGGACGACGGCCGCGGAGACCGGCATCGCGCCTTCCTCAACCTCAAGCGTGAGCTGGCGGCGCACGAAACCGCCGAAGAGCGCTACTTCTACGTGCCGCTCTGGGAGCATGACGAGACGGTGGATCCCTCACGCCACGCCATCGCCGAGCACCACGAAATGGACGAGATGGTGGAGTCGCTCGAGGAGATGCAGGAGGGTTCGCCGCAGTGGAGCGAGCTCGTTCACAAGCTGGTGCACAAGATCCAGCACCACCTCGACGAAGAAGAAAATCGCTTCTTCCAGGCCGCCGGCCGGGTGCTCACGGAGGACCAGAAGCTGGCCCTGGCCGTGCAATACCGCGAAGAGTTCGATCGCTTGCTGGACAAGGAGTCGCAAGAGGCCGCATGAAGGCCTGAGGGCCCTTTCTGCTCAGGCCGCTCGCACTCTGCTCGTGTTCGCTGCAACGGCCGCTGCGGCCGCGTGATCGCGCGCCCATCAGCGCTTCATGGCCGGCGTGCGGATCGCGCTGCCCTGCCCCTACCATCGACCTTTTTTCTCCGGAGCCGCCATGTCCGACCTGCAAGCCGCATTCGACCAAGCCGTCGCCCAATCCAAGAACCTCAGCGAGCGCCCCGACAACGCCACGCTGCTCAAGATCTACGGCCTCTACAAGCAGGCGACGGTGGGCGACAACGCCGGGCCGAAACCGGGCTTTTCCGACCTCGTCGGGCGCGCCAAGTGGGACGCCTGGAACAGCCTGAAGGGCACGCCGCAGGACGAGGCCAAGCAGCGCTACGTCGACCTCATCGAGTCGCTGGAGTGAGGGCTGCGGCACGATCGGACCCGGCCTCGCGGGGGACCGGCGCGGGCTCTGCCGCGGCAGCCGCCGCCAGCTCCTTGAGCACCCGGTGCCGCTCGTCCTTCGGAAGCGCGCTCATGCGGCGGGCAGCCTCGTAGAAGCGCGGCCAGTCACGTCCCTCGCGCTCGAACAGCGCCTCGAAACCCGGCACCAGTTCGTCGTATGCGGCCTGCGCGCCGAACGAGGCGTTGTTCGCCTCGGACACCCAGCGGTCGCTGTTGCGAAAGCGCGCAGGATCGCCGCTCCAGCCGGCGCGCATGCGGGCGTACGCCTCGCGGAAAGCGCGCATCGCCTCCTCCTTGCGGGCGTGCTGGCGCTCCTGGCCGGCCGCCTTGTCCTCGTAGATGTCGCGCAGCTGCTCCCGCGTGGCACGCACCAGCGCGCGGAATTCGGTGCGCCTGCGGGTGAACTCGCCGAATTCCTCGGGTGCTGCGCCGCTGGCGGCACTGGCGAGGTACTGGCGCACGCCCAGGCGCTCGACCGCGGTGGCGAAGGACTCGTTGAAGGTGGTGTCGTTGCGCACGTACAGCACCTGGTGCGAGAGCTCGTGGAAGATGAGCCGCGCCAGCTCGCCCTCCGGGTAGTGGATGAAGGTGTTGAGCAGCGGGTCGCCGCCGGCCCAGTTCAACCATCCCAGCGTCGAGTAGGCGGGCACGGGGTAGACGCTCGCCTCCAAGCCCTGCGCGCGCAGCTGCTGCGCCCGCGCGCGTGCGGCACCCTCGTTGAAGTAGCCCCTGTAACCAACGCAGCCCACCACCGGAAAGCATGAGGTCTCGAGCTTGAGCGACAGCGGTGGGGCGGCGACGACGTTCCAGATGACCGCGCTGCGGCCGAGGTCGGCGTAGCGCGTGTAGCTGGCGTTGTCCGGCAGGTGCAGCGCAGCGCTGGCGAAGCGGCGGATGCGCTGGCTCAGCGCCAGTCTCTCCTTGAGCTTGTCGGGCGCCTGCGCGCCCTCGAGCCAGTCGGGCACCGGCCGTGCGGCACTGAGCATCGACAGGTGTCCGCTCGCCGACTGCCAGTAATAGTCCAGCTCCGTGCTGGCGCAGCCGCCCAGCACGGCGGCGGCCACGCCTGCAACCAGCCCTACCTTCAATCGCTTGCCAGCAGCCAACGCAATTACCCTCACACCGCCTCAACCTCGACCGCGCAGTCGTAGAACACCGGGCCGCGGCCGAGGTCGGTGAGTCGCTGGCTGGTGAGTTCGTTCACGTTCGTGCCACGCGCACCGAACTTGCGCCACCAGATGCCCAGGCCGTGCACCACGCCCGGCCGCGCCCGCTCGGACACCTCGGCCCGGCAGTGGTAGTCGCCCCGGTCGTTGAAGACCCGCACCATGCCGCCCGAGGCGATGCCCCGCGCTGCCGCATCCTCGGCGCTGATCTCCAGCAGCGGCTCGCCTTCGATGTCCCGCAGGCTGCGCAGGTTGACGAAGCTCGAGTTGAGAAAGTTCCTGGCCGGCGGCGAGATCATGGCCAGCGGATAAGGTGCCGCCCCGTCCCGCGGCTCGTAGTTGGGCAGGTGGTCGGGCAGGCCGTCGAGCCCCTGGCGCGCCAGCCGTGCACTGAAGAACTCGCAGCGTCCCGAAGGCGTGGCGAAGCCCCCCTCGGCGAACGGCGCGTCGGCAACGCGCAGCGGCGCGAAGCCCTGCGCCAGCAGTGCGTCGAAATCGACGGCATCGCCGAAGGCGCTGCGGCACAGGCTCTCGTCGTCGTCGTCGAAACAGGCTTCGGTGAAGCCCATGCGCCGCGCGAGGCGACGGAAGATCTCGGTGTTCGGCAGCGCCTGGCCCAGCGGCGCGATCGCCGGCCGGTTCAGCAGCACGTCGGTGTGGCCGTACGAGGGGTGGATGTCCCAGTGTTCGAGCTGGGTGGTCGCCGGCAGGATGTAGTCGGCCCAGTCGGCGGTGTCGGTCTGGAAGTGCTCCAGCACCACGGTGAACAGGTCTTCGCGGCCGAAACCGGCAACCACCTTCGCCGACTCGGGCGCCACCGCGACGGGGTTGCTGTTGTAGACCACCAGCGCCTCGATGCGCGGGCCGAACGCGTCGCTGGCAGGACGCAGCAGGTCGTCGCCGATGGTGCTCATGTTGATGGTGCGCGGGCTGCGGCCGGCCAGCAGGTCGGGGCGCTGCAAGGCGTCTCTGCGCACCGGGAAGCGCCCCGAGTTGGACAGCAGCAGGCCGCCGGCGCGGTGCCGCCATGCGCCCACCAGCGCCGGCAGGCAGGCCACCGCCCTCGCCGCGTTGCCGCCGCCGCGCACGCGCTGCATGCCGTAGTTCAGGCGGATGGCGGGGGCCGGCGTGGTGCCGTAGTCGCGGGCCAGCGCCCGGATCTGCGCAACCGGCACACCGCACACCTCGGCGGCACGCTCCGGCGTCCAGCGCAGTGCCCGCTCGCGCAGCGCCTCCCACCCGAGGGTGTGGCGCTCGATGTAGTCGTGGTCGAGCCAGTCGTTCACGATCAGCTCGTGCATCAGCGCCAGCGCCAGCGCCGCATCGGTGCCCGGGCGCAGCTGCACATGCTCGTGGCACTTCTCGGCGGTTTCGGTGCGGCGCGGATCGATGCAGACCAGACGCGCACCCGCCCGCTTGGCCTGCTGGGCCAGGCGCCAGAAATGAAGATTGCTCGCGATGGAGTTGCTGCCCCAGATCAGGATCAGCCGCGACTCGGCGAAGTACTCGACCTTCATGCCGAGCTTGCCGCCCAGCGTCTGCAGCAGGGCTTCGCCGCCCGCCGCCGAGCAGATGGTGCGGTCCAGCAGGGAGGCGCCCAGCCGGTGGAAGAAGCGCCCGGCCATGCTCTCGCCCTGCACCAGGCCCATGGTCCCCGCGTAGCTGTACGGCACGATTCCCTGCGGGTCGCGAGCGGCAATGGCCGACAGGCGCGCCGCGATCTCGGTCAGCGCCGTCTCCCAATCGATGGGATCGAACCGGCCCGAACCCTTCGGGCCACTGCGGCGCAGGGGCTGCAGCAGCCGATCGGGATGGTGCGTGCGCTCGTGGTAGCGCGACACCTTGGCGCAGAGCACCCCATCGGTGGCCGGATGCGCCGGATTGCCCTGGACCCGAACCGCGACGCCGCCCTGCACCGTGGTGATCAGCGCGCAGGTGTCGGGACAGTCGTGCGGGCAGGCCCCGCGCACCTGCGTCGTCGCGGTGGAACCAGGGTGTGCGGGGCGCGGGGTGGACATGGCGGGCAAGTCTAAGGGAGGCGTCGCCGAGGCGCCGGCAGGTGTTCCCCCGCATGCCCGAAAGCCACGCCGAGGCTAGACTGGCTGCCCCGCACCGCACGCGCAGTACCCCATGAATCTCCTCGACTCCCTCGTTACCCAGGCGGCCGGCATCGCCGCGATCCGCCGCGACATCCACGCCCACCCCGAACTGTGTTTCGAGGAGCTGCGCACCTCCGACCTGGTGGCGGCCCGCCTCGCCGAATGGGGCATTCCGATCCACCGTGGCCTGGGCAAGACCGGCGTGGTCGGGATCGTCAAGAACGGCAGCAGCGAGCGCGCCGTGGGCCTGCGCGCCGACATGGACGCCCTGCCCATGCAGGAGTTCAACACCTTCGCCCATGCCAGCACGCACCCCGGGCGCATGCACGCCTGCGGCCACGATGGCCACACGGCCATGCTGCTGGCGGCCGCCCAGCACCTGGCCAAGCACCGCAACTTCGACGGAACGGTGTACCTGATCTTCCAGCCCGCCGAGGAAGGAGGCGGCGGGGCCCGCGAGATGATCCGGGACGGCCTGTTCGAGAAGTTCCCGATGGAGGCCGTGTTCGGCATGCACAACTGGCCCGGCTCGCAGGTCGGCAAGTTCGCCGTGAGCCCCGGCCCGGTGATGGCATCGACCAACGAATTCCGCATCACCATCCGCGGCAAGGGCAGCCACGCGGCGCTGCCGCACAACGGCATCGATCCGGTGCCGATCGCCTGCCAGATGGTGCAGGCCTTCCAGACCATCATCAGCCGCAACAAGAAGCCGGTGGATGCCGGCGTGATCTCGGTGACCATGATCCATGCAGGCGAGGCCACCAACGTGGTGCCCGACAGCTGCGAGCTGCAAGGCACCGTGCGCACCTTCACCACCGAGGTGCTGGACCTGATCGAGCGCCGCATGCGGCAGATCGCCGAGCACGTGTGCGCGGCGCACGAAGCCCAATGCGAATTCGAGTTCGTGCGCAACTACCCGCCGACCATCAACTCCCCGGCCGAGGCGGCGTTCGCGCGCGAGGTGATGGCCTCGATCGTGGGCGCCCAGAACGTGGAGCCCCAGGAGCCCACCATGGGCGGCGAAGACTTCGCCTACATGCTGCAGGAACTCCCCGGCGCCTACTGCTTCATCGCCAACGGCGACGGTGCGCACCGCGAGATGGGCCACGGCGGCGGCCCCTGCATGCTGCACAACCCCAGCTACGACTTCAACGACGACCTCATCCCCCTGGGTGCGACGTACTGGGTCAAGCTTGCCGAGGCCTGGCTGGCCCGGGAGCGCGCATGACCGCGTCCTCCCCAGGCGCGACCGCCGCAGGCTTGGACCTGGAGGCTTTCTCGTCCACCTACCGGCAGGCTCGCCACAAGTTTCTCGAGGCCGCGCGCGAGGCCCGCCTGCAGGTCGAGTCGCATACGCATCCCCTGCGCGGGCGCGAGGGCGAGGAACTCGCCATGGACGTCGCGCGCGAGGGAAGCGCCGATGCCAAGGCCCTGCTGATCGTCTCGAGCGCGTGCCACGGCGTGGAGGGCTATTGCGGCAGCGGCGTGCAGGTGGCGGCGCTGCGCGACCGGCGGTGGGCGGAACAGGCGCGCGCACGCGACGTGGCAGTGCTTTACGTGCATGCGCTCAACCCCTACGGCTTTTCGCACCTGCGGCGCGTCACGCACGAGAACGTCGATCTCAACCGCAACTTCCACGATTTCTCCAGGCCGCTTCCGGTCAACGAGGCCTACCGAGAACTGCAGCCGCTGCTGCTGCCGGCGCAGTGGCCGCCCGACGCGCGCAATGTGCAGGCAGTGGGCGAATTCATCGCGCGGCGTGGCGAGGGCGCATTCCAGGCCGCCATCACACGCGGCCAGCACGAATTCGCGGACGGCATGTTCTTCGGGGGCACGGCGCCCACCTGGAGCAACCGCACGCTGCGCGAGGTGCTGCGGGTGCACGGAAGCGCCGCGGCACGCATCGCCTGGATCGACGTCCACACGGGGCTGGGCCCCAGCGGCGTCGGCGAGCGCATCTGGGCCGGAGCGGACGACCCAGCCGGCGTCGCACGCGCGCGGCGCTGGTGGGATGGCGGCGGAAGAACGCCGGTGACCTCCATCTACGACGGCTCGTCGAGTTCAGCCTTCCTCACGGGCCTGATGTGGAACGCCATGTACGAGGAATGCCCACAGGCGCAGTACACCGGGATCGCGATGGAGTACGGCACAGAGCCGGTGATGGAGGTGCTCACCGCCCTGCGCGGCGAGCACTGGCTGAACCAGCATCCCGAGGCGCCAGCCACGCTGCAGGACGCGATCCGTCAGCGCATGCTCGCGGCCTTCTACACGGACACGCCGCAGTGGAAGCATCAGGTGCTGGCACAGGCGCGCGAATCGATGGCGCAGGCCGTCGAAGGGCTGGCAGCCTGAGGGACGGGCCGGTCAGGCCGGGGCGCGTCGCTCGGCGATCTCGAGCAGCCCGTCGAAGATGAGCGTCTCGACCAGTTCGAACGGCGCGGCCATGAAGGGGGCCATCTTCCAGCCTGCGCCGCCGGTCATGAAACACGCGGGATCGGCGCCGCAGCGCGCGCGCACGTGGTGGATCATCCGCTCCACCGCGCCGGCGATGGCGAAGGTGCCGCCGCTTGTCAGCGCGTCGCTCGTGTTGGTCGGGAACTCGCGCACCTCGCCCGTGGGCACGTGCAGTCCGGCGGTGCCCGACTCCAGCGCACGCAGCATGATGCCGTGGCCCGGCAGGATGAACCCGCCGAGGAAATGCCCGCTTGCATCGATCGCCTCCACGGTGACGGCCGTGCCGACCATCGCGACCACTACCGGGCGCGCAGCACCCTGGCCGAGCATCCGGTGCCAGGCACCCACCATCGCCACCCAGCGGTCGGCGCCGAGGCGCGTGGGGTGGTCGTAGCCATTGGACACGCCTGCCTCGCTGCTCGACGCATGCACCCACTGCGGCGTCACATCCCACAACTCCTCCATCTGCTCGGCCACGCGGAGCTTGATGGCGTCGGCCGCAACGGAGCAACCAAGCATGCGGGTGGGCTCCGGCAGCGACGCCCATGGGCCATCGGAGAGCTTGTCGATGTTCTCGAGGAATTCGGCCCCATGGACCAGCGGCCGCGCGCCCGCTCGCGGCTGGTCGTAGACAGCCCACTTGAGCCGCGTGTTGCCGACGTCGATGGCAAGGAACATGGGTCTCTCCTGCTTAGATGGCGCCGATCCAGCAGGCTCGCTGGATGGCCGCGAGTTTGTTGTCGACCTTCAGCTTTCCCATCGCGTTCGCCAGGTGGTAGTTGACGGTGCGCTCGGTGCAGGACATCTGAAGCGAGCTCTCACGCGCGGTGAGACCGTTGAAGGCCAGCATCAGGCACTGGCGCTCGCGTGGGCTGAGGCTGGAGCGCTCCTGCGATATGCACCGCTTGACCACCGGCCAGATATTCAGCGCCGACCAGACCAGCGCTGCTGCCTCGCTTCGGTCGGCGAGCTCGCGCGGGCTGAACATGAAGCACTCGAAGGCGCGCCCCGCGGGCAAAGGAAATTCGACGCGCACCATCGACTGGTAGCCATGCGCCAGTGCGAGTACGCGCCAGCGGCTCGCATTGAGTTCTCCGGTCTTTGCAATGTGCTGCCACGCGACCAGCGGCGCGTCGGATTCGCGCCAGGGCGCACCGAAGTCGCGGCTCGCCGCAAGCGCGCGCGCAGCGTCGCCGGCGAGCGGCGGATGCACACACAGAAGGAGGCGATCTTCATAGCCGCCGAACGGATCGGGGCCGAGGACCGCGACGGCCTCGACCGAGAATTCCTTGAGCGCGGCCAGCCAGTCGCTCAGGATGCCGTCCAGACTGACGCTGTCAAAGTTAACAGGATCCCCCATATCTTGTGCCATTCCTCCCTTACCGGCCGACACAATATCACCTGCAACCGCCCCCGGCCAGTCGCAGCCTTGCGGCGGTTCCACCAGTCCTTGGGAGCACATGCCAGCAGCGTTCTGGAAGCGATGGAGCCATTCGACCATGCGTGCACGCACGGCCCGCGAGGCGTTCAAACCGCTGCTGGAGCCGATTTCCGAGCCCATCCTGCATCCTTCGCAGTGGCGGATCCGTGCGCTGTGCATATCCATCGTTCTGGGGCATCCGCTGTTCTACGTCGTCTGGACCTACTGGCTGCCGCAGCCCTACGAGAGCCTGTGGCAGCGCCTGCTGGTGAGCGCGCTGGGCCTCACACTGCTGCTGTTTCCCAAGTTCACCGAGCCACCGCCCACGCGGCTGGCCGTGGTGGTGATCACCCTCGTGTTCTGGCTGACGGTGCCTGTCTATTTCACCTGGATGTATTTCTGCAACGGGCGCAACGCCGTCTGGCTCGCCACGATGGCGGCGATGTTCCTGATCTACTACCACGCGACCGACTGGCGGCTCGCCACCATCGGCCTGGGTGCCGGCATCGCGACGGGGTGGCTGCTGTATTCGCTCTTCGGGCCGCAGCTGCCGCCGCCAACGGCCGAAGAAGTCGCGACGCACGTGGTGGTGTTCGCCTTCTGCTGGTACATGGCGCTGATGCTGGGCCTGTCGGCCAGCAACCTGCGGCGCGAACAGCTCAAGCAGGCACTGGGTACCATGGGCATCATGGCGCACGAGCTGCGCACGCCGCTCGCCACCATGGCCCTGATCGCGGATGCGGTGCGCAACGAAGCCGCAACGGCTCCCGCAGGCAGTGCCACCAAGCTCGAACATCTCGCCGACCGCCTGCACGGATTGCTGCGCAACATGAACCGCCAGATCGACATGCAGATCACCAACGCCCAGCTGATGCACCTGCCCCTGCAGAAGGAGGTGGTGCGCGCGGCCGCCGTGGTGCGCAGGGCGGTGGCCGAATTCCCCTACCGGGGCGAGCGCGAGCGCAACTGCGTGCAGGTACTGGTGGTGCGCGACTTCGAATTCCACACCTCGGCGGCCCTCTTTCGCCAGGTCATCGACAACCTGATGAAGAACGCGCTGCGCTCGCTGGCGGCCATGCCCTCGGTGCGCGAACCGGGCGACCTGCGCATCGAGGTCGATGTGCAAGGCCGGCGCGGCCGCATCTCCATCGAAGACCGCGGCCTGGGCATGCGTGACGAGATGAAGGCCCGCATCTTCCAGCCCTTCGTATCGACCGACCGGGGCACCGGCCACGGCCTCGGCCTGGCGTTCTGCCACCGGGTGATCCGGGATGCCCGTGGCACCATCGACGTCGAATCGGCACCCGGCCGCGGCGCGCGCTTCGTGCTCGATCTCCCGGTGGCCCTGGCGTCCCCCATTTCCCAACCGACTCTCGAGCACCCCGCCCCATGAGCTTCCCCCTTTTCCGACGTCCCGGCACGGTGGTCTTCGTCGATGACGACGCCGACTACCTCGACATGCTGGCGATGGTGCTGCCCCGCCACTGGCACTTGCGACTGCACGTACGGCCCAGCCAATGCATCCACGAGCTGCTGCGCGAGCCGCCGCTGTGGGAGATCGATGCCTGGAACCAGCAGGTGCTGGTCGATCAGTGGCGCCAGGGCAAGCCCCTGATCCCGCAGATCCTCGCCTACTGGGCCCGCTCCGGCGATCGCTACGCGCTGGCGCGCGTGTGCGTCGTCGATTTCTCCATGCCCGGCATGGACGGTCTGCAGGTGCTCGCGGACATCTCCGAGTGGCAGGGCGCGCGCGCGCTGCTGACGGGGCAGGCCGATGAACAGGTGGCGGTACGCGCCTTCAACCGCGGCCTCATCGACCAGTTCATTCCCAAGCAGCTGCCCGACATCTCGCGCCGCCTGATCGAGGCCGTGGACGGCATGCTGGCGGCGCCGCACCCGCGGCATTCGGAAATCTGGCGCACCACGCTCACGCCGGATCAACATGCGCTGCTGCAGTCCTCCGGCGTGCAGCAGGCGCTGCAGGAGTTCGTTGCGTCGCACTGGGTCGAGCACATTGCCATTGGTGACCCCTTCGGCATCCTCGGCATCGACGACGCCGGCAGCGTGAGCTGGCTGCAGCTGGAGACGCGTGACGGCCTGCATGCCCTGGCGGAGCTGGCCGAGCTCGAGGGCGTCGATGCGGACGGCCTCGAAGACATCCGCAGCGGCCGCAAGCTCGTGAGCCTGGAGCTGCGGCAGGCCGTGGGCCTGACAGGGCCCTGCGAGCTGGTGCCGGCGTTCTCACCGGGGCGCGACGCGCGCCTGCTGGCGGCCCAGTTCCGCATCCCCGCCGAGGCGCTCCCCAACCGGATCCAGGGCTATCGCGGCTGGCTGGCCGAACAGTTGCCACGGCGCGTGCAGGACTGACACCGAACCCCCTGCTGAACTCAGGCCGACAGCTCGCCCGAGCCCCGGTTGCGACGGGCTATCGGCCAGTTCCACGGCTGGACCAACGGCGCGATGTCGCGGGCGACCGCTTCGACATGGCGCAGCTCCGCTTCGGTCAGGGCAGCGCTGAGCGTCAGGCGCACCATGGCCCGGTTGCGACTCGTGGCCGGCGCACAGAACACCGCGCCGAACACGCCCCGCTGCTCCAGCGCATTGCGCAGCACCACGGTGTTGCTCTCGGTGCCCGACTCCAGCGCGATGATCTGCTCGCTGCCCTGGTGGATGGGAAAGCCCAGCGATGCCAGCGTGCCGCGCAGCCGTGCGGTGTTCGCCCTCAAGCGATCTCGCGCCGCGTCGCTGCGCTGGACCACCTCCAGCGTGGCGGCGAGACCCGCGACCTCCTGCGGCAGCAGGCACGAACTGAAGATGTTCGGGAAGCTGTTGGACATGAGGTAGAAGCGCATCTCGTGCGGTACCGTGAAGATGCCGGCACGTCCGGCGAAGGCTTTCGCCAGGCTGGCCGTGATGAAGTGCACGCGATCGCTCAGTCCGAGCTCGACACATACGCCGCGTCCCTGTGGTCCGTGCGTGCCGAGTGAATGCGACTCGTCCACAAGGATCATCGAACCACTGGCCTCCACCACCTCCACGATCTCCTGCAGCCGGCACATCGCACCGGTGGTGCTGTAGACCGAGTCCACCACCACCAGCCCACTGCCATGCCGCGCGATCATGCGCTGCAGGTGACCGGGGTCGTTGTGCCGGAAGGCATGGGCCGGTGCATTGGCGGCGCGCACGCCCTCCCATAGCGACATGTGCGCAAGGCTGTCCAGGTACACCGGCGTGTCGCGGTCCGCGATCACCTGAAGCAGGCCCAGGTTGGCGGTGTAGCCCGACTGGCACAGCACCGCGCCCTCGTGGCCCACGTAATCGGCAAAGGCCTGTTCGAGCCGGTTGCTGGGCGTCCCCTGGAGCTGGAAGACGCCCGACTGCACCACCGTGGACTGGCTGCGGCTGAGGGCATCGATCTGCGCCTGCACGATGCGCGGGTGGCCCGACACGCCCAGGTAGTCGTTGCCGTCCAGGCGCACCGCATCCGGACCTGCCGGGCGGCTCTGGGTGATGGGCGATCCACCCCACTCGTCCTCCCAGCGGGAGCGGAACTCGCGCTCGATGCGCTGGCGCAGATGGCCGGACAAGGGGGCACTTCGGCCGCCCGCGCGGAGGCTGGATGGGCCCGATGCGCAGGTCGGGGCGGGCGTGGAGGGTGCGCGTTCGGCGAGTTCGTTCATGGAAAGCTCCTAAGGACTGGAAGCTCTCCATTGAAGAGTCATGCAGCGCGCCGCCGCCGGGGACCCCTGTCAGTCCTGACAGATGAGCCGGGTCGATCTACGCTGACGCACTTGACTTCTGCGAGCGCGTCCGGCCGCTCTTCAAGCCAGCTTGCCGTGGCACTGCTTGTACTTCCTGCCGCTGCCGCAGGGGCACGGATCGTTGCGTCCGACGCGCGGCACCGCCCCTGCCGACCCGCGCGCCGAGGCCTCGTCTGCGATGGTCTCGACCTCGCCCGTGATGGTGGGCGCTGAGTAGGTGAGGTTGGCCACCTGCTCGGCGCGCTGCTCGATGTCGTCCGCGGCGGCGTCGAGCTGGGCACCCGACTGCACCCGCACCGTCATCAGGATCTTGGTGACCTCGTTCTTCACGGAATCGAGCAGCTGCCCGAACAGCTCGAAAGCCTCGCGCTTGTATTCCTGCTTGGGCTGCTTCTGTGCATAACCGCGCAGGTGGATGCCCTGGCGCAGGTAGTCGAGGGCGGCGAGGTGCTCGCGCCAGTGCGTGTCGATGCTTTGCAGCAGCACCATGCGCTCGAAGTGGGTGAAGTTCTCCTTGCCCACCAGCGTGACCTTGGTCTCGAACGCCTCCTCGGCGGCCGTGAGCACCTTCTGCAGGAGGTCCTCGTCGGTGATGGCGCTGGAGGCCTGCACCTCCTGCTGCAGTGGCAGGCCGATGCCCCATTCGTCGGCCAGCACCCTCTCCAGCCCCGCCAGGTCCCACTGCTCCTCGACCGACTCTGGCGGCACGTACTGGTGCACCAGGTCGGTGAAGCAGCCTTCGCGCAGCCCTGCGATCTGGGCGGAGAGATCCTGGGCGTCCATGATCTCGTTGCGCTGCTGGTAGATCACCTTGCGCTGGTCGTTTGCGACGTCGTCGTACTCGAGCAGCTGCTTGCGGATGTCGAAGTTGCGCGCCTCCACCTTGCGTTGCGCGCTCTCGATGCTGCGCGTGACGATGCCGGCTTCGATGGCCTCGCCCTCGGGCATCTTCAGCCGGTCCATGATGGACTTGACCCGCTCGCCCGCGAAGATGCGCATGAGCGGATCGTCCAGGCTCAGGTAGAAGCGCGAGGACCCGGGGTCGCCCTGGCGGCCAGAGCGGCCGCGCAGCTGGTTGTCGATGCGCCGCGACTCGTGGCGCTCGGTGGCGATGATGCGCAGCCCCCCGAGCGCGACGATCTGTTCGTGGTCCTTGGCCCACTGCGCACGCAACTGCGCAATGCGGGCTTCGCGCGTGGCGGCGTCCAGGGACTCGTCGGCCTCGACGCCCTCGATGACCTTCTCGACGTTGCCGCCCAGCACGATGTCGGTGCCGCGACCGGCCATGTTGGTCGCGATGGTGATCATCTTCGGCCGACCCGCCTGCGCGACGATCTCGGCCTCACGGGCGTGCTGCTTGGCATTGAGCACCTGGTGGGGCAGCTGCGCCTCGATCAGCAGCTGGTCGATGATTTCGGAGTTCTCGATGGAGGTGGTGCCCACCAGGACCGGCTGCCCGCGCTCGTAGCAGTCGCGGATGTCCTCGATGGCCGCCTCGTACTTTTCCTTGGTGGTTTTGTAGACCCGGTCGAGCTGGTCCTCGCGGCGGCTCGGCCGGTTCGGCGGAATCACCACCACCTCGAGGCCGTAGATCTCCGAGAACTCGTAGGCCTCGGTGTCGGCGGTGCCGGTCATGCCGGCGAGCTTGCCGTAGAGGCGGAAGTAGTTCTGGAAGGTGATGGATGCCAGCGTCTGGTTCTCTGGCTGGATCGGAACGCCCTCCTTCGCCTCCACGGCCTGGTGCAGGCCCTCGCTCCAGCGGCGGCCCGCCATCAGGCGCCCGGTGAACTCGTCGACGATCACCACCTCGGGGCGGCCGTCTTCGCCCGGCTGCACCACGTAATGCTGGTCGCGGAAGTAGAGGTTGTTGGCCCGCAGTGCCGCGTACAGGTGGTGCATCAGCGCGATGTTGGCCGGGTCGTAGAGCGTGGCGCCTTCGGCGATCAGCCCCTGCGCGCTCAGGATGCGTTCGGCGGTCTCGTGGCCGCGCTCGGTGAGGAACACCTGGCGCGACTTCTCATCGACGGTGAAGTCGCCGGGCTTGAGCACGCCCTCGCCGGTACGCGGATCGGCCTCGCCCTCCTGACGCGTGAGCTGCGGCACGATGCGGTTCATCGCGACATACAGGTCGGTGTGGTCCTCGGCCTGGCCGCTGATGATGAGCGGCGTGCGCGCCTCGTCGATCAGGATCGAGTCCACCTCGTCGACGATGGCGTAGTGCAGCCCCCGCTGCACGCGGTCCGCCGTCTCGTAGACCATGTTGTCGCGCAGGTAGTCGAAGCCGAACTCGTTGTTCGTGCCGTAGGTGATGTCGCACCCGTAGGCGGCCTGCTTCATCTCGCGAGGCATCTGCGGCAGGTTCACGCCCACCGTCATACCGAGGAAGTTGTAGAGCTTGCCCATCCATTGGGCATCGCGATTGGCGAGATAGTCGTTGACGGTGACGACGTGCACGCCCTTGCCGGGCAGTGCGTTCAGGTAGACCGCGAGCGTGGCGGTCAGGGTCTTGCCCTCGCCGGTGCGCATCTCGGCGACCTTGCCCTGGTGCAGCGCCATGGCGCCGAGCAGCTGGACGTCGAAGTGGCGCATCTTCATGATGCGCTTGGAGCCCTCGCGCACCACGGCGAAGGCCTCGGGCAGGAGCGCGTCGAGCTCCTCGCCGCGCGCCAACCGGTCGCGAAACTCCTGCGTCTTGCCGCGCAGCGCCTCGTCGCTAAGCTTCTCCAGCTCCGGCTCCAGGGCGTTGATGCGATCGACCGTCTTGCGGTATTGCTTGAGCAGGCGGTCGTTGCGGGAACCGAAAATCTGGGTCAGGAAGTTCTTGGCCATGAACGCAATGCTGCCCTGCCAGCCCACCGGGACCAGCAGGGCAGCGCAATCCTCTCGTTGAGCAAGGAGATGGGGGCCGCCGCCCACCGTGCAAGTGCGTGCTGCGGGACCCGAGGGGGCGATTTTAGCTGCCACCCGGAAGGCTCCGGCGGCCGGCACCGGCTGCGGCGGGATAATGGCCGCGCCTTGCACCCCTTCCCCATGCCCAGCGATCCGACCCGCCGCCACCACCCCGTGACGCTCCAAGAAGCTGCGCAGGCCGCCCCTTCCCTGGCCCGGCTCACGGCACTGGTGCGCGAATCGTCGCAGCGTCTCGAAGCCATCAAGGCACACATTCCGCCGGGCCTGCGCGCAGCCGTGGCGGCCGGTCCGCTGGACGGCGGCAGCTGGTGCCTGCTGGTGCGCGGCAGCGCGGCAGCGGCCAAGCTGCGCCAGCTGCTCCCCCTGCTGCAGGCCGAGCTTCGCCGCAGCGGCTGCCCGGTCGATGCCATCCGCATCAAGGTGCAGACCGACTGGCGCTGAGCAGCGTTTTGCAACACGGCCGCTTGCCGGCTGGCCTATCGTCAAAGCAAAGGAGCACGGACATGGAACTGACCGAGCAACAGCGCGCCGAACTCGACCTGCAACTGGCCGAGCGCGAAGACGAGCTGGCCCATGCGGTACGCGACAACCGTCACGAGTTCACCGACGGCGCAGGGCACGGCTGGCCCGAAGTCAAGGATTCTGTCGAGGACGGCGACGCGCGCATGATGGAGTCGCTGGACATCACCCAGCTGCGGCGCCACGAAGCCGCACTGAGCGAAGTGCGAGAGGCACGGCAGCGGCTGCGCGATGGCAGCTACGGCAGCTGCGAGGAGTGCGGCGAGGACATCGGCTACGCACGGCTGCACGTGGTGCCCGCAGCGCGCTACTGCCTGCGCCACGAAGCAGAACGCGAGCGACAGGGGCAAATGCCGGCTGGCTGAGCCAGGGCGCTCCGCTGCCTGCGAGCCGCGGTCCGCTTCCCGAGCAATGCCTTACCTCGCCCGCAGACAAGCCCGCCATTGCGCACATGCGCGCACGGGCCACCGACGCAAGAACGACGCGGCGGCAGCGGCAGCAGAAAGCAGCAGCAAGAGCGGACGGCGCACCCGCATGGAACGCGCAATACGTCCCGCGCGATGCCGAAGTGGCCGCGTGAATCCAATGCCCACCGCTCGCCCTGCGAGACCACTGGATAACCGGCGCACGCCTGCGGGTCCGTGCGGGGTCAAAGCGCCTTGCACGGATGGAGCGACAATGCGCGACTTTGGCAAAACTCCATCCTTAGCGGCCGCATGAAATACACCGACAGTCACGAATTCCTGGCCCAAGTGGCAGCGCGCAATCCGGGACAGCCCGAGTTCCTGCAGGCGGTCACCGAGGTCATCGAAAGCCTCTGGCCTTTCATCCAGCGCCACCCCAAGTACGCCCAGCACGGCCTGCTGGACCGCCTCGTCGAGCCGGAGCGGATGATCCAGTTCCGCGTGTCCTGGGTGGACGACCATGGCGACGTCCAGGTCAACCGGGGCTATCGCATCCAGCACAGCAGCGCGATCGGCCCGTACAAGGGCGGGCTGCGGTTCCATCCGTCCGTCAATGCATCGATCCTCAAGTTCCTGGCTTTCGAGCAGACGTTCAAGAATGCGCTGACCACGCTGCCCATGGGCGGTGGCAAGGGCGGCTCCGATTTCGACCCGAAAGGCCGCAGCCCGGCCGAAGTGATGCGCTTCTGCCAGGCATTCGCAACCGAACTGTTCCGCCACGTGGGCGCCGACACCGACGTACCGGCGGGGGATATCGGCGTCGGCGGCCGTGAGGTCGGCTTCATGGCCGGCATGGTGAAGAAGCTCACCAACCGCGCCGACTGCGTCTTCACCGGCAAGGGACTGTCTTTCGGCGGCTCCCTGATCCGCCCTGAGGCTACCGGCTACGGCACGGTCTACTTCGCGCAGGAAATGCTCCAGCGCAAGGGCCGCTCGCTCGAGGGCATGCGGGTCAGCGTGTCGGGGTCGGGGAACGTCGCGCAATACGCCGTGGAAAAGGCCATGGCGCTGGGCGCCCGGGTGGTCACAGTCTCCGACTCGAGCGGCACGGTCGTGGACGCGGACGGCTTCACTCCGGAAAAGCTGGCCCTGCTGATGGAGGTAAAGAACCACCTCTACGGCCGCGTCAGCGAATATGCCGCCCGCACCGGGAGCGAGTTCCACGCGGGCCGCACCCCCTGGAGCGTGCCGGTGGATGTGGCGCTGCCTTGCGCCACCCAGAACGAGCTGGACGCGGACGACGCACGCATGCTCGTGGACAACGGCGTCCAGTGCGTGGCCGAAGGCGCCAACATGCCATCGACCAACTCCGCCGTGCAACTGTTCGAGAAGGCCGGCGTCCTGTTCGCTCCGGGCAAGGCCAGCAATGCCGGCGGCGTGGCCACTTCGGGGCTGGAGATGAGCCAGAACGCGATGCGCCTGAGCTGGCCCCGCGAAGAGGTGGATGCACGCCTGCTGACCATCATGCGCGGCATCCACGATGCCTGCGTCCTGCACGGCCAGCGCGACGACGGCACCGTGAGCTACGTCGATGGCGCCAACATCGCAGGTTTCGTGAAGGTCGCCGACGCCATGCTGGCCCAGGGCGTCATCTGAGCGAAGGGCCCGCTCGCCAGGCCTGCCCGGCGAGCCGCCGGTCCAGCGCCCGATCCGGACGGCACGCACGCGCGGTGCGTCAGGTCCGAGCACCTGGCGAAGGCGCCCTCCGAAGCCGCATCAGGTCACGTAGTCGCCGCTGGCTTCCGGCTGGAACAGAACCGCCCGCACCAGCCCCTGGCGCTCGCCCGTGGGCGTCTGCCAGCGCACCTGCGCGCCTGCCGGCAGTCCGATCAGGCTGCAGCCCAGGGGCGACAGCACCGAGATGAAGCCGCTCGAAGGCTCCGCGTCCTCGGGATAGCACACGGCAAGTACGCGGCGCTCGCCCGAATCCCTGTCCTCCAGCTCGAACTGCGAGTACATGGTGATCACCTCCGCTGCGATCTGCGGGCCGGGCACCACGTCGGCGTCGGCGAGCAGGTCCGCCAGGCCGGCGGTGGTGTGCGAGGCGCTCAGTCTTTGAAGCCGGACGAAGTCCAGCTCGGTCAGTTGCTTGTCGAGAAAATGGGGGGTCGGTTGCATGCTTCGCTCCATGAGTGCGCCGGATCGGCCCGGCGGTACGGATGGCGCGTCAAGGAAATGCGAGGGGCCGCCGGGCCGGGAAAAGTGCGACAGCACGCCGTCGCCCACGCGCAGGCGCAGCGGCGGCAGACAGGAGGTGGTACGGCAGGCAGGACACGCCGCCAGTATGCGGCACGCGGGCAAGTTGACGCGATTCTGGCAAGGCCGGCAGGGGCATTGCCGCGACCGTGGATCCAGACCGGTGCACTGCTCGGACCTGCGGCCGCGCAGCCGTGCGGCTGGGCCGCTGCGCGCGGAGGAGAAGGACTGGTGCCGGTTATCGGATTCGAACTGATGACCTACCGCTTACAAGGCGGTTGCTCTACCAACTGAGCTAAACCGGCAGCACGAAAATTCTAAGCGGACCGAAGCCGCCTGCAGCAGCTCACTTGATCCGCTTGAGGGCCGGTCGCGGACCGCCCCCTGGCGGCGGCTTGGGCGGCTCGCCGTCCTCGCCGCCCTTGCTGCCTTCGGCTGCGGCTTCGCCGGGGACCAGTTGCATGATCCGGTCGGGCGCAGGTTCCGGCTCGCCACCGGCCGCGGGCACGCTGCTGAGAGGAGAAGGCCGCGGCGCCGAAGCCGCGTCGGCTTGGGGGCCAGCGCCACCGGGTGCGGCGGGCGCCACCGGGAACGCCATGCCCTGGCCATTCTCCCGGGCGTAGATGGCGAGCACGCGGCCGATCGGGACCATGATCTCGCGCGCCACGCCAGCGAAGCGCGCGCGGAATTCGATGAACTCATTGCCCAGCTTGAGCGAGCTGGTGGCGTCGAAGCTGATGTTCAGCACGATTTCGCCGTTCTTCACGTACTCGCGAGGTACCTGCACGGTCTCATCGACGAGCACCGCGACATAGGGCGTGAAGCCGTTGTCGGTGCACCAGTCGTAGAGGGCACGAATCAGGTAAGGGCGGGTGGACGTGGAGTCGAGAGCGTTCATCGGAGGCGGGCGTGGCGCGCGCAGCGCGCGCGACACGCGGTACTTACTTGCGCATGACCTTCTCGGAGGGCGTCAGCGCCTCGATGTAGGCCGGACGCGAGAAGATGCGCTCGGCGTACTTCAACAGCGGCGCTGCGTTCTTGGACAACTCGATTCCATAGTAGTCCATGCGCCAGAGCAGCGGCGCGATGGCCACGTCGAGCATGGAGAAGTTGTCCCCCAGCATGTACTTGTTCTTGAGGAACACGGGTGCGAGCTGGGTCAAGCGGTCGCGGATGTGGCTGCGCGCCTTCTCCAGCGCCTTCTCGTTGCCCTTGGAGGCACGGGACTCGAGGGTGCTGACGTGCGCGAACAGCTCCTTCTCGAAATTGAGCAGAAACAGCCGCACGCGCGCGCGGTCCACCGGGTCGCCCGGCATCAGCTGCGGGTGGGGGAAGCGCTCGTCGATGTACTCGTTGATGATGTTCGACTCGTACAGGATCAGGTCGCGTTCGACCAGGATCGGCACCTGCCCGTAGGGGTTCATCACGTTGATGTCCTCGGGCTTGTTGTACAGATCGACGTCGCGGATCTCGAAGTCCATTCCCTTTTCGAACAGGACGAAACGGCAGCGGTGGGAGAACGGGCAGGTCGTACCGGAATACAGCACCATCATGGCAATGGCTCCTTGAATCGGAAAGGAGTGGGACGCGCGGGCGGCCCACTCCGGAAAAATCGGTGGATGCCGGCGGCGTGCCGGCGGCGTTCAGGATGCCCGGTCAGTGGACATTCTTCCAGAAAGCGGCGTTGAGTCGCCAGGCGATGAAGGTGAAGAGGCCAAGAAACAGCATCACCCACACACCGACCCGCACCCGCTGGTTCTGGTAGGGCTCGGCCATCCAGTGCAGGTAGTTGACGAGGTCACCCACGGCCTGGTCGTACTCGATGGGCGACATGGTGCCGGGCGTCACCTGGTTCCAGCCGCGGAACACCTGGACCTCGCTCCCGTGGCTCACGACGGTGTCGAACACCGGCTCACGAAGACCCTGCAGTTCCCACAGCGCGTGCGGCATGCCCACGTTGGGAAAGGCAAGGTTGTTCCAGCCGGTCGGCTTGGTCGGGTCGGGGTAGAAGGTGCGCAGGAAGGTGTAGAGGTAATCGGCGCCCGTGCCACCATGGCTCGAGCGCGAGCGCGCGATGAGCGTCAGGTCGGGCGGGTTGGCTCCGAACCATTCCTTGGCCTGCTTGGGATCGATCGCGGCTTTCATGGTGTCACCGACGCGGTCGCTCGTGAACAGCAGGTAGTCCTTGATCTGCGCGTCGGACAGGCCGATGTCGGCCAGCCGGTTGTAGCGCATGAAGGCTGCCGAGTGGCAGTTCAGGCAGTAGTTGACGAACAGTTTGGCGCCGTGCTGCAGAGACGCCAGGTCGTTGGTGCGAATCGGCGCCTTGTCCCAGGCGAGTCCGCCGCCGGCCGCGTGCGCCGGCCCGGCCACGCCGAGCGCCATGGCCGCCGAGAGGATCAGGAATTGAATGAGTTTTTTCATGGCTGCAGTGGTGTCCCGGCTCAGTGCGCAGCGAAGGTGATGCGCTCGGGCACGGGCTTGAACGTGCCCAGCCGGCTCCAGAACGGCATCAGCAGGAAGAAGGCGAAGTACAGCACCGTGCCGACCTGCGACACACGCTCCCCGAGCGGCGACGGCGGCTGTACGCCCAGATAGGACAGCACCAGGAAGTTCAGCACGAACAGGCCGTAGACCCACTTGTGCCAGTCGGGGCGGTAGCGGATCGAGCGCACCGGACTGGCGTCCAGCCACGGCAGGAAGAACAGGATGATGACAGCGCCGCCCATCACCACCACACCCCAGAACTTGGCATCGATGCCGAGCATGAGGGCGATGGCGACGGCGGCTGCGACCACCAGCGCGCCCTTGATCAGGCCCGGCAGCCGGGTACGCACCAGCGCGAGCACGGTGGCGAGCACGACGATCAGCACGAGCGCATACATCATCTCGGTGGTGATGGCGCGCAGCATCGAGTAGTAGGGCGTGAAGTACCAGACCGGAGCGATGTGCGCCGGCGTCTTCAGCGGGTCGGCCGGGATGAAGTTGTTGTATTCGAGGAAGTAGCCGCCGAACTCGGGGGCGAAGAAGATCACCGCCGAGAACGCCATCAGGAAGACCGATACACCCATGATGTCGTGCACGGTGTAGTACGGGTGAAAGGGGATGCCGTCCAGCGGACGTCCCTGCTCGTCCTTCGGAGCGTTGGGGCCCTTGATCTCGACACCGTCGGGATTGTTGGAGCCGACGTCGTGCAGCGCCAGCAGGTGCGCCACGACCAGCCCCAGCAGCACCAGCGGCACGGCGATGACGTGGAAGCTGAAGAAGCGGTTGAGCGTGGCGTCGCTCACCACGTAGTCACCGCGGATCAGGATGGCCAGGTCGGGACCGACGAAGGGGATGGCGGAGAACAGGTTCACGATCACCTGTGCGCCCCAGTAGGACATCTGACCCCAGGGCAGCAGGTAGCCCATGAAGGCTTCGGCCATGAGCACCAGGAAGATCGAGCAGCCGAAGATCCAGACCAGCTCGCGCGGCTTGCGGTAGCTGCCGTAGATCAGGCTCTTGAACATGTGCAGGTACACCACCACGAAGAAGGCCGAGGCGCCGGTGGAGTGCATGTAGCGCACCAGCCAGCCCCAGGGAACGTCGCGCATGATGTATTCGACCGAGGCGAAGGCGAGGTTCGCGTCGGGCTTGTAGTGCATCACCAGGAAGATGCCGGTGACGATCTGGATCACCAGCACCAGCAGGGCGAGGGACCCGAAGAAGTACCAGAAGTTGAAGTTCTTCGGCGCGTAGTACTCGGCGAGGTGGTCGCGGTAACCGGCGATGGCCGAGGGGAACCGGTTGCTGAACCAGTTGCCGAGCTTCGCGCCGATCGGGGCGTTGGGGGAGATTTCCTTGAATTCAGCCATGGTGCTCAGGCCTTCTTGTCTTCGCCGATCAGCAGCCGGGTATCCGAGAGGAACATGTGCGGCGGCACCTCGAGGTTGTCGGGCGCGGGGCGGTTGCGGAACACGCGACCGGCCAGGTCGAAGGTCGAGCCGTGGCACGGGCAGAGGAACCCGCCTTGCCAGTCGTCCGGAAGCGAAGGCTGCGCACCGGGCTGGAACTTGTCCACCGGGGAGCAGCCCAGGTGCGAGCAGATCCCGACGCCAACGAAGAACTCGGGCTTGATGGACCGGTGCACGTTCTGCGCGTATTCCGGCGTGGGATAGGCGGTGCGCTGCGACATCGGATCGGCCAGCTGATCGTTGAGCTTGGGCAGTGCCGCAAGCTGCTCCGGCGTGCGACGCATGATCCACACCGGCTTGCCCCGCCACTCGACGGTGACCTTGTCCCCGGGCTGCAGGGCCGAGATGTCGACCTCGACGGCAGCACCCGCGGCCTTGGCCCGCTCGGACGGCTGGAAGCTACTGACGAACGGAACGGCGACGAACGCGCCGCCCACCGCGCCCGCGCAGGTGGACGCGATCAACCACGTCCGCTTGCTGGCGTCCACTGGGGTGTCACTCATGGGGGTCCTCGGGGGAATCGCTGAAGTTAGGTCAACCGGTGATTGTAGCGGAGCGCAACCCCCGCCCTTTAGGGGTAACGCCAGCGCGAAAGGGGTTTGGATCGATACTGCCGGGCTTCATCAACACGGGTCAGAAACCATGGGAATGCTCAAGGAATTCCGCGAGTTCGCGATCAAGGGCAACGTCATCGACCTGGCAGTCGGCGTCATCATCGGGGCCGCCTTCAGCAAGATCGTCGATTCGCTGGTCAAGGACGTCATCATGCCGATCGTCTCGACCATCGTCGGACGCATCGATTTTTCCAACAAGTTCCTGGTGCTGGCCCCCGTCCCCGACGGCGTGGGCCGCAGCCTCCCGGAACTCGTCCGCGCCGGCGTCCCGGTGCTCGCGTGGGGCAGCTTCGTGACCGTGCTGGTCAACTTCCTCATCCTGGCGCTGGTGATCTTTCTGATGGTGCGCCAGATCAACCGGCTGCGGCGCCGGTCGGCCGAACCAGCAGCCGCAAGCCCTGCGGCGCCTGCCGAGGACATCGTGCTGCTGCGCGAGATCCGCGACAGCCTGCGCGGCGCGTCGCCTGCCAACGAGCGCTAGCGCGCAGCCACGGCGTCCGGCAGCAGCGAGCGCGCCACCCGGATCGCCTCGATCAGGCTCGACGGGTCGGCCTGTCCCGTGCCCGCGATGTCGAAGGCCGTTCCGTGGTCGGGGCTGGTGCGCACCAGCGGCAGGCCGAGGGTGACGTTCACCCCTTTGTCCAGCCCCAGGTACTTGACGGGAATCAGACCCTGGTCGTGGTACATGGCGACCACCACGTCGAAGCTGCGCAGGCCCCGCGCGCGCATGAAGATGGTGTCCGGCGGGTGGGGTCCGCTCGCATCCAGCCCTTCGCGGCGGGCGATCTCGACGGCCGGCGCGATGTGCTCGATCTCCTCCCGGCCGAACAGCCCGCCCTCCCCTGCATGCGGATTCAGGCCCGCCACCGCCATGCGGGGCGGACGGCCCAGTGCCCGGGAGAGCGCCTCATGGGTAATGCGCAGGGTCTGCAGCACGCTGTCGGTGCGGACCGCCTCGATGGCTTCGCGCAACGAGACATGGATGCTCACCAGCACCGTGCGCAACTCGTCGCTGGCCAGCATCATGCGCACCGGCACATCGGACGCGGCGCGCCCCAGCTGAGCCGCAGTCTCGTGCTGCAGGAGCTCGGTGTGTCCGGGAAAATCGACGCCCGCGGCGGCCAGCGCCTCCTTGTGCAGAGGCGCGGTGACTACTCCGGCGACCTCGCCCGCCAGTGCGGCACGTGCCGCCCACGTGACTGCTGCGGCAGCCATGGCGCCGGCCTGCGGCTGC
Source organism: Ramlibacter sp. AN1015 (assembly GCF_037726105.1). Taxonomy (NCBI): domain Bacteria; kingdom Pseudomonadati; phylum Pseudomonadota; class Betaproteobacteria; order Burkholderiales; family Comamonadaceae; genus Ramlibacter; species Ramlibacter sp. AN1015. The sequence continues at coordinate 142,576 of NZ_JBBJUM010000001.1, forward strand.
ACCCGTCCCCAATGCACCAGCGCAGGCGCGGCAGCGCCGACCTGCAGCACCGGCAGACAGCCCCGCGGAACCTCCAGCGCCTGCGAGGGGCGTTCGATCAGCGCGATCGGCAGCGCTGCGGCGCCCGGTGGCGTGGCGGCGGCCGCGGCACGGCGCAGGTGCGCCAGGTCGCCGGCGACGAAGCAGCCAGCCGTGACTGCCGGCGCCTCCCGGAAAGCGCGCGCAAGGATTTCGCCGCCGATACCGGCGGGGTCACCCATGGTGAGCGCCAGGACCTTCGCTGTCATGGGGCGCCTCCCGGACGCTGCCCGCATCGGCCACGCCAACGACCCGGCGCCCGGCGGCGTCGAAGCCGGACTCCGAGACCTCGCTCCCGCGTGCCGCAGGCAGGTGATGGGCGGGCGGCGAGCAGCCCCCTGGCTGCCGTCGGCGAATGAAGCGGTGGCGCCGGATGTCTCATGCGGGGTTGGGCAGGTCGATGAACAGGTGCTCGATACCCAACTGCGCGGCCACATGGGCCGCCACCGCCGGGGCGCCGTAGCGCTCGCTCGCGTGGTGGCCGCAGGCGATGAAGCTCACGCCGCACTCGCGTGCGTAGTGCGCCTGCGGCTCGGAGATCTCGCCGGTAATGAAGGCCTGCGCCCCCGCGGCGATGGCGGCCTCGAAGTAGCCCTGCGCGCCGCCAGTGCACCATGCGACGCGCTCGAGCGGGCCCGGGTGCCCCGGCACGGCGACCACGGCACGGCCGAGGACCTGCGCCACGTGCTCGCCGAGTGCGGCCGTGTCGGCGAATCCAGCTCGCTGCTCGGGCTCTCCAAGAAATCCGAGCTCCTGGTCGCCGAAGCGACCGGTTGTGCGCAGGCCCAGGCGGGCGGCGAGCTGGGCGTTGTTGCCGAGTTCGGGGTGCGCGTCCAGCGGCAGGTGGTAGGCGAACAGGTTGATGTCGTGGGCCAGCAGCACCGAGAGACGACGCTTCATCCAGCCCGTGACGCGGCCGTCCTGCCCACGCCAGAACAGCCCGTGGTGCACGAAGATGGCGTCGGCCTGCGCCTGCACCGCCGCCTCGATGAGCGCCAGGCTCGCCGTCACGCCGGAGACGATGCGCCGGACGTCGGGGCGTCCCTCGACCTGCAGGCCATTGGGACCGTAGTCCTTGAAGCGGCCGGGCTGGAGGAGGTCGTCGAATGCACGCAAGAGCGTTTGCTGTTGGACCATGAAAGGAAGGACGAAAACGCGAAACGCCGATTGTGGCGCGGGCCCGCCGGATGTCGCGCGGGGTCTACACTCCCGTGTCTCTTCGCAGCTGGATTTTCATGCGTCGCTATTGGCTGGTGTTCTCCCAGGCCGTCACCGTCTTGCTCGCGGCCTGGTTCGTCGTTGCCACCCTCAAGCCGGAGTGGCTGGGCCGTCCGGCCAGCCTCAGCCGCGGCACGGGCGTATCGCTGTTCGAGGCTCCACCGCCGCTGCCGGGCACCACCCCGATCGGCAGCTTCCGCGGCGCAGCGCAGCGGGCCTCGCCGGCGGTGGTGAGCATCAACACCTCCAAGGCGCTGCAGGGACCGCATGCGCAGGACCCGTGGTTTCGCTTTTTCTTCGGAGAACGCGGCGCGCAGCCGCAAAGCGGCCTGGGCAGCGGCGTGATCATCAGCCCCGAGGGCTACATCCTCACCAACAACCACGTGATCGCCGGCGCCGACGCGATCGAGGTGCTGCTCAACGACAGCCGCAGTGCACGGGCCCGCGTGATCGGCACCGACCCGGAGAGCGATCTCGCCATCCTGAAGATCGACCTCGACCGCTTGCCGGTAATCACGCTCGGCAACTCCGACAGCCTGCAGGTGGGCGACCAGGTGCTGGCGATCGGCAATCCCTTCGGCGTGGGCCAGACCGTCACCAGCGGCATCGTGAGCGCGCTCGGGCGCAACCAGCTGGGCATCAATACCTTCGAGAACTTCATCCAGACCGACGCCGCCATCAACCCGGGCAATTCCGGCGGCGCCCTGGTGGATGTGAACGGCCAGCTCATGGGCATCAACACAGCCATCTACTCGCGCTCGGGCGGCAACATGGGAATCGGTTTCGCGATCCCCGTCTCGACGGCCAAGATGGTGCTGGAAGCGATCGTGCGCGACGGGGTCGTGCGCCGCGGATGGATCGGCGTGGAGCCGGCCGACCTGTCGCCCGAACTCATGGAGACCTTCGGGGTCAAGGCACGCAGCGGTGTGCTGATCACCGGGGTGCTGCAGAACGGCCCTGCCGCACAGGCGGGGATCCGCCCGGGCGACGTGATCGTCCAGGTGAACGGCCGCAACATTGGCAACGTGTCGGAACTGCTCACCAGCGTCGCTTCGTTGAAGCCCGGGGCGCCGGCACCCTTCAAGGTGCAGCGACGCAGCGACGCGGTGGAGGTGAACGTCACCCCCGGCGAACGGCCTCGTCCGCAAGAGCTGCAGCCGCGCTAGCAGGCCCGGCGAGCCGTTCGGGGGGCGCCACAGCGCAGGGGGCCGTGCCGGTCCGTCCGGCGACACGCGGGAGGCCGCAGCGTGGCCATGGAATCACCAGCATGCCGGTGCCGCACGAGGAATCGCGCAGTGCAGCGGGGCCGGCCGCGCAGCCGCAGCTGCCCATTGGGTCCCGATGATCAGGCGTCGGACGCGGCCGCGCCTTCTTCGTCAGGCGCCTTGGTGTGCTTGATGAAGAGCTGGGCAGCCCAGATGCCTACTTCGTAAAGCAGCACCATGGGAATCGCGAGCGCCAGCTGTGATACCACGTCGGGCGGCGTCACGATGGCCGCAATGATGAAGGCCAGCACGATGAAGTAGCTGCGGAACGCGCGTAGTTTCTCGACTGTGACGATGCCCACGCGCGCCAGCACCACCACGACGATGGGAACCTCGAACGCAAGCCCGAAGGCCAGGAACATCGTGAGCACGAAGCTCAGGTAGGCCTCGATGTCTGGCGCGGCCGTGATGCTCTTGGGCGCGAAGCTCTGGATGAAGGTGAAGACCTGCCCGAAGACGAAAAAGTAGCAGAACGCCACGCCGACGAAGAACAGCAGCGTGCTGGAGACCACCAGCGGCAGCACCAGCTTCTTCTCGTGGTTGTACAGGCCGGGAGCGACAAAGGCCCAGACCTGGTAGAGCACCACCGGCAGCGCGATCAGGAACGCCGCCATCAGCAGGATCTTGAGCGGCACGATGAAAGGCGAGATCACCGAGGTGGCGATCAGGGTCGCGCCTTCGGGCAGCGTGGCGGTGAGCGGTGCTGCCAGCAGGTCGTAGAGCGCCGCCGGTCCGGGCCAGATCGCCAGGGCGGCCGCCACCACGCCGACTGCGATGACGGCCTTGATCAGTCGGTCGCGAAGCTCGACCAGGTGCGCAACGAATGGCTGTTCAGTCCCTGCGAGCTCGTCTTCTTTGTTGGGGTCGGCCATCAGTTGAATTTCTTCGGCCGGTAGCGCGCGACCCGCGCCGCGCCGGAGAGGGCGCGCGTGCGGACGCCGTTGCGGGCCTTGTACCAGTTGGGCATGGCGCCCTGCTTGATCCGCCACTTCTTGCGCGGATTCTTGTACTCGGGGTAGGACGGCGGCACCTCGAGCGACTGAACCGGTCCGTGGGTGTCGAAAGCGCTCGCCGCCTCGTTGAACTCGCGCTCGACGTCGCTGGCCGCTCCGTGGATGGAACTCTCGACGTCGCGCGCCGCGTTCGCCACCGTGTCCTTCATCTTGCGCAGCTCATCGAGCTCCATGGAGCGGTTGACTTCCGCCTTGACGTCGTTCACGTAGCGCTGGGCCTTGCCCAGCAGCGTGCCGACGGTGCGGGCCACGCGTGGCAGCTTCTCCGGCCCGATGACGATCAACGCCACCGCGCCGATGAGCGCCATCTTGGAAATGCCGAGGTCGATCACGGTCGATGCTGCCGATGAGGCAGGTTCAGGACCTGTTGCGCGCCTCGACGTCGATCGTCGTCTTGCCCTTGTCCTGCGCGGCCGGGGCGCTGGTGACCTGCTGCGGCGGCGTGGTGGACGCATCCTCGGGCGTGGAGCCGTCCTTCATGCCGTCCTTGAAGCCCTTGACGGCACCGCCGAGGTCGGAGCCCATGTTCTTGAGCTTCTTGGTGCCGAAGACCAGCACCACGATCAGCAGCACGACCAGCCAGTGCCAGATGGAAAAGGAACCCATGGATAACTCCTGAATGAATTGGGACGATTCTAGTTCGCGTGCGGATGGGCACTTGCCCCGAAGGGACAGGGTTTCACCCCTTGAGCCAAGGGCGTGGCCCACCGATCACATGCACGTGCAGATGGTGCACTTCCTGGCCACCTTCCGCACCGGTATTGACCACCATGCGGAAGCCACCCGCGGGATAGGGATTGCAGCCCTGCTCGCGCGCCAGCCGCGGTGCGAGGGCCATCAGGCGGCCCAGCAGGGGAGCATCGGATTCGGTGACGTGGGCCATGGAAACGATGTGCCGCTTCGGAACGAGCAAGAAGTGCACCGGCGCCCACGGGTGGATGTCGTGGAAGGCCAGGAGTTCCTCGTCTTCGTAGACCTTGCGCGACGGGATCCTGCCATCGACGATCTTGCAGAAGAGGCAGTCGGGGTCGTGCGCGCGAGGGGCTGCGTTGTCGTCGTGCTCGGTCATGGCAATGCGGCGAAACAGGGAATCGGGAGAACGGGTGTGCTCACGGCGTGGCACCGTTGGTAAAGCGCAGCCAGCCGCGCAGGCAGCGATAGAGGTACCAGAGGCCCACGATGCCGTGGGCGGCCATCCCGGGCAGCACGAACAGCAGGTACAGGGGAGACGTGACCACCAGCCACAGCACCGTCCACCAGAAGGTGGAAATCATGTAGGCGTGGTGCGCCAGGTACAGCGGGTGATGCTCGTCCCCACGCTTGATGTAGTTCACTACCAGGGCGATCACGGCAAGCGTCCCCAGGCTCAGCCACGCGACCGTGTGCATGCCGTACAGCACATGCATGAGCAGCCGGTCGTTCGAAGTCTTGGGCGTCAGCGCCACAGGGACGGGATCGTGCATCGACATTCCTTGCTCCGGTTGGGTGGCAGATTCAAGGCTGCTGGCCCGCTTCGCGTGCCAAGGCCTTGCGCAGGGCCTTTTCTTCCAGCCCGCCAAGGCCTTCGCGGCGCACGAGCTCGGCCACCACGTCGGCAGGCGAGAGTCCGTAGTGCGCCAGGGCGATCATGCTGTGAAACCAGAGGTCGGCGACCTCGCCGACGAGCTTGGAGCGGTCGCCTCCGTGGTCGCAGTCCTTGGCGGCCATCACGGTCTCGCAGGCCTCCTCGCCGATCTTCTTGAGAATGGCGTCGGGGCCCTTGTGCAGCAGCCGCGCGACGTAGCTGCGCTCGGGGTCGCCGCCCTGGGCGGGCTTGCGGCTTTCGATGACCGCAGCCAGGCGGTCGAGTGCGTCGGTGGAACTCATGCAGCTCACTTGTAGATGGTTGCGGGGTCTTTCAAGACCGGCTCGCCTTCGATCCAGGCGCCGTCGCGCAGCACGTGGAAAAAGCAGCTGTGGCGGCCGGTGTGGCAGGCGATGCCGGGCTCGTGCCCGAGCTGCGTCACCCTGAGCAGCAGCACGTCGCTGTCGCAATCCATGCGCACCTCGTGCACGCGCTGCACATGCCCGGACTCCTCGCCCTTGAACCACAGGCGGCCGCGCGAGCGGCTGAAATACACGGCGCGGCCGAGCTCCACCGTCTGGCGCAGCGCCTCGCGGTCCATCCACGCGAACATGAGCACGTCGCCGCTCGACGCCTCCTGCGCGATGACGGGAATCAGTCCGCGCTCGTCCCACTGCACCTGGTCCAGCCAATTCATGGGGGCGATTGTCCACCATCGCATCGGCCGGGATACCGGCGCTGCGGGCGCGCGAAAACACCGGCTCAGCGGGAAAAATTCCGCGCTCTGCGCGGCCGCTGCAGGCCCTCAGGTGCGCACCGGCACTCCACGCGCGCGCATGTGGGCCTTGGCCTGGGCCACCGTGAATTCGCCGTAGTGGAAGATGCTGGCCGCGAGCACGGCATCGGCACCCCCGATCTGCACGCCGTCGGCCAGGTGTTCGAGGCTGCCGACGCCGCCGGACGCGATTACCGGCACCTCGACCGCATCGGCCACGGCGCGCGTGAGTGCCAGGTCGAAACCGGACTTGGTGCCATCGCGGTCCATGCTGGTCAGCAGGATCTCGCCCGCCCCACGGCGCGCCATCTCGCTCGCCCAGGCCACAGCGTCCAGTCCCGTGTTGCGGCGCCCCCCATGGCTGTAGACGTCCCAGCCAGCACCCCGCGCCAGCTCGTCGGCGCCGGCGCGCCGCTTGGCATCGATGGCCACCACGATGCACTGCGCGCCGTAGCGGTCGGAGGCATCGGAGATGACCTGCGGGTTGGCGATGGCCGCCGAATTGAAGCTGGTCTTGTCGGCGCCCGCATTGAGCAGGCGGCGCACGTCGTCCACGCTGCGGACGCCGCCGCCGACGGTCAGCGGAATGAACACCTGCGAGGCCACGGCCTCGATGATGTGCAGGATCAGGTCGCGCTCGTCGCTGGTGGCGGTGATGTCGAGGAAGGTGAGCTCGTCGGCGCCCTGATCGTTGTAGCGCGCCGCGATTTCGACCGGGTCGCCCGCGTCGCGCAGCTCGACGAAGTTGACCCCCTTGACGACGCGGCCCCCCGTCACGTCCAGGCACGGGATGATGCGTTTGGCCAGCACGTTCAGGCGCTCATCTCGTCGGCCTTGGTCTGGGCCAGGGAGAAGTCCAGGTCGCCGGAATAGATGGCGCGCCCGCAGATCACGCCCTCGATGCCTTCGTCCTCGACGGCGCAGAGCTTCTCGATGTCGGCCATGCTGGACAGGCCGCCCGAGGCGATCACCGGAATCGTGAGCGACTGCGCCAGCTTGACGGTGGCTTCGATGTTGATGCCGGTGAGCATGCCGTCGCGGCCGATGTCGGTGTAGACGATGGACTCGACGCCCCAGTCCTCGAACTTGCGCGCCAGATCGACCACCTCATGGCCGGTCAACTTGCTCCAGCCGTCGGTGGCGACCTTGCCGTCCTTGGCATCGAGCCCGACGATGATGTGCCCGCCGAAGGCGCTGCAGGCGTCTTTCAGGAAGCCCGGGTTCTTGACGGCGGCGGTACCGATGATGACGTAGCGCAGGCCGCCGTCGATGTACTTCTCGATGGTGTCCAGGTCGCGGATGCCGCCTCCGAGCTGCACCGGGATCTCGTCGCCCACCGCCTTCAGGATGGAGCGGATGGCGCTGAAGTTCTGCGGCTTGCCGGCGAACGCGCCGTTGAGGTCCACCAGGTGCAGGCGCCGAGCACCTTTTTCCAGCCAGTTCCGCGCCATGGCGGCAGGGTCCTCGCTGAAGGTGGTGGCCTGGTCCATGTCGCCCTGCTTGAGGCGCACGCAATGTCCGTCCTTCAGGTCGATGGCGGGGATGAGAAGCATGAGGAAAAGAAGGGTGAAGCGGAGGAACGGCCGACTACCAGACCCGAATGGGGACCGGGATCAAGGATTCCAGTGCAGGAAGTTGCGGTAGAGGGCAAGGCCGGTCTCGGCGCTTTTTTCCGGGTGGAACTGTGTTGCGAAAATATTATCGCGGGCAATCGCGGCGGTAAAGGGACCGCCGTAATCCGCCTCTCCGACGCTGTGGCGGGCATCCGACGTATGGGCATGGAAGCTGTGGACGAAATAGAACCAGCTGTTGTCCGCAACCCCCGCCCAGACCGGGTGCGGCTGTGACTGCCGCACCTGGTTCCAGCCGATCTGCGGCACCTTGTAGCGGCTGCCATCCGGCTGGCGCAACTCACCGAGGCGAAAGCGCACCACCTCGCCCGGGATCAGGCCCAAGCCTTCGGTCGGACCTTCCTCGCTGCGATCGAGCAGCATCTGCATGCCGACGCACACCCCCATGAGCGGCTTGTGGCCGGCGGCGTGCATCACGGCCGGATACATGCCCGACGCGTGCAGCTCGCGCACGCAGTCGCGCATGGCGCCCTGCCCCGGCAGCACCACGCGTTCGGCCGCCATCACCTCCTCGGGCCGCCGCGCCCAGACCACGTCCACACCGCTGCCCTGGGCGGCGTGCAGCACCGCCTGGGTCACCGAGCGCAGGTTGCCCATGCCGTAATCGACCACCGCGACCGTCTTGACGAGCGCCATCTACAGCGAGCCCTTGGTGGAGGGGATCATCCCGGCCGATCGCGGATCGCGCTCGAGCGCGGCACGCAGCGCGCGGGCGAAGGCCTTGAAGACCGTCTCGCACTGGTGGTGCGCGTTCTCGCCGCGCAGGTTGTCGATGTGCAGGGTGACGAAGGCGTGGTTGACGAAGCCTTGGAAAAACTCGTAGGTGAGCTGGGTGTCGAACGCGCCGATCATTCCGCTCTTGAAGGGGACATCCATCACCAGGCCGGGGCGGCCCGAAAAGTCGATCACCACCCGTGAGAGCGCCTCGTCCAGCGGTACGTAGGCATGCCCATAGCGGCGGATGCCCTTCTTGTCGCCGACGGCGCGGGCCACGGCCTGCCCCAGCGTGATGCCCACGTCCTCGACGGTATGGTGGCCGTCGATGTGCAGGTCGCCCTTTGCATCGATCTCCAGATCGATCAGGCCGTGCCGCGCGATCTGGTCGAGCATGTGGTCGAAAAAGCCGATGCCGGTGGCCAGGCGGGCCTGCCCGGTGCCATCGAGGTTGACCCGCACGCGGATCTGGGTTTCGGCGGTGTTGCGCACCACTTCGGCGGTGCGTTCGGCGTTGGATACGGGATTGCTCATAGGGAAGCCTGCAGGGCCGACAGCATGCGCGCATTCTCCTCGGCCGTGCCGACCGTGAGGCGCAGGCAGTTTGCCAGCAGCGGATGCATCGCGGAAACGTTCTTGACCAGCACGCCCAGGCGGCGCATGCCCTCGAAGGCCGCGCGGGCGTTCGGGACGCGCACGAGCACCATGTTGGCGTCGCTCGGCCAGACCTGCACGCCCGGCAGCTGCGCCAGCCGCTGCAGCAAGCGCGTGCGCTCCTCGCGCAGCTGCGCGGCCTGCGCGGCGTAGACCGGGGCATGCTCGAGGGCGAAGAGCGCCGCCTCGGCGTTGAGCACGCTCACGTTGTAGGGCGGGCGCACCTTGTCGATCTCGGCGACCAGCGCGCGCACGCCCATGAGGTAGCCGATGCGCACCCCGGCCAGGCCGAACTTGCTCATGGTGCGCATCAGCAGCACGTGGGCATGGCGCGGCAGGCGATCCAGGTAGCTGCGGCTGGAAAACGGCTGGTAGGCCTCGTCGATCACCACCAGCCCCGGCGCGGCTTCGACGATGCGTTCGATGACGGCGTCGTCCCACAGGTTGGCCGTGGGGTTGTTCGGGTAGGCCAGGTAGATGATGGCCGGCTGGTGGCGTGCGATGGCGGCCAGCATGGCGGCCTCGTCCAGCTCGAAGTCGGGCGTGAGGTCCACCCCCACGAAGCGCAGGCCCTGCAGCTGGGCGCTGAGGCCGTACATGACGAATCCCGGCTGCGGCGCCAGGATGGTCGCGCCCGGAACGTCGCAGGCCATCGCGATGAGCGAGATCAGTTCGTCGGAGCCGTTGCCAAGCATCAGCGCGCAGCCGTCAGGCAGCTGCGCATGCGCGGCCAGCGCCGACTTCAGCGCCTCCGTGCGCGGCCCCGGGTAGCGGTTCAGGGCGAGCGCGCCCAGTCGCCGCCCGAGCTCGGCCTGCAGCGCATGGGGCAAGCCATGGGGGTTTTCCATGGCGTCGAGCTTGACCATGCCGGTGGCGTCCTGGACGGCATAGGCGTGCATCGACTGCACGTCCGAGCGGATCAATCGGGCCAGGCGCGGGGGCAGAGCGAGGGGCGGTTCGCCGACTGGCTGGCCGGGCTGTGCGGAGGTCTGCATGGGGGCGTGGGTCATGGGCGCGGTCGCAGGCGCATTTCGGCGGCGCGAGCGTGCGCCTGCAGGCCCTCGCCGTGGGCCAGCACGGAGGCGATTGCGCCGAGCACCTGCGCACCCTGCTCGCTCACCTCGATCAGGCTGCTGCGCTTCTGGAAGTCGTAGACCCCCAGCGGGCTGGAAAAGCGCGCGGTGCTGCTGGTGGGCAGCACGTGGTTGGGGCCGGCGCAGTAGTCGCCCAGCGATTCGCTGGTGAAGGCGCCGAGAAAGATGGCGCCGGCATGGCGCAGCAGCGGCTCCCAGCGGTGCGGCTCGGTGCTGGCGATCTCCAGGTGCTCGGGCGCGATGCGATTGCTGATCTCGCAGGCTTCTTCCATGCTGCGGGTCTGGATCAGGGCGCCGCGCCCGTTGAGGCTGCGGGCGATGATCCCGGCGCGCGGCATGGTGGGCAGCAACCGCGCGATCTCGGCCTGCACGCGCGCGATGTACGCCGCATCGGGGCACAGCAGGATGCTCTGCGCGAGCTCGTCGTGCTCGGCTTGCGAGAACAGGTCCATGGCCACCCAGTCGGGCGGCGTGCTGCCGTCGGCCAGCACCAGGATTTCGCTCGGCCCGGCGATCATGTCGATGCCCACCTGGCCGAACACGCGGCGCTTGGCGCTGGCCACATAGGCATTGCCCGGGCCGGTGATCTTGTCCACGCGCGGAACGGTGTCGGTGCCATACGCCAGCGCAGCGACCGCCTGGGCTCCGCCGATGCAGAAGGCGCGCGTGACGCCGCCCAGGTAGGCGGCCGCCAGCACCAGCGCGTTCTTCTCGCCGCGCGGGGTGGGCACGACCATGATGATCTCGGGCACGCCAGCCACCTGAGCCGGTACCGCATTCATGAGGACGGAGGACGGATAGGCCGCCTTGCCGCCGGGCACGTAGATGCCGACGCGGTCGAGCGGCGTCACCTTCTGGCCGAGCAGCGAGCCGTCGGCGTCGCGGTAGCTCCAGCTCTCGCCGCAGGCGCGCTTCTGGGCCTCGTGATAGGTGCGCACGCGCACCGCGGCCTGCTCGAGCGCGTCCCGCTGCGCCTGCGGCAGGGAGTCGAAGGCCGACTGCAGCTCGCCATGGGCGATCTCGAGTTCACCCACCGACTGTGCTTTCAACGCATCGAAGCGCTCGGTGTACTCGAGCACGGCGGCATCGCCGCGGCGCTGCACGGCAGCGACGATCTCGGCCACCCGCTGCTCCACCTCGGCGTCGGTCGCGTCGGACCAATGCAGCCGCGCGTTGAATGCCGCTTCGAAATCGGGCTGGTCGGTGGACAGCCGCAGGGGGCGTGCGTCGGGAGCGGCGGGCATGGTCATGCGGTGGCGGTGGCGGTGGCGAAGGCGTCGATCAGCCGCCGTATGGGGGCCTGCTTGAGCTTGAGGGAGGCCTGGTTCACCACCAGGCGCGAGCTGATGTCCATGATGCGCTCGACCTCGACGAGCTGGTTGGCGCGCAGCGTGCTGCCGGTGGACACCAGGTCCACGATGGCGTCGGCCAATCCGGTGAGCGGCGCCAGCTCCATGCTGCCGTACAGCTTGATGAGATCGACGTGCACGCCCTTGGCCGCAAAGAACTCGCGGGCGATGGATACGTACTTGGTGGCCACCCGCAGGCGCGCGCCCTGGCGCACGGCAGTGGCGTAGTCGAAGTCGGCGCGTACGGCGACGCTCACCCTGCAGCGCGCGATGCCCAGGTCCAGCGGTTGCACCAGGCCATGGCTGCCGTGCTCGATCAGGGTGTCGAGCCCCGTGACGCCCAGGTCTGCGCCGCCGTACTGGACGTAGGTAGGCACGTCGGTCGCGCGCACGAGCACCACCCGCACGGCCGCGTCGTTGGTGGCCAGGATCAGCTTGCGCGAGGTGTCGGGGTCTTCCAGCACCTCGATGCCGGCGGCCTTCAGCAGCGGCAGCGTCTCGTCGTAGATGCGGCCTTTCGACAAGGCCAGCGTGAGAACGTCGGGGGTGTTCATGGCGCCTGGGGCTTGCGTCAGCCGACGCGTTCGATGTCGGCACCGATGCCGCGCAGCTTGTGCTCCATGCGGTCGTAGCCCCGGTCGAGGTGATAGATGCGATCCACCACGGTTTCGCCCTCGGCAACCAGCCCGGCGATCACCAGGCTTGCCGATGCCCGCAGGTCGGTTGCCATGACGGCCGCACCCGACAGCCTCTCGACGCCTTCGATCAGCGCCGACTTGCCATCGACCTGGATCTTCGCGCCCAGGCGCACCAGTTCGTTGACGTGCATGAAGCGGTTCTCGAAGATGGTTTCGGTCACCAGGGACGCCCCGGTGCCGATCACGTTGAGCACCATGAACTGCGCCTGCATGTCGGTGGGAAAGCCAGGGTATTCCGTGGTGCGGAAGCTCTGCGCCGCCACGCGCGTGTCGCATCGCACGCGGATGCCGTCCTCGAGCGCCTGCACCGACGCGCCCGCGTCGCGCAGCTTGTCGATCACGGCTTCGAGGTGGTCGGCGCGGCCGTGCCGCAGCACCACGTCGCCGCCGGCGGCGGCCACGGCGCACAGGAAGGTGCCCGCCTCGATGCGGTCGGCCACCACGCGGTGGCTGCAGCCATGCAGGCGCTCGACGCCGCGCACCCGGATGCGGCCGGTGCCGTGCCCGTCGATGTCCGCGCCCATCGCGATGAGCATTTCCGCGAGATCGGCGATCTCGGGCTCCATGGCGGCGTTCTCCAGCACCGTCTCGCCTTCGGCGAGCGCGGCGGCCATGAGGAAGTTCTCGGTGCCGGTCACGGTCACCATGTCGGTGCGGATGGCCGCCCCGCGCAGCCGCTCGCGGCCCTTGGGAAGCCGGGCGAGGATGTAGCCGTGCTCGACGACGATTTCCGCGCCCATCTGCTGCAGGCCGCGAATGTGCTGATCGACCGGCCGCGATCCGATCGCGCAGCCGCCGGGCAGCGAAACGGTGGCTTCGCCGAAGCGGGCCAGCAGCGGCCCGAGCGCCAGCACCGAGGCACGCATGGTCTTGACCAGCTCGTAGGGCGCCTCGGGCGAAGTGAGGCGGCCCGCGTCGATGCCCACCTGGTCGCCTGCGCGCTCCACCGCCACGCCCATGTTCTCGAGCAGCCTGACCATGGTGGCCACGTCCTGCAGGCGCGGTACGTTGTCCAGCGTCACAGGCTCGGCCGTGAGCAGCGCGGCGCACAGTTCCGGCAAGGCGGCGTTCTTCGCGCCCGAAATGGGAACCTCGCCCTGCAGCCTGCGGCCGCCGCGGATCAAAAGCTTGTCCATGGAAAGTCGTGAATCAGTGGTCGGGCGACGCTGCCCACTCGGCCGGGGTCAGCGTTTTCATCGACAAGGCGTGCACCTCGTCCGTGTGCATTCTCGCACCCAGGGTCGCGTAGACGCGCTGGTGCCGCTGGATCGGGCGCTTGCCCTCGAATTCGCTGGAAACGATGACGGCCGCCCAGTGGCGACCGTCCCCTTCCACCTCGAGGTGCTGGCACGCCAGCCCGGATGCGATGAGGGTCCTGAGTTCGTCGGCGGTCATGCTTAGCTCCTGATCTTGTAGCCGATGCGCAGCAGGTGCAGCGCGGCGGCGCTCACCACGGCCAGGGCCGCGCCCACCACCGCGAGGCTGAGCCACGGCGAGACGTCGCTCACGCCGAAAAAGCCGTAGCGGAAGCCGTCGATCATGTAGAAGAACGGATTCAGGTGGCTCACCTGCTGCCAGAAACCGGGCAGGGAATGGATGGAATAGAACACGCCCGAGAGGAAGGTCATGGGCATGATCACAAAGTTCTGGAAAGCCGCCATCTGGTCGAACTTCTCGGCCCAGAGACCGGCGATGATGCCCAGTGCACCCAGCATGCCCGAGCCCAGCACCGCGAACACCAGGATCCACAGCGGCGAGGCGAACTGCGGCCGCACGAACAGCGCGGTCACCACCAGCACCCCGCCGCCGACGGCCAGCCCGCGTGCCACCGACGAGCCGACATAGGCGACGAACCAGCTCCAGTGCGACAGCGGCGTGAGCAGCACGAACACCAGGTTGCCCATGATCTTGCTCTGGATCAGCGAGGACGAGCTGTTCGCGAACGAGTTCTGCAGCACGCTCATCATGACCAGACCCGGCACCAGGAAGGCCGTGTAGGGAATGCGGTCGTAGACCTTCACATGGTCCTCGAGCACGTGGCCGAAGATGGTGAGGTACAGCAGCGCGGTGAGCACCGGTGCCGCGACGGTCTGGAAACCCACCTTCCAGAAGCGCAGCACCTCCTTGTAGAACAGGGTTTGCCAGCCGTTCACGATGCGATCACCTCTTTGTTCTTCTCGGCCATCACGTCGAGGAACACGTCCTCCAGGTCCGCCTTGCGGATTTCGACGTCCTCCACCCGCAGGCCGGCCTGGCGGATGGCTGCGAGGTAGCTCTCGATCTCGTGCGCGTCGTGGGCCGGCAGCTGCACGATGCGCCCGGTGATGCGCGCGCGCGCCGCGAGGTCGGGCGGCAGCTGGTGGCCTTCGGTCTTGAAGCGCAGCACGTTGCTCGATGCGGCGCGCAGCAGGTCGCTGGTGCGCTCCAGCGCGACGACGCGCCCCGCCTTGAGCATGGCGATGCGCCCGCACAGGGCCTCGGCCTCCTCGAGGTAGTGCGTGGTGAGAAGCACCGTATGCCCCTGCCGGTTCAGGCGCGCGATGAACTGCCAGAGCGTCTGGCGCAGCTCCACATCGACGCCTGCAGTGGGTTCGTCCAGCACGATCACCGGCGGCTTGTGCACCAGGGCCTGGGCCACCAGCACGCGCCGCTTCATGCCGCCCGAAAGCTGGCGCATGTTCGAGGTCGCCTTGTCGGCGAGCCCCAGGCTCTCGAGCAACTCGTCGATCCAGGCATCGTTCTTCTTCACGCCGAAATAGCCGGACTGGATGCGCAGGGCTTCGCGCACGGTGAAGAAGGGATCGAAGACCAGCTCCTGCGGCACGATGCCCAACTGGCGGCGCGCCTGCGCGTAGTCGGCCTGGACGTCGTGCCCCTTGACCGAAACGCGGCCGGAGCTGGCGCGCACCAGGCCGGCAAGGATGCTGATCAGCGTGGTCTTGCCGGCGCCGTTCGGGCCCAGGAGCCCGAAGAACTCGCCCTCTTCGATCTCGAGGCTGACGCTGGAGAGCGCCTTGAACTCGCCACGCGCGGTGGCATAGGTCTTGGAGACCGATTGAAAGGAAATGGCGGGCATAGGGAACCCGCGATTTTAGAGGGCAGGCGAACGCCCCTTCGCCCGCACGGGCAGGCCGCGCCTCAGACAGTCTGCGGCAGCAGCGCCTCGACCCCGTACAGCGCAGCCAGCGCGCGCAGCCGCTGCGGCAGCCCGCGCACGGCAAAGCGCTTACCCAGGGCGAGCGCCTCGCGCCGGCACTCGAGTAGCACCGCCAGTGCGGAGGAATCGAATTGTTCGAGCGCCGAAGCATCGGCGACCGCGTCCGGGGCGGCCTGGGCCCGCACGGCCTGCGCCAGCATGCGCGCGCAGGCGGCCGCATCCTCGTGCGTCACGCGGACCGGCAACACCAGCGTGGTGGTCATGCGCCGCTCAGGTGCGTTGGGCCGCGTTGGCCCGGTTGCGTTCGCTCAGCGTGGCGATCAGCCCGTCGATGCCGCGGGTGTTGATTTCCTGCGCGAACTGGCTGCGGTAGGTCTCGACCAGCCAGACGCCCAGCACGTTCAGGTTGTAGATCTTCCAGCCGGCGCCCTCGCCCGGTGTCTTCTCCAGGCGGTACTCGAGCTGGATCGGCTCGCCCCGGCCCCGGATTTCGCTGCGCACCACCACTTCCTCGTCACCGGGTGACGCGCGCAGCGGCCTGACGACGATCTGCTCGTTGTTCACCTGCGCCAGGGCACCCGCGTAGGTGCGCACCAGGAGCGTCTTGAACTCCTCCTGCAGCCGCTTTTGCTGCTCCGGCGTCGCCTGGCGCCAGGCGGGTCCGACGGCCGAAGCGGTCATGCGCCGGAAGTTCACGTTCGGCATGATGCGGTTGTCGACCACCGTCATGATGCGATTGATGTCCCCGGCCCGAAGCGCCGAGTCGGAGCGGATCAGGGAAAGCACCTCGGCGGACAGGCGCTTGATCATGGCGTCGGGCGCCTCGTCGGCAGCCCAGGCGCTGACGGGAACACCTGCCAGCAGGCCGGCGCCGCCACCGGCAAAGACGAAGGCCGCTAGGCCGAATACGCGTCGTTTCATTGTTCCTGTTTCCTTTACGTTGCCGGCGAGGCGCCTCGCCGGATGTGCGGTGTTGGAATGCCCGGGTGCCGGCGGGTTCCGCCCGCGACCGGCGGCGACGCTCAGCGCGAGAAATCCTCGCTGTCGCCGTCGGAGGCATTGTCCCCTTCGTGACCACCTTCGCCATCGGCAGGGCGCCAGATCAAGGCTTGCCGGCGCTGGAGATACGCATCCCGGGTGAAACTGTACTTGTCCAGGGCGGCGTTATCGAGCACCGAGCTGGCGCGCAGCAGGTTGGAGCGCACCTCCACGATGCGCAGCGCCTGCAGGCCCGTCTGCAGAGAGCCGGGCTTGACCGCGCTCAGCGGGTCGCCCCAGTAGTCGGCGGGAAGCGCTACGGTGTCGCGCACGGTGGATGGCCCGAGGATCGGCAGCACCAGGTACGGCCCCGTGGGAACGCCCCAGCGGCCCAGGGTCTGCCCGGCGTCCGCGCGGTGGCGCTCGATGCCGAGGTCGGTCGCGACGTCCAGCAGGCCGCCCAGACCGAAGAAGGTGTTCACACCGAACCGCAGCCAGTTCTCGGCGGCATGGTGCAGGCGCAGCTGCAGCAGGGTGTTCGCTGCCGACCAGGCGTCGGCGAGGTTGCCGAAGAAGTTGTTCACCCCGGTGCGTGCGAGCGGCGGCACGGCCTCGCGGTAGGCGATGGCGGCTGGCTTGAGGACCAGCGAGTCGGCCGCTTCGTTGAAGTTGGACACGCGCCGGTTCCAGGGCTCGAGCGGATCGCGTGGGTCGGGCCCGGTGGCGCAGCCGCCCAGCGCCGCCAGGGCCAGCAGCACGGCAAACCGGCGGAACCAGGGAGCGAGGAGCGCGAAAGAAGGCACGGCAGAGCGGAACACGATTGAATTACTTGCGAGGAGGAGAGGTAGGCGCGGGCACTGGTGCCGGCGTGGGTTCGGCCGCCTTGTTGTAGAGAAACTGGCCGATGAGGTTCTCCAGCACCACGGCGGACTGCGTGTTGCCGATCGTATCGCCGGCCGCCAGATTCTTCTCGGCGGCGCCGGCCTCGATGCCGATGTACTGCTCGCCCAGCAGTCCGCTGGTGAGGATCTTCAGCGAGCTGTCGCGCGGGAAGCGGTAGCGGTCCTCGAGTTCGAGCACCACCCGGGCGCGGTAGCTCTGGTCGTCGAAGGTGATAGACGCCACGCGGCCCACCACCACGCCGGAGCTGCGCACCGCCGCCCTCGGCTTGAGGCCGCCGATGTTGTCGAATCGCGCCTCGACCGCATAGGTCGATTGGAAATTCAGGCTCAGGAGGTTGGCCGCCTGCAGGGCCAGGAACAGCACCGCCGCCGCCCCGAGCAGCACGAAAAGGCCCACCCACACGTCGAGTTTCGAACGTTCCATTTGCAATCACATCCTTGTCATTTGCGCTGCATCGCGGTCACAGGCTGAACATCATGGCCGTCAGCACGAAATCGAGTCCGAGCACTGCCAGCGACGCCACCACCACGGTGCGCGTCGTGGCACGCGAAACGCCCTCGGGCGTGGGATGGGCTTCGAAGCCTTCGAGCAGCGCGATGAACGTGACGGTGATGCCGAACACGACGCTCTTGACGATGCCGTTGCCGACGTCGCGCCACACATCGACACCGCCTTGCATCTGGCTCCAGAAGGCGCCGGGATCGACGCCGATCATCAGGACTCCGACGACGTAGCCGCCGATGATGCCCACGGCGCTGAACACGGCCGCCAGCAGGGGCATGGCAATGACGCCGCCCCAGAAGCGCGGCGCCAGGATGCGCCGCACGGGATCGACCGCCATCATCTCCATCGCCGAGAGCTGCTCGCCGGCCTTCATGAGGCCGATCTCGGCCGTGAGCGAGGTGCCGGCGCGGCCGGCGAACAGCAGCGCCGTGACGACCGGGCCGAGTTCGCGCACGAGACTGAGGGCGACCAGCAGACCCAGTGCCTCGGACGAGCCGTAGCGCTGCAGCGTGTAGTAGCCCTGCAGGCCGAGTACGAAACCGACGAACAGGCCGGAAACGGCAATGATGGCCAGAGAGTGGTTGCCAAGGAGGTGCACCTGGTCGCGCACCAGCGAGAAGCGCCGCAGGCTCGTCCCGAGCAGCGCCACCAGGCGTGCGAACAGGCGCGCTGCGCGCCCCAGGTCGGCGAGCTTCACGCGGGTGGCGCGGCCGACGTCGGCGGGGTTCCACCAGCTCATGCCGAGAGGCCTGCGCCGAAGTCCTGGTCCACGCTGGGCCCCGGATAGTGGAAATGGACCGGCCCCTCGGGCCGCGCCTGCACGAATTGCTGCACCAGCGGGTCGGTCGAGGCGCGCACCTGCTCGGGCGTGCCCTGCGCGGCCACGCGGCCGTTGGCCAGGATGATGACCTGGTCGGCGATGCGAAAGGTCTCGTCGAGATCGTGCGACACCACGACGCTGGTGATGCCGAGGGTGTCGTTCAGCTGGCGGATCAGCTGTGCGGAGGTTCCCAGCGAGATCGGATCCAGGCCTGCGAAGGGCTCGTCGTACATGATCAGCTCCGGGTCGAGCGCGATGGCCCGCGCGAGCGCGATGCGGCGCGCCATGCCGCCGGAGACCTCGCCCGGCATCAGGTCGCGCGCTCCGCGCAATCCGACCGCATTGAGCTTCATCAGCACGATGTCGCGCACCAGAGCCTCGGGCAGGCTGGTGTGCTCGCGCAGGGGAAAGGCGACGTTGTCGAACACGGTCATGTCGGTGAAGAGCGCCCCGAACTGGAACAGCATGCCCATGCGCCGGCGCATGGCGTACATCCCTGCCGCGTCGAGCGTGCCGATGTCCTGGCCGTCGAAGCGCAGCTCGCCAGATTGCGCGCGCAGCTGGCCGCCGATCAGGCGCAGCACCGTGGTCTTGCCGCCGCCGGAGGCGCCCATGAGCGCGGTGACCTTGCCGCGCGGCACGTCGAAGCTCACGCCGTCGAGGATGCGCCGCTCACCGTAGCCGAAGCGCAGGTTGCGGCACGCGACGAGCGCGGAAGGATCGGGGTCGGACATGAAGCTCGGTGGAGGGCGGGGCCGGGAAAACCCGGCCGTTGCGGTGGCGCGATGATACCGAGCGCCGCCGGACCGTTGACCGGCCTGGCGTCCACCCCCGATGCCTCAGCGTGGCAGCACGCTGGTGCCCATCAGGAATTCGTCGATGGCGCGGGCCGCCTGCCGACCCTCCCGAATCGCCCACACGACCAGGCTCTGGCCGCGCCGCATGTCGCCCGCGGCGAAGACCTTGGGCACGTTGGTCGCATAACCGCCGGTGAAGTCGGTGTGCGCGCGGGCGTTGCCGCGGGCGTCCTTCTCGACGCCGAAGGACTCCAGCACGGTGCCCACCGGGCTCACGAAGCCCATGGCCAGCAGGACGAGGTCGGCCTTGAGGATCTGCTCGGTGCCGGGCACCTCGATCATCTTGCCGTCCTTCCATTCGACGCGCACGGTCTTCAGGCCGGTGACGCGGCCCTTCTCGCCGATGAACTCCTTGGTGGCGATGGCGAACTCGCGCTCGCACCCTTCCTCGTGGCTGGAGCTGGTGCGCAGCTTGTAGGGCCAGTACGGCCACGTCAGGGGCTTGTTCTCCTCTTCTGGCGGCTGCGGCATCAGTTCGAACTGCACCACGCTGGCCGCCCCATGGCGGTTGCTGGTGCCCACGCAGTCGCTGCCGGTGTCGCCGCCGCCGATCACGATGACGTGCTTGCCGTCGGCGCGGATCTGGCCCTTGATCTTGTCTCCGGCATTGATCTTGTTCTGCTGCGGCAGGAACTCCATGGCGAAGTGGATGCCGTCCAGGTCGCGCCCCGGGACGGGCAGGTCGCGCGATTGCTCGGCCCCGCCGGCGAGCAGCACGGCGTCGAACTCCTGCTGCAGCTGCTCGGGGCTGATGGTTTCCCTTGCCCAGTTGGTGACCTTGGAGCCTTCGGGCAGGCGCCCGACCATCACGCCTGTGCGCACGGTCACGCCTTCGGCGCGCATCTGCTCGACGCGGCGGTCGATCTGGAACTTCTCCATCTTGAAGTCGGGAATGCCGTAGCGCAGCAGGCCGCCGATCCGGTCGTTCTTCTCGAAAAGGGTGACGTCGTGGCCGACCCGCGCCAGCTGCTGTGCGGCGGCCATGCCGGCCGGTCCCGAGCCGACCACCGCCACCTTCCGGCCGGTGCGCGCCTCAGGCACGCGCGGCAGCACCCAGCCGTTGTCCCAGGCGCGATCGGCGATGGCGCGCTCGAGGGACTTGATACCGACCGGGTCGTCATTGAAGTTGAGCGTGCAGGCCGCCTCGCAGGGGGCGGGGCAGATGCGGCCGGTGAACTCCGGAAAGTTGTTGGTCGAATCCAGCACCATCCACGCGCCCCGCCAGTCCTGGCGGTACACCAGGTCGTTGAAGTCCGGGATGATGTTGTTGACCGGGCAACCGCTGTTGCAAAACGGGATGCCGCAGTCCATGCACCGCGCGCCCTGCACCTGGGCGGCCTTGTCGTCCAGGCCGATGGTGAATTCCTTGTAGTGCTTCAGGCGCTCCGCGACGGGCTTGTAGCCCTCCTCGAGCCGCTCGTACTCCATGAAGCCGGTGACTTTGCCCATGCTCTTGCTCCGTTAGATTGTTGTTCGCCGGCTTCAGGCGGCGGCCACGCCGTCGTGCACCGCCGCGTGCGCGTTGTTACCCGTGCTGGCCTCGGCCACCTCGCGCTCGTGCATCTCGGCCAGCGCGCGCTTGTATTCGTTGGGGAAGACCTTGACGAACTTCTGGCGGCTCTCGGCCCAGGTGTCCAGCAGCTCCCGCGCGCGCCGGCTCCCGGTCCAGCGGTTATGGTCCTCCAGCAGTCGCTTGAGCAGGGCCTCGTCCGTGCTGTTGCCATGCATCCTGGTGCGGGCGCCCGCCCCCTGCTGTTCGACCGAGGAGACCACCTTGTCCAGCGACACCATCGCGGTGTTGCAGCGCGAGGCGAACTGTCCGTCCTCGTCGTAGACATAGGCCACGCCCCCGGACATGCCCGCCGCGAAGTTGCGGCCAGTCTTGCCAAGCACCACCACCGTGCCGCCGGTCATGTACTCGCAGCCGTGGTCGCCGGTGCCCTCCACCACCGCCGTGGCGCCGGACAGGCGCACCGCGAAGCGCTCGCCTGCCACGCCGCTGAAGAACGCCTCGCCGGTCGTGGCGCCGTACAGCGCCGTATTGCCGATGATGATGTTCTGCGTGGCGAGGCCGCGGAAGTCGATGCTGGGGCGCACGATGATCCGTCCGCCGGACAGACCCTTGCCGGTGTAGTCGTTGGCGTCGCCGATCAGGTAGAGCGTGATGCCCTTGGCGAGGAATGCGCCGAAAGACTGCCCGCCGGTTCCTTCGAGCTGGATGCGGATGGTGTCGTCGGGCAGGCCCTCCGGATGCACCTTGGTCACCGCGCCGGAGAGCATCGCGCCGACCGAGCGGTTGACGTTGCGCGCCACCTCCATGAACTGCACCTTCTCGCCGCGCTCGATGGCCGGGCGCGATTTCTCGATCAGGACCTTGTCGAGGCTGCGCTCGAGACCGTGGTCCTGGTCTTCGACGTGGAAGCGCGGCACCTCGGCGGGCACCAGCGGCTGCGCCAGCAGGCGGGTGAAGTCGAGCCCGCGCGCCTTCCAGTGCGCGATGCCTTTCTTCATGTCCAGCAGGTCGGTGCGGCCGATCAGGTCCTGGAACTTGCGGATGCCCAGCTGCGCCATGATCTGGCGCACTTCTTCGGCGACGAAGAAGAAGTAGTTGACGACGTGCTCGGGCTTGCCCGAAAACTTCTTGCGCAGCACCGGGTCCTGGGTGGCCACGCCCACGGGGCAGGTGTTCAGGTGGCACTTGCGCATCATGATGCAGCCCTCGACCACCAGCGGCGCGGTGGCGAAGCCGAACTCGTCGGCGCCGAGCAGCGCGCCGATGGCGACATCGCGGCCGGTCTTCATCTGGCCGTCGGCCTGCACCCGGATGCGGCTGCGCAGCCGGTTCAGCACCAGCGTCTGCTGGGTCTCGGCCAGGCCGATTTCCCAGGGGCTGCCGGCGTGCTTGATCGAGGACCAGGGGGAGGCGCCCGTGCCGCCGTCGTGCCCCGCGATCACCACGTGGTCGCTCTTGCACTTGGCCACGCCCGCGGCGATGGTGCCCACGCCCACCTCGGACACCAGCTTGACGCTGATGCTGGCGTGCGGCGCGACGTTCTTGAGGTCGTGAATGAGCTGGGCGAGGTCTTCGATCGAGTAGATGTCGTGGTGCGGCGGCGGCGAGATCAGGCCGACACCCGGCACCGAGTAGCGCAGCTTGCCGATGTAGTTGGAGACCTTGCCGCCCGGCAGCTGGCCGCCCTCCCCCGGCTTGGCGCCTTGCGCCATCTTGATCTGGATCTGGTCGGACGAGGCCAGGTACTCGGCCGTGACGCCGAAGCGGCCCGAGGCCACCTGCTTGATGCGCGAACGCAGCGAGTCGCCCTCCTGCAAGGGCATGTCCACTTCGATGACGTCGCGCCCGACGACCTCGGCCAGGGTCTGGCCCTGCCTGATCGGAATGCCCTTGAGCTCGTTGCGGTAGCGCGCCGGGTCTTCGCCGCCCTCGCCGGTGTTGCTCTTGCCGCCGATGCGGTTCATGGCGATGGCCAGCGTGGCGTGCGCTTCGGTGGAGATCGATCCGAGCGACATGGCACCGGTCGCGAAGCGCTTGACGATCTCCTTGGCCGGCTCGACCTCGTCCAGCGCAATGGCCTTGGACGGATCGACCTTGAACTCGAACAGGCCGCGCAGCGTCATGTGGCGCCGGCTCTGGTCGTTGATCAACTGGGCGTATTCCTTGTAGGTGCTCCAGCTGTTGGCGCGGGTCGAGTGCTGCAGCTTGGCGATCGCATCGGGCGTCCACATGTGCTCCTCGCCACGCACGCGCCAGGCGTACTCGCCGCCTACGTCGAGCATGGAGGACAGCACCGGGTCGCTGCCGAAGGCCGCCTTGTGCATGCGAATCGCTTCCTCGGCGATCTCGAAGACGCCGATGCCCTCGACGCGGCTGGCCGTGCCGGTGAAGTACTGCGAGATGGTGTCGCTGTTCAGGCCGATGGCCTCGAACAGCTGCGCGCCGCAGTAGCTCATGTAGGTGCTCACGCCCATCTTGGACATGATCTTGGACAGGCCCTTGCCGATCGCCTTGACGTAGTTGGTGACGGCCTTCTCGGCCGACAGCTCGCCCGGCAGGTCCTTGTGGATTGCGGCCAGGGTCTCCATCGCCAGGTAGGGGTGCACGGCCTCCGCACCGTAGCCGGCCAGCACGCCGAAATGGTGGACCTCGCGGGCCGAGCCGGTCTCGACCACCAGGCCTGCGGTGGTGCGCAGGCCCTCGCGCACCAGGTGCTGATGGATGGACGACAGCGCCAGCAGCGCGGGGATGGCGACCTGCGTGGCACTCACGCCGCGGTCGCTGATGATCAGGATGTTCTTGCCGCTCTTGATCGCATCCACCGCCTCGGCGTTGAGCGAGGCCAGCTTGGCCTCGACACCCTCGTGTCCCCAGGCGAGCGGGTAGGTGATGTCCAGCGTGTAGCTGCGGAACTTGCCTTGCGAGACCTTGTCGATGTCGCGCAGCTTGGCCATGTCCGCGAAGTCGAGAATGGGCTGGCTCACCTCGAGCCGCATCGGCGGATTGACCTGGTTGATGTCCAGCAGGTTCGGCTTGGGCCCGATGAAGGACACCAGCGACATGACGATGGCCTCGCGGATCGGATCGATCGGCGGGTTCGTCACCTGCGCGAACAGCTGCTTGAAGTAGTTGTAGAGCGGCTTGTTGCGGTCGGACAGCACCGCCAGCGGGCTGTCGTTGCCCATGGAGCCGACGCCCTCCTCGCCGGCCTGCGCCATCGGAGACATCAGGAACTTGATGTCCTCCTGGGTGTAGCCGAAGGCCTGCTGGCGATCGAGCAGCGAGACCTCGTTGGCGGATGGATGGCCGGCACCCTCGGACAGGTCGTCGAGCTTGATGCGCAGGTTCTCGATCCACTGCTTGTAGGGCTTGCTGTTGGCGAGGCTGGCCTTGAGCTCCTCGTCGTCGATCATGCGGCCCTGTTCCAGGTCGATCAGGAACATGCGGCCGGGCTGCAGGCGCCACTTGCGAACGATCTTGTTCTCGGGAACCGGCAGTACGCCCGACTCGGAAGCCATGATGACCAGGTCGTCGTCGGTGACGCAGTAGCGCGAGGGGCGCAGCCCGTTGCGGTCCAGGGTGGCGCCGATTTGGCGCCCGTCGGTGAAGACGATGGACGCCGGGCCGTCCCAGGGCTCGAGCATCGCGGCGTGGTACTCGTAGAAGGCGCGCCGGCGCGGGTCCATCGTGGCGTGCTGCTCCCAGGGTTCCGGGATCATCATCATCACGGCCTGGCTGATGGGGTAGCCCGCCATGGTGAGCAGTTCGAGGCAGTTGTCGAAGGTGGCGGTGTCGGACTGGCTCGCGAAGCTGATCGGATAGAGCTTGCGCAGGTCGGCGCCGAGCACCGGAGAGGACATCACGCCCTCGCGCGCCTTCATCCAGTTGTAGTTGCCCTTGACGGTATTGATCTCGCCGTTGTGCGCGACGTAGCGGTAAGGGTGCGCCAGGGGCCACTCGGGGAAGGTGTTGGTCGAGAAGCGCTGGTGCACCAGGCCCAGGGCCGAGACGCAGCGCTCGTCCTGCAGGTCGCGGTAATAGGTGCCGACCTGGTCCGCCAGCAGCAGGCCCTTGTAGACCACCGTCCGGCTGGACATGCTGGGGACGTAGTACTCCTTGCTGTGCTTGAGGTGCAGGTTCTGGATGGCGGCGCTGGCGGTCTTGCGGATCACGTACAGCTTGCGCTCCAGCGCGTCCTGCACGATGACGTCGCTGCCGCGGCCGATGAAGACCTGGCGCAGCACCGGCTCTTTCTCGCGCACGGCGGGCGACATCGGCATGTCGCGATTGACCGGTACGTCGCGCCAGCCCAGCAGCACCTGCCCCTCGGCCTTGATCGCGCGCTCCATTTCCTGCTCGCAGGCCAGCCGCGAGGCGTGTTCCTTGGGCAGGAAGATCATGCCCACCCCGTACTCGCCCGGCGGCGGCAGGGTGACGCCCTGCCGGGCCATTTCCTCGCGGTACAGCAGGTCCGGCAACTGGATCAGGATGCCGGCTCCGTCGCCCATCAGCTTGTCGGCGCCCACGGCGCCGCGGTGGTCGAGGTTTTCCAGGATCTTGAGGCCCTGCTGCACGATGGCGTGGCTCTTGACGCCCTTGATGTGGGCGACGAAACCGACCCCGCAGGCGTCATGTTCGTTGCCGGACTGATAAAGGCCGTGTTCCTGGAGGTGGCTGATTTCGGCGGGCGTGGCCATAGGGGTTTTCCTTGGAGACTTCGCGGGATCGGGAAGCATAGTGCAGCGCAGCAACCTGACCAAGTGAATTAAACGGGGTCAGATGAGCGTTTTTCAGGGGCGCACGAACAGCACGTCAAATCAGGGACAGATCAACTCGTCTTGGTGCGCGGACGCCCTGGATTGCCTCGGATGACGCGGCGCTGCGTGCGCGCCTGCACGTCGGCCAGGAAGGCTGCGTCGCCGAGGGCCCATCCGTGCAGCGCCGCATCGGTCAAGGCCTGCACCATGGCGGGGCCCAGCCCGGCCGCCACGAGTTGCGCATAGGCATGCTCGCGGGCGAAGGGGGTGTTGCCGATCTGCCAGAACAGCGGATGCGGGGTGACGAGCCGATCGACGTGGCGGCCGATGTAGTGCCGGTGGCTCGACCACTCCCAGGCTGAAGCCTCCTCCACCAGCGCTGCCCGCACGGGGTTGAGGTCCTGGTAGGCCATGCAGGCCAGCAGATGGGTTTCGGGCTGCAGCAGCGAACTGCGAAAGCGCCCCTCCCACAAGGTGCCGCTGCGCCCGTTGCGGGCATTGAAGCCGCGCACGTAGCTGCGGCCCACGCCCTGCATCATCCGGCCGAGCGCATCGGGCCGCGTCGGCGTGACCAGCAGGTGGACGTGATTGGGCATCAGCACGTAGGCATGCACCGCCACCGCATGCTGGCGCGACTGCTCGTGCAGCAGGCGGTGGAAGTCCGCGTAATCGCCGGGCTCGAGGAAGATGGGCTGCCGGTTGTGGCCGCGCTGAACCACGTGGTGCGGTAGTTCGGGAAGCGAGAGGCGGGGAAGTCGAGCCATGGCGTGCTGCAGTGTGTCCCCGATTTTCCGCGACGCGGGCGCCATCCGACGTCGGTGCAGGACAACGGCGTACATGCGCCGCGATGGCGCTTCGCGACACTGGAGGCGTTTCGAGCAGGGCCTTCGCAATGTTCACGGCGTGGATGATCGGCTTTCTACTGGCGATGGCGGCCATGGTCTGGGTGGCCGTCGTGCTCGGCGTGCCCCAGCCCTACATCGGGCTGGTGGTGTTCGCCTTTGTCGCGCTGGGCGTGATAGCCGCGGCGGTCGCCTTCAAGCGGGCACGCCGGCGGCAGCGCTAGGCTGCAGCGCCGGCGGTTTCAGCCGGTGCGCCGGGCAGGCGCGCGAAGCGGCTCGCCTCGAGTGACTCGAGACCGAACTCCTGCAGCAGCGCCCGCAGCCGCTCCGCCGCGCTGCGCTTGCGCTGGCCGGTGCGCCGCGCCAGGATCAGCTCGTTCTTCATGCTGTGCTCCCAGCCGACCAGCTCCGTGACCGTGACCTGCCACCCGCACGCCTCCAGGTAGAGGCAGCGCAGCACATTCGTGAGCTGGCTGCCCATCTCACGCGTGTGCAGGGGATGGCGCCAGAGCTCCGCGAGCGGGGTCCGCGCCAGTGAGAGCGCCTTGTTCTGCCGCAGGCAGCCCGCCACCTCGGCCTGACAGCAGGGCACCAGCACCATGAAGCGCGCCTGCCGGGCCAGGCCGAAGTCGATGGCGTCGTCGGTCGCTGTGTCGCAGGCATGGAGCGCCGTGACCATATCGACCGTCACCGGAATGTCGGCGCAATCGAGGGCCTCGGCGGCACGCAGGTTGAGGAAGTGCATGCGGTCGAAGCCGAGCCGCTGCGCCAAGGAGCGCGAGTGCTCCACCAGCTCCGGCCGGCTTTCCACCCCGATCACCTGCCCGTGCGCGCGCGGCTTGAGGAACAGGTCGTAGAGGATGAAGCCGAGGTAGGACTTGCCGGCGCCGTGATCCACCAGCACCGGCCGTCCGGGGTCGTCCGCGGGCAGCTCGAGCAGGAGCTTTTCGATAAACTGGTAGAGGTGCAGCACCTGCTTGAGCTTGCGGCGCGAGTCCTGGTTGAGCTTGCCCTCGCGCGTGAGGATGTGCAGCTCCTTGAGCAACTCCGTCGATTGGCCGGGGCGGATGTCCGGGTCCATCGCACTGGCGCGCACGACGCTGCGGGTCATGACCGTGCCACGCCCAGTTGCGCCCAGCCCAGGGCGCCGAGCCGCTGCAGGGTGGCGATGTTGGTTTCGTAGATGGCCGCCGCATCCGGGAAGGCCTGCACCGCGCGGTCGAGACTGGCCTCGCGCAGCAGGTGCAGCGTGGGCCAGGGTGCGCGGTTGGTGCAGTTGGAGATGTCGTCGACGTCGGTGCCGGCGAACTGGAATTCCGGGTGGAAGCTCGCCAGCTGCAGCACGCCTTGCAGCCCCAGGCTGCGCAGGCGGCGTTCACCCTGCGCCACCAGGCCGGTGAACTCGATGAAATCGGCCGGCCCCCGCAGCACCAGCAGCGTGGTGTCGCGCTGCTGCGGCTGCAGTGCGGTGAGCTCACCGGCTTCCCGCTCCAGGGCCTCCAGCACGCCGTCCCAGCCTTCCCCATCGCACCACGCGAAGTGAACCTGTTGTCGCACGAGCACAGACTTGGCGAAGGGACACAGGTTCAGTCCGACGACGGCACGCTCGAGCCAGCGGCGCGTGTCGGCCAGCGCCTGCTCGCAATCGGACGGCATCGAGGGTGGAGAGTCTTCGGGCAAGCGGCGGATTTTATGCCCGGCACCGCCGCTGGGCTGAGGGCTGCGGCCAAGGAGGCTGCCGGCTTCGGCTCGGCCTCGCATGGCTCCGGTTCAGGGCCTAGGCGGCGGCTTCACCGCTGCGCTGGCGTCTGTCGAGGCGGCCGATCCGTGCGGCCAGCAGCAGGCCTGCCACCGCGCAGCTTGCCGTGACGAGGCCGCTGCTGCCCCAACCACCGCTGCGCGTCGCCACCCAGGCCACCACCGGTGGACCGGCGAACTGGCCCAGGGCCGACCACTGGTGCATCCAGCCCACGGTGGTCGAGACGGTACCCGCATCTGGGGCGAAGCGCACCGCGAGGGAGAACAGCGTGCCCGGTATCAAGCCGCCCACGGCCGAGAAGCACAGCACCGCAGCGTAGGCCACACCCGTGGCGAGCCCGGTGCCGAGGAAGCCGAGCGGGGCGAACGCCAGCAGCCCGCCGATGGCCATGGTGCCGAAGGCAAGCTGCAACGGGCCCTGCGGCGCCACACCGCGCTGCAGCAGGCGCCCAGAGGCCAGGTTGCCCAGCATGTTGACCGCCGCCACGAGGGCAGTGGCGACGCCCGCGACGGACGGAGCCAGTCCGGCCTGGGCGTAGACACTCGGCAGGAAGCCGATGACGGAAAGCCACTGCGCCGAGTACACGGCAAAGGCGGCAGCTATCAGCCACGGCCCGGGAGCGCGCAGGGTCTGCCCCAGCCGTTTCCCCCAGGGGGCTTCGCTTACGCGAGCAGGCATGGTCCCGGACGGAGACGAAAACTGAGGCTCAGGTGCCGATGCCGATGCCGATGCCGATGCCGATGCCGATGCCGGTGCCGGTGCCGCCCCCACTTCCACTCGCACTCCCGATTCCGATACCGGTGCGTGTGCGGGCGCCGGTGGCGAAACAGGCCCCGATGCCGAGCCGGCCGCGGCGCGCGCCTGCGCCCGACCCTCCCCGTCCGGCGGCACGCGCGCCAGCACCGCGGCCGCCATGGCGCCCGACAGGAGCGCGGCCGCGCACCACCACGACTCCCAGCCCCACGCGGACACCCACACCGGACCGAGCAGCAGAGCCAGGGCAGTCCCCAAGGGCATGTAGCACCCCCATAACCCCAGCCGTGGCGCCAGGCGCTCGGGAGGTACCAGCCGGCGCACCAGCCCGGGAGCGGGCATGGACGCCAGCAGGAACCCGAGCCCTTCAAAGCCGCGCAGCGTGAGCAGCATCCACGGCGCCGTCGCGGTGGCGGCGAGCAAGCTGGAGGCCGTGAGCACGGCAAGGCCGGCCACCATGGTGCGGCGCAGGCCGACACTGTCGGCCGCCAGCCCCACCATGAGCCCGAGCGCCATGCCGGCCAGCTGCACCAGCGAGATGAGGAAGCCCGCCTGCACCAGCGTGACATCGAGTGCGTCGCGCAGGGCCGGCAGCGCCGGCGGCAGCTTGCCCACATGAACGGCGGCCGACACGCCCGCCGCGATCACCAGCACGGAGGGATCGATGCGTGCGCGGCTCATGCCGGCAACAGCCGTTGCCCGGTGAGGCGCTCGTGCTCGCGAACGGCGAAGCGGTCGGTCATGCCGGCGATGTAGTCGGCGATGGCGCGCGGCGTGTCGGGCCGCTCGGCGAAGGACGCCGGCATTTCGGCCGGTTGCGCGGCATAGGCGGCAAAGAGCCCGCGCACGACCTCCCGTGCACGGCTGGTGGTTTCGCAGACCTGCGGATGGCGGTAGAGGTTGTGCAGCAGGAAGCGCTTGAGCTCGGCCGAGCGCTGCTGCATGGGCTCGCTGAAGCACACCAGTGCGGACGTGCATCGCGCTTCATCGGCGCTGCGCACGCCGGCCGCCTGCAGCGCCTGCGCCGTCGCGTCGATGACGTCGTGTACCTGCGCGCTCAACATGAGCCGGATGGTTTCGTACAGCAGGCGTCGCCCCGCGAGATGCGGGTGCGCCTGCGCGGCGTGGTGCCTGTACTGCTCGAACAGCGCGACCTGCGCCAGCTGCTCGATGGAAATAAGGCCTGAGCGCACACCGTCGTCGATGTCGTGTGCGTTGTAGGCGATCTCGTCGGCCAGGTTGCACAGCTGCGCTTCCAGGCTGGGCTGCGTGCGATCGAGGAAGCGGCGCCCCACCCCGCCGGGCTCTGCCTGCTCCAGGTGCAGGGCATTGGCGCGCGAACAATGCTTGAGGATGCCCTCGCGCGTCTCGAAGCACAGGTTCAGCCCGTCATAGCGCGGATAGCGCTCCTCGAGGCGATCGACCACGCGCAGGCTCTGCAGGTTGTGCTCGAAACCGCCGTGCGCGGCCATGCACTCGTTGAGCGCGTCCTGTCCGGCGTGTCCGAACGGCGTGTGCCCCAGGTCGTGCGCCAGCGCGATCGCCTCCACCAGGTCCTCGGCGAGGCCGAGGGGCCGCGCGATGGAGCGTCCGAGCTGGGCCACCTCGATGGAATGCGTGAGGCGCGTGCGAAACAGGTCGCCCTCGTGGTTGAGGAACACCTGCGTCTTGTAGACCAGGCGGCGGAACGCGGTGGAGTGCACGATGCGGTCCCGATCGCGCTGGAAGGCGCTGCGGTGCGGCGTCGGCGGCTCGGGATGGCGACGCCCGCGGGAGCGGGCGGGATCGCTGGCAAAGGACGCGAGCGTCATGGCGGTGCCGCCGTGTACGCCGCCTCAGCGGCAGCAGCGTTCGATGACGCGCGCGACGGTTGCGTCGGGCGCGGCAACGATCTCGGCGCGTCCGGGCTCGCGCACCACGACGAAGCGGATCTCTCCGGCCTCGGCCTTCTTGTCCAGGCGCATCAGCTCCAGGTAGCGGTGCGTACCCAGGTCCGGCCCGCGCGTGGGCAGGCCCGCGCGGGCAATGAGCGCGGTGCAGCGCTCGACCAGGGCGTCGTCGATGAAGCCGAGCTCACGCGACAGGTGCAGCGCCATCACCATGCCGCAGCCCACCGCCTCGCCGTGCAGCCAGTTGCCGAAGCCGAGCCCGGCCTCGATCGCGTGGCCGAAGGTGTGGCCGAAGTTGAGGATGGCGCGCAGGCCGCCTTCGCGCTCGTCCTGGCCGACCACCTCGCCCTTGATCTCGCAGCTGCGGCGCACCGCGTGCGCCAGGGCCGCCGGATCACGCGCGAGCAATGACGGCAGGTGCTCCTCGATCCAATCGAAGAAGGCCATGTCGGCGATGGGCCCGTACTTGATCACCTCGGCCAGGCCGGCGCTCAGCTCGCGCATGGGGAGGGTCCGCAATGTATCGAGGTCGCACACCACCAGATGCGGCTGGTAGAAAGCGCCGATCATGTTCTTGCCGCGCGGATGGTTGATCGCCGTCTTGCCGCCGACCGACGAATCGACCTGCGCCAGGAGCGTGGTGGGCACCTGCACGAAGGGCACACCGCGCATGTAGCACGCGGCTGCAAATCCGGTGATGTCGCCGACCACCCCGCCACCGAGCGCGTACAGCACGGTCTTGCGGTCGCTTCCCTGCTCGATCAAGGTGTCGAAGATCTGCTGGAGGGTCTGCCAGTGCTTGTGCTCCTCGCCGTCGGGGAGCGCCAGCACGCCGACATGTCGGTAGCGTGCAGCGAGCGCCGTGCGCAACGTCTGGGCGTACAGCGGCTCGACGGTGGTGTTGGTGACCACCAGGGCGGCGTGCGCCGCGGGAAGCGGCAGCTGCGCCATCTGTGCCAGCAGGCCCTCACCGATCAGGATGGGGTAGCTGCGCTCTCCCAGGTCGATGCGAAGCTGCTGCGTCGAAGGAAGCGGCGAGGCGGGTGCGGGCATCGGGCGAGTTTAAGGCCAGCCCCTTGCAGGGTTCAGGGCGATCCGGGCCCCGCCGCAAGCTGTGCGCACAGGCGCTCGACCACTTCGGCCGCTCTCGCACGGCCCGCCTCGACGGTGATGTGGGCCGTCTCGCGGTATAGCGGCGCACGCTCGGCATGCAGGGCGCGCAGCCGCGCGAGCGGGTCGTCCACCTGCAGCAGCGGCCGCTTGCCGTCGTGCCGCAGGCGCCTGAAGAGGTCTTCGGGTGACGCGTCGAGATAGCCCACGCGGCACGTGGCACGTAGACGGTCGCGATTCTCCGAGCGCAGCACGATGCCGCCACCCGTGGACAGCACGCAGGCCTCGCCCTCGGTCAGGCGGTGCAGGACCTGCGACTCGACATCGCGGAAAGCGGCCTCTCCCTGCGCCTCGAAGAACGCGCGAATCGAGCAGCCCAGTTGCTGCTCGATCGCGGCATCGCTATCGATGAAGGCAAGGCCCAGCCGGCGCGCGAGAAGCTTGCCGACGGTGGTCTTGCCGGCGCCGGGGAGGCCGATGAGGGCGATCGGATCCACGGAACCCTCCCACGTCTCAAGCCCCCCTCAGTTGGGGCTGGCGCAGGTCCCGCTGCCGTACGGGGCGGTCAGGAACGAACCGTTCTTGTCGTCACCTTCCACGAAGTCCGTCGTGTAGCTGCGGATAACCGTTCCCTCCGAGCCCGCCACGCTGGTGGTGACCTTCACGGTGTACTGCAGCCAGGTAGCGACGTTCTGCGGGTACTCCACCTGAATGGAAAGCCGTCCGTTGGCGCCAGTCACCTTTCCGTTCACGAAGGAAAGAAGCACATCCGCCTTCCTGGGCTCGATCGTTCCGTTGGTGTTGCGGTCCTCACCCACGTCAAGGAACCCGTTGCGGTTGGTGTCCTCGTTTTCACACCAGGTAGTCGCCCCCTTCCAAACGCCTTTGTAGTAGCCAGCCACATCGACGCTGGCCGAAACCACCGCGTTGGAAACGGCGTTGCCAGCCGAATCTGCAACCGCGACATCGAACTGTTTGATGTAAGTAAGCGAACCGGTGCCCTTGCTCAGGAGGTTGTTGTCACCCAGAGTGATCGAAACTGGCTGGCTCGCGACGGTCAGCTTCTTCGTGACTGAGGACGGGCAAGCCGTACCGGCAATCGATGCATCAGTTAAACCGTAGCACGCACGAATTTCGACTCCGTCCGTCGGGCTCGAGCGGGTGCCGGCGATATATTCGGCAACTGCGTCGCCGTTTGCGTCGCTATAAACAACAGCCGTTCCAGTGCTGATGCCCTCCTCCGCGCCCAGACTCGAGGATAGGATGTCGAAGCGTACGCGCACGTTCTGCACCGCCGTGTTGCTCGCGTTCAGGAACTTCGCCCGGAGGCTGGCCCGGCTGGTATTGGAGCCTGCCGCATTGGGCGAAAGCGTATTCGGGACGATAGCCAGGCTTGCCGAGCTGATGGTTTCGGTTACATCAGGAATACCCCCACCGCCGGCCGCGATGACCTGCACTGACCGGGTCGCCTTCACTCCGACCGCGGTCGCAACGACCGTGTAGGTTCCCGAAGCCGCCGGTGCCGCGTCAAGGGTCGCGCTCGCGTTGCCGGAGCTGTCGGTGGTCACGCTGCCGATCAGACCCAAAGTTCCGCTGAGCTGCACCGGAACGTTCCCGATGCCGGTACCGTTGGCGTCCGTCACCTTGAAGTCCACGCGCGTAGGCTGACCGGGTGCAGGGCTGGCCGGCACGGGCGTCAACGCGACCTGACTGCCGGTCACCGCAATGCTGGTCTTACCGGTCTGAGCGCCCACAGACATGGTCGCCGTGATGTTCCGGTTAGCCTTGTCCGAACCGATAGTGATGTTGCCCGAAGCCTTGCCGTCCGCACCGGTGGTGGACGTAACCGGCGTATAGACACCCGAATCCACCGCCACACGAACGCTGGCGCCGCTCACCGGGTTGTTGTTGGCATCGAGCGCGGTCACGGTGAGAAGGGTCTTCTCCGCGCCGGAGGAGCTCAAAGCGGTGTTGGAGAGTTCGTAAATGAACTTCGCGGTCGCGGGCTCTCCCGCGGTGGGCGTCGAGCCACCGCCGCCAACTGTCCCGCCGCCTCCGGACGACGGCGTGAGCCCGGGGCTGCCACCACCACCCCCGCAGGCAACGAGCGCCGTGACAACGAGCGCCGTGACGATGGGCCTGAACATGAACATGTGAATTCCCCTCTAACGGACCCCATTGCGGCCCGCGTCCGTCTAAGTTGTCTAGTTGCTTGAAATTACCGCGCCGCGGTCCTATCCGAAATCATCTTCGGCGTGATGAACACCAGCATTTCCTGCTTGTTCGCCGTGCGCTGGCGGTTCTTGAAGAGATTGCCGACGCCGGGCAGTTCGCCGAGCAGCGGCACGCGCGCTTCGTTTTCGGTTTCGGTCAGCTCGAAGATGCCGCCGATGACGACGGTGCCGCCGTTCTCGACCAGCACCTGCGTTCGGATGTGCTTGGTGTTGATGGCGATACCGGCCGCCGTCGTCTCGCCACGGCTGTCCTTGTTGATGTCGAGGTCGAGGATGATGTTGCCCTCGGGCGTGATCTGCGGGGTCACTTCCAGCTTCAGGGTGGCGCGGCGGAACGCCACGGCGGTGGCGCCGCTGGCGGTGGCCTGCTGGTAGGGGAACTCGGTGCCCTGCTCGATCAGTGCCTTGGTCTGGTCCGCCGTCACGATGCGCGGGCTGGACACCAGCTTGCCCTTGCCGTCGGCTTCGAGGGCCGACAGCTCGAGGTTCAGGAATCGGTTCGCGGCCGAGCTGAACAGCGACAGCGCGAAGGTCGGCGCCTCGAAGCCGCCGACGCCCACGGCCGGCAGGTTGACGAAGTTGGTGTTGATGGTGTCGAGCGTGATGGCGCCCTCGCCGGTCGTACCGCTCACGGCGTCGTAGGTGCCGCCGAAGGCGACGCGGTTGTTGCCGACCAGCGAATAGCCCGGATCGCCGCCGCGCAGGCCGCGCAGGTCGCTGCCGCCCAGACGCACCCCGAGCGACTTGCCGAAGGTGTCGGCCGCCTCGACGATGCGGGCCTCGATCAGGACCTGGCGCACCGGCACGTCCAGCTTGCTGATCATCTCCTGCACCTGCTCAAGGCGCGACGCGATGTCGGTGACGAACAGCTGGTTGGTACGGGCCTCGGCGATCACGCTGCCGCGGCTGCTCACGATCCGGTTGGCCACCGGGCCGGCCTGCAGTTGGACGGCGACGTCGGCCGCCTTGGTGTAGTTCAGCTGGAATGCCTGCGTGCGCAGCGGCTCCAGCCCCTGGATGGCGGCGCGGCTCTCGAGGTCGAGCTTTTCCTTGGCCGCGATTTCGTCCTTGGGCGCGATCCACAGCACGTTGCCGCTCTTGCGCATGCCCAGGCCCTTGGCCTGCAGAATGATGTCGAGCGCCTGGTCCCAGGGCACGTCCTTGAGCCGCAGCGTCACGGCACCCGTGACCGAGTCGGAGGTGACGACGTTGAAGTTGGTGAAGTCGGCGATCACCTGCAACAGCGAGCGAACCTCGATGTTCTGGAAATTGAGCGAAAGCTTTTCGCCGGTGTACCCCGGCCCCTGCGACAGCTTGGTCGGATCGACGCGCTGCTGGCGCACTTCGACCACGAACTGGTTGTCGCTCTGGTAGGCGCTGTGCTCCCACTGCCCCTTGGGCTCGATCACCATGCGCACCCGATCACCGGTCTGCGTGGTGGTGACGGTCTGCACCGGCGTGCCGAAATCGGTCACGTCGATGCGACGGCGCAGCCCCTCGGGAAGCGAGGAGCGCATGAATTCCACCACCAGGTTCTGTCCCTGCTGGCGCAGATCGACGCCGACCTGGTTGTTCGGCAGATCGACGATCACGCGCCCGGCGCTGTCGGCGCCGCGGCGGAAATCGACGTCCTTGATCGGCTGGGTGTCGCGGTTGCGGTTTTCGGAAAACGTTGCCGTAGACGCCGCTGCCGGGGCGGCAGCCACCGCGGTCGTGCCCTCCAGCGCGACGAGCAGCGACTTGCCGTCGATCTGCGCCTTGTAGGCGGAAGGGGCCTTGAGGTTGACGACGAGCCGGGTGCGCTCGCCGGCCTGCACGACGTTGACCGACCGCACGTTGCCCTGGTTGATCTCGACCGTGTTGCGGCCCAGTGCGTTGGCGGCACCCGGAATGTCGAGCGCGATGCGCGCCGGCGCCTGGATGGTGAAGCCGCGCGGCACGGCCGTGAGCGGCTGCGAGAAGTCGATGCGCACGACCTCGACGCCGCCCTGGATCGAGCTGCTCACGGACTCCACGGCTAGCGGTGCGCCCTGCGCCCGGACGGCTGGAGGAACGACCAGCGCCACCAGTGCCCACCACAGGGCCAGGAACGGCAGGCTGGCTGCCCCGATATGTGTCTTCATTTCGCCCTCTCTTGCAGCTGCAGCGTGGCAGCCCTCTCCACCCAGTCACCGGAGGGGTCCTGCACGATCTCGCGCAGCACGACCTCGGCTTCCCCCACCTTCGTGATCCGTCCGTAGTTCTGGCCCAGGTACTGACCGGTGCGCACCTGATAGAGCAGGTTGTCGACCTTGATCAGGGCGACCGGCCTGCCCTGCTGGAGCAGGCTGCCGACCATGGCCATGTTGTCCAGTGGCACGCTTTCGAGCGGCTCCTTGCGCCGAGCCAGCTCGGGCGCCACCAGCGTGGTGTTGGAGGTCGCCTGCCCCGCTTCGCGGCGCAGGGCCTGCGTGAGCTTGTCGCGGCTGAAGGGGTCCGATGCGTTCTCCTCGCTGTAGGCCTGCGGGGCGTACTTCTTGGGCTCGGGCACCACCTCGATCTTGGCGACGGTCGTGGCACGTTGCTGGGCCATCCATTGCTGCAGCTCGTCGCCCTGCTGCTCGCCGCACCCCGCGAGCAGCGCGCCGGTGGCGATCAGGGCCAGAGTCGTCCTTGTCATTTCTTCGCACCTCCGGCGGCCTTGCGCTGCGCGGCCACCTCTTCGGGATCGAGATAGCGGAAGGTCTTGGCCGTCGCCTCCATGGTCAGGGTGCCTTCGCGGCCCGGCAGGATCGCCAGGTTGTTCAGCGTCACGATGCGCGAAAGGTTGGCGATATCGGAGGCGAAGGAGCCGATGTCGTGGTAGCGGCCGGTGACGCGCACCGAGATCGGCAGTTCGGCGTAGTACTCGCGCACGCTCACCTGGCCCGGCCGGAAGAGCTCAAAGTACAGGCTGCGCCCCAGGCCCGCCTGGTTGATGTCGGAGAGCAGCGCGTCCATCTCGGCTTTGCCGGGAAGCTGCTTCTCCAGCTGCGTGACGTACTGGGTGACCTGTTCGCGCTGCTTGCGCAGGGCATCGAGATTGACTGCCTGCGCCAGCTTGCGGCCGTAGTCCGCCTTGAGGGTGTCCTCGCGGGCCACCTCGGCCTGCAGTTCCTCGTCGTAGGTGCTGAGCATGACGACCCAGAGCGCGACGACGATGCCGATGGCCACGGACACGCACAGGCTCACGCGAGGCGCCATCGGCCAGCCGGCGGGATCCTGGGTGTTGAGGTTCTTGAACTGGCCGGCGAACCGTGCCCAGTTCGCCTGCAGGTTCAGTTGTTTGCGCGGTTTCTTGGGCATGGCGGTCAAGTCTTGGCGGCAGCGGGATTGGCGCCCGCGGCGGCGGGCGGCTGCACCTCGCTCGCCCGCAGCACGCGCACCTTGATGTTGAAGTTCGCCACGCGACGCTGCTCGCGCGCGCTGACGGCCGTGGTGCTCGCCACGATCTCCACCAGGTCGGGCCGGGTCAGCCAGGGGCTGTTGTTGCCCAGATTCCGCAGCAGCTCCGAGACGCGCTCGTTGGACTGCGCGGTGCCGGCGATGCTGACGATCTGGTTCTCCTGACGCACGGAGGTGAGGTAGACGCCATCGGGCAGTTGGCGCACGAGCTCGTTGAGCAGGTGCACCGGCATGTTGCGATCGGCCTGCAGGTCTTCCACCGCCTGTTGCCGTGCGCGCAGTCCGGCGATTTCCTTTTGCAGGTTGGCGATGTCCTTGATCTGGACTTCGAGGCGCTGGATTTCGGCCTGCAGCACGCCGTTGCGGGCCTGCTGGTCGGCGATCTGGGCGGCGTACCAGCCGTAGATGCCACCGGAAGCGAGCAGGCCGACCACGGCGGCGCCGGCGAGGCTGGCATAGAAGTGCTCGCGTCGGCGCTTGCGGGCGGCCTCGCGATGCGGCAGCAGGTTGATCAGGATCACTGGGCAAACCTCCGAAGGGCCAGGCCGCACGAGGTGAGGTACGAGGGCGCTTCACGCCGCATCTTCTTCTCGCGGATGGTGGTGCCGATCTGCATCCCGTCGAAGGGGTCGGCCAGGCCACAGCTGAAGGAGGTGTGCGCCGTGACGGTTTCGGTCAGGCCGGGAAGGGCCGCCGAGCCGCCACCGATCAGCACGTGATCTACGCGGTTGTGCGGGGTGCTGGTGAAGAAGAACTGCAGGGCCCGGGCGATCTCCTGGGCCATGCTGTCGACGAAGGGCTTGAGCACGCCGGCCGCGTAGTCCTCCGGCAGGTCGCCGCTGCGCTTTTTCGTCTCGGCCTCTTCAGGCGTGAAGCCGTACTGGCGCACGATGAGCTGGGTGAGCTGCGCACCTCCGAAAGCCTGGTCGCGGTCGTAGAGCACGTCGCCGTTGCGGATCACCTGCATGCTGGTGGTGAAGGCCCCGACTTCGAACAGCGCCACCATGGAATCGACGCCGCCGTTCGGCAAGCCCTGAATAAGCCGCCCCGCCGCCATGCGCGACGCATAGGACTCCACATCGAGGATGACCGGCTTCAAGCCCGCGGCTTCGGCCAGACCTTGCCTGTCCTGCACCTTCTCCTTGCGCGAGGCGGCGATGAGCACCTCGACATCGCCGGCCGAACTGTTGCTCGGGCCAACGACGCAGAAATCGAGGCTGACCTCGTCGAGCGAGAAGGGGATGTACTGGTTGGCTTCGGCCTCGACCTGGACTTCGAGCTCCTGCTCGGAGAGCCCTCCAGGAAGGATGATCTTCTTGGTGATGACAGCTGAAGCAGGCAGCGCCATGGCGACGTTGCGGGTGCGCGTGCCGCTCTTTTTCACGAGCCGGCGCATGGCCTCGGCCACTTCATCGAACTTTTCGATGTTGCCGTCGGTGATCCAGCCGCGCTCGAGCATCTCGATGGCGCAGCGTTCCAGGACATACCGACCGTCAGCATCACGCCCGAGCTCCACCAGCTTGACGCTGGAAGAACTGATGTCCAGCCCGAGCAGGGGCGCGGTCTGGCGGCTAAACAGA
This sequence comes from Ramlibacter sp. AN1015, assembly GCF_037726105.1. Classification (NCBI taxonomy): domain Bacteria; kingdom Pseudomonadati; phylum Pseudomonadota; class Betaproteobacteria; order Burkholderiales; family Comamonadaceae; genus Ramlibacter; species Ramlibacter sp. AN1015. The sequence goes on from NZ_JBBJUM010000001.1 coordinate 181,708, forward strand.
GAGCCCAGCGAGATCAATGGAGGCCTCCAGGAACGACTGTAAGTGAGTCGTAACAAACTTAAGAATTCACTTCAATGCTAGCAGCAACATCCTTGTCGGAAAAGGACTTTTCAGTTTGCATCAGAGCGCGGCGTTGCCAAAAACCGACGAGTTCGCCTGCCATACTGCGAACTACCACGCGGGTTGCTGGCTCGAAGGCGGGTTGCGCCTACTCAGCCGAGACTCTAACTCGGCCGTGCCGATGCCCATAATCGGAAGGGCCCGTTCCCGTGGAAATTTATGCCTCCTGAATCCGCCTCCCGCCCGCCCAGACGCCCTGCTCCCAGCTCGTCCAGCTGGGGCACCACGCTAGCGCGGCTCCTGTTGATCGGCGTGGCGACGGTGTTGGCGGCAGGCGTCAGCCTTGTGATCATCGTCGCGGTGGCGTTGTCGGTCGCCTATCCCAACCTGCCCGACATCTCCGACCTGGCCGACTACCGGCCCAAGCTGCCGCTGCGCGTGTACACGGCCGACGGGGTGCTGATCGGCGAGTTCGGCGAGGAGCGGCGCAACCTGACCCCGATCTCCGAAGTGCCCAAGGTCATGAAGGATGCGGTGCTCGCGATCGAGGATGCGCGCTTCTACCAGCACCGTGGCGTCGATTACCGCGGGCTGGCCCGCGCGGCGCTCGCCAACCTCGGACGCGCCAAGAGCCAGGGCGCCTCCACCATCACGATGCAGGTGGCGCGCAACGTCTACCTGTCGTCCGAGAAAACCTTCACGCGCAAGCTGTACGAGGTGCTGCTGACGTTCAAGCTGGAGCACCAGCTCTCCAAGGATCGCATCCTGGAGATCTACATGAACCAGATCTTCCTGGGCAACCGCGCCTACGGTTTCGCGGCCGCCTCCGAGACCTACTTCGGCAAGCCGATGAAGGACCTCACCATCGCCGAGGCCGCGATGCTGGCCGGCCTGCCCAAGGCCCCGTCCGCGTACAACCCGATCGTCAACCCGAAACGCGCGCGCGCGCGTCAGCTCTACATCATCGAGCGCATGGAGGAGAACGGCTTCATCACGCAGGCGCAGGCCGATGCCGCCAAGCAGCAGCCGCTGCAGCTGCGCGCAAGCGTGGAGCCGGTTCGCGTGCACGGCGAGTTCGTCGCCGAGACCGTGCGGCAGCTGGTGCACGCGCAGTACGGCGACGAGACCTACACGCGCGGACTGAACGTGCATACCACCATCCGCTCGGACCAGCAGGACGCCGCATACCGGGCGCTTCGGCGCGGCATCATGGACTACGAGCGGCGCCAGATCTACCGTGGCCCCGAGCAGTTCATCGACCTGCCGAACAACCCGCAGCAGCTGGACGAGGCAGTAGACGACGTGCTGGACGACCATCCCGACAACGGCGACCTGATGTCGGCGGTGGTGCTGGAGGCGAGTGCGCGCCGGGTGGTCGCGGTGCGGCAGAACGGCGATCGCTTCGAGATCACCGGCGAGGGCCTGCGCCCGGCCCAGTCGGGGCTGACCGAGAAGGCGCCTCCCAAGGTCAAGATCCGCCCGGGCGCGGTGATCCGTGTGACCAAGGCGGCCAAGGGCTGGGAGATCACGCAGCTGCCCGAAGTGGAAGGCGCCTTTGTCGCACTCGATCCGCGCGACGGCTCCGTGCTCGCCATGGTGGGCGGCTTCGACTTCAACAAGAACAAGTTCAACCACGTGACGCAGGCCTGGCGTCAGCCGGGCTCGTCCTTCAAGCCCTTCATCTACTCGGCCGCCCTCGAGCACGGCTTCACGGCCACCACGATGATCCAGGACGGTCCGCTGTTCTTCGATTCGAGCGTTACCGGGGGGCAGCCCTGGGAGCCCAAGAACTTCGACGGACGCTTCGACGGCCCGATGCCACTGCACACCGCACTGGCCAAGTCCAAGAACATGGTGTCGATCCGCATCCTGCAGGCCGTGGGTCCGCACAAGGCACAGGACTGGGTCGGGCGCTTCGGCTTCGACATGGACCGGCACCCGCCGTACCTGACCATGGCCCTGGGTGCGGGCACGGTGACGCCCATGCAGATGGCCACGGGGTATGCGGTGTTCGCCAACGGCGGCTTTCGCGTGAACCCGTGGATGATCGGGAAGATCACCGACCACCGGGGCAAGACCCTGGTGGAGACCCAGCCGCCCCTGCGCAACGAGGCCATGCGCGCCATCGATCCGCGCAACGCCTTCATGATGAACCGCCTGCTGCAGGAGATCGCCCGCTCGGGGACTGCAGCCAAGGCCTATGCCACCCTCAAGCGTCCGGACCTGTACGGCAAGACCGGCACCACCAACGACGCGATCGACACCTGGTTTGCCGGATACCAGCCCAACGTGGTGGCGGTGGTCTGGATGGGGTACGACACGCCGCGCTCGCTCGGCGATCGCGAAACGGGCGGCGGGCTGAGCTTGCCGATCTGGATCAACTTCATGGAAACGGCACTGCGCGGCGTGCCCGTGGTCGAGCCCACTCCGCCCGCGGGTGTGGTGAACGTGGCCGGCGAGTGGTACTACGAGGAATACAGCCGCGGCGGTGGCGTCATGACCCTGGGCATCACGCCCACGGCGCCGGCCGCCGGGGTGGTGCCGATGTCCGACGTGCCCACGGGGCCGCTCGTGCCGCTCACGCCGAGCACCGGCATGGGCATGGGCGGTGGCAGCCGCGGCGAGGGAACACCCGGCGACCATATGCGGGATCGCAGCCTGCTCAATTCGGACGGCCGGCCTCCGCCGCCGGCGCCCTCCGGAAACGAGGAGCCGCGCCGCAGCATCCTCGATCTGTTCCGCTGAGACGTGCTGTGCGAGCGACGGGCCGCAGTCGCGCGGTCGCGGTTGTCTGGCTCTAGGGCCGGAAAGCCAGCGGCAAGCCGGCCTGGGCTGCCGCCTGGCGGCTGAGGTTATCGAAGAACTCGCCCTGTCCCTTGGTATCGACCCACTGCTGTCCGTCGAAGCGGTAGTGGAAACCGCCTGCTCGGGCGGCGAGCCAGACTTCGTGCAGCGGCTTCTGAAGGTTCACCACGATCTGGCTGCCGTTGCTGAAGCTGATCGTGATCATGCCCCCCACACGCTGGCTGTCCAGGTCGGCCTCGGTCTCGTCGTTGATGCGGTCGCAGGCGCTTTCCACGCTGCGCAGCAAGGCTTCGGCCCGGTCCAGGTATTCGAGGTCGGTCATTACAATCCGTCGATGTTCGCGTTGTCGAAATCGATTCTAGTCACCGCCTTGCGCGCCGGCGGTGCGATGGCCGCGGCGGCAGCCCTCGGCGGCTGCGGCCAGAAGGGTCCGCTCTACCTGCCCACCGGCGCCGAGGCGGTCGGCCGGGCCACCCTGCCGCAGACCTTGCGGCCGGGGCCCCTTCGCAGTCCGGCCGACACCAGTGCGTCGCCCGCTGCCTCTCCCGCGCCCGGCGTCGGGACACTGCGATGAACCACCTGCCCGGACACCCCCACGTGCACTGGGAGGGCGACGCGCTCTGGATGGAAGGCGTCTGCCTCGCCGAGCTGGCGCGTTCGCACGGCACCCCGCTTTTCGTCTATTCCAAGGCCGCCATGCTGTCGGCGCTGGCCGCCTACCAGCGCGGTTTCACGGGGCGCAAGGCGACCATCTGCTACGCCATGAAGGCCAATTCGTCCTTGGCAGTGCTGCAGGTGTTCGCCCGCGCCGGGTGCGGCTTCGACATCGTCTCGGGCGGCGAGCTCGAACGCGTGCTGAGAGCCGGTGCCGATCCCGCCAAGGTGATCTTCTCCGGCGTGGGCAAGACCCGCGCCGAGATGCTGCGCGCGCTCGACGTGGGCATCGGCTGCTTCAACGTGGAGAGCGAAGCCGAACTCGAGGTGCTCAACGAGGTCGCCAGCGCATGCAAGAAGGTCGCGCCGGTCAGCATCCGCGTGAACCCCAACGTCGATGCACGCACCCACCCCTACATCTCCACCGGCCTCAAGGGCAACAAGTTCGGCATCGCGCACGAGCGCACCCTGGCGACCTACCAGCGCGCCGCCGCCCTGCCGGCGCTGCGCGTGGCCGGCATCGACTGCCACATCGGCTCGCAGATCACCGACGGCGCGCCGTACCTGGATGCCATGGACCGCGTGCTCGAACTGGTCGAAGCCCTGGAATCACACGGCATCCACCTGGACCACATCGATTTCGGCGGCGGGCTGGGCATCGACTACAACGGCGACCAGCCACCCGCGGCCGACGCACTGTGGAAGCAGCTGTTCGAGAAGCTCGACGCGCGCGGCTTCGGCGACCGCCACTTCATGGTCGAACCCGGTCGCTCCCTCGTGGGCAACGCAGGCGTCTGCCTGACCGAGGTGCTGTATCTCAAGCCCGGCGAGCACAAGGCGTTCTGCATCGTCGATGCCGCCATGAACGACCTCCCCCGCCCCGCGATGTACCAGGCCTTCCATGCCATCGTGCCGCTGCACCGAACCGCCGATGCCCCGAGCGCCCGCTATGACGTCGTCGGGCCCGTGTGCGAAAGCGGCGACTGGATCGGCCGCGACCGCGAGCTCGCAGCGCGCCCCGGCGACCTGCTGGCCGTGCTGTCCGCCGGGGCCTATTGCATGAGCATGGCCAGCAACTACAACAGCCGTGGCCGTGCCGCGGAGGTGCTGGTCGATGGCGACACAGCCAGCCTCATCCGGCAACGCGAAAGCATCGCCGACCAGATCCGCGGCGAGCGCCTCCTCGACTGACCACCGGCACGTGCCAACGGCCGCTCAGCGCCCGAGCGCACCCTCGCCAGGCTTTCCGGTTCGCGCGCTGAGCACGCCCCGTTCGGCGCGCCGTGCGGACAGGTGCCGCCAGGCGCGCCATCCGAGCAGCACGCCGACGACGGACGCATACACCAGCACCTCGGCGTAGTCGTTCTTGCCCGAGCGCATCCAGAAAAAATGCAGCAGCGCCAGCCCGGCCACTGCATAGACGACGCGGTGCAGCTGCTGCCAGCGTCGGGCACCGAGCGTCCGGATCGCGCGGTTGAACGAGGTCGCCGCCATGAGCGTAAGCAGCACGAAGGCCGTGAAGCCCACCAGGATGAAGGGCCGCTTGGCGATGTCCCGTGCGATCTCGCCAGCCTCGAAGCCCATGTCGAACAAGGCGTACGCCAGCAGGTGCAGCAGGGCGTAGAACCAGGTGAACACCCCCACCATGCGCCGCAGGCGCGCGAGCGGCGGCAGCCCGAACACCACCCGAGCGGGCGTGATGGCCAGCGTGAGGCAGAGAAAGCGCAAGGTCCAGTCTCCGGTTGCCCGGATCAGCGCTTCGGCCGGGTTGGCGCCCAGGGTGTCCGCCAGGGCACCCCAGAACAGCCAGGCGAACGGGACCAGGCACGCGAGGAAGACCGCAGGCTTGACTACAGGGTGCAGCAGCCAGGCACCTGCAGGGCGCCGCGCGCTCGTTGCCATGTGCGGGCGCCTAGAACTGCTTGCGCAGGTCCATGCCAGCGTACAGCTGCCCGACCTGGGCCTCGTAGCCGTTGAACATCAGGGTCTTGCGCCTTTTCGCGAACAAGCCACCCTCGCCGATGCGCCGCTCGGTGGCCTGCGACCAGCGCGGATGGTCCACGGCCGGGTTGACGTTGGAATAGAAGCCGTACTCGGCCGGCGCCGCCTTGTGCCAGGCCGTGCGCGGCTCGGTTTCGGTGAAGCGGATGCGCACCAGCGACTTGCCGCTCTTGAAGCCGTACTTCCAGGGCACCACCAGGCGAAGCGGCGCACCGTTCTGGTTGGGCAGGACTTCGCCGTACATGCCGAAGGCGAGCAGCGTCAGCGGGTGCCGGGCTTCGTCCAGGCGCAAGCCCTCGACATACGGCCACTCGAGGACGCTCGAGCGCAGCCCAGGCATGGTCTTGGGGTCGGCCTGGGTGACGAACTCGACATACTTCGCGCTGCCGAGCGGCTCGACGCGATCGATCAGCCTGGACAGCGAGTAGCCGACCCAGGGGATGACCATCGACCAGCCTTCCACGCAGCGCAGACGGTAGACGCGCTCCTCCTGCGGGGCCAGCGCCAGCAGGTCTTCGATGCCGAACCGCGCCGGCTTGCGCACCAGGCCATCGACTTCTACCGACCAGGGGCGGGTCACCAGGCGGTGCGCCTGCGCCGCCGGATCGCTCTTGTCGGTGCCGAACTCGTAGAAGTTGTTGTAGCTGGTCGCGTCCTGGTAGTCGGTCACCTTCTCCATGGTGACGGCGCCGGGGATCTGCGAGGTGGCCGCAGGCAGTGGCGCCAGCTTGCCCGGTCGGGGTGCCTGCTGCCCGAGCGCCTCGCGCTGGGCCCAGCCCGCCAGCGCGGCGCCCGCCGCACCGGCCGCCCAGAGGCGCATCAGGCGCCGCCGGCTTTCGTAGACGGCCGGCGGAGTGATCTCGCTGGCGAGCGGATGCTGGAATCCATCGCGTCCGGTTCTGATGAGCATGGCGGTCCTCGGAAGGTTGGCGGCCGGTGCATTGTCCGGCGCCGACGATAACGGTGCTCGACGCTGCGCGTTCAGAGGTTGCCGTAGCTGTGCAGGCCCGACAGGAACATGTTGACGCCCAGGAACGCGAAGGTCGTGACCGCCAGCCCGATCAGGGCCCACCAGGCCGACAGCGCGCCGCGCAGGCCTTTCATCAGCCGCATGTGCAGCCAGGCGGCATAGTTCAGCCACACGATCAGCGCCCAGGTCTCCTTCGGATCCCAGCTCCAGTAGCCGCCCCAGGCCTCGGCCGCCCAGAGGGCACCCAGGACGGTGGCGATGGTGAAGAACGCGAAGCCGACCGCGATGGCCTTGTACATCACATCATCGAGCACCTCGAAGGAGGGCAGCCGCTGCGCGATGCGCCCGCGCATCGCAACGATGCCGCCGGTGATCAGCGCGGCCACCCCGAAGTACACGGCCCAGTAGTCGCTCATGCCGCCTTCGGCCGATTGCCGGAACACGATGGGCTCGAAGCACAGGACGACGCCCAGCCCCCACAGCGGCGCCAGGCGCCACCACCGGGTCTCCGCAGCCTGCATCTTGATGAGGTAGGCGAAGGCCACCATCGCCGCCAGGGCAAAGGTGCCGTAGCCGATGAAGTTGGCCGGCACGTGCAGCTTCATCCACCAGCTCTTGAGCGCCGGCACCAACGGCTGGATCTCGTGCGCCTCGCGCACCACCGTGTACCAGAGCAGGAAACCGACCGCGGCGCTCACCACCAGCATGACGAAGGCGCCGAGCGCGCGCGTGTTGTACTGCTGCTCGAAGTACAGGTAGAAGGCGGCCGTCATCCAGCAGAACAGCACGAACACCTCGTAGAGGTTGCTCACCGGGATGTGACCGATGTCCGGACCGATCAGGTAGCTCTCGTACCAGCGCACCATCGTGCCGATCAGTGCCATCGTGATCGCCACCCAGGCAATGCCGGAGCCGATGCGCTCCATGGCGTCCGCCTGCGAGCGGGAAAACATGCCGAGCCAGTAGAAGATCGTGCTCATGAAAAAGAGCATGCTCATCCAGAGGATTGCGGACTGGCTCGACAGAAAGTACTTCAGCCAGAAGACACTCTCGGCCCGCTCGAGACTGCCCTGGTAGGCGCCGATCGCCAACAGCGACAGCGCCGCGACCACCAGCATGAGCACCCGCAGGGGCCGCCAGAACCAGCCGAGCCAGATGGCCGAGGGAATGGAGCCGAGCAGGATCGCCTTCTCGTAGACATCCATGTAGGCGCCGTAGCGCTGCAGCGCGAACAGACCGCCGGCCGCCACCAGGGCGGCGAACACCCAGTCGAAGACGTTGCGCCGGGAGAGAAAGCCCTCGTGGAGGGTCAGCGTCGTGGTGGCCGAGGTCATCGTGAAGATTCCAGGAGATGGGTGCGCAGATGGTCGAACTCGCGGTCGGTGTCCAGTGTCTTGCGGTTCGACGACAGGGCCATGCTGGCGCGGCTGCCCGCACCCTGCGGTGCCAGCCAGATCCACAGGCGCCGGTCGCGGACGTAGAGCATGGCGAAAATGCCGACGATCAGCAATGCGCAGCCCAGGTAGACAATGTTGCGCCCAGGGGCACGCGCCACCTGGAACACACTCGCCTGCACCTGCGTGAAGTCCATGAGCCGGAAGGCCATCGGGGCGGGATACAGGTGCATGTCGCTCAGTGCGATCACGGCCTGATTCATGAACGACTGCGTGGCTTCACTGGAATCCAGCGGCGGCAGGCCGGCGCGCTGCCGCGCGATCTGGGCAAGCTCGAACAGCGAGCCGTTGAGGATGCGCACCACGACCTCGCCGGCGCGGGCGCGCTCGGCTTCGGGAACGTTGGCCTCCATGAACTGCGACAGGGCCTGCAGCCCTCCGACGGCACGGCCGTCGGCTGTCTCGCCACTGCCCGCCCCCGCGAACAGCTCCAGGGCGCGGCCGGCCGAGGCCGCCAGCTGCTCGGCCAGCTCCGGGCGGGCTGCATCGGTCGCTTGCGCCGCAAAACGGCGCACCGCCTCGCTGCGTGCGGCCGGGTCGGCCAGCGCGTCGCGCAGCAGCAGGAAGCCGTCGAGCTCGCCCTTCTCGTCCGCGGGAATTCGCAGGTAGCGGAAAGTCTCGGCCGGCGTGTCGCGCAGGCCCAGCAGGAACACCGGAGTGCCGCCCTCGCCGAGCTGCACCGGCAGCATGTAGTTGTGGAACTCGCGCGCCTGGCCCGCCGCGTCGCGCAGCTTGTAGGTCACGCTCGGCCCGACGTTGCGCAGCTCGCGGGGGGTCACGGTCTTGTTGCCCGCGCCCAGGCGCGCTTCGATCGATTGGCGCAGATCGACGCTGCGCACGTCGGTGCCGCTGCCCGCGGCGTCGCCGGTAAAGTTCTCCACGTTGATGACCCGCAGCCCCGTGTACTCGAGGGTGAGGGTGTCGGCTCCGGCGCCCTGCCCGCGCGTGAGCTGCGAGCTGCCGCCGATCACGCCCTCGATCTCGAAGGGCTTGCTGTTGCCGTTCAGCGGCACCGACTTCAGGCGCACGGTCGAGCCGCCGTCGTCGAAGCTGGACTGGTAGATCTCGATGCCCCGGTGCCGCGCCGGATGGTTGACCTCGACGCGCGCCGGAATGCGCTCGCCGGTTTCGCGGTCGTGGATCACGATCTCGCTGGCGAACAGCTTGGGCATGCCGGTCGAGTAGTGCTCGACGATGAACTTCTTGAGTTCGATCGAGAACGGCAGCTCCTGCAGCAGGATGCCGTCGCTCTGGTTCAGGATGGCCGTGCCCGACTGCGTACCCTCTGCCACCAGCAGGTTGCCACGAAAGGTCGGGTTGGTCGCCGGCAGTCGGTGCTCGGGCTTGACGTCGGCGATCAGGCCACCGCCTTGGTAAGGCGTCTTGCCGCCCCACCACATCTGCGCCCGCACGATCAGGTCGCCATCGAGCAAGCCGCCCACGCACACCAGCACGATGGCGCTGTGCGCGGCAAGGTAGCCGATCTTGTTGGCCGCGCCCGCTCGAGCGGCCACCATCCAGCCAGTCCCCTGAGCGCCCTCGCGGCGCTGCAGCTTGACGCGCCAACCCGCCTTCGCCAGCGCCCCACCCAGGCGGTGGGCGGCCTGCTCGGGCGCGTCGCCCAACTCACCCTGCGCGCGGTGGGCGAAGGCCTGCAGGCTCTGCTCGCGGATGTTCTCCTTGTACGCCTTCAGGTCGCTCAGGATCTTGGGCGTATTGCGCGCGATGCACAGCGAGGTGCTCAGGACCAGGAAGCCCAGGATCAACAGGAACCACCAGGCGCTGTAGACCGCGTTCAGGTTCAGCGCGCCGAACACGCCCGCCCAGAACGGCCCGAACTGGTTCACGTAGTTCACGGCCGGCTCGTGCTGCTTGAGCACGGTGCCGATCACCGACGCGATGCAGATCACGGTGAGCAGCGCGATCGCGAAGCGCATCGACGACAGCAACTCGACCCCGGCGCGCAGCGCGTGCGAGCCCGAGCGCAGCCTCAGTCCGTGGGTGGTGGCGGTCATGGAGTTGGGGAGAAAAGAAAAAAGGCGGGAGCCATGGAAGCCCCGCCTGTTATGTGTGGTGCGACGCGGGCTTGGTTCCCGCAGAGGTCACCGCAGACCCGCGATGTAGTCGGACACGGCGCGGATCTCGCGATCGTTCATCTTGGCGGCGACCGATTGCATGACGGCGTTGGGGCGCTGGCCGCCACGGAAGGCGATCAGTTCCTCGGCGGTGTAGTCGGCGTGCTGCCCGGCCAGCCGCGGATAGACCGCCGGGATGCCCGCGCCGTTCGGGCTGTGGCAGCCGGCACAGGCGGCGATGTTGCGATCGGGAATGCCGCCGCGCCAGACGCGCTCGCCCAGGGCGACCAGTTCCTTGTCACGCGCGAAGCCGGGCTTGGCCTGCTGCGCCGCCAGCCAGTACGACACGTTGCGCATCTCCTGCTCGCTCAGTTGTGCGGCGAAGCCTTGCATGATGGGACTGGGGCGCTTGCCGGACTTGAACTCCATGAGCTGCTTGACCAGGTACTCGGGGTGCTGCTGTGCCAGCTTGGGGTTGGCCGGGGTGCCGGAGTTGCCGCCCGGGCCGTGGCAGGAGGCGCACACCGCCGTGTAGCGCTGCTCGCCCTGGGCCAGGTCCGGCTTGGCGGGCTGCTGGGGCTTCGCGGCTGCGGCGGGGGCGGGGGCGGCGGGTGCTGCGGCGCCGTCGGCGGGAGCAGCCTGGCCCGCGGGCGCGGCCTGGGGCGACTGCTGGGCCGAGGTCAGCACGGGCGCCGCGAACACGGCGGCCAACAGCAAGGAAGCAGGCAACTTCATAGGGATGTCTGGGTTGGAAGGCGCAAAACCGCGAGATTCTACAATGGCGTCCCTGGCCTGCCCGGCCGCAGGAACCCTTTCCCATGACGCATCCCCCGGGTACGCCCGCTCCCACATCCCCCAACGCTTCGGCCTTGCACGCCGGCCCTCCCGGCGAGGTCACGCCTGCCCAGGCGCTGGGCTGGATGCACACCGCGCGGTTTCTCACCACCGCGCCCCGCCTCGAGTTCCTGCCGCCGCACGCCTATCCCGAGATCGCGTTCGTCGGCCGCTCCAACGCCGGCAAGTCCACCTGCATCAACACGCTCACCCAGCAAAAGCGCCTGGCCTTCGCATCCAAGACGCCGGGGCGCACGCAGAGCATCAACCTGTTCTCGCTGGGACGCCAGGGCATCACCGACGCGGTGCTGGCGGATTTGCCCGGCTATGGCTACGCGGCCGTTCCGAAGCAGGACAAGCTGCGCTGGCAGCAGGTGATGGCCAACTACCTGGTCACGCGCGAGAACCTGCGTGGCGTGGTGCTGCTGTGCGATCCGCGGCACGGCCTGACCGAACTCGACGAGGTGCTGCTGGAGGTGATCCGCCCGCGCGTCGAGCAGGGGCTGCGCTTCCTGGTGCTGTTGACCAAGGCCGACAAGCTCAATCGCGCCGAGGCGAACAAGGCACTGTCGATCATGCGGCTGCAGGCGGGAGGCGGCGAAGTGAAACTGTTCTCCGCCCTCAAGAAGCAAGGCGTGGAGGACACCGCGCACCTGCTGTGGCACTGGGCGCATCTCCCGGGCGAAGCGGACGTGCCGCCGCAATCCGAGCCCGAACCCGAACCCGAGGACTGACGCCATGATCGAGCGCTTCGTGCAAGCCCTGCCCCACGGCATCGAGCTCGAATGCCGCGCGGCCGGTGCGCCCGGAGCGCCCGTGCTGGTTTTTCTGCACGGCTTCCCGGAGGCGGCCTTCGTGTGGGACGACATGCTCACGCATTTCGCCGCACGGGGCTTCCGCTGCATCGCTCCCAACCTGCGCGGCTATGCCGGCTCCTCGTCCCCGGTCGATCCCGAGCAGTACCGCGCACGCCTGCTCGTGCAGGACATCACGGCCCTGCTGGCAGCGCAGGGCGGGCCCATCGAGGCGCTGGTGGCGCACGACTGGGGCGGTGCGCTGGCCTGGTCCGTGGCCAACCAGCGGCCCGAGCTGCTGCGGCGGCTGGTGATCGTGAACGCGCCGCACCCGGGCGCCTTTGCCCGCGAGTTGCGCCACAACCCACGACAGCAGGCCGCCAGCAGCTACATGCTGTTCCTCGCCCGGCCCGACGCGGCCGCCCTGCTCGCCGAAGACGATTTCCGGCGGCTGTGGCCGGTGTTCACGGCCATGGGGCCGGCCGACTGGCTGGACGCTCCCGCCAAGGATCGATATCGGCAGGCCTGGCGGGGCGGCGCTGGTCTGGTCGGCGGTTGCAACTACTACCAGGCGTCTCCGCTGCGTCCGCCCAGCCCCCAGGACCCGGGTGCCGCCGGCCTCGATCTTCCGGAATCCATGCTTGCCGTGCGGGTGCCCACGCTGGTGATCTGGGGCATGCGGGACACGGCCTTGCTGCCCGAGCTGCTGGACGGCCTGCCCGCCTGGGTACCGCAGCTCCAGGTGGAGCGCATCGAGGATGCCTCGCACTGGATCGTGCACGAGCAGCCGCAGCGGCTGGCCGCGCGCATCGAGGAGTTCGTGGCGGCGCCCGCATAGGCGCGCGTGGCGAGCGGGGTCGTCGTCGGCTCGCGGCGAACACCTCGTCGCGAGGCTCGGACCTACGCCGTTCACCGGGCCGCGGAGGCTACGAACGCCAAGACCAACCGCCGCTCAATACAGCGTCGGCTCGCCTTGGGGCCGCGTCTTGAAGCGCTTGTGGACCCAGAAATACTGCTCGGGGCAGGCCCGCACCTCCTGCTCGATCCACCGGTTCATGCGCTCGGTGTCGGCCAGCGGATCGTCGCTGGGAAAGTCCTCCCACACCGGCTGGAAGCTCACGCGATAGCCTTGGCCGCCCGGCAGCATGCGCGCGACCACCGGCTGCACCCGCATGTCCAGCGCGCGGGCCATGCGCGAAGGCGCGAGCAGCGTGGCGGCGGGCACGCCGAAGAAGGGCACGAAAGCCGCGTCGCGCGCGCCGAAGTCCATGTCGGGCAGGTTGAAGAACGCGGCGCCGCGGCGCACAGCGCGCACCAGCGGCTTGGCGGTCTCGGCACGCGAGAAGATCTCGGCGCGCCCGTGGCGCAGTCGGCCCCGGCGCACGGCGGCGTCGATCACCGGGTTGGTCTGCGCCTGGTAGATCGAGGCGCCGCGCCGCTGCACGAACAGCTGGCAGGCGGCACCCGCGACGTCCAGCCCGACGAAGTGCGGCGCGAGCCACATGACCGGCCCCGGGTGCCGGTCGGCAAAACCGACATCGCCCTCGACGTGGATCAGGCGACGCAGACGCGCGGCCGACCCCCACCAGAGCAGTCCGCGCTCGAGCACGCTGCGGCTGAACCACTTGAACAGTTCGCGGCCGATCCGCTCGCGCTCGGCCTCGCTGCGCTCGGGCAGGCACAGCGCCAGGTTGCGCAGCGTCACGCGCCGGCGCGAGCCCGCCAGCAGCCAGAGCGCGCCGCCGACCGATCGCCCGATGGCCGCCTGGACCGGCAGGGGCAACCAGTGGAAGAGCCAGAGGAACGCGAGCAGCGCCCAGCCGCCCACGCGCGACCAGAAACCCTTCACGCGTCGCCCTCCCCTGCCGTGGTGCGCGGCTGCTTGTAGCGCGCGTAACTCCACAGGTACTGTTGCGGGCATTCGCGGATCAGGCCTTCCATCTCCCCGTTGAGCTGCGCGACCGCGCTCTCCAGTTCCGCCGCCAGCGGCCGCGCGAGTTCGCGGCAATGCAGCAGGAAGCCGCGCCCGGCCGGCAGGCGCTCGCCCCACACCATGCGGACCTCGCAACCGGTCTGCAGCGCCAGCCGCGCCGCCAGGGTCATGGTGTAGGCCGGGCGGCCGAAGAACGGCGCCCACACGCCCATGCCCTGCGGCGGCACCTGGTCGGGCAAGAGGCCGACGCCCTGACCCTGGCGCAACGCCTTGATCATCTGGCGCACGCCGGACAGCGTGGTCGGCACTGCAGCCAGCCCGGGCCGCTGGCGCGAAGCCGCCACCACGGGCGCAAGCCAGTCCTTGCGCGCGGGACGGAACAACACGGTGAGCGGGCCGTGCGCGTGCAACTGGCGCTCGGCGATGCCCTGGGCGGTCACCTCGAAACAGCCGATGTGCGGCGTGAGCAGCAAGACACCGCGCCCGCGCGCATACGCCGCGTCGAGGCACTCGACGTTCTCCCAGGCCACGGGCACGGGCCGGCCCAGCCAGAGCCGGGGCAGCTCCCCGACCATGCGCCCGATGTGCGCCACCGCCGGACGCACGGCGGCGAAGTCGTAGCCGGCCTGACGCGCGTTGTCGCGCATCCGGCTGCGGTAGGTCGGTGAGGCGAGAAAGACGGCCCAGCCGAGCACGGCACCGAGTGCGTGCAGCACGCGCAGCGGAAGCCGGGACAGCAGGCGGAACGTGGCGAGCATCGGTTGAGTAGAGGGGAGCCGGAGGCCGCGGGAGCGGCGATAGAATGGGCGCGTCGCTGAGTTATTGAACTACTTGCAGGGCGACGTTAAACAATGGCTGCTAAAGCGTTCGCCGAAGCTCCAGCGAAGGCAACGCCCCCTTCAACTCATGGAGTATCTCAAATGGCGAACGACTTCCTCTTCACCTCCGAATCCGTGTCGGAGGGCCACCCGGACAAGGTGGCCGACCAGATCTCCGATGCGATCCTCGACGCAATCTTCGAGCAGGACCCGCGCAGCCGCGTAGCGGCCGAGACCCTCACCAACACCGGCCTCGTGGTGCTGGCCGGCGAGATCACCACCAACGCGCACGTCGATTACATCCAGGTCGCGCGCGACACCATCAAGCGCATCGGCTACGACAACACCGAGTTCGGCATCGACTACAAGGGTTGCGCCGTGATGGTCTGCTACGACAAGCAGTCCAACGACATCGCACAGGGCGTCGATCACGCGAGCGACGACCACCTGAACACCGGCGCGGGCGACCAGGGCCTGATGTTCGGTTATGCCTGCGACGAGACCCCCGAGCTGATGCCCGCCCCCATCCACTACGCGCACCGGCTTGTCGAGCGCCAGGCGCAGCTGCGCAAGGACGGCCGGCTGCCCTTCCTGCGGCCCGACGCCAAGAGCCAGGTGACCATGCGCTACGTGAACGGCAAGCCGCACAGCATCGACACCGTCGTGCTGTCCACGCAGCACAGCCCCGAGCAGAGCGATGGCAACAAGATGAAGGCGTCGTTCGTCGAAGCCGTCGTCGAGGAGATCATCAAGCCGGTGCTGCCGCAGGAGTGGCTGAAGGAGACGCGCTACCTGATCAATCCCACCGGCCGCTTCGTCATCGGCGGCCCGCAGGGCGACTGCGGCCTCACCGGCCGCAAGATCATCGTCGACACCTACGGCGGCGCCTGCCCGCACGGCGGCGGCGCCTTCTCGGGCAAGGACCCGTCCAAGGTAGACCGTTCGGCCGCCTACGCCGCGCGCTACGTGGCCAAGAACGTCGTCGCCGCCGGGCTCGCCCGTCAGTGCCAGGTGCAGGTGGCCTATGCCATCGGCGTGGCCCGCCCGATGAACGTGACCGTCTACACCGAAGGCACCGGGGTGATCCCCGACGAGCGCATCGCCGCACTGGTCAGCGAACATTTCGACCTGCGTCCCAAGGGCATCATCCAGATGCTCGACCTGCTGCGCCCGATCTATGCCAAGACCGCGGCCTACGGACACTTCGGCCGCGAAGAGCCCGAGTTCACCTGGGAGCGCACCGACAAGGCGCAGATCCTGCGGGCCGCAGCGGGCCTGCGCTGAGAGCGAAGCCGCACCGCGGCTTCCGGGCACGTGGCCCGGCTGCGCAGAGCGCACGGCCTGTCCGCACCCGCAGCCGCCGTCGCGCCCTGCTCACTGCAGCAGCGTCTGCTGGCGCTCCTGCTCCATGCGCTTCATCTCGACATACGTGGTTCGGTCCATCTCGCGCAACTGGCGCGGGTACCGTTCGGTGGCGTTGAACCAGCTCTGGATGCGGCGCTCCGCGCGCTCGCCACGAGGCGCGCTCAGGGAATCGAGGAACGCATCGATCGCGAGGTAGTAGCGCATCACGTTGCGCTCCACGGCCCCGCGCACGCCGCCGATCAGGGCGGCGCCGTTGCCAGCGTCCTGCTCGCGCGTGAACCCCACCTTGTCGGCGCCGGCCGTGGCGAGATAGGCCTGCATCGCAAGGCGCCCCGCGAAACCACTGCCGTAGGAGTAGTTCAGGCGCAGGAAGCTGCGGCCTTGCGACACGGGGATCGCGGAGACGACGATGTGGTAGTCGCGCGTGCCCACCGGGCCGTCGGGAGCCGCAAGGCGGGCTTCGAAGTAGTCCTGCGACGCGGCGACGCCGCGGAAGTCGAACAGCAGCCGGTAGCTCTGGTCCAGCGGCTGGTCGTAGCGCCGGCCGATGCGCACCAGCAGCCCCGGCCCGTCCGGCGTGCGCACCGCGTGGCAGTACTTGATGTTGAACGGCAGGATCAGGATGTCGCACCAGTTGGTCGGATCGCGCAGCGCGTCGCGCACCCGCTCGAACGGGTGCTCCAGCAGCGCGTGCACCTCCCCGTGCAGCGTGTCTCCGTCCTCGCGCGAGGCGATGTGCAGCGGCTGGCCGTAATCGCTGTTGCGCAGCTGCGGCGCGAGCTGCTCGTAGCGGGCCCGTAGCGCGGCCGGGTCGGCCTGCGCAGCCAGCGGCAGCAGCAGGCCACAGGCTGCCGCGAGGCAGGCCAGTAGCGTGAGCGCGCTGCGGCCGAGGCGTGGCTGGGGCAGGCGAACCATCAGGCCATCTCCGCCTGGTCGGGCGTGAAGCTCGAAGCGTCCAGCACCTTCAGCACGTCCAGCTGCACGCCGCCCGTGAACAGCAGGTGGGGCCGCACCGCATAGACGAAGTGCCCGCGCGGGCCGAGGTCCAGCACCATGCGCAGGCTGGGCTCGCGCATTTCCTCCCAGGTGCGCACCAGGCGCGTGCGCACCAGGTTGTCGTCGCATTGCAGAGCCTTCAGCCGGTCGTGATTGCGCACCAGCGCCGTCGCGTCGAGATAGCTTGCGGCGGTCTTGTTGCGGGTGTGGAAGTTGGGCGTGAGATCGATCAGCAGCGTGAGCGCACTGCCTTCGACTTCCAGCGCAAAGCGGCGGCCGATCAGCGCCTCGCTGGCATCGCCGCCGCCGTAGGTCAGGTGTAGGTGGGCCGTCGTGCGCCGCAGGGAATACCGCATGGCATGCGACTGTGCGCGATGGGCCAGCGCATGCGTGTAGGACGCTGCAGCGAGGCCCTGTGCGGCCGTGGGCGCGATAGTCCCGCGCGGCAGAAAGCCGCGTCCACCGGGTTGGCCGGACCTTTTCCTACAGCCAGTCTTCGGCTTGACTGACGGCCGTGTTTGCGGCGCGCGCGATCATCGTTCGCAAAAGGGTTTGCGAGGCGCTGCGTGGCGCAGGCGCACGCGCCCTTCCACATACAGGAGCATTGCCATGGCAGAAGACAAGGATCTCAACCGTGATCCGCTGAGCGACGAGCCCGGATCGCACCCCGTGGGCACCGGCGTCGGAGCGGCAGGCGGCGCGCTCGCGGGCGCCGCGGCCGGCGTGATCGGCGGTCCCGCAGGCATGGCCGTGGGCGGCGTGGTGGGCGCGCTGGTGGGCGGCCTCGCGGGCCGTGCCGCGGCGGAGGCCGTGAACCCCACCGAAGAAGAAGACTACTGGCGCGAGAACTACAGCCGTGAGCCGTACTACGCGTCGGGTCGCAGCTTCGACGACTACGGTCCGGCCTACCGGCACGGCCTTCACGCGCGCCAGCGCTACGACGACTGGGACACCGCCGAGCCGTACCTCGCCTCCGAGTGGGAGAACACCCGGGGCGGTTCCTCGCTGAGCTGGAAGGACGCGCAGCCCGCCAGCCGCGCAGCCTGGGACCGGGTGGATCCGCACTACCGCGGCAACACCGGCGGCTTCAGCGGCGCGGGCAGCATCAGCGGCACGGCGTCCGGCGCGGCCGCCGGTACCGACGGGCGCCTGATGGGGGCGCCGATCGGCGGCAACGTAGGCGCGGACATGGGCACGCGCGCTTCCGACCCGGGGGCGCCCGACGGCAACCTGCACCACTACGGCACCGGCATGGCATCGACCGATTCGTCGCTGCGCACCGGCGGCCCCGGCGTGGGTGACACGCACGAGCGCAGCGCGGACCACCGCGGCGACGCCGATCGCGATCTCGACCGCGACCGCCTGCGCCGCGACGAAACGACGCACATGCAGTCCAGCGGCATGGGCTCGAGCAACGTCGGATCGGGCTCCATGGGCTGGGACAGCATGGGCGCCACCAGCACCATGACCGGCGGCACCCTGGGCGCGAGCGCCGGCATGGACGCCAGCTACACCGCGGGCACCACCACCGGCCACGACATGGGCACGGCAAGCGGCGCGGCCAGCGGGATGGGCTCCCCCGGGGCCCAAGCCGACCGCCGCGTGGCGGCCGCCCACTCCGACGACGCGAGCCGCAGCACGTCCAGCGCGGGGGGCACGGGCACCAGCGGCATCGGCGCGACGATCGGCTCGGCCCAGCAGGCCGGCAAGGATTCGGGCGACCGCGAGGACACCATCAAGGTGCTGAACGACCTGATCGAGACCTGCAAGGACGGCGAATACGGCTTCCAGCAGTGTGCCGACCATGCCTCGCGCGAGGACCTCAAGAGCATCTTCCGCCAGCGTGTGGAAGACTGCCGGCGCGGCGCGAGCCAGTTGCAGGAGCAGGTGCGCTCTCTGGGCGGGCGGCCCGACGACGACGGCAGCGCGATGGGTTCGGTCGCACGCGGGTGGACCGCGACGCGCGCCGCGCTGAGCAGCAACGACGACAAGGCGGTCCTCGAAGAGGCGGAGCGGTCGGAGGACAACGCGCTGGCGCGCTATCGCAAGGCGCTGCAGAAACCGCTGCCGGACCACATCCGCCAGATCGTGCAGCACCAGCTCGACGGCGTTCAGCGCAACCACGACCAGATCAAGCGGCTGCGCGACCAGTTGCGTGCCGCGGGCTGAACGCCAGACCGAGACCTCCGCGCGGGAGCGCCCGCGCGGCGCGCGCCGCACCGCCACCGCGTCTTCCGACCGGGGCGATGCGGCGGCGCATTCCGCGCTGCAGACCTACCGCGCCAAGCGCGATTTCGCACGCACGCCCGAGCCGGCCGAGGGCGGCGCCGCCGACGAGTCGGCGCGCGCCTTCGTAATCCAGAAGCACTGGGCGCGGCGCCTGCACTACGACTTCCGCCTCGAGCTCGAAGGCACGATGAAAAGCTGGGCCGTCCCCAAGGGGCCCAGCCTCGATCCGGCCGACAAGCGCATGGCCATGCCCACCGAAGACCATCCCATCGCCTACAACCGGTTCGAAGGCGAGATTCCCGCGGGCAACTACGGCGCGGGCAAGGTCATCATCTGGGACAAGGGCGTGTGGCTTCCCTTGGACGAGGACCCGGGCCGGGCCTGGCGTGCCGGCAAGCTCAAATTCGCGCTGCACGGACACAAGCTGCAGGGCACCTGGAACCTGGTGCGCATGAAAGGCCGCGGCGGGGACCGCGAAGATCCCTGGCTGCTGATCAAGGAACGCGACGCGCACGCCCGCCAGGCGGCGCAGTACAGCGTCACCGATGCCCTGCCCGACAGCGTTGCGCACCTGCCGGACCGGCCGCAGGCGCCGCCAGCCGAAAACGCGGCCAACCCGCCGCAGGCGGCGGCGCCCTCGCGCGAGGCGGCACCGCGGGCCGCGGCGCGCGCGCGCCATGCTCCCGCCGCAAGCAGATCGGAGGCGCCGGCAGCGCAGACGCGTCCGCCGGAAGCACGCGCCTGCGCCACGTCGGCGCGGGAAGCGCGCGGCACGCGTGCGCGTGCATCGGCTGCGCCAGCGCCCGACGCAGCCGCTGCAAGCGGCCCGCCTGCCGGCGCGCGGCGGGCGCCATTGCCCGCCACCCTCAAGCCGCAGCTGGCGGTGCTCGCCGATTCGCCGCCCCCGGATGCGAGCGGAACATGGATCTACGAAATCAAATTCGACGGCTACCGCATCCTCACGCGCGCCGAAGGCGGGCAGCTGCGCCTGTTCACGCGCAACGGCAACGACTGGACGCACCGCATGCCGCAGCTGCACACCGCCTTGGCGGCCATGGACCTGCCGGACGGCTGGTACGACGGCGAAATCATCCTGCCCGGCAGCCATGCGCCCGCCGACTTCCAGGCGCTGCAGGGCGCCTTCGACTCGCAGCGTGCGCGCGACATCGTGTACTACATGTTCGACCTGCCCTGGTGCGCGGGGCACGACCTGCGCGCCGTGCCGCTCGAGGCGCGTCGCGAGGTGCTGCAGCGCATCGTCGCGCGCAAGCCGCAGCCGCAGGTGCGCTTCTCCGAGGAGTTCGACGCACCGGCGCAGGACGTGGTCGCATCGGCGTGCCGGCTGGGGCTGGAGGGCGTGATCGCCAAGCGCCGCGGCTCGCACTACAGCAACGAGCGCAGCGCCGACTGGCTCAAGCTCAAGTGCGGACTGCGCCAGGAGTTCGTGATCGGCGGCTTCACCGACCCCAAGGGATCGCGAACCGGCCTGGGCGCGCTGCTGCTGGGGGTGCACGGCCCTGATGGCGCGCTGCACTACGCCGGCAACGTGGGCACCGGGTTCACTCAGGACACCCTCGCCGAGCTGCGCACAGGCCTCGACGAACTGGTCACGTCCCAGTGCCCCTTCAGCGGCGGCGGGCGCCCGGCCGGGCGCCCGCACTGGGTGCGCCCGGAACTGATCGCAGAAGTCGCGTTCAGCGAGTGGACGCGGGACGGTCGCGTGCGCCACGGGGTCTTCCACGGACTGCGCAGCGACAAGCCGGCCGCGGCGATCACTCGCGAGCAGGCGGTGTCGTCCTCTGCGGCCGGCGCGCGCGAGGCCCCTGCGCGACGGACGCGCGATGCGAGTGCCAGGGGCAAGGGCGCTGCGCCACCGGCAACGCCACTGCCGCCAGCGCAGGCCGACGCGCTGCTGCAGTCGCTGCGCGTGACGCACCCCGAGCGCCTGGTGGACACGGCCAGCGGCGTGACCAAGATGGACCTGGTCCGCTACTACGCGCAGGTCGCCGACCTGATGCTGCCGCACCTGGCCGGGCGCCCCGTGTCGCTGGTGCGCGCACCCGGCGGGATCGACGGCGAGCTGTTCTTCCAGAAGCACTCCGAGCGCTACACCATCGCCGGCATCGACGACCTCGACCGGGCTCTGGACCCGGGACACCCGCCGCTGCTGACGGTGGCCCGGCCCGAAGGGCTGGTGCACGCGGCGCAGATGAACGTGGTCGAGTTCCACACCTGGAATGCGGTGGCGCAGCGCATTGCCGAGCCTGACCGCATGACCTTCGACATCGACCCGGGCGAGGGCATCACCTGGTCGCAGATCCAGCAGTCGGGCTTGCTGGTGCGGGCGCTGCTCGAGGAGCTCGGGCTGCCCGCCTTCCTCAAGACCAGCGGCGGCAAGGGCCTGCACGTGGTGGTTCCGCTTGCGCCGCGCTTCGACTGGGGCGCGGTCAAGGAGTTTTCGCAGGCGGTGGTCCAGCACCTCGCGCGCACCCTGCCCGAGCGCTTCGTCGCCAGGAGCGGGCCGCGAAACCGGGTCGGCCGCATCTTCATCGACTACCTGCGCAATGGCTTCGGTGCAACCACGGTGGCCGCGTGGTCGGCCCGCGCGCGGCCCGGCCTCGGCATCTCGGTGCCGGTGGGCTGGGACGAACTGCAGGAGTTGACCGGCGGCGCCCACTGGACCGTGCGGACGGTGCAGCAGCGCCTCGCGCGGGGCAACACGCCCTGGGACGGCTACGACGCGCAGCGAGCGGACCTGCGCGAGCCCATGCGCAAGCTCGGCTTTTCGCCCCGCGCGTAGCGCCGCGCCGTGAGCGCGAGACCCACGCAACAGGAGATTGCTGAGCATGCGGGTCCGCACACAGCGCCTAGACTCGCCGGCCGGATGCAAGCCTTGCATCGGGACCGGGTCCGGGCACCACGGCCAGCCCGGACCGCTTCCACTTTCAAGGAGATGCCATGCCCACGAGAAACACCGCGCGCGAATCCCAGGCGCCCGAGAGCGACACCGCTGCAGGAGCAACCGCGGTGGCCGATATGACTCGCCAGCAGATGGCCAGCACCGCCTCCACCACGTCGGCGATGCTTCGCGCATTCGACACGCTGCAGCAGGCGCAGCAGCACATGATCCAACGTGCCGCCTTGCTGCAGGAGCAGACGGCCGAGCGCCTTCGCAACGCCACCACCCCGGCGGAGGTGATGAGCATTCAGTCGACCATGCTGGTGTCCGGGATGACCGAGTTTGCTCAGTACACCCAGGAGCTGATGCTGGCGTCGCTCAAGGCACAGAGCGAATTCATGCGCCCGACCGAAACGGGCCAGCAGGGCGCCAGCGCGGTACCCCCTTCCGCCACGCCGCTGTTCCAGGCGTGGCAGGCGGTGTTCAGCGGTCCCCTCAACGGCGCCGCCGCCCGGCCGCACTAAGACGCCGGGAGCGCTGCTCTCCGCGAACCCGTGGAACAGCGCCGCGGCCGGCGCTGGCAGCGCCCTGCACGGCGCTGCGCAGAGCGGGCGCGCGGTGCAGAGCCCCTTACTTGTTGGCGTGCTGCTTCTGGTGCTGCGTGCCGCCGCGTTGGCCGCTGGGGCCTGCCGTCTTGATGCTGGCGGGGCTTTCCACCTTGCGGCCCAGCGGGGTGGACTTGCCGGCGCCGGGCTTTTCCTGGACCGGCTTGTCCTTGCGGCCGCGGCGACGCGAGTCGTCCGCGCCTTCGGCCTGGGGATGGGTGCCGTCCTGCGGTGGCTCCCGGACGTCTTCCCGGCGCAGTGAAGCGCTGGGGGCCAGGACATGTTTCCTGCGCGATACCGAGACCATGATTGCTCCATCGGGAAGGTGATGCGATGCGGACCAGTATCCGCATTCGGCTCGGCTTGGCTGTAGGCCATGGTCGCGCCTGCGCCCGGCGTCGTCTCCTGCACAGCCAGCCGAGGCTCTGCTCCCTTTGCACCGTGGCGGTTTAGCTCATCCGTTGGGATGTGCCATCCGCAGTGCGTCCCGCCCTTGAAATGCTACGGGCACGCTGCCCGGCGCCCAAGCGGCCGCTTCCTACGCGGCCGGCACTCATGCCGCCCTAGAGTGGGCCGACACAAGGAGATTCAACATGCCAGGTGACAAGAAAAGCGGTGAAGTCCATCTGCCGGAAGTCGAACGCGACCTGCCCCTGCAGGGCGGCAGCGAGGACGGTGCGCAGGCGCGGCACCAGGAAGGCGGCCGCGAACAAGGCGTGCGCAAGGCCGGCATCGTGCGCGAGGACGACGCCGGCGACGAGGAGGGCGACGGCGACGGCAGCAGCGATGCGCCTGCTGCCGGACGCTGAACCCGGCTGAAGGCGCACGGCGCAGTCCGCCCGTGCGCTGCGGCCTTACTGCAGCTTGATGTTCTGCTGGGTGATCACGCGCTTCCAGCGCTCGATGTCCTTGTTGTACATCTCGGCGAACTGCTCGCGCGGCAGCACCACGATCTGCGCACCCGCGTTGGTCAGGCGCTCACGCATCTTCGGGTCTTCCAGCAGCTTGAGCACACCCGAGCCGACTGACTCGGCCACTGGCGCCGGGGTGCTGCCGGGCAGGAACACGCCCTGCCAGAGGGTGTGCTCGAAGGTGGGCACGCCCGCTTCCTGCATGGTGGGGATGTCGGGCGCGCCAGGAAAGCGCTGCGCGGAAGTGACCGCCAGGGCCCGCAGACGTCCGCCCTTGTGCTGCGGCAGACCCACCGGCATTCCCGCGAAGTAGTAGTCGAGCTGTCCGCCCAGCAGGTCGTTTGCGGCGAGCGAGCCGCTCTTGTAGGGGATGTGCGTCGCCTGTACGCCGGTCAGCGCCTTGAAGAGCTCGCCCGCCATGTGGTCGGAGTTGCCGATGCCGGAAGAGCCGAAGTTCAGCTTGCCCGGCTGGCTCTTGGCGGCCGCCACCAGCTCGGCAACCGTCTTGTAAGGCGCGTCGGGCCGCACCACGAGGATGTGCGGCGTGCCGGTGACGCCGGTCAGCGGCAGCAGGTCCTTCTGGCCGTTGAATGGCAGGTTGGGGTTGGCCGCGACGCTGATGGCGAGGCCGTTCTGCGCGAACAGGATGGTGTAGCCGTCGGGGGCGCTCTTGGCGACGATGTCGGCCGCGATGTTGCCGGCCGCGCCGGGGCGGTTCTCCACCACGACGGGCTGCTTCCACATCTCGGACAGCCCCTGCGCGACGATCCGACCGATCACGTCGGTGGAGCTGCCGGGGCCGTAGCCGATGACCATCTTGACCGGCTTGTCCGGGAACGTCGCGGCGGCACCGATGCCGACCGACAGCGACAGCCCGGCGGCGGTGGCCAGCTTGATGAAATTGCGTTTGTTCAGTTGCATTGCGTTGTCTCCTGTTGAAATTCGAATGCCCACGGGCGTGCAGGCGGTAAGCGGGCCGGCTCAGGGCGGCGCCGGCAGGCCGATGCTGCGCAGCTCCATGGTGAACGTGAAGCGCTCGGCGATGTGCCGCGTAACCGACACCTCGAACGGGTCGCCGGCGCTGTCGAAGTAGCGCCGCACGATGTCCAGGCAGGGCGTGCCCGCCGGCACCTGCAGCTGCTGCGCGTGCTCGGTCGAGAACACCCCCGCCTTGATCTCCACCTCGGCGCGGTGGATCGCTACCCCGAAGTGACGCTCGATCTGCTCGAACACCATCTCGTGCGGGTGATTCTTGAGCTTGGTCACGCGGGCGAAGCGCCCCAGGATGTAGATGTCGGTCCAGGCCAGCGGGAGTTTCGAATGCTCGTCGCAGCGCACGGCCCCGATGCGATACCAGGAGGAGCCGACCGGCGCCTTGAGCACCGGCTGAAGTTGTGCGTCGCACTCGACGTACTGCTCCAGCTTGTTGTGGCGCACCGTGTTGCTGGGATAGCGCAGCACGTCGCGCAGGGTGTTGAAGTCCTGGCTGTAGATGCGCGGCTGCGTGCACGAGATCACCTTCGAGGCCGCGCCCTGGCGCAGCTCGATGAGACCGCGGTCGCGCAGGTTGCGCAGGGCGTGCCGCAGGGTATGGCGGCTCACGCCCGCCTGCTCGCACAGGACCATCTCCGAGGGCAGGGACGAGCCGACCGGCCACTCGCCCGCCCGGATGCGCCGCACCAGATCGTCGGCGACGCGGGCGTGCAGGGTGGCTCGGGCGGTGGTGGCCACGGGCGCGCTCAGCTCAGGCCGTACATCTTCTTGCCGGCGACCGGCATGCGGGCGGTGAGGATGTCGCCGGACATGGACTCGGTGATGTAGATGGTGCGCCCGTCCTCGCCGCCGAAGCACAGGTTGGCCAGGTGGTGGTGGTGCTTGTCTTCCGAGTACACCAGGTGCGTGGGCAGCATGTTGCTGTCGAAGCGCCAGATGCCCACGCCGAGGTGGCACACCAGCAGGCCGTTCTCCGAGTCCATCTCGATGCCGTCCGGGCCGGCTGCGCCGCCGGAGAGCTGGATGGCCACGCCGGTCTTGGACACGTTGCCGTCGGCCATGAGCGGCAGCCGCCAGATCTGTTGCGAGCGCGTGACGGCGACGAAGCAGTGCTTCTCCTGCGTGTTCAGCGTGATGCCGTTCGGGCTGGGCACGTTCATCGCAAGGCGGTCCAGCTGGCCGTTGGCCCGCAGGCGGAAGACGCGGCCCGTGGGATCGACGATGCCGGTCTGGCCCTGGTCGGTGAAATACAGGTCGCCGTTGGAGGCGAAGTGCAGGTCGTTCAGGCCCTTGAAGCTCTCGCTGTACATGGAGCCGAGCACGTTCTCGATGCGCCCGGTCTTGGTGTCCAGCACCAGCAGGCCCTGCTTGTAGCAGGTGATGAAGGCACGTCCGTCCTTGTGGAACTTCAGCCCGTTGGGCCAGCCGTCGTACTGCGCCACCAGGTCCCATTCGCCGGACTTCGAGATGCGGAAGATGCGGCCGTAGGGAATGTCCACGAACCACAGGTTGCCCTCGCGGTCGAACGACGGCCCTTCCAGGAAGCACTCGATTTCCGCGCCCTGGCGATTCGGATCGGCCCACGCGGAGCGCTGCTTCTTGCGGTACTTGGCCGGCAGCGACTTGAACACCTCGGCCTTGATCAGTTCCAGTTTCTGAAAGGGATTGAACACCAACAAACTCCAGGTTGAAAAACAAACTTCTCTAACTTATACGTACAAGCAGAACCGAAGCCCATGCCCACGGCACCTTGGCCTTCAGCTGGCGTTGAGTGTAGTATTCGAGCTTCGGCGGCGCAAGCCGCGTTCGCGCACAGTGACTTGTCCATACAAGTTATTGCGGCGATCTGAGGATTGCAATTCTTCAAGGGGCTTCGATGGAACGGGTGGTGGTGATCGGAACGGGCACGATGGCCGCAGGCATCGGCGCGGGCTTCATGGCGGCGGGGTTGTCCGTGGCATTCCTGGGGCGCGATGCGGCGAAGGCGCAGGCCTCGCTCGCGAGCGCCCAGGCCATCGCCGCAACGCTGCCGGTCGTTGGCGCACGCGGGCCGGTGGACCACGCCACCGGCACCATCGACCACTGGCGCGACTGGAGCAACGTCGTGTGGGTGGTGGAGACCGTGGCCGAGGACTTCGAGCTCAAGCGTGCCCTGTTCGCCGCGCTCGACGAACGCGTGCCCGACCACATCCCCATCGGCACCAACAGCTCGGGCTTTCCCATCAGCCGCATCGCCGAGGGCCTGCGCACCCGCGCGCGCATGTTCAACGCGCACTACTTCATGCCCGCCCATCTGGTGCCCCTGGTCGAGGTGGCGCTGGGCGCCGACTCCGACGCCTTGCTGGGCGAGGCGGTGTGTGCGCTCTATCGGCGCATCGGCAAGAAGCCGGTGCTGGTGCGCAAGGACATCCCGGGCTTCCTGGGCAACCGCATCCAGCACGCGCTCATGCGTGAGGCGCTCTCGCTCATCGACAGCGGCATCGCCTCGCCAGAAGACGTCGATGCAGCGGTGCGCTACAGCTTCGGCTTTCGCTACGCCGCCGCCGGCCCGGTGCTGCAAAAGGAGCTCTCGGGCTGGGACAGCATGGCGCGCGCCGCCGAGGAGATCTATCCCTCCTTGTCGAACACGTCCACGCTCGCGCGCTGCGTCGCCGAGAAGATCGCCGCGGGCAAGACCGGCATGAAGGCCGGCGAAGGCTTTCGCCGCTGGAGCCCGGAAGAGATCGCCAGCGAACGCGCCGCCTACGAGAAGCGCCTGAAGGCCGCCTTCGGAGTGCTCACGATGGACGGCGAGGGCTGAGCGCCGCCCCGGAACCGCGCGATGTCAGCCCCGCAGCTCCCGCACCGGCAGGCTCGCACTCGCGAAGCCGCGCAGGCGCTGCGCGTCCGGTGCGAATCCGAGCCCCGGTCGCTCCACCTGGTCGATGAAGACAGCTCCTTCGCGCGGCGCGAGCGGCACACTGCACACGTCCTCGGCCAGGTAGCGGTTGGACATGCTGAAGCCCCAGGCCACCTCGCCCAGCGCGAAGCCGACATGCGCCGTGGCGGCAGCCGAGATGGTGGTTTCGGCCACCTTGCACGCCAGGTTGACCCGCATGCCCTGGGCCAGGCACAGCCGGCCGGCCTCGGTCAGCGCCTGCACGCCGCCCAACTTGATGAGCTTCAGGCTGGCGCCCTGCGCTGCGCCCGCGGCGTGGTGCGCCTGGATGTCCCCGGCGTCCTGGATCGATTCGTCCGCACACAAAGGCATGCCGCTGAGGCGATGGAGTTCGGCCATGTCGGCCAGGCGCCCGGCGCGCAGGGGCTGCTCGAGGAACACCAGGCCGCTGGCGCCGCCCTCGCGCGCAATCGCAAGCGCCGCGTCGAACGCCAGCATCTGGTTCGCGTCGGCCGACACCACGTCGCCGGCCAGGGCCTGGCTCAGCGCCTTGACGCGCCGCAGGTCGGACGCCAGGTCCCCGGCGCCCACCTTGATCTTCCACTGCCGAAAGCCCTGCGCGCGCAGCCGCTGCGCCTCGGCCAGCTCGCCTTCGAGCTCCCCCGACGCGAGCATGTGCAGCATCTCGAGGCGCTCGACGCGCCCGCGTGTTTCGCCGGCGCGCAGCATGCGGTGCAGCGGCAGTCCGGCTCGCTGCGCCAGCAGGTCCATCAGCGCAGTTTCGAGGCAGGAGCGGGCCGACGGATTGCCATAGAGGATGGCGTCGAATCGCGGCGCGATGTCGGCGGGGCCGGCGATGTCCTGGCCCGCCATGCGCCCGGCCAGGTAGTGGGCGCTCGCGGCGATGCTCTCCAGCGTCTCTCCCGTCATGAGTGGTGCGGCGCTGGCCTCGCCCCAGCCTTCGCGGCCGGACTCGTCGATCACGCGCGCGAGCAGCGTGTGGGCATGGGTCAGGGTCTCGCCCGCCATCCTGATCGGACGGTCCATCGGGACCTCCAGCGGGTAGAGCTGCACGCAAGCGATCTGCATCGAATTCATCCTGATCGGCGGTCCAAGGAGCGCCGATGATATTGCGCGCACCGCTCCGTGTTCGCGCATTCACCCTTCCACCAACCGAAGCAATGGAGACACGCATGCAACTCGTTCGATCCTTCAAGGCGCTTCCCTCGCTGCTGGCGGCCGCGGCCCTGGCGACCGCCGCGGCGCTGCCCGGCACCGCTGCCGCCGCCTACCCCGACAAACCGGTGCGGCTGGTGGTGCCCTTCGCCGCAGGCGGCCCCTCGGACGTGCTGGGCCGCGCCATCGGCCAGAAGCTCTCGCCGTCGCTGGGGCAGCCGGTCATCATCGAGAACAAGCCGGGCGCGGGCACCAACCTCGCCGCCGACCACGTCGCGCGTGCGGCGCCCGACGGGCACACGCTGTTCCTGATGATGGTGGGCACGCAGGCGATCAACGAGGCCATGTACAGCAAGCTGAGTTACGACACCGTGCGCGACTTCGCGCCGGTAGGCCTGGTGGCCTCGTCGTCGCTGATGCTGGTGGCCCACCCCTCGGTGCCGGCGAAGCACCTCAAGGACGTGGTCCGGCTCGCCAAGGCCGAGCCCGGCCGCTACAACTTCGCCTCGTCGGGTGCGGGCACGCCGCTGCACCTGGGGGGCGAACTCCTGAACAAGAACACCGGCATCAAG
This sequence comes from Ramlibacter sp. AN1015, assembly GCF_037726105.1. Lineage (NCBI taxonomy): Bacteria > Pseudomonadati > Pseudomonadota > Betaproteobacteria > Burkholderiales > Comamonadaceae > Ramlibacter > Ramlibacter sp. AN1015. The sequence continues at coordinate 210,730 of NZ_JBBJUM010000001.1, forward strand.
CTCGTCCACGTCCCCTACAAAGGCGCCAATCCTGCCTTGCAGGACGTGCTGGGCGGCCAGGTGCAGTTCGCGATGGTCGGCACGCCGTCGGTGCTGGCGCACATCAAGGGCGGCAAGCTCACGCCCATCGGCGTGACGAGCGCGCAGCGCACCACGCTGGCCCCGGACGTGCCGACCATCGCCGAGACGGTGCCGGGCTACGAGGTCGAGCTGGTCTATGCCATCGTCGCACCGGCCAACACCCCCAAGGACGTGGTGGCCCGGCTCAACAGCGAGATCAACAAGGCGCTGCAGGAGCCCGACCTGCGCGAGAAGCTGCTGGCCCAGGGCTTCGAAGTCCGCACCAGCACACCGGAACAACTGGGAACCTATATTCGCAACGAGATCGCCAAGTGGGCGCCGATCGTGAAGGAAGCAGGAGTGAAAGCCGAATGAGCCAGGATGCCGTTCTGGAGTCGCCCCGTGCCAAGCGGATGACGGGGCCCGTCATCCGCCTGCACCCGGACGACAACGTGGTGGTGGCGCGCGTGGACGTGCCGATCGGCACGCCCGTGCCCGACGAAGGGTTCACGGCGCGCAGCCAGGTGCCCGCGGGCTACAAGATCGCCGCGCGCAGGATCGCCAAGGGCGAGGCGATCCGCAAGTACAGCGTGACCGTGGGCTTCGCGAACGCGGACATCGAGCCCGGCACGATGGTGCACAGCCACAACACCGAGTTCCGCGAGTTCGACCGCGACTACGCGCACGCGAGCCAGTACCAGCCGGTGCAACTGCTGCCCGAACACGAGCGTGCGACCTTCCAGGGCTACGTGCGCGCCAACGGCAGCGTGGGCACGCGCAACTTCATCGGCATCCTGTCCACCGTCAACTGCTCGGCGACGGTGGTCAACAAGATCGCCGAGTGGTTCACGCCCGAGCGCCTGGCCGACTACCCCAACATCGACGGCGTGGTCGCCTTCAGCCACTCGATCGGCTGCGGCATGGAAATGACCGGCGAGCCCATGCAGCTGCTGCGCCGCACGATGGCCGGCTACGCGCGCCACCCCAACCTGGCCGCCGCCCTGGTGATCGGCCTGGGCTGCGAGCGCAACCAGCTCAAGGGGCTGATGGAGCAGGAATCGCTCGCCGCCAGCCCGACCCTCCACACCTTCGTGATGCAGGAGACCGGCGGCACGCGCAAGACCATCGAGGCGGGCATCGCGGCGGTGCAGGCCCTGCTGCCCGAGGCCAACAAGGCGCGCCGCCAGACGGTGTCGGCCAGCCACCTCACGGTGGGCCTGCAGTGCGGCGGCTCGGACGGCTTTTCCTCGATCACGGCCAACCCGGCGCTGGGCGCGGCCGTCGATCTGCTGGCGCGCCACGGTGGCACCGGCATCCTGTCCGAGACGCCCGAGATCTACGGCGTCGAGCACACGCTGACCCGCCGTGCCCGCAGCCGCGAGGTCGGCGAGCAGCTGATCGCGCGCATCCGCTGGTGGAAGGACGAGTACTCGGTCGGGCGCGACGTGCAGATCAACGGCCAGGTCAGCCCCGGCAACCAGGTCGGCGGCCTCGCCAACATCTTCGAGAAGTCGCTCGGCTCCTCGATGAAGGGCGGCACGGGGCCCCTGATGGCGGTGTACCGCTATGCCGAGCCGGTGACCGAAAAGGGCTTCGTGTTCATGGACACGCCGGGCTTCGATCCGGTCTCTGCCACCGGCCAGATCGCGGGCGGCGCGAACCTGATCGCCTTCACCACCGGGCGCGGCTCGATGTTCGGCTCCAAGCCCGCGCCCTGCGTGAAGCTCGCGACGAACACGCCGATGTACCGGCGCCTCGAAGAGGACATGGACATCAACTGCGGCGAGATCCTCGACGGCACCGCCACCGTGCAGGAGATGGGCCTGCGCATTTTCGAGCTGTTCCTGCGCGTGGCGTCGGGCGAGCCGTCCAAGAGCGAACTGCTGGGGCTGGGCGACCACGAGTTCGTGCCCTGGCAGATCGGCATCATGAGCTGACCGGCCGATGAGCGCAGACACCCTGCCGCGCGTCGGCTGCGACCGGCTCGCCGACTTCATCGCGCGCGCGCTGGGCAGCGCCGGTCTGCCGGCCGCCGACGCGCGCATCGTTGCCGGCCTGATGGCCGAAGCCGACCTGCAAGGCTCCGACGGACACGGCGTGATCCGGCTGCCGCAGTACGTCAAGCGCATCCGCGCCGGCGGCATCAACACCAGCCCCGCCGTGCGCGTGGTGCACGAACGCGCGGCCATGGCCCTGCTCGACGGCGACAACGGCATGGGCCATCTGGTGATGTCGCGCGCCGTCGATCTCGCCATGGACAAGGCGCGCAGCGCCGGCGTGGCCTGGGTCGGCACGCGTGCCAGCAACCATGCGGGGCCTGCTTCGCTGTATGTGCGCAAGCCGAGCCAGCAGGGCATGGTGGCGCTGTATTTCGCGGTCGGAAATGCCAACCACCTGCCGCCCTGGGGCGGCATGGAGATGCTGCTTTCGACCAATCCGATCGCGGTGGGCGTTCCCGCCGGCAGCGAACCCGCCGTGGTCCTCGACATGGCGACGACGGTCGCGGCCTACGGGAAGGTCAAGGCGAAGGCCAAGCGCGGCGAGCCGCTGCCCGAGGGCTGGATGATCGACCGCCAGGGCAAGCCGCTGCTGGACCCCACGCGCGCCGACGAAGGTTTCCTGCTGCCGATCGGAGGCCACAAGGGCTACGGCCTGGCGCTGATCGTCGGCCTGCTGGCCGGCACGCTCAACGGCGCGGCCATGGGACGCGAGGTCATCGACTTCAACCGCGACCACGTGACGCCCACCAATACCGGGCAGGCGATCCTGGTCATCGACCTCTCGGCGTTCGGGCCCCCTGAGGCATTCACCGCGGCGGTGGATCAGCTGGTGCGCGATCTTCGCGCCAGTGAACGCCTGCCGGGCGTCGAACGCATCTGGCTGCCGGGCGAGCAGAGCCATGAACGCCGCCGGCGCAACGCCGAAGCCGGCATTCCCCTGCCGGCTGCATTGCTGACCGAGCTGCAGTCGCTGGCCATCGAACTGGGTATCGAGCCGCTGGCCTGAGACGCACCAGGGACCGCTGCCCTGAATCCGCGTCGAAGCCCGCTGCTTCGTGCCCCGTGCCCGCGGACCACGGGCGCAGCGCCCGTGGTCCGGGGTGATCAGGCCTGCTGGATGCCCGCCACGACCCAACCGCCCTGCCCGGCGCGGGGCTTGGTGAGGTGCCAGGTCTCGTCCAGGTCGTCCGGCGCCACGCCCGGCTCGTCGCGCACGCTTCCCGTGAAGCGCACGCTCACCACGTAGTCGCCGCCCACCTCGGCCACGTCCAGCACCTGCGCCTCGAGGCCGAACACCTCGGTGCGCACCGGCGCCTCGCCGTGGCTGGCGAGTTCGCCGCGCACCAGCTCGAACATCTCGGGAGTGAGATAGGTGCGCAGCCGCTCCAGGTCACGCGCATCGTGCGCCGCCTGCAGCCCGGTGAAATGCGCCTTGGCGTTGCGCACGAACGCCGGCACGTCGAAGTCCGCGGGGATGGTGCCGACGCCCGAAGCGGCCGGGGCCATGCCCGCCGCGGTGCCGGCGCCCAGGCGCGAGCCGATCATCGAGCCGCCGCGTACGTCGTGTGCCGAGCGCAGGGTCGCCTCCTGCCGCGGTGCCGCTGCGCCGCCCGCGGCACCGCGCATCCCGGCGCCTGCTCCGGCGAGCGCCGGTCCCTGGCCTGCGGCGCGCTTGCGCAGCACGAAGCCCACCAGCAGCATCACCGCCATCGCGATCAGACCGATGGTGAGCAGATTTGCCAGCGCCTCACCGAAGCCGAAGTGCGACGCCAGCGCCGCGATGCCGAGGCCCGCGGCGATGCCGGCAACCGGGCCCATCCAGCTGCGCCGGGGCGCCGCCGCAGCAGCCGCAGCCGGGGCGGCGGCCGCTGCCGTGGAGGCTGCGGGCGCGGCCTGCGCAGGTGCGCCCTGGGCGGGAGCCTGGGTTCCCTGGGCGCCCTGTGTGGGCGCCTTCGGCGGCGGAGAGACATTCTGGCGTTGCATGCCCAGGGACTTTCCGCCACCCAGCCGCCGCGCGGCCTCCGCATCCACGGTGACCATCCCCAGCGACAGGAGGACGGCGCACAGAGCCACTACTTTTTTCATGAGGGGTTCCTTTCAAGAACGCACGAATTGTCGCGCGAAGCTACCCGGTCGATTCGGCTTGAAAAAGAAGATGATTGCTGCAGATAGTTCAGGTAAAACCGCAGTTCGCCGTACCCCGCCATGAGCCTGCCTTTCAACTACCGCCACCTCTACTATTTCTGGGTCGTCGCCAATGAGGGCGGAATGGCCCGCGCCGCCGCCCGCCTCGGGATGGCCGTCCAGACCGTGAGTGCGCAGGTGCGGCTGCTGGAGCAGGCGCTCGGCCATGCCCTGTTCAAGCCTTCCGGTCGCGGGATCGCGCTGACCGAAGCGGGGCTGGCCGCCCTCGCCCACGCGGACCAGATCTTCCAGCTCGGGGAGCGGCTGCCCGACGCGGTGCGCGATGCGGCCGCGGGCAGCGCCGGCATGCGCCTGGCAGTGGGCATTTCCGACGGCCTGCCCAAACTGGTGGTGCGCCACCTGCTGCAACCGGCGCTGGAGGGCTCCGGCGTCCGGCTGCTGTGCCACGAAGCCCAGATCGACGACCTGCTGGCCGAGCTCGCGCTGCACCGGCTGGACGTCGTGCTCTCCGATCGGCCGGCGCCGCAGAACCCCAACCTCAGGCTGTACAGCCATGCGATCGGTGACGCGCCGCTCGCCTGGTATGCCCCCGCGGAACTGGCCGCCCGGCACGCCGGGGACTTTCCGCAGTGCCTGGGGGCGCTGCCGGTGCTGCTGCCCACCGGCCACGCCGCCGTACGCGCCCGGCTCGATCACTGGTTCGAGCGCCGGGGCCTGCGCCCGCGCATCGCCGGCGAATTCGAGGACAGCGCGCTGCTGGCCACCTTCGGGCGCAGCGGCATGGGCGCGTTTCCGGCGTCGCGCTGGTCGCACGACTACCTGATGCAAGACCCCGGGCTGCGCCTGCTGGGCGACTCGCCGGAGCTGGTCGAGCATTTCTTTCTCATCTCGGCCCAGCGGCGCATCCAGCACCCCCTGGTGCAGCGCCTGCTGCAGGCGCGCGAAGCCCCGGCGACCTCGCCCTGAGCCTGCGCCGGCAGCCGCGCGACGATCGGCTGCCGTTGTGCCCGAAGGGGAGACCGGGATGTCGTCGCTACAAACTCCGGAACATGGGCTGCAGCGGGCGCTACAATCGCCCGCACTGGCCGGGAGTATGCGCAAGGTTCTCCATCCCGGTCGTTCATGCCCCTGCGGCTGCTGCTCGCAGGGGCTTTTCTTTTTTTGGCTCTTCCCGTCGTCGGGTAAAGCGCCTTCTTCGGGTGCGCCCGCCCTGCGGCCGGACGCGCTGCGCCACTCAGCCCGCGCGCCTGAGCACGAAGAAGAACGGCTGGTCCATGCCCTTCATGTCCATCAGACCGAGCACGGTGTCCGCATCGACGCCGCGGAACACGTCGATGATGGGAGCGCTGTCGTACAGCATGGCGGCACTCGGCACCCCGCGGAATACGAGCGTGCGCAAGCGCGCCTGCGAGCGCGTCGTGGCCAGCAGCGGGAGCGCGGCGCGCCCGAGCCCGCCTGCCGCTGCCGCGCGCAGCCGCGGAAAACGCCGCAGCAGCGAGAGCGCCAGCGGTGCGCCGGTGGCCCGCAGGCGCAGCGGGTTGCGTGTTCCCGTCGCGAATTCGAGGGGGTGCACCTGCTCGGTCGAGTCGAATCGCTTGCCGCTCCAGCCGCTGGCCTCGAGCAGGCCGTCCAGCCAGTGTCCGGTCGGAAAGCCTGCGCCGCTCCAGCGACCCAGCATCGATTCCAGTGGCACCGCCGACAGGGCGTCGAACAGGGAAAGGGCGTCGGCGGTGCTGCTGTGCCCGCGCGAGACAGCGTGGGCGAAGTCGCTCGCCGGCAAGGGCACTGCGTCCGTCACACGTCCACCCGACTATGGAGCTCAGGCCGGGCGTCGGCGCATCCGCAGTCGGCCCGCCGGGCGCGGAAGGTCGCGGATCGGTCGAGAAGGACCTTGCGGCGGACCCGCCGGGGGCGCCGCAGGCAGACCGCGGATCGCGTCGGCCAGCCGCAGCCAGCGAGCGTGCAAATCGGCGGACTGTGAATCGGTGGTCGGCACGTCGGCCCTCCAAGGTGGGAAGTGCGATGCCGGGTACGACGGCATGGCCGCAGGTTGTAGCACCCGCATGGGCGTGGCGGCGCACCGGTTCGCTGACCGAACAGGACGCGACTGGCGCGCTAGCATGGCGCCCCATGTCCAGCACCCGCACCACCGCAAGCGCCAGCGCCGGCGCCAGCCACAGCACGCGTGGCGACACGTCCGCTGCCAACTCCACCCTGCCTGGCGCTGCCATCACGACCAGTCCCACTGAAACGACCGCCGCCGCCGACGCGATCGGCGCCACCGGCGTACCCGGCACACCCGACTCGGCGGCTGCCAGGCACCCCGGCACCCTCTTCGCCGTGGGCACCCTGCTGCGCCACTACAAGGGCGGCCGCTACCGCGTGGTGGGCGCCTGCCGCATCGAGGCCAACGGCGAGACGGGCGTGCTGTACCGGGCAGCCGAAGCGACCGGGGCCGAAGCGCCTGTACAGGAGGCCCTCGCGTGGATGCGGCCGCTGCGCGAGTTCTTCGACCTCATCGACACGCCGTCCGGCCGGCAGCAGCGCTTCCAGCACATCGATCCCGCCCGCTGAAGAACGGCGCCCGCTCGCCGCGCCACGACGATGGCGAACGCACCCGTGTCGCTGCACGCCCTGCGAGCGGGCGGGGTCGGACGGCGTCTGCGACGGTCAGCCGGCCGGTGGCGTGCGCCCCTGCAGCGCGTTCGTGACCAGCCGCGCCCAACGCAGGTAGGCGGGGCCCGAGAGGTGAATGCCGTCGTGGGTCAAAGCCGGATCGAGTGCCCCGTCGCGCACCAGCGCCGGATGCAGGTCCAGGTAATCCGGCAGCGTGCGCAAGCGCGCATTCAGCGCCTGCACCCGCTCGTTGGTCGCCTCCCGCAGATGCGGCGCGACGGGAAGCACGCTCTGCACCACGACGCGGATGCCCGCATCGCGCAGCCGGGCGGCGATGGCCTCGATGTTGTGCGCCACCAGGTCGGGAGCCATCCCGTAGCGCAGATCGACGATGCCGATCAGCAGGAACACGACCTTGGGCTTGCGCCCGATCACCTCGTCCAGGCGCTCGAGCACGTCTTGCGAACTGTCCCACCCGATGCCCCGGTTCAGCGCCGGCCGCCCCAGGAGCTCGGACCAGGAGCCCCCCGCCGTGTGGGAGTCGCCCAGCATGACGATGTCGGCCCGTGCCTCGGATGCGCGAAACAGCGCGAGCCGCTGGCGCCGGTACTCGGACGCCGCGGCATCGGGCGGCTGCAGCGGCCGCTCGCTTCCGGCAAGCAGCCCTTTCGCGCGCTGCACCAGCGCCGCCGGCACACCGAGCTGGCCGACCGCTGCGCCCACGGCGAAGGCCAGCAGCAGCATGACGACGACCGCAAGGATCGGCAGGCGGCGGCGCGACAGCGGCATCGAAGGGCGTGGGTTCATGGGGCTGCGCGCATCGTAGCCGCGCCGCGCCGCGCCGTGGGTGGGGGCATCGCCGCACCGGCCGTCGATGCGTCGCGCGGGCGCCTACAATCGATGCCTGCTTCCCGGAAGCACATCCATCTCGCAGCCGCCCAGGCCGCGCCGCACGGCGCACCGCCCATGGCCTGCAGTTCGCCCGGCTCCCGCGCCGGCCCTTTGTTTCCCCCACCCCGTCCACTCGCATCGAGGCGAGGGACCTGCCGTCCCCGGGGGCGGCACTCGAAAGGACCAGTTTGGCCAAGGAAGAACTCATTGAAATGCGCGGCCGCATCGCGGAAGTGCTCCCCGATTCGCGGTTTCGCGTGGTGCTCGAAAACGGCCACGAACTCGTGGCCTACAGCGGCGGCAAGATGCGCAAGCACCGCATCCGGGTGATCGCAGGCGATGACGTGACGCTCGAACTCTCGCCCTATGACCTGAACAAGGGCCGCATCATGTTCCGCCACCTCCCCGACCGCCGCCCGCCCGGCACACCGCCCGCCCGCCCCCGCCGCTGAGCGGCAGCACGCTCGCCGGCCGCCCCGCTCAGCTCGGCGCGTAGAGCAGCCAGAGCGTTCCTGCGCCCAGCAGCAGGGACAGCGTCGGCACCACCGCTGCCCAGGCGCGGTGGCGCAGCCCGGTCGCGAACAGCCAGCCCAGAGTCGCCAGCGCGGTCGGCTCCGGGTTCATCCCGAAAAGCTCCAGCGAGGCGATCCCGCGTCCCGAAAGCAGCCCGAACAGCGGCCAGCCCAGCACCGCCAGCGCGACGAGTGCGGCTGCGAGGCGCGGCCAACGCCGCGGCCGCGCGTCCCAGCCGCCCAGCGCCATCCAGGCGAGCACGAGCGCCTGCAGCGCCGAGGCGACCGCCAGCGCCGGCGCCGCCGTGTTGATCTGGGCGTGGTAGCGCGCATGGAAGCCGAACCCCACCCACAGCCACGCAAGCGCCAGTCCCCAGGCCGCCGCGCGCGCCACCCCGATGCCGGGCGAGCGCGCCGCCCACACCAGCGCCACGCCGGCGGCCAGTGCGGGCAGCTGCACCGGCCAGTGGTCCTGGTGGTAGAGCGCGAGCAGCCGCTCGTAGCTGCGCGCCGAGAACATCAGGAAGTCGGCGGGCCGGTAGGTCCACCACTGGGCGAGCAGGCCGTTCACAGCGCCCGCAGCTCGGCCGCCATGCGCCGGCGCAGCGCCGCGTCCGGCAGCGGCCCGGTGCCCGCGGCGAGGTTCTCGCGCACATGCGCAACCTGCGTGGTCGCGGGGATCGCGCAGGTCACGACAGGGTGCGAGACGATGTACTTGAGCGCCACCTGCGCCCAGCTCGTGCAGCCGATTTCCGCGGCCCAGCCGGGCAGCGGATGGCGCTGCAGCTGCCGCAGCAGATCGCCTTGGCGGAAGGGCCGGTTGGCCAGGACGGCGATACCGCGCTCGGCGGCCAATGGCAGCAGCCGCTGCTCGGCTTCGGTGTCCAGGATGTTGTAGCTGAGCTGGACGAAGTCGAGCGGCTGGGTGCGCATCAGCTTTTCGAACAGCTCGTGGCGCCGCCCCTCGGATGTCGTGATGCCGACATGGCGCAGCCGGCCGGCCGCCCGCATCTCCAGCAGCAGCGGCAGCTGCCGCTCCCAGGCGAGCAGGTTGTGCACCTGCAGCAGGTCGAATCGCGCCACGCCCCAGAGCTGGCGCGAGCGCTCCACCTGCACGGCGCCGTCGCCGGAAGTCCAGACCTTGTCAGCCGAGAACACCGCCGCCGGTGAGCCGAGCTGGCGCAGGCCCTCGCCCACCACCTCCTGTGCCGAGCCGTACATGGGAGAGGAATCGATCAGCCGCCCGCCCCCATCGAAGAACGCGCGCATCACCTCGGTGCTTTGGCGCCGCCCCTGCGGATCGCGCCCGACGTTGAACGTGATCCAGGTGCCCAGGCCTACCAAGGGCAGCCGCTCACCGGTGGACGGGATGGCGCGCGTGGGCAGCGCGGATGCGGGCGCCTGCGCCCAGCCGGGCGCGGGCACCAGAGCGAGCCCGGCACCGGCCGTGGCGGCGGCGACGAAAGATCGGCGTTGCATGGCGCCAGCCTAGCAGGGCATCAGGCGCCGGAGCGGCGCGGCGCGCCGATGTCCTCCTCGATGGCCCGGATCTCGCGCGCCGCGCACGCCATGCGATCACGATTGAAGGCCGACAGCGGAAACTCGACGCTGGCCATGAGGCTCAGCAGCGCATTCAGCCGCTGCCGTAGTCGCGCGGCATCGTCCACCGTCAGCTCGCCGATGCGTGCGGCCGGCGATCCGATGCAGGCATTGCGCAACCGCACCACGCCCAGCAGGGCCTGCCGCAGCAGCCGCTTGGCCTCTTCGGGCGGGCAGCCCTGGCAGCGCTCGATGATCGCGGCGCCCTCGCGCAGCGCCGTGCCGGCGTCCTCAGGCGCGCCCGGCCGCATACCCCGCCTCCTGCGGCCGTCCAGGCGCATCGGATTGGCCGTCGGCGTGCGGCACGCGCGCCATGGCGAAGGCATCCTGCGGCCGCTGTGCCGAGCGGTTGCCCGCCTCGAACACCGCCGCGCGCATGGCGAGTCCGCCGGCCAGCACGCCCAGGGCGCCTGCGACGGTGAGGACGGGGCTGCGGCGCGCCCGCACCGTGTTGGCCGCGAGGCAGGCGAGCGGCAGCGCCACGCCGAGCAGATCCCCCCCTAGGCGACTTGCGCGGATGCCGCGCTCATGCAGCACGGCATCGACGCCGCAGCGCCGCCAGCTGCGCTGCGCACTGCGTCCGAAGCCGAACTCGACCAGCGCGGCCGCGCCTGCGAGCTGCTCGAGGCGCGCCGCCGTGGCGTGATCGCCGCGCAGGATCTGCCCGATCGAAAGCGCCGCTGCTCCGGTGGCAAAGGCCGAAGCCGCGAACTGGCCGGCCAGCGCGCGCGGCGCCGCACTCCACAGCGGCGTGCTGGTGGCAGACAGCAGCGCGGCGGTGTAGACCGACATCCCGGCGCCGGCGGTGGCCGCCGGCAGCTCGCTGGCGCGTGCCAGTCCTTCACGCCCGGTCCATCCGGCCCATGCGGTGACCGCGCTGGCAAAGCCGAAGGCACTGAGCACATAGCTGCCTATCGACATGGGCGAGGTGGCGCGGAAGATCCGCAGCATGTTGTAGAAGCGCTGCGGGGTGTGCAGGTCGGCCACCAGCAGGCCGGCGCCGATGACCGGCAGGAAGGCCGCGAGAGTCCGCCCTTGCCACACCATGCTGCGCAGCCCCGCACGCCCCGACAGGTCGGCGACCGTGGCCAGCACCTGCGACGAGCCTGCCAGGCCCGCGAGCCAGGTGTAGCCCCAGATCAGCGCGCCATAGACGCTGGGCTTGAGCATGGGCTGGCCATGGTAGGTGGGCCCCTCGTAGCGCAGGCTCGGCGGCGGCGCGGTCATCGCGTGCCTCCTGGCGCCAGCAGGGCCGCCGCGAGCGCGGCGAGTCCGGCGATCACGCCCAGACCGGCGCCCAGCGACGGTCCCACGCGGGTCGCCGGAAGCGTGGGCGCGGCCGGCAGGTTGTAGCGTTCGGGCCGGTCGGCCAGCAGGAAAAAGGCGTTGAGCTCGCCGATGCCCCCGGTGGCGCCCGGCGCACCGGGCGTTCCGTACAGGTACGCATCGTCCCGGCCGAGCGCATGCAGCTGCTGCACCCGCGCCTCGGCCTTGCGATGCAGCTCGGGCAGCTCGCCGAACTGGATCGACTCGGTCGGGCAGACCTTGGCGCAGGCGGGCTCCAGGCCGCCCTTGAGACGGTCGTAGCACAGGGTGCACTTGTGCGCCTTGCCGTCGTCCTCGTCGAGCGCGACCACCCCGAAGGGACAGGCCGGCACGCAGTAGCCGCAGCCGTTGCAGATGTCCTGCTGCACCACGACGGTGTCGAACTCGGTGCGAAACAGCGCACCGGTCGGGCAGGCCTGCAGGCAGGCAGCGTTGGCGCAGTGCTTGCACACGTCGCTCATCATCAGCCAGTGGCTCTGGTAGGCCGGCATCTCGGTGGGCACCTCGCCGCGCTCGATGCGCTCGAGGAAGGTGACGTGCCGCCAGGTGGTGGCCGAGAGTGCGCGCGTGTTGTCGTAGCTCATGCCGGACATGGTGCCCAGGTCGTCCGCCGGCAGCGCGTTCCACTCCTTGCACGCCACCTCGCAGGCCTTGCAGCCGATGCAGCGCGTGGTGTCGGTGAAAAAGCCATAGCGCCGCCCCGGCTCGATGCGCGTTCCGGCGGTCGTCTCGGCCTCCTGCACCTGCTGGAACGAAGCCGTCCGGTGCTGCGCTGCACGTTCGTTCATGCTGCTCCTTCCTTCGGCACGAGCCGCCCCTTGCGCAACGCGCAGGTGAGGGCCTTGCCTTCGTGGATGGTGGTGTTGGGCTCGCCGACCACGCTGGTCAGCGCATTGGCCGGCGCGCCGCGGGCCAGGCCCTGCCAGCCGAAGTGGAACGGCATGCCGAGCTGGTGGATGCGCCGCCCGCCGATCTGCAGCGTGGGCAGGCGCTCGGTCACCAGTGCACGCGTCTCCACCTCGCCGCGCGCTGTGGACAGCACGACCCAGTCGAGGCTCTCGATGCCCAGCTCGCGCGCCAGCTCCACCGGGATTTCGGCAAAGCCCTCGGGCTGCAGTTCGGCCGTGCTGGCGACCGAGCGGGTGGGAGAGCCGCCCGAGTGGTGCTCGGTCAGGCGGTAGGTCGTGAGCACGTGCGGATAGCGCGGGTCGCCCACCGCGTGGTAGGTGTTGGCGTCGTGCGGCCACTTCTTGGCGACCGGGCTGTCCTGCTGCTGGTAGAGCGCGTTGTGCACCGGCGATTCGACCGGTTCGTAATGCGTGGGCAGCGGCGCGTCCTTCAGCCCTGAGGGCACGAACACCGAGCAGCGGCCGTCGGCGATCATGATGAACGGGTCGCTGCCGGAGATCGCATCCATGCCCTGCGGGTTGCGGTCCCAGTCGGGCTGGTAGTCGGGCGGCTTGTCCTTCTCGAAATCGATCTCATCGGGGCTTTGCCACTGGCGCTGCTCACCGTCCCACCACACCAGCTTCTTGCGCTCGGACCAGGGCCGGCCCTCGGGATCCGCCGACGCGCGGTTGTTGAGCGTGCGCCGGTTCGACGGCCAGGCGAAGCCCCAGCCGAGGTGCGTGCCCGGCCCGTCCGGGCCGTCGGGCGTGCGGCCGCGCGCGAGGTTGCGGCCCTCCTCGGGAACCACGCCGCTGTAGATCCAGCAGCCGCAGGCGGTGGAGCCGTCGTCTTCGAGCGCCTTGTAGTCGGGCACCGGCTTGCGGTCCGCCCAGGTGTAGCCGTTGATCTCCTTGAGCACCGCCTCGGCCGAAGGCTCCTGGTGCAGGCCGTGCACCGGATAGTCCCAGTGCAGATTGCGGATCGGCTCGTCGCACGGCGCATCGCTGGCGGCATGGAGCGCCTGCAGTCGCCGCCCCAGGTGGTAGACGAACCACAGGTCGGAGCGGCAATCTCCGGGCGCATCGACCAGCCGGTCGTGCCACTGCAGCAGCCGGTGCGTGTTGGTGAAGGTGCCTTCCTTCTCGCCACACGCGAGCGCGGTCGGCAGCAGGAACACTTCGGTCGCGATGTCCTGCGGCCGCCGGTGCCCCGCGCGCACCCCAGGGCCGGCGTGCCAGAAGGAGGCCGTTTCGGTTTCGGTGAAGTCGCGCACGACCAGCCAGTCGAGCTGGGCCAACCCTTCATCGACGACGCGGTCGGTGCTGCTGCCGCCCACCAGCGGGTTCTGCCCCAGCATGAACATGCCGCGGATCAGCCCGTCCCGCATCGCCAGGGTCATCGGCAATTGCGAGTGGTCGCCGACGTTGCGCGGCAGCCAGCGGAAGCCCCATTCATTGGCCTGCGTCGCGTGTTCGCCGTACCAGGCGCGCAGCAGGCTCACCGCGTACTTCGGGAACGCGTGCCACCAGCCGGTGGGCGTCTGCTCGCTCTCGATGTACTCGGCCAGGCTGCCATGCGCCTTGAACGCGTGCGGATGCGGCAGATAGCCCGGCAGCATGTTGTACAGCGTAGGAATGTCGGTGCTGCCCTGGATGCTGCAGTGTCCGCGCAGCGCCAGGATGCCGCCACCGGGCCGCCCCACGTTGCCGAGCAGCGCCTGGATGATGGCGGCCGCCCGGATCATCTGCACGCCGGTGCTGTGGTGGGTCCAGCCGACCGCATAGCAGATGGTGCTGGTGCGCTCGCGCCCTGAATTGCGCGCGAGCGTCTCGGCCACCCGCACCACCAGATCGCGCGGACAGCCCGTGATCTCCTCGACCTTCTCGGGCGTGTAGGCCGCGAAGTGCCGCCGCAGGATCTGGTAGACGCAGCGCGGGTGCTGCAGCGTCTCGTCGCGCGGCACCTGCTGCTGCGACAGCCGCTTGGTCTCGTCGGAAAACGACTCGGTGGTGTTCACCGAATGCTCGGCAAGCGACGCCGGCACCGTCATGCCCTCGTATTGCCAGCTGTCGTACTTGTAGGCGCCCGAGTCCGGGTTCCAGCCCGAGAACAGCCCGTCGAGCTCGCTGGCATCGCGGAAGCGCTCGTCGATGATCGTCGAAAGGTTGGTGTACGCGAGCGCGTACTCGCGAAACCAGAGGTCGTGCTCCAGCAGGTGCCGGATGATGCCGCCGAGGAACGCGATGTCGCTGCCCGCGCGCAGCGGCACGTGCAGGTCCGCGAGCGCCGAGGTGCGGGTGAATCGCGGGTCGGCATGGATCAGCGTGGCGCCCCGGTCCTTCGCCTGCAGCACGAAGCGGAAGGCGATCGGATGGGCCTCCGCCATGTTGGACCCCATGACCAGCACGCAGTCGGCGTTCGCGACGTCCCACTGCGGCATGGTGGCGGCGCCGCGGCCGAAGGAGGCACCCAGACTGGGCACCGAAGCGCTATGTCATATTCGCGCCTGGTTTTCGACCCAGACCATGCCCAGGCCGCCGGCGAACAGCTTCTTGATGAGGTAGTTCTCCTCGTTGTCCAGCGTCGCGCCGCCCAGCGAGCCGATGCCCAGGGTGTGGTTCACCGGCTCGCCGTCCGGCAGGCGGTCCACCCAGGTGGCTTCGCGCGTAGCCTTCACGCGCTCGGCGATGCGGTCCATCGCCCACTCGAGCGGCCGCGTTTCCCAATGGTCCGAATACGGGGCGCGATAGAGCACCCGGTTCAGCCGCTGCTCGCTGGTGAGCCAGCCGTAGGTCGCGGCGCCCTTGGGGCACAGCGTGCCCTCGTTGATCGGACTGCGCGGGTCGCCCTCGATCTGGATGACGCGGCCATTCTTCACGTAGATCTTCTGCGCGCAGCCCACGGCGCAGTAGGGGCAGATGCCGGTACCCACCTCGTCGGCGTCCTCCACGCGCGGGCGCAGCTGCTGCGACGCGGCGCTGCGAGCCGCGTCGGATGCGCCGTCCTGCCCGGCCATCTGGCGCGGCAGTGACCAGTTCCTGAGGAAACCGAGCGCGGTGGCGCCGGTCGTGCGTCGGATCGGTTTCAACTCGCTCACTCCTCCTTGCCTGCGTGCTGCCCGCCCGGCTGCCGCGGCGCGAGCCGGTGCACCGCATGCACCGCGGCGGTGGTGGTGCCGGGCCGCGGCACATCGTGATCCAGCGTGACGCGGCATCCTGCGCGCTCCAGCGCCACCAGCTCCTGCCAGCCCAGCGGCGCACCGGGCGCCAGGGTGAAGCGCCGGTGCGTGCCGTCGTCACCGCGCAGCTCGAAGCGGTGCTCCTGCACGACCGTGACGACTCCGCTTGCCTGCATGCCGTATGCGATGTCTGCCGCGCCCATCGCAGGCCGCCGCACAGCGGCGGCGGCCCACACGGGCCACGAAACTTGCCAGAATGGTTGCGGCCCATTCTGGACATTCCAGGTTCGGCCGTGGGGCCCTGTTGCAGTTTGTTCCCTCGCAGCGGGACCCGCCTTTGATCCATTCGATTCGGACAGCCCGCCCTTGCCGCCCTCGCGCCCTTCCACCGTACTGCCCTTGCGTGCACCGCCCGCGCCGTCCGGCGACGCGACCGCCCGTGCGCGGCAGCTGCCGTCGCTGCACCAGTTGCTGCAGACGCCGGCGGCCCAGGCGCTGTGTGCACAGTTCCCGCGCGCGCGGGTGGCGCAGGCGCTGCGCGAAGGCGTGGCCGAGCTGCGCGGCGCCCTGGTCGCGGGTGACATGCCCTCGCACGCCGCGGGCGACGCCGCCTTCTTCCGCGAGGCCGAGGCGCGCCTGCAGGCGCCGCGCCTCGCCGGGCTGCGCGCGGTGATCAACGCGACCGGCGTGGTGCTGCACACCAACCTCGGCCGCGCCCCGCTCGCGCCCGAAGCACTGGACGCCATGGACGCGGTCGCGCGCGGCTACAGCAACCTCGAATACGACCTCGAGGCGGGCACGCGCGGATCGCGCCACGCCCACCTCGAGGCGCTGCTGTGCAGGTTGAGCGGCGCCGAGGCGGCGCTGGTCGTCAACAACTGCGCGGCGGCCGTGCTGCTGGCACTCACCGCCTGGGCGCGCGACGGCGAGGTGCTGGTCTCGCGCGGCGAACTGGTCGAGATCGGCGGCGGCTTCCGCGTTCCCGACGTGATCGCGCAGAGCGGCGCCCGCCTGGTCGAGGTCGGCACCACCAACAAGACCCGCCTGGCCGACTACGAGCGCGCCATCGGGCCCGCCACCCGCCTGATCCTGCGCACGCACCCGAGCAATTACCGCGTGCTCGGCTTCACCGCGCAACCCGAGCGCGCGGAACTGGCCGCCCTGGCCGAGCGCCACAACGTCCCCTTCATGGAAGACCTCGGCAGCGGAACGCTGGTCGATCTGCGCCGCTTCGGCCTGCCCGCCGAGCCCACCGTGCAGGCCTGCGTGCGCGACGGCGGCGGTCTGGTCGCCTTCAGCGGCGACAAGCTGCTGGGCGGTCCGCAGGCCGGCATCGTGGTCGGCCCGTCACGGCTCGTGCAGCCGCTGCGCGCGCACCCCCTGGCACGCGCGCTGCGCATCGACAAGCTGTCGCTGGCCGCGCTGCAGGCGACCCTGGCCCTGTACGAGGGCGCCGAGCCGCCGCAGGCGCGCGTGCCGGCGCTGCGCATGCTGGCGCAATCGCAGGCCGAGATCGCGCGCCGCGCCGGCCTCTTCGCGCGCCGGCTGCGCCGCCGTGCGCCGGCGCTGGACTGCACGCTGCGCGACGACCACTCGCTCGCGGGCGGCGGCGCCCTCCCCGAGGCGCAGCTGCCGACCCGCCTGCTGCTGCTGCGGCATGCGACGCTCTCGGCCGACGCGCTGGCGCGGCGCCTGCGCGCCGGCCGCCCCGCCGTGGTGGGCCGCGTGGTCGAAGACCACTTCGCGCTGGACCTGCGCACCGTTGCCGATGGCGAGCTCGCGCCGCTGCTCGAGGTGCTGGCCGCGGCAGCCCAGGGGCAGGAGGGCTGACATGGCCGCGCAGGCGCCGGTGCGGCGTGCCACCGTCGGCGTGATCGGCCACGTCAACCACGGCAAGACCAGCCTGGTGAAGGCGCTGAGCGGCATCGACACCGACCGGCTGGAGGAAGAGAAGCGCCGCGGCATGTCCATCGTTCTCGGCTTCGCGCACCTGGCCCTCCCGCAGGGCACGCTGGACCTGGTCGATGTGCCCGGACACGAGCAGTTCGTGCGCACCATGGTCGCCGGCGCCACGGGGATCGAGGCCAGCCTGCTGGTGGTGGATGCGCACGAAGGCGTGAAGCCGCAGACGGTGGAGCACCTGGCCATCGCCGACCTGCTCGGGCTGCGCGTGGGAGTGGTGGCGCTGTCCAAGAGCGACCGGGTCGATCCCGCCCGCCATGCCGAGACGCGGCGCGAGCTGCGCCGGCTGCTGCGCGGCACCCACCTGGAATTCGCGCCGGTCGTTGCCACGTCGGCCACCACCGGGGAAGGCCTGCAGCAGCTGCGCGAGGCGCTCGGCGCGCTGCTGCTGCGGCTGCCCACGGCAGCGGCGCGCACCGGGCACGCCTGGCTGCCGATCGACCGTGCCTTCGCCCTGGCGGGGCATGGAACGGTGGCCACCGGCACGCTGCGCGGTGGGCCCCTGCGCGTCGGCGACACGCTGGAGGCACTGCCCGGCGGCGCGAGCGGCATCGTGCGGCAGCTGCAGGTGCACCACGCACCGGTGGAGGAGGCGCTTCCCGGGCAACGCGTGGGCGTGAACCTGCGCCACCTGAAGCCCGGCGCCCTGTCGCGCGGCGACGTGCTGGCCCCGCCCGGCCGGCTGCGTCCGGGCGTCCTGCTGGACGGCGTGCTGCAGCTGGCCGCGGGCGTGCCGGCCAGCCAGATCGACCGCTGCCGGCTGCGCCTGCTGTGCGGCACCACCGACGTCGGGGCCACCGCGCGGGTGCTTGGCCGCACCGGCGAGCGGCTGCTGGTGCAGCTGCGCACCACGCGCCCCGTGCCCGCGGTGCCCGGCGAGCCCTTCCTGCTGCGACGCGAGTCGCCCGCTGCCACGCTGGGCGGCGGCGTCGTGCTGGACGCCGCCCCGGCGCGCCACGCGAGATCGGACGGCGCCGCGGTCGAGCGCCTGCGCATCCTGGCCGGCGGCAGCGCGCACGACGTCCTGCAGCAGCGCCTGCGCAGCGCCGGACCCGCGGGCCTGCCTCTGGCCGACCTGCACGCCCTGCTGGGCATCCGAGGGGCCCTGCAGGAGAAGGCGGCAGTCGCCCCGGCGACGCCAGCGAAGGCGACGACTGCGGCAACTGCGTCGGCAACGGGAAGGGATGTTGCAGGTGCTGCGGATCGCACGGGAACAGCCGGTGGGCCGCTGCAGTCGGTAGTGCAGCAGCTCGCCCTGGTCGATGGACAGCGGGCCTGGTCGCTCGCCGTGGTGGAGCAGCTCGAGAACCGGCTGCTGGCGATGCTGCGCAACTACCACGCCGCGCTGCCGCTGCGCCCCGGGGCGCCGCTCGCGTTGTGCCGCGCCAGCTTGCCGGAACAGGTGGGAGACGTGCTGTGGCGCAGGCTGCTGGAACGGCTGGAGGCCGCCGGCTCCCTGGTGCGCAGGGACAGCCTGGCCGCGCTGCCGCGGCACGATCCGGTGCAGGCCATGGACCCGGCGACGCGCGACGCGCTACAGGCCCTGGAGAGCGCATTCCGCGAAGGCGGCATGGCGCCGCCTGACCTGCCGCGGCCCGGCAGCGATGCGCGGCTGCGGGCGCTGCTGGACCTGCTGGTCACGCGTGGCGACATCCTGCTGCTGCCGGGCCAGCCGCCCACCCAGCGCATCGGCCTGCACGCCGAAGCGGTGCGGCAGGCGCGCGGCACACTCGCCGCCGCCTTTCCGGCTCCGCAAGGCTTTACAGTGTCCCAGGCGCGCGAGCTGCTCGGATCGACCCGCAAGTTCACCGTGCCCCTGCTGCAGCACCTGCACGCCACCGGCCAGACCCGCCGGCAAGGCGACCTGCATGCCTTCGTGCAGCAGCAGGCCCCGACATCAGGAGGCGAATGAGGTCTGGTGGCCTCCCTGGTCTTCAAAACCAGTGGCCCGCTTCGCGGCGGGCAGTGGGTTCGATTCCCATCCGCCTCCGCCTCCGCCTCCCCGCTCCGCCGGTGCCGGCCGCACCGCCTCTTGCCGCACCGCCGCCTGCGACTCCTCTGCGCCGCCGCCAGTGTCTCGAGAAAGCCTGCGGAAAACCCCGTTGCGCGCCGGCTGTCCAGCGGGCATCGCTTCTGGCACCATCGTTCGCCCAGGCCGGCGACCGCCAGCCGCCTCACCGGAACCTGCAAGATGCCCTTCTTGTCCCGCTTCGCCTCGGCGCTCCTGTTGCCGCTTGCGCTCGTCTCCCTGTCCGCGGCTGCGCCAGCCCAGGCCCAGTCTCCATCCCAGCCCTACCGCATCCTGGTCGGCTTCCCGGCCGGCGGCACCATCGACGTGGTCGCGCGCCTGCTGGCCGACGAGATGAAGGAGGACCTGGGCGCCCCGGTCGTCATCGACAGCCGCCCCGGTGCGGGTGGGCAGATCGCGGCCCAGCAACTGCTGCAGGCGCCGCCCGACGGGCGCACGCTGCTGCTGAGCCCGGACCACACGATGGTGATGCTGCCGCTGACCGTGAAGGCGCCGGGATTCAAGCCGCAGACCGACTTCGCCCCGGTCGGGCAGGTCGCCCGCTATCCCGGCGGGCTGGCGGTGTCCACGCGCGTCGAGGCGCGGTCCATGGACGAGTTCTTCGCCTGGGCGCGCAACAACCCGGACCGCGCCAACGTCGGCATCCCGGCGCCCGGCAGCATCCCGCAGTTCATGGTCCACCTGCTGGGCCAGCAGACACGCGCGCCGCTGGTCGCCGTGCCCTACCGCGGCTCGGCCCCGCTGGTGCAGGACCTGATGGCCGGTCAGATCACCGCCGGCACGACTGCGCTGGGTGACTTCCTGGAGCCGCAGGCAGCCGGCAAGCTGCGCGTGATCGGCGTGCTCGGCGAGCGACGCTCGCCCGCGCTGCCGCAGGTGCCCACCTTTGCGGAGCAGGGCTACAAGATCGACTGGGAGTACTGGCTGGGCATGTTCGCGCCCGCCGGCACGCCAGCCGCGGAGGTCGCGCGCATCAACGCGGCACTGGCCAAGGCCCTGGCCAAGCCCCAGGTGCGCCAGCGCATGCAGGCCATCGAGTTCCATCCGGCGCACGGCTCGCCCGAGGCGCTGGGCCGCCTGGTGCGTGCCGGCACCGAGTTCTGGACGCCGGTGGTGCGCAGCTCCGGCTTCGTTCCGCAGTGATGGCCCGCGCGCCCAAGCGCCGCATCGGGCTGATCGGCTTCGGCTTCATCGGCCGGCAGGTGTATCGGCGCATGGCGGCCGACATCGGCGGCCCGCTGGAGATCGCGTTCGTCCACAACCGCTCGCCCGACGCGCTCGCCGAGGTACCCGAGGCGCTGCGCCTGCACGACCTGGCCGATATCGCCACGCGCCGGCCCGACCTCGTGGTGGAGATGGCCCACCCCGACTACTCCCGCCGCTGGGGCGAGGCGATTCTGCGGCACGCCAGTTTGTTGCCGCTGTCGGTCACGGCGCTGGCCGACGACAACCTGCGCACCCGCATGGAGGCGCAGGCACGCGCCGCCGGCACCACGCTGGCCATTCCCCACGGTGCGCTGATGGGGCTGGACAGCCTGCGCGAGTGGCGCCACGCCTGGGAGGAGGTCACGATCACCTTCGTCAAGCACCCGTCCAACATCGACTTCAGCGCCGCCGGCGGCGAGCCGGCCGGCGTGCAAGCCGGTGACGTGCTCTACGACGGCTCCGCGCGTGGCATCGCGCACCTGTTCCCGCGCAACGTGAACACGATGGTGACCTGCGCCCTCGCGACGGTCGGCCTGGACCGCTGCCGGGCGCGCCTGGTCGCCGGCGCGACGCCGGGCCTCGCCGTGGCCGAGGTGACTGCCCGGGGCAGCGACGGCTCACGCCTGGAGATGCGCAAGGAGCAGCCGGCGCAGGGCGTCTCGGGCACGGAGATGTTCGAGTCGCAGTACGCGTCGCTGGTGCGGGCCGCGGGCCTGCTCGAACCGGTGGCGTTCGTCTGATGGAACGGGAGGGCCGCGCATGATCCTCCTCTGGGGGCGCATCTCGTCCATCAACGTGCGCAAGGTGGTCTTCGCGCTGCAACTGCTGGAGCTGCCTTTCGAACGCAAGGACGCCGGCGGCGCCTTCGGCGTGGTGCGCACCCCGCAGTACCTGGCGCACAACCCCAACGCCCTGGTGCCGCTGCTCGACGACGCGGGCCATACCCTGTGGGAGAGCAACGTGATCGTGCGCTACCTGGCGGCCCGCCAGGGCAGCGCCCTGCTGCCGACCGCGCTGCGCCAGCGCTTCGACGCCGAACGTTGGATGGACTGGCAGCAGACCACCTTGAACGTCGCCGGCCGCGAGGCCTTCATCCAGCTGGTGCGCACGCCTCCTGCGCAACGCCGCCCCGACCTGCTGGCACAGTCGGTCGCCGCCACCGAGCCGCTGTGGGACCTGCTGGACGCACAGCTCGCGCAGCAGGCCTTCGTGGCCGGCGACGCGATGAGCGTGGCGGACATCCCGCTGGCCTGCGAGATGCATCGCTGGCGCGGCCTGCCCTTGCCCTGGCAGGAGCGTCCGCACCTCGATCGCTGGTGGGAGCGCATGCGCTCGCTGCCGGCCGCGGCCGGCGTGCTGGACCTGCCGCTGTCCTGAAGGCGGCTCGACGGTTGCAGCCGTGGACAATGGGCGCTCCGCCATGACCGACCACCTGCCGCACAGCCCCGCCGCCGACCGCAACAAGGAGGCCATCCTGATGCACCTGCGCGGCATCCTGCCGGCGCGGGGCACCGGCCTGGAGATCGCGTCCGGCACCGGGCAGCACGTGGTGTGGTTCGCGGCGGCGCTGGATGCCTGGCGCTGGCAACCCACCGATGCCGACCCCACCATGCTTCCCGCCATCGCGGGCTGGGCCGCGCAGACCGGCCTGGACAACGTCCGCAGGCCGCGGCGGCTGGACGTGAGGGCACCCGTCTGGCCGTCCGAGGGTCCGCCGTTTTCCGAGCGATTCGACGCGATCTACTGCGCCAACATGCTGCACATCGCGCCGTGGGAGACATGCGCCGGCCTGATGCGCGGCGCCGCGCAGTACCTCGCGCCGGGCGGTGTGCTGATCACCTACGGGCCCTATTTCGAGCAGGGCGTCCCCACGGCGCAGAGCAACGTGAGCTTCGACGAAAGCCTGCGCGCTCGCGATCCCGCCTGGGGCATCCGCCGGCTGGAAGAGGTGGTCGCGGAAGCCACCCGGGCCGGCCTGGCGCTGCGCGAGCGGCACCCCATGCCGGCCAACAACCTGCTGCTGGTGTTCGCCGCATCATGACGCGAGGCGACGCCGGCGCTCCAGGGGACGAGACGCCGCTGCGACAGCTGCCGAATCTCGGCGCCGCGTCGGCGCGGATGCTGGCGTGCGCCGGGCTGCGCACGGCGGGCGACCTGCGCCGCGTGGGCGCGGTCGCTGCGTACGTCGCCACCCGGCACGTTGGTGCCAAGGTGTCTCTGAACCTGTTGTGGGCCCTCGAAGGCGCACTCACCGCACGCCCCTGGCGGGAGGTGGCGCGCCTGCATCGCACCAGTTTGCTGCTGGCGCTGGACGCGCAGCTGTCGCAGCACGCCGGCCGGCGCCACGCAGGCGCACGCCCGACCGCCTCTTCCTAGCGCACCCTGGCGCGAACGCGCCCGCTCAGAGCGCCAGGTGTGCCGAGGCCCTCACACGGAGCTTCCGCGCGCGTCGGCCCGGGGACGCCGCGGCCAGCATGATCGCCAGTGGTGTTCGTGGTTCGACGTTCTTCGACAGACGTTCTTCAACGGACATTCGCGTGCGGCGGCGGCGTGCGACGTACGGCGTACGGGCACAGGCAGCAGGAAAACGCAGTCTCTGGTGCCCCCAGGCGGTCGGGGACGCGCTCCGGTCGATGTCGATGTCGATGTCGATGTCGATGTCGATGTCGATGTCGATGTCGATGTCGATGTCCGCAGCGTAGATCTCGCGCGATGCGGCCTCTGCCGCGCAGCTACGAGCGCATTACAAATCCGCGAACGGCCGAAATGACGCGATTACCTGCGGCTTCCACAGTGCAAGCCATGCCACGGGGCACGGCGGAACACACGGCGAAGGCCACCCTGCCCCCTCCACCATCACTTCGCCAGGAGATCACCATGAACCGCATCGTCTACTCCATCGCCTACGGCACCACCGTCGCCGCAGCTGCGCTGTCCGCCACGCTGATCGCCGTCACGGCCCGCGCCGAAGGCCCTATCGCCGTCGAGTCCAGCATGCCTTTCGCCGCTTCCCGCACACGCGCCGACGTGCTGACCGAGGTCATCGATTCGCGCGCCGAGATGCGCGCTGCGAACGAGTGGACGTTGAACCAGCAGACGTTTCAGCCGCGCGCCGATGGTCCGACGCGCGCGCAGGTCGCTGCCGAGTTCATCAACGCGCGCCAGGAAGTGCAAGCACGCACCGGCGAGGACAGCGGTTCGGCCTACCTGGCCGAGCACGTGGTGCAGGTGCCGCCCGGCCGCATGCTGGCGGGCAGCAGCTTGCGCTGAGGTCTGCTGCTGCTCAGCCCCAGTCCAGGCATGCCCGCGAGCCCGTCGTGCCGAATTGCATTCGCTGCGTATCCGCTGCGTATCGGCGCGGAAATCACGGGCCCGGCACGTCCTGGACCACTCTAGACTGGCCATCATGAGCACGCCAGCGCTGATCCGGCCGGTGCCCGCGGAACCCGTGATGGATCCTGCGCAGGCGCTCCTGCGCGTGGGCCTGGCTGCAGGCTGTCCCGGCGGTCCGGCCCTGTTTTCCCAGCTCATCGCCGAGCTTGCGGCCGGGTTGCAGGCCCCGCTGGTGCTCGCCGCGGTGTTCGCGGACGACCACCACGACCTGCTGCATACCCTGGCGGTCCACCCGGACGGCCCCCTTTCCCATCACATCGACATCGCAGCGGCGCGGCTGCCGCCCGAGGCCCTCCCCCAGCAGGACTTCCGCTACGTGCGCGCCGGGCTGCGCGGCCGCCTCGGCGCACTCGGTCACGCCGGCTGCGACGAGTTCGATGCCTGTGCGGCGCTGATGCTGCGCGACAGCGCGGGCGAAGCACTGGGCGTGCTGCTGGCGCTGGACCACCAACCCGTGGCGCAGGGGCAGGCACGCATCGCCGAGGCCATGCTCACCATCGTCGCCAGCCGGATGGCCGCCGAGATCGAGCGGCAGCGCTCCGACGCCGCCATGCACAGCGTGGCCCTGGCGGTCTCCGCCGCACCCAGCGGCACGGTATTCGACGAGCTCGCACGCATGGCCGCGGCCATCCTGCACGTCGAGATCGCCTTCATCGCCTGCTGCGAGCCGGCGCGTGCCGGCATGCTGCACGTGCTGGCGATGGTCTGCGACAACCGGCTCCTTTCGCCCGGGGATCGCTATCCGATCGCGGGCACGCCCTGCGGCACCGTGCTGGGGCAACGCTTTCGCGCCTACTGCAGCGGTCTGCAGGCCAGCTTCCCGGACGACGCGGAGGCGCGCGAGCAAAGCCTGGAGAGCTATGCCGGCTATCCGCTGGTCGGGCCCGACGGCTCCACGCTGGGCGTGATCTCGGTGGCATCGCGCCGGCCCCTGGCGCAGGTCGATCGGGTGAGGTCCATGCTGGAAATCCTCTCGGTGCGCGCGGCGGCCGAGGTCGAGCGGCTGCGCGCGAGCGAGCAGCAGCGGGCCGCCCTGGAGGCGCTGCGCCAGCGCGAGGAGCAGTACCGCGCGGTGTTCGAGAGTTCGCAGGACGGGCTGATCGTGTGGGACGAGGCCCTGCGCATCGTGGACGTGAATCCCGCCGCGCTGGCGATGCACCGGCTTTCCCGGCAGGACGTGATCGGCCGCACCATCAGCGCACGCATGCCGGCGGACTATGTCGAGTCGCGCCTGCAGATGGTGCGCGACGCGCTTGCCGGCCGCACGACGCACATGGAAGGCGTCGTCCTGCGCCCCGACGGCAGCAGCTTCGAGGCGGACCTGCACGTGATGCCCTTCGCGCAGGCCGGGCGACCGCACGCACTCACGGTGCTGCGCGACGTGACCGAGCGCCGGCGCAACGAGCGCACCCTGCGCGCGAGCGAAGAGCAGTACCGCACCATCTTCAATTCCTCCGTCGATGCACTGGTGCTTCGCGCGGCCGACTTCAGCATCGTCGATGTCAACGCGAGTTACGAGGTGATGAGCGGCTATTCGCGCGCCGAGGTGCTGGGCGTGGACCGCGTGCTGGCCAACCCGCCGGAAGCAGGCGCCCGCATCCGCGAGCTGCACGAGACGGCGCTCGCCGGCGAAACCGTGCGGCTGGAGACCCAGCTCGTGCGCCGCGACGGCCACTGCTTCGAGCTGGAGCTGCGCGGTGTCCCGACGCTCTACCGGGACCAGCGGCACGTGCTCTACATCGGCCGCGACATCACCCAGGCCAAGCGCGCCGAACAGGCGCTTCGCGACAGCGAGGAGCAGTACCGCGCAATTTTCAACGCCTCGGCCGATGCCCTGGTGCTGCGCGATGCCCAGTACCGCGCGGTGGAGGTCAACCCGGCCTATACGCTGGTGAGCGGCTACACGCGCGAAGAGGTGATGCAGGCCGACCATGTGCTGACGCAGACCGACGATGCGCTGCGTGCGCGCCACCGCGTCGAGCACGACCTGGCGCTCGCCGGCAAGGAGCTGCGCTTCGAAGTGACGATCACGCGCAAGGATGGCTCCGCCTGGCAGGCCGAGGTACGCGGCACTCCCATGAGCTACCGGGGCCGCCCGCACGTGCTGTACGCGGTGCGCGACATCACCGAGCGCATGGCCGCCGAGCGTCGCCGCGCCGAGCTGGAGCGGCAGCTGCGCCAGTCGCAGAAGATGGAGGCCATCGGCCAGCTCACCGGCGGCCTTGCGCACGACTTCAACAACATCCTCACGAGCGTGCTGGGCTACCTGGCCATGGCGCAGGAGCGTCCCGCAGCGGAGCAGGACAGCACGCTCGGACGTCAACTGGCGCAGGCGCGACTCGCTGCCGAGCGCGCCCGTGACCACGTGGCGCAGCTGCTGGCGTTCTCGCGGCCCCACCGCGGCGAGCGGCGCGTGGTGTCCGCGGCAGCGATCGCCCGCGGAGCGTTGCAGCTGCTGCGGCCGAACCTGCCGACCTCCATCGCGGTGGAGTTCGACGCGCCCACCGGAGTGCACGATGCACTCCCCACGGTGCAGGCCGACGCGGTGCAGCTCGAGCAGGTGCTGATGAACCTTTGCCTGAATGCCCGCGATGCCATCGGCCAGCACGGCACCATCCGCGTCTCCATCGGGCGGGCAGGCCCGGCGCGCCACTGCGCGTCCTGCGGTGCCTGGCTGGAGGCCAACCGCTGGGCCGCCATCGCGGTCGGCGACGACGGGCGCGGCATGACGCGCGAGGTGCTCGAGCGCATGTTCGAGCCGTTCTTCACCACCAAGGACGCGGGGCGCGGGACCGGGATGGGACTGGCCATGGTGCACGGCATCGTGCACGACCATGGAGGCCACATCCATGTCGAGTCGACCCCGGGCGTGGGATCGACCTTCCAGGTGCTGTTGCCTGAGGCGGCGCCCGGCCCGAGCGACGCCGATTCGGCACCGGCAAGCGCCGATGTGGTGAGCGCGCCCCGTATGCGCGGGCGCGTGCTGCTGGTCGAGGATGAGCCGATGGTGGGCGACTACATGCAGGAGCTGCTGGAGGGATGGGGCTTGCACGTGACCCTGGAGCGCGACGCCTTCGCGGCCGAGCGCCGCCTCACCACGACGGCCGAAGCATTCGCCTGCCTGCTGACCGACCAGACCATGCCGGGCATCACGGGGCTCACCCTGGCACGCCGGGCGCTGCGCTGCCGCCCCGGATTGCCGGTGGTGGTGTACACCGGCAACGCCGCAGACATCGGGCCCGGCGAGCTTGCCGACGCGGGAGTGGCGGCCCTGCTGCGCAAGCCGGTCGATCCGTCGGCGCTGCGCGAACTGCTGGGGGAGCTGCTGGCGCGCAAGCCTTAAAGGGCGCTGTCCAGCGGCACGTACATGTAGCCCGCATTGCGCACCGTGCGGATCACGCGCGGCTCCGCAGCCGGATCGGGTTCGACCTTGCGGCGCAGGCGGCCGATGCGGATATCGATGGAGCGGTCGAACGGCTCCCACTCGCGCTTGCGCGTTTGCAGCAGCAGCTGGTCGCGCGAGAGCACGCGGTTCGGGTTGGCCAGGAAGGCGCGCAGCAGGTCGAACTCCATGGCCGTGAGCGTGACCTCGCGCCCGCCGGCCTCGAACAGGCGGCGGCCCTCCAGATCGACTTCACATCGCCCGAAGCCCTGGCGCCGGACGGCGATCGGCTGGCGCTGCTGCTGTTCGTGCTGTTGTTGCTGTGCCGGCGCGTCGGCAGGGCGGGCCTGCAGCCGGCGCAGCACGCTCTTGAGGCGCGCCAGCAGCTCACGCGGATCGAAGGGCTTGGCGATGTAATCGTCGGCGCCCAGCTCGAGCCCGACGACCCGGTCCACCACATCGCCCGAGGCCGTCACCATGATGATGCCGAGGTCATAGCGCTCGCGCAGGTAGCGCGCCAGAAGGAGCCCGTCCTCGCCCGGCAGACGCACGTCCAGCAGGACGGCGTCGGGCGTGTCGTGCTCGATGCGCTCGCGCATCTGCACGCCATTGTCGGCCTCGGCCACCTGGTAGCCGTGCGCCTGCAGGTACTCGCGCAGCATGGCGCGGATCGACACATCGTCATCGACGACGAGCAGGCGTGCGCTCGGATCCATGCGGCGGATTCTGCGACGGGCCGCCGCGCGTGACGAGGTCCCTGTACACATTGGAACCATCCGCATCGACTGCGCAGGCACCCGCTGGCGTCGAGTACGAGCCGGCGCACCGAACGAGGGCAGGACAGGCTGATGCATACGACGCGCAGGCGCCCGAGGGCGCCCCAGGCCCAACCATCGGCGAGCTCTACCTGCTCAGTACTGCAGCCCGACGGGCGCGGCACGCCAGCGGCCCGGTGCTCGCAGCCGAGGTGCTCAGCGCATGCGGCCGAGCCGCCGAGCGTTGGCCGTGGCGCGCCGTTGCACCGGCATGAGCCCCTGCGCGGTGATGGACAGCATTGCCGCGCCGAGCTGTTCGGCCCAGCGGGTGGCCGACCAGGGCGCGGCAAGGCTCGCCGCCGCCAGCGTCGCGCCGGCCTTGGCGCCCTCGGCCCACATCGCCGCCCAGGATTCCCAGAAAGCCGCCGACTTTTCCCAGACCATGCCTTCAAATTCGCGCCGGTCCCGTGCCGAAAGGACCGGCCCTGCCCGCGCCATGCGCACGAGCCGATGAGTCACGACCTGGGGTGTGGCCATGGACAGGGCCAGCGACTGGGAAAGGAGTTGGTGGTGGGAGCGTGAGCGGTGCGCGGGCATGCGGCTGTCGTGAAGTTGCTGTTGACCGAGTGTCGCGTGCTGCGGCACGGGCGGGCGTGCCGCGGAAGTAACACTCGGTGCGCTGCGCCCGCCGCACCGGGCCTGTCGAGTACCACGTGCCGAAGGCGATCAGGCGCCCTGGCGCCGCTCGGGTGGACGCGGCGGCTGCGGCTCAGGCTGCGCCACGCCCGCTGCCTGCGCCCGCACCGTGCCGCGTGTGCGCAGGCTGCTCCAGAAGCTCCACAGCAGCAGCAACGCACCGAAGGCGAGCAGGGACGCGCTGATCGGACGCTCGACGAACACCATCGCGTCGCCCCGCGACAGCAGCAGCGCCCGGCGCAGGTTCTCTTCCATCATCGGACCGAGGATGAACCCGAGCAGCAGCGGTGCCGCCTCCATGCGAAACAGCATCATCAGGTAGCCGACGACACCGATGAAGGCGACCATGTAGACGTCGAAGGTGTTGTTGTTGACGCTGTAGACCCCCAGGCAGATGAACACCAGGACCGCGGGAAACAGGATGTTGTAGGGGATGCGCAGCAGGCTCACCCACAGGCCGATCAGGGGAATGTTCAACACCACCAGCATGACGTTGCCGATGATGAAGCTGGCGATCAGGCCCCAGTACAGCTGCGGCTGCTCGGTAATCATCATCGGGCCCGGCTGGATGCCGTGGATGATCAGCGCGCCCAGCATCAGGGCCATCACGGCGTCGCCCGGGATGCCGAGGGACAGCGTGGGAACGAAGGCCGTTTGCACGGCCGCATTGTTTGCCGCCTCGGGCGCTGCGACGCCTTCGATCGCACCCTTGCCGAAGCGGTCGGGCTCCTTGGCCACCTTCTTCTCCATCGCATAGGACATGAACGACGCGATCGACGAACCCGTGCCGGGGAGCGCGCCGAAGAAGCTGCCGACACCCGCGCCACGGAGAATGGGCGCGACCACCCTGCGGGTGTCCTCGCGCGTCGGGGCCATCGAGCGGAAGGTGATCTTCTCGGCCCGGCCGCGGTGGATCTGGTTGATGCTGTTGATGACCTCCGAGATGCCGAAGATGCCCATGGCCAGAGCCACGAGGTTGATGCCGTCGGTCAGTTCCGGCACGTCGAAGGAATAGCGCGCGACGCCGGTGTTCACGTCGGTGCCGACCATCCCGAGCAACAGCCCCAGCACCACCATCGCAATGCCCTTGACCGGGTTGCCGGTGGCGATGGTCGATGCCGCGATGAGCCCCAGCAGCATCATGGCGAAGTACTCGGCGGGCCCGAACTTCAGGCCGAGCTCGGCAATGCTCGGCGTGAAGGCCGCCATGATGAGGAGCCCGAGCAGCGCGCCGACGAAGGAAGCCACCGTGGTGATGAACAGGGCGACACCGGCGCGCCCCTGCTTGGACATCGGGTAGCCGTCCAGGCACGCGACAGCCGCGGACGGTGTGCCGGGAAGGTTCAGCAGGATCGACGCAGTGGAGCCGCCGTACGAGGCGCCGTAATAGACGCCCGCGAGCATGATGATCGCCGTGGCCGGCGTCATGTGGTAGGTGATGGGCAGCAGCAGCGAGATGGTGGCCAGGGCGCCGATGCCGGGCAGCACGCCGATCAGTGTTCCCAGGAACACTCCGGCAAAGCAATAGAGCAGCGTGGCCGGCGAGAAGGCTTCGGAGAAGCCGAGGGCGAGGTTCGAGAAGAGCTCCATGCTGCCCTCCTACAGCTGCCACGCGAACAGCGCCAGGTTCATGCTCAGGGCCTGGACGAAGATCGCCACCATCAGGACCGGCACGGCGATGGACAGGACGAGCCTGCCTTTCCAGCGCAGGTCGTCGTCGGCCAGCGAAGCGATGAACACCGTCGCCGAGACAGTGGGCACCAGGCCGAAGCGGTTCAGGCCGAAGGCGAAGACCAGGACGGCGGCAAGCACCAGCGCGAGGCTCTTCCAGCGAACGACCATGGGCTCGCCGGGCCGCCGAAGCGCCGGTACCGCGATGGCGACGCCGAGCACGGCGAGCAGCCATCCCAGCACCGTGGGGAAGTAGCCGGGCCCCATGCGCGCCGCTTCGCCGAAGGCATAGTTGCGCGCGTGCAGCGCAAAGAAGATGCCGACCATGGTCAGCAAGACACCACCGAGGATGTCCCGTGTATCGCGTCCGGTCACGTTGTCGCTCCTTGTGTACGTTGTCGTCGATGGCCGCGCGTGCGCCAGGCCGATGGCGTGCGCATTCACGCTTGCGATCTCTTTGGAGTCGGCGCGAGCCCCGCATCTCGTACGGGTTCGTGCGTATGCCTCGTAAAAGAGGGTTAGCAGGGCACCTGCACGCTGCTGCTGCCGCCGCCGCTCGGGCTGCGCGTGCTGCTGACGCCGCACGCCGCCCCGAGCCGCCGCCGCGCCCAGGCGCTATGGAACCGCGTGCCGCGGCAGCGGATCGGGCGCTCCGTGTACCCGTTCGCTGACGGCGTTGGCCGCCACGCCGGTGGCGCTCACCGCCGAGGACTGCGTCTGCAGCGCCGGCAAGGAACGCACTCCGGCCTGCGCGAGGGTCTCGGCGTGGGCTCGTCGCGCGCGGTCGATGCACAGGGCGCGGTCTGCAACACCCGCTTCCTGGCAGGTCTGCTTCGCGGCATGGAACGCGTCGTCCGCCTGCCGCAGCACAGTGGACTCGGGAGGAGGAAGCCTCGCGGCGACGGCGGCCACGAGGGGCGCCGGCAGCAGCGAGAGGGCCACGAGGGTCGGTAGAGGCTTCACGATGGGGCTCCGGTTGCGACCGTATCCATCATGCCGGCCGAGGCAGCAGCTCCAGTAGGAAATGGCCGCGAATGCATGCGTGCCGCGCGGTGGCCTGGCAGGCGGAGATCAGTACGCGGGCGGGCGTCGCGGACGCTGCAGGCCGATGACCGATGGCGGACGGCGGTGGCGAATGGTGGATAGCGGCGAATCGGCCCGCCATGGGAACTGCCCCGCGGACGGCACGCGCAGCTCGCGCCCGCGACTTACCCCGGCGTCAGCGGACGGCCGGCGTAGCCGGCGGCAAGCAGCCAGGCGAAGAACACCAGGAGCACGATGAAGCCGGAGAAAAGCGCCGAAGCACGCCGCCGATCGACGGCCGTCGTGAAGAGCGGTTCGCCGCCTCGGCCGACACCGAGCGCGTAGGCCGCGAAGGCCGTGGTCAGGTAGTGCACGGCCCCGAAGGCTTCACCGAGTTCGCCCACGCGGCCGTGCCCGATCGTCAGTTGCGACAGCGCGACCAGCACCAGGTAGGTCACGGCCGGCCACAGCGGCGGCAGGTACAGGCCCCAGGACTCCACGAACGAGCGCACGCGCGGCATGCGGCGCGCCAGCAGCGGCAGGACGAGGTTGTGCGTGATGCCGACCAGGAAGATGAGCTTCACCAGCACGCTCTTGTTGACGCTCGAGCTGCCCAGCGCGAGGTTGTGCAGGTTGGTCTCGCCCTGGCGGTTGTTGTTGCGGAAGAACTCGGGCGTCTCCACCTGCAGCACCCGCTGGAACCAGCTGATCTCCTCGAGCGCCGCCAGCGCGACGACCGCGGCGCCACCGGCGAGCACGAGCGCGTCCAGCCCCAGTCCAACGCGGCGCCGCCAGAGATGCACCGCAACCAAGGCGAGCAGGCCGGCGAGCGCCGTGAAGCCGAGGAACTGCAGCCATTCCACAAGCCTGTCCTCGACCAGCAGCCGGTCGAGCCCCGCTGCGCCCGAGCGGGCGATCCAGAGTGCGTAGGCGTAGAGCAGCACGTTGACGACGATGCCGGTGACGATGGTCGCATCGCGCAGCGGGCTGGTGCCCTGCCCTGCCGGGTGAGAAATGTTCGGGCTCAACGCAGTTCTCCAAGGGGTTCGGTTTTTCGGCGGCGCGCGTGCAGTGCCCTCGCGCACACCACCAGCGACCAGACCCAGGCGAAGGGATCGATGAGGGCGTCCCAGAGGTTGCCGGTCGGCAGGCGCACAAGCATGAAGAGCGACACGGCCGCGAGCACCGCACAGGCGGTCGGCACAGCGACGCCGCGCACGATGGCGACGATGCAGGCTGCGCCGATCAGCAGCGCTGCCAGTGGGGCGCCGGTCGGCCCGAAGCCGAGGAAGTAGATGCCCTGCGCGGTCCAGCCGCTGGCGTCGAGATACAGCCAGCCGCCGGCGGCCGCCAGCGCCGCCGCCGCAGCGGGCGCGAGGGTGCCGTTTGCGGCGGCGTCGCCGATCCAGTGGCGGCGCAGGACGAGCGCGCACAGCGCCGTCGTAAGCGCGCTCGGCGACTGGAACGCAAGCCCCAGCCAGTAGGCGGGCGACAGTGGCGCGGGAAGCCACTGCGCTGCCGCGGCGGCGCCGGTGAGCACGAGCACGGTGGCGGGTCGCAGACGCTCGGTCCACCGCCCCGCGAGGGCGACCACGACGGCGGCCAGCACGAGGCCCCAGGACAGCCTGGCATAGAGGATCTGCAGGTCGAGATCGGGGAGGTTCACGGGGTGCCCGCCTCGTACTGCAGCTCGAACACCTGGTGCGCGATGGCGCGCCGCTGGTGCGTGTAGGTCACGTGCAGCTCGTTGCCGACCTCCTGCACGCTCGGATAGGAATATTCGTCGCCGGGCTGTCCGGCCACCACATCGAACGCCGGCGACCAGCGGCGCGCATCGTCGGAGACCGACAGGCGCAGCACGTTGCGCGCGCCCCGGGTGTCCGAGCCGACGTTGTGCAGGAGCACGAAGCCGCCCCGCCGAAGCTTCAGCACGGCCACGGAGTTGTCCTCGTTGCTCAGGTCCAGTGCCGGGAGGTCTTCCCAGGTCGCGCCGCCATCTCGGCTCACCGCCTGCTGCAGGCGTCGCTGCTCGCTGACGTCGCGCATCCACGCACGCACCTCGCGCCCGGAGATGGCGGCCAAGGCGGGCTGCAGCGCGGTCGTGCGCTCGCCGATGCGCGCGATCCAGCGCGGCTCGCCATCCGGATCGAAGGACATGATCAGGGGGTACTTGTTGCCGAGTTCGAAGTGCGCCGGCAACCACCAGCCACCGTCAGGGAGCCCGACCGGCGTGGTGCGCACGAGCACGCTGGTGTTGAAAAGCGGCGACATCGGCAGCACACGGCGAACCTCGTAGCTCGCGCCCTGATCGCGTGAGACCAGGTGCACCACGCGCGACGCTGCCCAGCCGCCCAGCCCTGTCGCAACCACGAACAGGTTGACCCTGCCCTCGCGGTCCACCCAGGCTGCGGGATTGCCGATGCGGCGCACCGCGAAGCCCAGCGCATCCCCCAGGCTTTCACGACTGGCCACAGGGCGTGCAGGGCCCCAGTCTCCGTTCGTCCACCGCGAGGAGTAGATCTGCACGTCGGGCCCGCTCTCGCGGCTGCCCGCGAACCAGAACGCGAGCATCTCGTCGCCCGGGAGCACCGCCAGTGCGCTGGCGTGCGCGGCGGGCGCGCCCGCGGGCATGTCGATGAGGGAGGAAGAGCGCTTGCTGAGCGTCAGGTGCTGCGTCGGCTGCGCCGGCACCCCGGCGGCGGCAGGTGGTGGATGCGCGTTACCGGCCGTGCTCCAGCGCACGCCCTCGGCAAGCAGCCCTGCACCCAGGAGGCTGACCAGGAGGGCCGTGCGCAGCGGCGGCCAGGCACTCGTGCCGTGCCTGAGCGTAGTCCAGAGCGTCATCGGCATGGGGTCACGGGCGCGCGGACCGGCGCCGCGGGCGCTTGCAGCCAGAGGCGCCGCCACGTGCGCGCCGCCGACACATGCGGTGGGCACGCGCCGCGGCGGGAAGCGCAGGAGAGAGGGTCGGCATCGAAGGAGAACTGGTGCGGCGGCGGCGCGAGCCGGATCAAGTTTCGCGGCCTGCATGGCGGGCACGCCGGCGAGTATAGGTGGCGGGCAAGCGCGGGCCCGCGTGGGCGCCGGCGAGCTTGGGGCGGGGACACGGGGCGCCTAGGGCCGCAGGCGGGTGCCCACTTGCCCACTGCCCACCGATAACTGCCGCGGGCCGAGTGCAGCTGTCGAGTGCCAGCTCCGATTGCCGACTAGGGCCTGCAGGTGCCAGGCGCCGAAGTTCGGGCTTCGGGTGCAAGGTGCACGATCAGAGACACCGGGCCTGGCTAATTGCGCACGGACGTCGGAAGGCGTGCGTGCGGCACCGCGGATCTGCCGAGCGCATCCTCGCCGGGCAGCAGCACCGCCAGCAGGTCGGAGGTGGTGGGCAGAATCAGGTCGGCTCCACTCTCGCGCAACTCGTCCTCGCGACCGAAGCCGCACAAGACGCCGATCGTCTGCGCGCCGGCCGACACGCCGGTGGCGATGTCCACCCCGGTGTCGCCGATCATGAGGCAGGCCGCCGGCGGCACGCCCATCGCTTCGGCAGCGAACCACAGCGGTTCCGGGTGCGGCTTCATGCGCCGCGTGGTCTGTGCGCCCACCACGGCCACGAAGTGCCGGCGCACGCCGTAGTGCTCCAGGAAGCGCTCGACGCGCTCGGCGGTGCCGGTGGAAATGGTGCACAGCGGGAAGCGCGCCGCCAGGAGTTCGATCATCTCCTGCACGCCGGCCATCATCTCGTGCGGCACCTCGTCCGCCGCCTGCGCGGTGGGCTGGTGGGCCGGGCCGGGACTGGCGCGGCGCAGGCGCCCCATCCTGGCGCGCAGGCGATGGAAGGGACCGTCCAGATGCATTCTGTCGAGCAGGCCGTACGCGCGGTTCACCGGACTGGCCGCCCCCATCACGATCTGCCGCGCCAGCCGTTCGGCCCGGCGACCGCTCACGAGCGGCATGCGATAGAGCAGCCCGGCAACCTGCGCGACGATGTGGTCGTCGGTGTCTGCGATCGTGCCATCGACATCGAAGCACAGGGCACGGATACGGGCGAGCTCGAGGGGCATGTGGCCAGTGTACGAACGCCCGTGGCGCCCGTGGGCGTCACGGGGGGGTGGGCCTCGGTGCATGCGCGCAGTCGGTGAAGCGCATGTGCATCTCGTGCAGTCGTGGCGTTCGTGCAGCCGGCATCTGCCGCCCGTCTGCCGTCTGCCGCCCGCGGCGTGCTGCATCCCGGGCGTGTGCTTCCTGCGCCTCCCGCCCCCCACCCTCCGCGCCCTGGCGACCGGCGCGCGCAGAAAACACGTCGCGCGCTCTGTTACCGAATGTTCCGCCGGAGCAGCCGTCCCACGTCACAGACTGCAGATCCACAAGGTCTCCAGGGGTGCGCGTGATTCGCAGATGCTCTGTCGTGACGGTTCTGGCCGCGAGCGCGGCTGTGACCGGCTGCGGAGGCGGCAGCGACAGCGACAGCGCGCCGACACTCCCGGACCCTCCGCCGGTTGCGGCCGCCCCGCCGAGGGACCCGACTCCGTTCCCCGACGCTGGTACGCCCCCGGCTCCCGCCCCGGCTCCGCTGCCGAACCCCGCTCCGGCTCCGACTCCGACTCCGACTCCGACTCCGACTCCCGCACCCGCACCCGCACCCGCACCCGTGCCGGTCACCCCCGGCGGGGTCGTTTCCAGCCAGGGCATCGGTTTGCATGACCAGGCGAGTTCGTTGCGGGTCACGATCACGATCGAGCGAGAGCCGGTTCCGGCCGGCACCTATTTCTGGGCGCAGCAGTTCCGGCCGATCGGCCCGATCGATCACGGCGGCTACTTCGGCCTGCAGACCGGCGCAGTGATCGGTGAGCGCGTGGTCGGGAAGATGCTGATCTTTTCGATCTGGAACGCCGTGACCGCGGAAGCGGGACCGGGGGCGACCGCCCAGGCCTTCAGAGGCGAAGGGATCGGCTATAGCGTGCGCCAGCCCTTCGAATGGCGCGAGAACGTCCCGTACAGCTTCCTCATGGAACGGCAAGCCGATCCCCGCTGGTGGGCACTGCAGGTGACCGCCCCCGGCATGGCGCCGATCGCGCTGGGGCGCATCCAGGTCAGCTCCCCCGTGCACCTCGGCCATTGGCTGCCGCAGTTCACGGAGTACTTCACGCCTGTCGCCGGCTGCGAAGCCATGCCGCCGGCGCGCGCCACGTTCTCCGGCCTGGAGTTCGACAGTGCCTCGGTGCCGGCCCAGGATGCGCAGTCGTACGGTCCGTGCGCGCCGTGGGCACGCGGGTTCATCGCTCCGGGCGGGGTGTCCGTACACGAGGTGGGCGTGGCGCCGCCGACGGGCCGATGACGCCGCATGCGGCTTCGATTGCCGCAAGCCCCGTGGGGTGCCGCCCCTACCCCTCCCAAACGACGGCTTCGCGGTAGGCATGCCAGCTGGCGTGCCCGAGCCAGGGTCCCACCACGACCAGCCCCAGCGCCCACGGCCACAGCGCCAGCAGCGTGAGTGCGACCACCAGCGCACCCCAGAACAGCATCGTGGCCAGATTCGCCAGCACCACGGCGAAGCTGGTCAGTGCCGCCGTGACCGCATCGGTATCGCGGTCGAGGATCATCGGAATCGCCACCACCGTGGTGCAGAAGACGAGCGCCGCAAAGACGCTGCCCACCAGCGCATAGACCAGCAGGAACTGCCAGTTCGCCCGGTCGAGGAGCGCCTGCAGGACGCTTGCCGTAGAGGGCATGCCGGTGTCGAAGAAAACGGCGAACACCACGAGCGAAGCACGCCCCCACAGCAGTTCCAGGACGGTGAGCACCAGCACCAGCAGGCCCATGCTGCCGAGGTGTCGGTCCCAGCAGGTGAGCGATTCGCCCAGCGACTGGGGCAGGCGCTGCTCGCGCCGGCGGCTCACCTCGTACAGGCCCATGGCCAGGAAGGGCCCCACCAGCAGGCAGCCCGAGACGATGGTCATCGTGTACTGCGGGCTGCGCTGGAACACCGCCCCCAAGGTTGCCGCCATGGCCCAGAAGCACAGGCCGTAGAACAGGGCGATGCCGGGCGCGGCGGCCAGGTCGTGCGCGCCACGCATGAGCCAGCGCAGCGGTGCGCGCAGGCCGATGGAAGCCACGCGCGGACGCCGTGCGGGGGCTTGGGCTTCGGGCGGGGCAGTGTCGGCAGCCGGGGTGTCCATGGGGTCTCCTCGGCAGGAGGGTACCGTCGGGCGGTCTTGCGCGGCATGGGGATCACCCGCGTGCGGCGCCGTCACCGCGCGCCCGTCGCGTCGTACGGCCCTGCATCGGAACTCCAGCTCGCCTCCCCTGGACGAGGCCCGCCCTCGGGCCGCAGCCCGCTGCCGCGGGAGCATGGCGCGATGCGCAGCCCCAGCACCACCACCGGTGTGGCGCGGGCTTGCGCACGCTCCTATGCCGTGGCGTGCAGCGCGTCGTGCAGCGCGACGTATTCCTCGGTGAGCTTGTGGCGCGCATCCAGGTAGATCAGTGGCCGTGCGAGGTCGTGCGACTCGCGCACCCGCACCGACGAACTCAGGTAGGTGCCCAGTACCGGCAGGCCTTCGGCGAGCATCTCGCCGACCAGGCGGCGCGGCAGGTTCGCACGCGGCTGGAACTGATTGACCACGATGCCCTTCACCGTGAGGCCGTGGTTGTGGTCCGCCTTGATCTCGCCCACGTTGTTCAGGAGCGTGTACAGCGCCTGCCGGGAGAATTCGTCGCAGTCGAAGGGGATCAGGCAACCGCTCGCCGCGATGAGCGCCGAGCGCGTGTAGAAATTCAGGGCCGGCGGCGTGTCCACGTAAATGCGGTCGTACTCCTCGGCGAGCGTCTCGATCGCCTCGCGCAGCTTGTAGATCTTGCCGCGAGATTCGAGCTTGCCATGCAGGTCCTCGAGCTCCGCCCCCGGTGGCAGCACCCACAGGTTCTCGAATGGCGTCGGCGCGGCGAACGCGCCGATCGGAGTCGGTCGCAGCGCGAACTTGAGTATCTGGCTGTAGAAGCCGCTGATGCCCTCGCCCGCCTCCGCGGCCGCGGCGCCCAGCAGGTAACGGGTGGAGTTGCCCTGCAGGTCCAGGTCGATGACCAGGGTCTTGTGTCCCTGCTGCGCACTGATGGCGGCCAGGTTGCAGGTGATGGTGGACTTGCCTACGCCACCTTTTTGGTTGAAGACCACCAGACCCATGTGTTGCCCGCCGAAGTTCACTGTGTGGCGCGATTATCCCGGCGATCGGACGCGGTACCGGCCGCTGGACGCGACGGACGAGCCATCTGCGCACATCAGGCCGGCCGCACCCGCGCCGCAGGACAATGCGTGCGTGCCAGACACCTCGACCACTCCCCCGCCCCCGCCGTACTGGCTCTATCTGCTCGAATGCGAGGGCGGCGTGTACTACGCGGGCATCGCCCTCGACGTGGAGCACCGCTTCTTCCAGCACGCCTGCGGCCTGGGGGCCCGGTTCACGCGGGCCCGACCGCCGCTGCGGCTGCTGGCCGCACGGGAATATCCGAGCAGGGGCGATGCGCTGCGCGCCGAGCTGCGGCTGAAGGCACTGCCGCGCGCACGCAAGCTGTCCTTCTTCCTGGAGGGTGTCGATCATGGCGCTTGAACCGCAGCGTCTGTCCAAGGTGGTTGCAGCCCTGGTGGCGTGCTCGCGGCGGGAAGCCGAGCAGTACATCGTCGAAGGCTGGGTGCGGGTGGACGGCTCGGTCGTGGAAGAGCCGCAGGCTCGCGTGGCCGGTGAACGGGTCGAGGTCGATCCCCGTGCGCGCCTGCAGCCGGCCACACCGGCCACCTTCCTGATCCACAAGCCCGCCGGGGTGGGCACCGCCGAAGCCCAGGCGATGCTGCGCGCCGACGCGCGCTGGCAGGGCGATGCCTCCGGCCTGCGACGCCTGAAGAGCCATAACACCGCGCTCGTGCCGCTGCTGGCGCTGCCACAGCCGGCAGAGGGGCTGTGCGTGTTCAGCCAGGACGGCCGCGTCGTGCGCAAGCTGCGCGAAGACGCCGACCTGCTCGAGCAGGAACTCGTGGCGCAGGTGACGGGCGAGATGGCCGCGAACGGTCTTGTGCGCCTGCAGTCCGGGCTGGTGCACGAAGGACGTGCCGTGCCGCCGGCCCGCGTGAGCTGGCAGAGCGAGGGGCGCCTGCGCTTCGCCGTGAAGGGCATCGCCCCGGAGCTGGTGCCGTGGATGTGCGCGCAGGTCGGCCTGCGATTGGTCGCGCTCAAGCGGATCCGCATCGGCCGCGTGCCGATGGCGGGGCTGCCTCCGGGGCAGTGGCGCTTGCTCGCGCCGGGCGAGCGCTTCTAGCCGTGCGTCCCGGAACCCGCCGCCGGGTGCTTCTGCCCGGCAAGGCGCGCCACGTCCGCCCGGGCTACCGAGGGCGTGAGGCAGGAGAAAAGCGGGGCGCGCCGTGACGTTGCCGCATGAGCGCAGCGCCCGCGCGCAACGGTGCCATCGGTCGTTTCACGCAGGGTCGATGGTCTCGCTTCTGGACAGCATCTCCAGCAGGATCGCGTTCACCGCCTCCGGCTCTTCCTCGTGCAGCCAGTGCGATGCGTCGGGAAAATGATGCAGTTCCACCGAGCTGCACAGCGCGGCACCGGCGTCGGCGAGCTGCGCGTCGAGCGCCGCGTCCTTGTCGCCCCACAGCACGCACATCGGCACGCGAATCTTCGACGCCGCGATCGCCGCCGGGCTGAGCACCAGCGCGCGGTACCAGTTCAGCATGGCCGTCAGCGCGCCGTCCACGTCCCAGCCGGCCTGGAAGCGGTCGAGGTCTTCGTCCGAAAAGGTGCCTTCGCGTGCGCTCGCACACATCGCCTGGCGCAGCACCGCGAAGCCGTTCGCGCGCAGCGTCGCCTCGGGCACGAGCGGCAGCTGGAAGAAGCCCACGTAGGAGCCCTTGACGAACTGCGTGGGGTTCAGCAGCGCGTGCGACAGCACCGTGGCCGGGTGCGGCCCGTTGATCACCACGCCGCGGCGCACGCGCGCGGGAAACTCCTGCGCGAGATACCAGGTGAGGACCGCGCCCCAGTCGTGCCCGACCAGGTTCATGCGCTCCTGCCCGACGCTCTCCGCCATGGCGAGCACATCGCGGGCCAGCTCGGGGATCGCATAGGCGCTCACATCCGCGGGCTTGGAAGAAAACCCGTAGCCGCGCAGGTCCGGCGCGAGCACGCGAAAGCCCGCGCCGGCCAGCGCATCCACCTGGTGGCGCCAGGAGTAGCTGCCTTCGGGAAAGCCGTGCAGCAGCATCACGAGCTCGCCCGAGGCGGGACCGGCCTGCATCGCGCTGAACTCCTGGCCGTTGCCAGCGAGCACCGTGGGCTCGAGCTGGGTTGGGGCGGTGGACATGGGGGCCAAGGTAGACGCTGCGCGGCCCCTCCCCGGTCGGGACGCGCCGAACGCCCGGGTCAACGGCGTCCTACGCCGCGTTGCGGGCCGGCTGCACCTGGCGCTCGTCCATTCCGTGGGGCCCAGCACCCTGGTGGGAGATGCGCATCGAAGCCGCGGGGCGCCGGCACGGGCACCGCTGCCGAAAAGCTATCCTCCGGCCCAGAAAAGCGCCTGCCTGCGCAGGCATCGACCAGGACGCCATGGACCCCAGCAAGGACACCAAGCCCACCCCTCCGGAGAAGGCCGCCGACGGCGTGCGCGCGGTCGAGCGCGCACTGGACGTGTTGTCGGCCTTCTCGGCGGACCAGAGCGAGCCGCTGGTGGCCGACCTCGTCAAGCGGGTGGGCCTGAGCCGCCCG
The DNA here is from genome assembly GCF_037726105.1 of Ramlibacter sp. AN1015. Lineage (NCBI taxonomy): Bacteria > Pseudomonadati > Pseudomonadota > Betaproteobacteria > Burkholderiales > Comamonadaceae > Ramlibacter > Ramlibacter sp. AN1015. The sequence goes on from NZ_JBBJUM010000001.1 coordinate 251,814, forward strand.
ACCTTGTACCGGCTGCTGCACACCCTGGAGAAGAAGGGCTATGTGGTGGCCTCGGGCGAACCGCAGCGCTTCCGGCTCGGCCCGGCGGTGGCCCGGCTGGCGCACGTGTGGAGCGCCAGCCTGGAACTGGCGGACATCGCCCGCCCCTTCATGCTCGAGGCGTGGTCGCAGACGTCTGAAACCGTGGCGCTGTTCGTGCCGCGGGACGACCGCCGGCTGTGCATCGCCGAGATGCCGAGCCCGCAGCCGCTGAGCTTTCGGCGCGGGGTCGGCTACAGCGAAAGCCTGGTGCGCGGCGCCAGCGGGCGAGCGATCCTGGCGCACACGCAACTCGCACCTGGCCAGCTGGAAGCCTTCGCGGCCGGCACGTCGGTGGACGTCGAGTGGGTGCGCGGGCAGTTCCCGCTGACGCGCGAACGCGGCTACGCGATCGGTCACAACGAGCTGATCCAGGGCGCGTATTCGGTCGCCGCGCCTTTCTTCGACAGCCGTGGGGTGGCCGGCTCGCTGGGCCTGTTCGGGCCGGACGTCCGGCTCACCGAGGAGCAGGTGCACGGGTTCGGCAGGCTCTTGTGTGGACTGGCACAGCGGTTGTCGGAAACACTTGGAAGCGACCGCCGGCCTTGACCCGGGTAGATCGGTCCATAGAATGGACAGGCTAGTCACCCAACGGACATGCCGCCTCCGAACGGACGGCCCGATATCGAACCCTGCCATGAACGAGATGATGAAGACGCTGGTGCGCACCGGCCCGAACACCCCCAGCGGCAACCTGCTGCGCCGCTTCTGGGTGCCGATCCTGCTTTCGAGCGAAATCGCCGAGCCCGACGGGCCGCAGATCCGGGTGAAGATCCTCGGGGAGCAACTGCTCGCGTTCCGCGACAGCGAAGGGCGCCCGGGTCTCATCAGCGAGTTCTGCTCGCATCGGGGCGTGTCGCTGTACTTCGGCCGCAACGAGGAGAACGGCATCCGCTGCAGCTACCACGGCCTGAAGTTCGACATCAGCGGCCGCTGCGTGGACGTGCCGCAGGCGCCCGATTCGCCCCAGGTATGCGAGCGGATGTCGATCAAGGGCTATCCGTGCGTGGAACGCGCGGGCATCGTGTGGGCCTACATGGGCCCGAAGGACCAGCAGCCCGAGCCGCCCGGAGTCGAGTGGGCCAACCTGCCCGACAGCCACATCTTCGTGTCCAAGCGGCTGCAGGAATGCAACTTCCTGCAGGCCATGGAAGGCGGCATCGACACGAGCCACGTGTCCTTCGTGCACAAGTTCGAGGTCGATGACGACCCGTTTCACCAGGGCACCAAGGCCAACGAGTACATCAAGAAGGACGGCAACGTCATCTTCGAGGTCGAGAAGCATGCGGGCGGCCTGACGCTGTTCGGCCGGCGCAATGGCGAGCCCGATTCGTTCTACTGGCGCGTCACGCAGTGGATCTTCCCCTGGTACACGCTCATTCCGCCCTTCGGCGACCACGCACTGGGCGGCCACGTGTGGGTGCCGATCGACGACGAGAGCTGCTGGGCCTGGAGCATCAATTTCCACCCGGACAAGCCCTTGTCGCAAGAGGAGCGCAGCCACCTCGAGGCAGGCCGCGGCATTCACTGCGAGTACGAACCGGGCACCGACGTGCCGGGCGGCACCTGGCGCCCCAAGGCCAACAAGGACAACGACTACCTGGTCGATCGCCAGGCCCAGAAGGAGCGGCGCTCGTTCAGCGGCGTGTTCGGCTTCGCCGCGCAGGACGCGTCCCTGCAGGAAAGCATGGGCCCCATCCAGGACCATGAGCTGGAGAAGCTGCTGCCCTCGGACCGCGCCATCGTGATGGCCCGCCGCATGCTGTTCGACGCCGCAAATGCGCTGGCGCAGGGCGAGCAGCCCCCCGGGCTGGAGCCGCGCACGCAGCGCGTGCGCTCGGCCGGTGTGCTGCTGCCCCGCGACCAGAAGCCGCAGGAGTGGGCCAAGGTGCACCTGGTCTACGGCGAGAACGAGCCGGTGTACACGCTATGAGCGAGGGCACGGCAGCGCCATCGCGCGGCCGGCTGGCCGGCAAGGCCGCCGTGATCACCGGCGGCGGCGGCGGTATCGGCGCGGCCACCGCCCGCCTGTTCTGCGAGCAGGGTGCGCAGGTGCTGCTGGTCGATCGCGACGCCGCCGCGGCGCAACGCACGGCAGATGCCGTGCGCGAGGCCCTGCGCGGCGCCACGCTGCAGGTCGTGGCGGGCGACGTCGCCGACGAGGCGACCGCTCGGCAGGCCGTCGCGCGCTGCCACGACGCTTTCGGCAAGCTCGACGTTCTGGTCAACAACGCGGCCATGCGCAATTACGACGCCTTCGCCGACGCGACGCCCGAGGCCTGGAGTGCGGTCGTCGGCGTCAACATGATCGGAAACGCGAACTTCTGCCGTGCTGCGCTGCCGCTGCTGCGCCGGGGCGGCAGGGGAGCCATCGTCAACGTGTCTTCGTGCTACGCGGTCAAGGGCCGCAAGGGGATGGCGCTGTACGACGCCACCAAGGCAGCCATGATCGCGATGACGCGCACCCTCGCATTCGAAGAGACCGGCCACGGGGTCCGCGTCAACGTGATCTGCCCCGGCTCGACCTTGACGGACTTTCACGTGAACCGCACCCAGGCCGCCGGCCGGAGCGTGGACGAGCTCAAGACGCAGCGGCAGGACACCTCGCTGCTCGGGCGCTGGGCCGACCCCGTCGAAATCGCCTGGCCCATCGTCTGGCTCGCCTCGGACGAAGCGTCCTTCATCACCGGCACCACCCTGGTGGTCGATGGTGGACTGCACATCAAGTAGCCAGCCGGCGATGGACGCTTACCTGCGCCCGCCGCCCCTTGTCCGCCCTCACCTATCCCGACCCCTTACAAGCCATAGGAGACAACCATGAGCCGCATCCCCCGCCGCGCCGTCCTGGCGCTCGCCGCAGCCGCCCTCGCCGGCGGCGCCTTCGCGCAGACCCCGGAGTGGGCTCCGAACAAGCCCGTCCGGATCATCGTGCCCATCGTCGGAAGCACCAACGACGTGCTGGCCCGGCTCGTCGCACCCAAGCTCCAGGAGGCGCTGGGACAGCCGGTGGTGGTCGAGAACAAGCCGGGCGCCGGCGGCAACATCGGCGCCGACCTGGTGGCCAAGTCGCCGCCGGACGGGCACACGCTGCTGGTGGGCTACAACGGCCCGCTTGCGATCAACGTGAGCCTGTTCGACAAGATGCCGTACGACCCGCTGAAGGACCTGCAGCCGATCACGCTGGCCGTGAAGTCGCCGCAGTACCTGGTGGTGAACCCGGCCTCGGGCATCACCAGCCTGCAGGACCTGCTGGCCAAGGCGAAGGCCGAGCCGAACAAGTATTCGTATGCCTCGGTAGCCGTCGGCAGCGCGTCGCACCTGACCATGGAGATGCTGAAGTCGGCAGCCAACGTCAACCTCACGCACATCCCCTACAAGGGCGCCGCTCCGGCTTTGACCGACCTGGTGGCCGGCAACGTCCATGCCGCGTTCATGGTGCCCGGCAACGTCCAGCAGTTCGCCAAGGACGGAAGGCTCAAGCTGATCGCCTCCAGTGGCACCAAGCGCTTCCCCAGCACGCCTGACGTCCCGACGGTGGCCGAACTGGGCTTCAAGGACTTCGAGGCCACCTCGTGGATCGGTTTCCTCACCACGGCGGAGACGCCCAAGCCGATCGTGGAGCGCTACAACCGCGAACTCGTGAAGATTCTGCAGATGCCCGACATCCAGGCCCGGCTGCGCGACATGGAGTTCGAGGTCGTCGCCAGCACGCCCGAGCAGTTCGGCAACTGGATCCGCTCGGAGATCCCGCGCTGGGGTCGCGTGATCAAGGCGACTGGCGCCAAGGCCGAGTAAGCCGCGCAGGCACCGCCGCGACCGTCTCCGGCGGTCGCACTGCGGCCGGCACCGCTCGTCCATCAATGCAAGACCGCGCGAGCCGCCTGAACAGCAGCACGCGCAGGAGCGCCTCGAGGTTCTTTACCCGGGCGGAGACCGCCGCCTGCGTCACGTTCAACTCCAGACCGGCACACGTGAAGCTCAGGTGCCGCGCAGACGCTTCAAAGGCATGCAGTGCATGCAGGGGCAGGCTCATGCCCCGGATTTTTCTTGCGTCTGTCCACGGAAAACAGCGTTTGTGGGTTGCGAGGCACTCGACTACCGTCACGCACTTTCCACCGGCACCCACAGCCTTCATGCAACGACGCATCTTCAACCTTCAGGCCTTCTCCGCCCTTGCGGCAACCACGCCCCTTGCAGCCTTCGCCGCTCGCGCGCAGGCCGGCAGCCAAAGCTGGTCGGCAATCGAACGCGAGTCCGGCGGTCGCCTGGGCGTAGCCACGCTGCACGCCGACCATCGACTCGACGGGCATCGCCTCGACGAGCGCTTTCCCATGTGCAGCACCTTCAAATGGCTCGCGGCAGCGTACGTGCTGCACCGGGTGGACCAGGGGCTGGAGACGCTGGAGCGGCGCATCCGTGTCGGCAAGGACGTGCTGCTGCCGCACTCGCCCGTCACGTCGCAGCACGTCGGTGGGCAGGGCATGACGCTGGACGCGCTGTGCCGGGCCACCATCACGGTCAGCGACAACGCAGCCGCGAACCTGATCCTGGCCACCTTCGGCGGCCCGCAAGCGCTGACCGGCTATGTCCGTGCGCGCGGAGACGCGGTCACGCGGCTGGACCGCTGGGAGCCGGCGCTCAACGAATCACGGCCCGGCGATCCGCGCGACACCACCTCCGTGCGCGCCATGGCGCACCTGCTCCACGCGCACCTGGTGGCCGACGCCCTGTCTCCGGCCAGCCGCCGCCAGCTCGCACGCTGGATGCAGGCCACGCGAACCAACGGCCAGCGCTTGCGCGCCAACCTGCCCCCGGGTTGGGACATGGGCAGCAAGACCGGCACCGGGCCGCGAGGAACCACCGCCGACGTCGGCATCTTCTGGCCGCCCGCACGGCCGCCGCTGATCGTGGCGGTCTACCTCACCGAAAGCGAAGCGGACGAAGCCACGCGCAGCGGCGCGATCGCCCGGGTGGCGGCGCGGGTGACGTCGAGGAGCTGATGGCGGAAGGGACCGTGGCTGACGGGGTGATGAGGCGGCGGGCATCTGCAGCGGGATCTCCTCTGCTCGGGCCCGGCGGTTATGCACGCCAGACCGGAAGTCATCGCTGCTCGAACGCCAGGCCAGCGTTCCGGCAGCCGCAGCGGCTCTGCGCAGCAACTTTTCTTGCGCCTCAGCCGTCGAGCCTTCGTGCGGAGATTGACTGCCTTGCCCCTCTCCGGACACTGCCGAACCATACAGGGGCGAATCGCCGCGTTTCGTGCGGAGATTGCGGGGCCGCACGCTCCGGCCGCGGTGCTCCGCAGCCGCTCTTCTTGCGGCTGGGGAGCCGTCGAGCTCCGGTGCGGAGATTGGAGCGCTAATCACCGCAATGGATGCGGTGATTAGCGGCCCTGCGGAGATTGCACTCCATAATCTCCGCATGGAACGCGGCGAAGCACCTCTCTATGTCTGGCAGCGCCCGGATTGGCCCCAATGGCGCTACGACGCCGCTGCGGTCTCTGGGCCGCTGGCGGAGGTGTCGCGGGCGCAGGGGAGCCTGCTCGGTCGGCTCGCCGACGTCGGAATGACGCTGCGCAGCGCGGCCAGTCTCGAGGCCCTGGCGGAGGACGTGGTGAAGACCAGCGCCATCGAAGGGGAGATGCTGGACCTGCAAGCGGTGCGTTCGTCCCTGGCCAGGCGCCTGGGCGTGCAGATCGCCGGCCTGACGCCGGCGGACCGGCACGTCGAAGGCGTCGTGGCCATGGTGCTGGACGCCACGGAACGAAGCGAGGAGCCTCTGACGCCGCAGCGCCTCTGGGGCTGGCACGCGGCGCTCTTTCCCACCGGCTATTCGGGCTTCACCAGGATCCTGGTGGCTCAGTGGCGCGACGGATCGAGCGGGCCGATGCAGGTGGTCTCCGGGCCGCAGGACAAGCGCACCGTGCACTTCGAAGCGCCTGAAGCCGCAGGCATCACGCAGGAGATGACCACGTTCCTGCGCTGGGTGGCCGAAGACGCGAGCCCCGCCCTGCTCAAGTCGGCGCTGGCCCACCTCTGGTTCGTCACCGTGCACCCATTCGAGGACGGCAACGGCCGCATCGCTCGTGCCGTCGGCGACCTGGTGCTCGCGCGCGCCGACAAGACTTCGCAGCGCTTCTATAGCGTCTCCGCGCAGATCCAGCGCGAACGCGAGGCCTACTACGAGATCCTCGAGCGCACGCAGAAGGGTGATCTGGACGTGACCGAGTGGGTGCTGTGGTTCATCGACTGCGTCGGACGCGCCGTCGCGAAGGCGAACGACACGGTGGACGCGGTGCTGGCCAAGGGCCGGTTCTGGCAGCGCTTTCCGGAGGCGGCGCCGAACGAGCGCCAGAAGAAGCTTTTGCTGCGCCTCCTGGACGGCTTCGACGGAAAGCTCACCGCCACCAAGTGGGGTGCGATCGCCAAGTGCTCGCCGGACACAGCGCTGCGCGATATCAACCAGCTCATCGCCTGGGGGATGCTGCGCAAGTCGGAAGCGGGCGGTCGGAGCACCAGCTACGAGCTGGGGTGAGGAGGCGGGGCGCTTCCCCCTTCACTCCACCGTCACGCTCTTGGCCAGGTTGCGCGGCTTGTCCACGTCGGTGCCGCGCGCGACGGCCGTGTGGTAGGCGAGCAGCTGCAGCGGCACGACGTGCAGCAGCGGGCTGAGCGCTCCGTAGTGCTCGGGCATGCGGATCACGTGGATGCCCTCCTGGCGTTCGATGCGCGAGTCGGCGTCGGCCAGCACGTACAGCACGCCGCCACGGGCCCGCACTTCCTGCATGTTGCTCTTGAGCTTTTCCAGCAAGGCGTCGTTCGGCGCGACGGTGACCACCGGCATCTCGCCGGTCACCAGGGCGAGCGGCCCGTGCTTGAGCTCGCCGGCGGCATACGCCTCGGCATGGATGTAGGTGATCTCCTTGAGCTTGAGCGCGCCCTCCAGCGCGATCGGGTAGTGCAGGCCCCGCCCCAGGAACAGCGCGTTCTGCTTGCCCGCGAAATCGTCGGCCCAGCTGATGATCTGCGGCTCGAGCGCCAGCACCGCCGAGAGCGCCGCCGGCAGGTGGCGCATGGCCTTGAGGTGCTCGGCCTCCTGCGTCTCGCTCAGGCGGCCCTTGGCCTGCGCCAGCGCCAGCGTGAGCAGGAATAGGCCGGCGAGTTGGGTGGTGAAAGCCTTGGTGGATGCGACGCCGATCTCCACGCCCGCACGGGTGATGTAGGCCAGCGAGGTCTCGCGCACCATCGCCGAGGTGGAGACGTTGCACACGGTGAGGGTGTGGCGCATGCCCAGCGACTTGGCATGCCGCAGCGCGGCCAGCGTGTCGGCGGTCTCGCCGGACTGGGTGATGGTCACCACCAGCGTGTTGGGGTTGGGCACGGAATCGCGATAGCGGTACTCGCTCGCGATCTCGACCTGGGTGGGAATTTTCGCGATCGACTCGAGCCAGTACTTGGCCGTGCAGCCGCTGTAGTAGCTGGTGCCGCAGGCCAGGATCAGGACCGAATCCACCTGCGCGAAGACGCGGTGCGCCCCCTCGCCGGGGGCGTGGTTGCCCGAGGCTTCGAACAGTTCGGGCACCACCGCCTGAATGCCGTCCAGCGTGTCGGCAATGGCCCGCGGCTGCTCGAAGATCTCCTTTTGCATGTAGTGGCGGTAGGGCCCGAGCTCGGCCGCGCCGCTGTGCGCCTGCACCGTGCGCACCGGCCGCTCGACGCGCTGGCCCTGGCGGTCGAGCACCCAATAGCGCCCGAGCTGCAGATCGACCATGTCGCCCTCGTCCAGATACACGATCTGGTCGGTAACGCCGGCAAGCGCCATCGCGTCGCTGGCCAGGAAGTGCTCGCGTCCGTCCTGGCCGACGCCCAGCACCAGCGGCGATCCGGCGCGGGCTCCGACGATGCGGTGCGGCTCGTCCTTGCAGAACACCGCGATCGCGAACGCGCCGTGCAGGCGGGCCACGGCGGACTGCACCGCTTCGAACAGGTCGCCCTCGTAGAGGCTGTCGATGAGGTGCGCGATCACCTCGGTGTCCGTCTGGCTGGCGAATACGTAGCCGCGGGCCTGCAGGCGCGCACGCAGCTCGTCGTGGTTCTCGATGATGCCGTTGTGCACCAGCGCGATGCGCCCCGGCCGCCCGGCCGCTTCGTCGCCGCTGCCGTGGCTGAAGTGCGGATGGGCGTTGTGGACCGCCGGTGCACCGTGGGTCGCCCAGCGCGTGTGGGCGATGCCGGTCGTGCCTTCGATCTGCTCGGCCGCCACCTGCTGCAGCAGTTCCGCCACGCGGGCCGTGCTGCGGGCCCGGCGCAGCCCGCCGTCATAGACGGCAACGCCGCAGGAGTCGTAGCCGCGGTATTCGAGGCGCTGCAGGCCCTGCACGAGGATCGGGACGATGTTGCGGTCCGAGACCGAGGCGACGATTCCACACATGGCAAATGCTCCGAAACCTGAGGTGCGCCACTGTAGGAGCCTAGTAGAGAAATTTATGTTCTAAATTCAACCTAAGGAGAAATAAAATGCCGCCGAAACAGGCATGTGAAATTAAGTTGCGCAATGAGCCAAACAGAAGACCGATCGTTTCTAGACGATATCGACATGCACCTGCTCGAGCTGCTGCAGCAGGACGCCAGCCTGAGCAATCTGGCGCTGGCCGAGTGCGTGCACGTCTCGCCGCCGACCTGCCTGCGGCGCGTCAAGCGGCTGTGGCAGGCCGGGCTGATCGAGCGGCAGGTGGCCATCCTCGCGCCGCAGCGACTGGCACCGCTGCTCGGGCACGGGCTGGAGGCCATCCTTGAGGTGACGCTGGAGCGGCAAGGCGCCGAGGCGCTGGACGCGTTCGAGCAGCGGGTGGTGGCCGACGTGCAGGTGCAGCAGTGCTACCGCGTCTCGCCCGGCCCCGACTTCATCCTGCACGTGCGCGCCGCCGATATGCCCGAATACCTGGCGCTGCAGCAGCGGCTGCTGACCGCGGACGCCAACGTGCGCAACGTCAAGGCCTTTTTCGCGATCAAGCGCGCGAAGTTCGAGCCGCGCATCGCGCTGCGGCGCACCTGAGGCGCAGGCGCTCGGCGGAAGGGTTCGCGTGCGCTGCGCGGCTTCGACGCCTGTGCGCTCGCCTACGTGCGCACCTGACCACCTACCCAACCGCGCGCAGGCTTGACCCTACTGCGGCTTTGCCTGCTTCTGCGGACGCTTCCAGCCGGCGATGCTGACCTGCTTGCCGCGAGCGACCGAGAGCGCACCTTCCGGCGTGTCCTTGGTGATGGTGGAGCCGCCACCCACGGTGCCGCCGCGGCCGAGCGTCACCGGCGCGACGAGCACGCAGTTGCTGCCCACGTGCACGTCGTCTTCGATCACGGTGCGGTGCTTGTTGGCACCGTCGTAGTTGGCGGTGATCGAGCCGGCGCCGTAGTTGACCCGCTCGCCCACGACCGCATCGCCGAGGTAGGCCAGGTGGTTCGCCTTGGCGCCGCGCGCCATGGTGCTGTTCTTCACTTCGACGAAGTTGCCGATGTGCACCGCCTCGCCCAGTCGCGCGCCGGGGCGCAGCCGCGCGAACGGCCCGATCTCGGCGCCGGGGCCGATCTCGACACCGGCGCGCTCGCCCTGGATGTGCGTGAACGGCTGGATCAGCGCGCCGGCCGCGATGCGCGCGTTGGCGATGACGCAGTGCGCGCCGATGCGCACGCCCTCGCCCAGCGACACGCCGCCCTCGAAGACGCAACCCACATCGATCTCCACGTCACCCTCGCAGGCGAGCGTGCCCCGCACGTCGATGCGGTCCGGATCTGCCAGCCGCACGCCGTCGTCCATGAGGCGCTGCGCGATGCGGCGCTGCAAGGCGCGCTCGAGCTGGGCGAGCTGGTGCGGGCTGTTGACACCCTCGACCTGCAGCGCGTCCGATGCGCGCACCGCGGCGACCGCCTGGCCGTCTTCCACGGCGTGGCGCACCACGTCGGTCAGGTAGTACTCGCGCTGCGCGTTGTCGTTGGTCAGCCGCCCCAGCCAGCCACGCAGCAGCCGGGTCGGCGCGGCCATGAAGCCGGTGTAGACCTCGCCGATGGCGCGCTGCGCTTCGGTGGCGTCCTTGTGCTCGACGATGGCCTGCACCGCGTTGCCCTGGCGCACGATGCGTCCGTAGCCGGCCGGATCGGGCAGCTCCACCGTCAGCAACGCCAGCCGCTCGCCGCCGCAGGCCTGCACCAGCTCGCGCAGGGTGTCGGGCTTGATCAGCGGCACATCGCCGTTGAGCACCAGGCAGATGCCGTCGTCTTCCAGCAGCGGAGTCGCCTGCTGCACGGCATGTCCGGTGCCCAGCTGCGGCTCCTGCAGCACCGCGTCGCACTGGCCGATGCCCACGACCTGTGCGGCCGCGCGTGCCGCCGCCTCGACCTGCTGGGCGCCGTGACCGGTGACTACCACCACGCGCCGCGGCTGCAACCCCGCGGCGCAGTCGAGCACGTGCTCGAGCAGCCCACGGCCGGCCAATCGATGCAACACTTTGGGCACGCGGCTCTTCATCCGCGTGCCCTTGCCGGCGGCCATGACCACCACGTCAACTGCTGACATTCCGTTACTTCCTTCGTTCATGACCACTGCATTCGTCTTCGGCCGGCGCATTATCGGCCTGCTGATCGCCTGTCTGATGCTGTCGGGCTGCAGTGCCTTGAAGCTGGGCTACAACACCCTGCCGGAACTTGCCTACTGGTGGCTCGACCGCTCGCTCGCCTTTAACGACGAGCAGCGCCCGCGCGTGCGCGAAGACCTCGCAGCGCTGCATCGCTGGCACCGCAGCGCCGAGCTGCCCCGTTTCATCGACGTCCTGGCGCGGCTGGAGCAACTCGCGCCCGGCGAGCTCACGCCGACACAGGCCTGTAGCGTGGTCGATGAGGTGCGGCTGCGGCTGGCCGCATTGCGTCGCCAGGCAGAACCGCTGCTGGCCGCCACCGGCGCGACGCTCGGCGAGCAACAGCTGGCGCACCTCGCGCGCCGGCAGGAGCACAACCTGCGCGAGTTCCGTCGCACGTGGGTCCGTATCGATCCGGTCGCACGCGAGGACAAGCGCGTCGAGCAGTTCCAGGAGCACGCCGAGCGGTTGTACGGCCGTCTCGAGCCGGCGCAGCGCCGCGTGTTGCGCGAACGCATTGCAAGCTCCCGTTTCGACGGCGAGCGCATCGTCGCCGAGCGTGCGCGACGCCAGACCGACACCCTCGAGACGCTGCGGCAGCTGCGCGCACCGGGCCTCGCGCCCGCGCAGGCGCAGGCGCTGGTGCGCGCGTGGCTCGACCGCCTGGAGCACTCGCCCGATGCCCAGTGGCGCGGCTACCAGCAGGCGCTGCAGCAGGAGCACTGCGCGACGTTCGCGCAGCTGCACAACGCGGCGAGCGCCGAGCAGCGCGCACGCGCGGCCGAACGCCTGCGCGGCTGGCAGCGCGATCTGCACACCCTGGTGGACCAGTCCTGATGCGCGCGCCCTCCCAGATGGCCATCGTGTGGCGGCTGGCAATCGGCACCGCGCTCATGGTGCTGGCCTATGGCATGACGGCGCCGCTGCTCGCCGTGCTGCTGCAGCGCGCCGGCCATGCGACCAGCACCGTGGGCGCGTTCGCCATGGTGCCTTTCCTCATGGTGGTGCTGCTGATCCCGGTGATGCCACGCCTGCTCGCGCGATGGGGCGTGCTGCGCGTCTATCGCTGGGGCAGCGTGCTGCAGGTTCTGGCGGCGCTGGGCTATGTGGCCGGCTCGGGACTGTGGACCTGGACCGCCGCGGCGATGGTGGGCGGCATCGGCGTGGCAGGCCTGTGGAACGCCACCGAAGCGCTGCTTGCGCGCGAGGCCCCGCCCCAGCGGCGTGGACAGGTAATGGGCCTCTACCAGACCTGCATGGGCGCGGCCTTCGCTCTCGGGCCGTTCGTTCCGGGGCTGCTGGGCTGGCCGGCCCGCCCGCTGCTGGTCGCTGCGACGGTTCTGGTGACGCTGTGCTGGATGACGGCGCTCACCATCCCGGACCACCACCTGCACGAGCCACCACCGGGCCAGGCCGGCACCTGGTCGGCCCTGCGGGCCGTGCCCGGACTGGTGGTGCTGGCGTTCATCGGTGGGACGTTCGAAGCGGGCCTGAGTTCGATCAGCGCGGCATATGCCTCGGCCAGCGGACTTGGCCTCAGCGCCGCGGCCAGCGTGGCCGGGGCGATCGGCACCGGCAGCTTCCTGTGCCAGTACCCGGCGGGACTGGCCGCCGACCGCTTCCGTCCGGGCGCGGTGTTCCGGGCGGCGGGGCTGCTGCTGCTCGCCACCAGCCTGTGCTTCGCCATGGCCGACCGCGTGCCCGCGCTGCTCTGGGTCTGCGGACTGATCTGGGGCGGCGTGGGCGGCGCGCTCTACACGATCACCATGGTGCAGGTGGCGCACGCCTTCGAGGGGCGCGCCACCGCCGGCGGCGCGGCGGCGATCATCACCGGCTACACCCTGGGCGGCACGATCGGACCGCTCGCCAGCGGCGCCGCCTTGCAGTGGAGCGGCGCCCCGGGGCTTGCGCTGCTGCTGTCGCTGCTGGCGCTCGCTGCACTGGCGGCGGCGCGCCACCCGGCGGCGCCCTTGCCAGCCTGAGGCGACTGGCGCCCGGCACGCCATGCGCCAGCCGCAGCGGCCTGGATGATTCGCGAAGGCCTCAGGCCTGCAGCGACTCCCACATCTCCTTGTCGCGCTCGGCCGTCCAGACGCGTGGCGTCTTGATGCCACGCGCTTCGTCGTAGGCCCGGCTCACGTCGAAGGGCAGGCAGTGCTCGTAGATGAAGACGTGGCCGAACACCGGGTCCATGCTCTTGCGGGTGTGCTCCATCGCCGCCTTCAGGTCCATGTTGGCCTGGGCCGCCTCGCAGGCGCAGCGATAGAGGGTCTCGACCCAGCGCTTGGTGTAGTCCAGCGCCTTGTTCACCTGCTCGGCGCCCTTGAGCGCCTCACCGCGGCCCGGCACCAGCGCCTCGGCCTGGAGGCTGCGCAGCGCTTCGAGGGTGGCAGGCCATTCGGCAAGGTGCGCATCGCCGGTGTAGACGCCGGCGTTGTACTCGACCAGGTCGCCGCTGAACAGAACCTTCTCTTCCTCGACCCAGGCGATGGTGTCGCCGCGGGTGTGGCCGTTGCCGGGGTGCCAGATCTGCACCTTCACGCCGCCCAGATCGACCGTGAGCTTGCCCGGGACCTCGCCGACATTGGGGTCGCCGCCGCCGATCACCATGGTGGGCCAGGTCAGGCCCGGCACGCTCTCGGCATTGCGGAACAGGCGCGGGAAGCGGTCCATCTCGGATTGCATGTCTTCCTTGCCGCGCTCCGCGATCAACTCCGCCGTGCCCTGGCTGGCGATGACTTCGGTCGCACCTTCGGCGAAGAAGGCACTTGCGCCCAGCACGCGCACCGCGTGGTAGTGCGTCAGCAGCACGTACTTGATGGGCTTGTCGCTCACCTCGCGGATACGGGCGATCAGGTCGCGGGCCATCGCGGGGGTGGCGGTGGCGTCGCTGACCATGATGAACTTTTCGCCGATGATCACGCCCGAATTGGGGTCGCCTTCGGCCGTGTAGGCCCAGCAGTGCGGGCTGAGTTGCTCGAAGGTGATCTGCTTGTCGGCCAGGTCGGCTTGGCTGGCAAAGGCTTTGGACATGGGGTCTCCAGGAAGTCGTGCGCCGGCGGCGCAGGTCGGCTCGGATTTTACCTAACCGTAATCAGTTACGCATTGTTGAACTGGGAAGCCCGCGCCGGATCTCCGGGCACTGCCCCGTCGTCCGCGCCGCGTCCGGCCATTCCGTGTTCGAGCACCCCGATCACCTGCTCGGCGAAGGCGGCGTAGCTCATGGGTCCGCCCGGTCGCAGCCAGGTGAAGGTCCAGTTGATCATGCCGAACAGCATCATGGTGCGCGCCGTCTGGTTGGCCGGCGTGACGTGTCCCGGATAGGCGCGACGCAGGAAGCGCGTGACCGCCGCGACCACGTCGCGCTGGCGATCCAGGATCTGCTGGCGCTGCGTATCTCCGAGGAACTTGGTGTCGTGCAGCAAGGCCACATGACGCGTGGCCGAGGTCTCGTACTCGACGAGAAAGGCGCGCACCAGCTCGTGCAATGCGGCGCGCTCGTCGAGATCGCGCCGCTGGGACGTGGCCTCGGCCTGTCCGATCAGCGACAGCAGGCGCTGGGTGTAGCGGTCGAGCAGGTCGAACAGGATCGCCTCCTTGCTCTCGTAGTAGTGATAGAGCCGCGCCTTGGACGCACCGCACGCCGCCGCGATGTCGTTCATGCTGGCGGCCGGGTAGCTGCGCTCGGCGAAGCACTGGGCGGCTACGTCCAGGATTTCGTCGCGCTTGACATCGTGCTGCTGTGATCGGGGGCGAGCCATCGCTTGCTCAGGAGTGCCCCACCATTATCGCGGCCGGCCACGACCGCCCAACCCCAGGCAGCGAGGCCGGCGGCCAGGCGCACGAGCGCGCCGCCGGCCAGTGCACCCGCCTGGCGCAGATCTGCCAGCGGCCGCAGCACCGCCTCGCGGCGTGCCGCCCGCGCGACGGCCACTTCGGGCACGGGCTCCCATGCGAAGCACACCGGCTGCGCCTTCCAGGCCTCCATGACGGCGTGGCTGCCGGCGGGAATGCGGAACTCCTCGCCGGCGACCAGCACGTGGTCGCAGACCGGTGCCGCCCCGCCGGTGTCGATCGTGAGCCAGACGCGGCCCTGCACCACCCGCAGCAGGCTGGCCTCGCGCGGACGCAGGCTCACGGCGTCGCGCGCGGCCAGCTTCCAGGCGCCGGCACAGTCGCTCGATTGATGCGTGAAGGGAGGTTTTTGGGCGTGCATGGCGCTCTCCTGAGAGGATGCTTGGCACTGCATGATCGGCGCGCCTGGGTTGGCAGTCCAATGATTTGCAGCTAGGCTATTCATTCCCGCACGGCATCAATCCACGCATGCAGCACTCCCACACCCACCTGCGCACCCGGCCCATTTCCGCCGGCCACCTGCGGGCCTTCGAAGCCGTCGCGCGCCACCTCAACTTCCGCGCCGCCGCCGAGGAGATGGCCCTGACGCAGTCGGCCGTGAGCCGGCAGATCCAGGCCTTGGAGGAAGAAGTGGGGGTGGGGCTGTTCCTGCGCCACACGCGCGCCGTGGAGCTGACCAGCGCCGGCGCGCAGCTGCTGCTGGCGGTCTCGCAAAGCCTGCCCCGCATCGACGGCGCGGTGCGCCAGATCCGCCAGAGCGCGGGCCGCAAGAGCGTCTCGCTCACCACCTTCGCCTCCTTCGCCTCGATGTGGCTGATCCCGCGGCTCGAACAGTTCCAGCGCGCGCACCCGGACATCGACATCCGCATCGACGCGAGCGACGCCTCGCTCGACCTGGACATCGCCGACGTCGATCTCGCCCTGCGCTACGGACCCGCGGCCAACATGCCGCCGCAGTCGCAGCGTCTGTTCGGCGAGCAGCTGATGCCGGTGGCGAGCCCCTGGCTGCTCAAGAGCGGGCCACCTCTGGAGGCACCGGCCGACCTGGCGCAGCACACGCTGATCGAGGCCGGCGACGCGCACCGCACGCACCTGCAGTGGCTCACGTGGCGGCGCTGGTTCGACGAGCAGCAGCTCGGCCGGCTGCAGCCCAAGCGCTGGCTCTACTTCAACTACGCCTACCAGATGGTGCAGGCGGCGCTCACCGGCCAGGGCGTTGTGCTGGCGCGATCACCGATGGTTGCCGAGAGCCTGGCGAGCGGAGACCTGGTCGAGCCGCTGCCCGGCTTCCGCATGGACTCGCCCATGGCCTATTGGCTGATCCTCGGGCCGCGCGGCGTGCAGCGGCCAGAGATCGTGGCGTTCAAGGAGTGGCTCACGGCCGAGAGCCAGAGCACCCGCCAGGCGACCGGCGAAGTGCCCGATCCCGACACGCTCGACCACATCGACTGACGCCGTCCGGCCCGACAGCCCGGTCGTAGCCGCGATCAGGATCAGCCCAGCGCACCGCGCGCATCGACGCGGATGATGCGCTGGATGCGCCCCTTCGCCAGGCCACCCGCCACACCGATCAGGTGGTCGTGCAGGTTGACCGTCGGGTCGCAGTGCCCTGGCACCAGCCACAGGCAGTCGCCGAGTGCAGGCAGGCGCGCGCCGCGCAGCAGGCCGTGCTCGTCGCCGCCGTTGGCGAATTCGAGCGATGCCGGTTCGCCGCCGACGGCATGGACCAGGGGCAGCCCCGAGTCGATCGCGTGGCTCTTGTGCCCGGCATCGCAGACCGCGTGGTCCGCGGACACGCTGATCACCTGGGTGCGCACGAACAGTGCATGCTCGAACGCCGGCTGGGCCGCGTCGCGCTCGTTGCGTGCGTAGTCCACGTCCATGAACAGGAACGAGCCCGGCTGCAGTTCGCCGAACACGCCGCTGGCCGCCTCGCACACCAGCGTTCCGGTGCCCGCACCGGTCACCAGCGGCACGGTCACCCCCTCGGCTTCGATCGCCGCGCAGCTTGCCTGCACGGCCCGCACCACGGCGGCGACGGCATCGCGGCGCTCGCGCGCGCCGCGCAGGTGCTGGGCCCGCCCGTGGTAGGCCTGCAGCCCCGCGAAGCGCAGCGCTGCGTGGCGGCGGATCGCGTGCACCAGCGCCACCGCGGGCGTGCCCGGCGGCACCCCACAGCGACCCTGCCCCACGTCGATTTCTACGAACACATCGATCACCGCGGCAGCCGCTCCGGCGGCACGCTGCGCGTTCATGGCCTCGGCAAGCCGCCGCACGCCTTCTTCGCTGTCCACGGCGATCGCCAGCTGACCTCCGACGGCGGCGAGCTGGTGCGCCAGCGCGGCCACTCGGGCGAGCTTGGCCGGTGCGATCACCTCGTTGCTGATGTAGATGTCCTGCACGCCCCCGGCAGCCAGGGCTTCGGCCTCGGCGGTCTTCTGCACGCACACACCGCAGGCGCCGGCCTGCACCTGCAGGCGCGCCAGCACCGAGCTCTTGTGCATCTTGGCGTGCGGACGCCAGCGCACGCCGTGCTTGCGCGCGAACTCCGCCATGCGATTGAGGTTGCGCTGCATGGCGTCGAGGTCCACCACCAGGGCCGGCGTGTCGATCGCATCGACGCCGCTGCCGAGGGTGGTCTTCAGGCGATCATGCAACGTCTTCATCGATCGCCGCCGTGTCCTCGAGATGCAGGGTGTCGGACCAGCCCACCACGCTGAGCCCGTCCCGCGACCAGAGCAGGCGGTTGATCGCGGCGTTCATCAGCTCCCAGGTGCGCGGCGCCTCGACCGGCTGCCGTGTCGCGAGGCGGTACAGGGCGTCCAGCACACCGCCGTGTGCGACCAGCACGATGAGCTCGCCGGCATGCCGCGCCGCGAGGCGATCCACCGTCTGCTGCACGCGGGCGCGCACTGCCAGCAGCGATTCCCCGCCGTCGGGAGGCGCCCAATCGGGCACCCGCGTGCGCCACTGGCGCGCCTGGTCGGGCCAGGCCTGCTCCACTTCCACGAAGGTGCGCCCCTCGAACGCGCCGAAGTGGCGCTCGCGCAGTCCGGGTTCGGCCACCACCGGAACGCCGCTGCGCGCCGCGATGGCGTCGGCCGTGTGCCGCGCCCGCAGCAGGTCGCTGCTGTAGATGCCGCCGACGCGTTCGCCCGCGAGCGCACGCGCCAGCTGGCGCGCCTGCCACTGCCCTCGGGGATTCAGGCCGATGTCGAGCTGCCCCTGGATGCGTGTGTCCACGTTCCAGGCAGTCTCGCCGTGGCGAACGGCAATGATGCGGGTCGCTTCCATGCGGCATTCTAGGCAGGCCGCCGTAGCGCGCCGAGCGCGAGCTCAGCGCGCTTGCCCGATCTGCACATCGACCCGGCGCACGCCCTGCGGAGGATTGGGAAAGCCCTGCATCGCCGCCTGGAACATCGCCGAGAGCACCGCGCCCGAATCGGCCCAGGGCCCCTCGTTGACGGCGCGGCTCTCGTATACCACCTGGTTGGCGCTCAGGTCGCGCACCAGCACGCGCACCTCGCGGTGGTACCAGGGCGGCTCGGGGCGCGGGAAGAAGGGCGCACCGAAGCCCAGGCCGATGCCGATGCCGCGGTTGGCGCCGACACCCAGACCCCAGCCCCCGCCCCAGCCGCCCCAGCCCCCGTACCACGGATCGGCCCAGGGAGACAGGATGCGCTGGCCGCTCACATCGACCTGCACCGCGAAGCGCGGCGAAGCGTCGTCGCGGCGCAGGCCGGCCTGGAACAGCGCCTGGTCGGCCAGGGCCGCGAGCTGCGCCTGTTCGGGGCCGCGCTGCGAAGGCAGCCACTCGAATCGGTAGGTGGGGCTGGCAGGCAGGCCTTGCAGCGCCGAATAGGACTGCACGGCCGCATCGACCCGGTAGCCGGTGGCACAGCCGGACACGAAGGCGGCGGAGGCCAGCACGAGCAGGCCGGCCCAGCGCGAAAAGGCACGCGTCATACAAGCTCCCTGGCGCGCTCCGCCGCCCGGACCGCCCGGGCGCTCAGAGGCGGACGATCTGCAGCTCCGCCGGGGCGGAAGGCACGGCGAAGGGCTCGGGATCGAACGCCTTGTCCCCGTCCGCGCTGGCGACCCCCGTGGCCTGCAGACCTTTGAAGTCGTAGTGTGCGCCGTCGGCCAGATGCGAAGGCACGACATTTTGTAAAGCAGAGAACATGTTCTCGAGCCGGCCCGGGTGCTTGCGCTCCCATTCCTGCAGCATCGCCGACACCTGCTTGCGCTGCAGGTTCTCCTGGCTGCCGCACAGGGTGCAGGGAATGATCGGGAACTGGCGGTGCGCGGCCCATCGCACCAGGTCTTTTTCGGCCACGTAGGCGAGCGGGCGGATCACGATATGGCGCCCGTCGTCGCTCACGAGCTTGGGCGGCATCCCCTTGAGCTTGCCGCCGAAGAACATGTTGAGGAACAGGGTCTGCAGGATGTCGTCGCGATGGTGGCCCAGCGCGATCTTGGTCGCTCCGAGCTCGCCGGCCACGCGGTACAGGATGCCGCGGCGCAGGCGCGAGCAGAGGCTGCACATGGTCTTGCCCTCGGGAATCTTGTCCTTGACGATCGAATAGGTGTCCTGTTCCTCGATGTGGAAGGGAACCCCCAGGCGCGTCAGGTACTCAGGCAGTACGTGGCCGGGAAATCCCGGCTGCTTCTGGTCCAGGTTCACCGCGACGATGTCGAAATGCACCGGCGCGCGCTGCCGAAGCTTCAGCAGGATGTCCAGCAGTCCGTAGCTGTCCTTCCCGCCGGAGAGGCAACACATCACCCGATCACCCGCTTCGATCATGCGGTAGTCGGCGATCGCTTGTCCGGCCAGCCGGCACAGCCGCTTTTCGAGCTTGTGCGTCTCGCGCTCGATCTTCTGCTCTCGGGGGGTCGGATTGGGGGGGTCACTCCAGACGGCGCTCATGGTGTCGGATTGTCTCACCGTCCCCTGGGCGCCAATGGATGAGCTGCCCTTTGCGGCACACTCGCCCCTCGCCACTGTTCAGTATTCGCCCCAACGATCAATGCCCCAAACGCCGAACGATCCGCGCATTTTCCGCAGCATCCTCACGCGCAACGTCTCCTTTCCGCTGGCCCTGGGCATCGTCAGCGCCACGCTGTTCGTCGGGCTCATCCTGTACCTGCTCGATGCCATCGCCCAGGTGGAGCGCACCGACCAGGTGATCACCCGCGCGTATGCGGTGCAAAACCTCGACCTCGACATGGAGTCGAGCGTGCGCGGCTATCTGCTCACCGGCGATGCGCGCTACCTCGAACCCTACGAGCAGTCGCTGTCCCGGCTCAGCGGCGAGCGCGAACGCCTGCGCGAGCTGGCCGCCGCAGCGCCCCCGCAGCGCGAGCGCATCGAGCGCATCGCCGCCCTGCAGGCGCGCTGGAACCGATTTGCCTCCGACCAGATCGAGCGCAAGCGACGCGACAGCCAGTACGCCGGCGGCGAGGGGCTCGACGAGGGGCGACAGCTCAAGCGGGCGATACGCGACGAGTTCGAGGCGTTCACCAATTACGAGCGCCGCCTGCGCCTGGAGCGCGTGCAGGAGGCCGACCGCAACGCCAAGGTCTCGGTCGCCCTGTTCGTCGGATTCATGCTGTCGGTGGGCATGCTGCTCGCATGGCGCGGCCGGCGCGACCTGATGGCCGTCTCTGGCGCCTACAGCAGCGCATTCGAGGAACAGGCACGCCAGGCCGAGACGCTGCAATCGCAGGCCTGGCTGCGCGAAGGCCAGTCCCTGCTCAGCGAACGGCTGGCGCGCGAGCAGGCGGTCGCCGGGGTCGCGCACGGCGCACTGGAGTTCCTGTCGCGCTATCTCGGCATCGCCGTCGGCGTCATCTATCTGCCGCAGGAAGACGGCAGCTTCGTGCGCGCGGGCACCTGGGGGTGGTCGCCCGAACTCGAGGGCAGTTCCACCCGCATGCCGGCCGATCGCTCGCTGATCGGCGAATGCGCGGCCCAGCGTCGCCAGTTCACGCTGGAGCAGGTCCCCGCCGATTACCTGCGGGTGAGCTCGGGTCTCGGCCATGCCACGGTGCAGTCGGTGCTCATCGCGCCGATCGAGCACGAGGGCCGGCTCAACGGCGTGCTCGAGGTCGGTCTGCTGCGCCCCGTCTCGCCCCGCGACGGCGAGTTGCTGCAGATGGCCAGCGGCAATCTTGGCGCCTCGCTGGAAGCCGCCCGCAACCGCCGGCGCCTGCAGGACATGCTTGAAGAGACCCAGCAGCTCAACGAGGAGCTGCAGGTGCAGCAGGAAGAGCTCCGGACGGCCAACGAGGAGCTGGAGGAGCACTCGCGCGCGCTCAAGGAATCGCAGGCCAACCTCGAAAACCAGCAGGCCGAGCTGGAGCAGACCAACCTGCGCCTGTCCGAGCAGGCCGAGCAGCTCGCCGACCAGCGCGACGAGCTGCGCCAGGCGCAGGGCGAGCTGGAAGCCCGCGCCGAGGAGCTGCAGCGGGCCAGCCGCTACAAGTCCGAATTCCTGGCCAACATGTCGCACGAGCTGCGCACCCCCCTCAACAGCGCACTGATCCTGGCGCGCCTGCTCGCCGACAACCCCGACCACAACCTCACCGAGGAACAGGTGAAGTTCGCCCAGTCGATCTACAGCTCGGGGAACGACCTGCTCACCCTGATCAACGACGTGCTGGACATCGCCAAGGTCGAAGCCGGCAAGATGGACGTGCAGCCGGACGCCACGCCGCTGGCCGGCGTGGTCGAGGGGCTGCGCATGCTGTTCGAGCCACTGACAGACCGCAAGGGACTGCGCTTCCAGACCGAGGTGGCTCCGGACGCACCGCAGCAGCTCGTCACCGACCGGCAGCGGGTCGAGCAGATCCTGCGCAACCTGCTGTCCAACGCGGTCAAGTTCACCGACAAGGGCACCGTCGCCCTGACCGTGCGCACGCACGACGACCAGGTGGTGTTCGACGTGCGCGACAGCGGCATCGGCATCGATCCTTCACAGCATGAGCTGATCTTCGAGGCCTTCCAGCAGGCCGACGGGACCGTCAGCCGGCGCTTTGGCGGCACCGGCCTGGGCCTGTCGATCTCGCGCGACCTGGCACGGTTGCTGGGCGGCACCCTGACCCTGACCAGCGAACCCGGGCAAGGCAGCACTTTCACGCTGTCCCTGCCGCTCGTCTATCGCCCCGCCGCCGAGTGGCCCCAGGCGGCGTCCCCGGCCGCTGGGGCCATCTCGACTGCCGCGCCCACGCCGGCACCGGGTTCGCGCATGGCCCCGCGCCCGGTGCCGGCGCCGATGCCCGAACCGGAGCGGCCGGCGTTCCCCGACGACCGCGAGCAGGCGCCCGAGGGCCGCCGCACGGTGCTGGTGGTCGAGGACGACCACACCTTCGCGCGCATCCTGTTCGACCTCGCGCACGAACTGGGCTATCGCTGCCTGGTGGCGCACCATGCCGAGTCGGGCCTGCGGCTCGCCATCGATCACCAGCCGCAGGCGGTGCTGCTGGACATGCGGCTGCCGGACAGCAACGGATTGACGGTGCTGCAGCGTCTGAAGGACGACCCACGCACGCGGCACATTCCGGTCCACGTGCTCTCGGCCGAGGACCGCTCCGAAACCGCCCTGCAGATGGGCGCAGTGGGCTACGCGCTCAAGCCGGCCACCCGGGAGCAGCTGCAGGACGTCTTCAAGCGCGTGGAGTCCAAGTTCAGCCAGAAGGTCAAGCGCGTGCTGCTGGTCGAGGACGACCCCCGGCAGCGCGAGAGCGTCTCGCTGCTGATCGGAGAAGACGGCGTGGAGATCACCGCCGTCGCCGAGGGCGGGCAGGCGCTGCAGGCGCTGGCCGGCGCGGTCTTCGACTGCATGATCATCGACCTGAAGCTGCCCGACATGAGCGGCCAGGAACTGCTCGAGCGCATGGCCTCCGGCGAGAGCCGCTCCTTTCCCCCGGTCATCGTCTACACCGGGCGCAACCTCGACCGCCATGAAGAAGCGCAACTGCTGCGCTACTCGCGCTCCATCATCATCAA
The DNA here is from genome assembly GCF_037726105.1 of Ramlibacter sp. AN1015. Taxonomy (NCBI): domain Bacteria; kingdom Pseudomonadati; phylum Pseudomonadota; class Betaproteobacteria; order Burkholderiales; family Comamonadaceae; genus Ramlibacter; species Ramlibacter sp. AN1015. The sequence continues at coordinate 274,382 of NZ_JBBJUM010000001.1, forward strand.
GGGAGCTCGATCGCCCGAGCGGCTGCTCGACGAAGTGACCCTGTTCCTGCATCAGGTGGAGGCGGACCTCTCCAGCGAGCGCCAGAAGATGCTGCGCACCGCGCGCAGCCGCGACAAGGCCTTCGAGGGCCGCCGCATCCTGGTGGTGGACGACGATGTGCGCAACATCTTTGCCCTGAGCAGCGCCCTGGAGCACAAGGGCGCGCAGATCGACGTCGCGCGCAACGGCATCGAGGCACTGCAGCAGCTCGGCCAGAGGGACGGCCAGAAGGACGGCTACGACCTGGTGCTGATGGACATCATGATGCCGGAGATGGACGGCTACACCGCCATGCGCGAGATCCGACGCAATCCGCGGTGGCAGAAGCTGCCCATCATCGCCATCACCGCCAAGGCGATGCGCGACGATCAGGAGAAATGCCTGGCTGCCGGGGCCAGCGACTACCTCGCCAAGCCGATCGAACTGGAGCGCCTGTTCTCGCTCATACGCGTGTGGCTGCCCAAGATGGAACTGCTCTGATGGCCAACCGAAGCGTTGCCGACATCGAGGTGCGACTGCTGGTGGAGGCTGTCTACCTGCGCTGGGGGCATGACTTCCGCGACTACTCGCTGGCCTCCCTGCGCCGCAGGGTCGAGCACGCGCGCGAACAGATGGCCCTGCCCACGATCACGGCCGTGCAGGAGCGCGTGCTGCACGATCCGGGCGGCTTCGCGCAGCTGCTGCAGCACCTCACGGTGCCGGTCAGCGAGATGTTCCGCGATCCGCCGTACTTCCTGGCGCTGCGCCGCCAGGTGGCGCCGGTGCTGCGCACGTATCCGTCGATCAAGGTGTGGGTGGCGGGCTGCAGCACCGGCGAGGAGGCGTACTCGCTGGCGATCCTGCTGCGCGAGGAGGGCCTGCTGGACCGCGCGATGGTCTACGCCACCGACATCAACCCGGCCTCGCTGGAGCGTGCGCGCAAGGGAATCTACCCGCTCGAAAGCATGCAGCTGTTCACCCAGAACTACCAGGCGGCGGGCGGCGCGGAAAGCTTCTCGCGCTACTACACCGCCGGCTATGGCGGTGCGGTGTTCGACCGCGCGCTGCGCGAGCGCATCACCTTCGCCGACCACAGCCTGGCCACCGACAGCGTGTTCGCCGAAACCCATCTGGTCTCGTGCCGCAACGTGCTGATCTACTTCAACCGCACGCTTCAGGACCGGGCGCTCGGCCTGTTCCACGAATCGCTCGCACACCGCGGCTATCTCGGCCTGGGCTCCAAGGAGACGCTGGAATTCTCGAAGTGGGCGGGTCGCTTCGAGCCGGTGGCGCGGCGCGAGCGGCTCTACCGCAAGCTGCCGCAGGGGGCCACCCCATGAGCGCAGCAACCACCGACCGCCGCATCGAGGCACTCGCGATCGGCGCCTCCGCCGGCGGGATCGACGCGCTGTTCACCGTGCTCGCCGGGCTCACCCGGCCCACCTGCGCGCCGGTGATCGTCGTGCTGCACCTGCCTGCCGCGCACGAGAGCCGGCTCGCCGAGATCTTCGCGGCGCGCCTGCCCCTGCAGGTGCGCGAGGCCCTTCCGGGCAGCCGCCTGGAGCCGGGCTGGCTGTATTTCGCGCCGCCGGACTACCATCTCCTGGTGGAGGCCGACCGCAGCTTTTCCCTGAGCTGCGAGCCGCCGGTGCACTACTCGCGGCCCGCCATCGACCTGCTCTTCGAGTCCTGCGCCGAAGCCTATGGGCCCGGCCTGGCGGCCGTGGTGCTCACGGGTGCCAACGAGGACGGCGCGCAGGGACTTGCGCGGGTGCGCGAACGCGGCGGACTGGCCGTCGTCCAGGACCCGCGCGAGGCCCAGCACGCCGCCATGCCGCAGGCGGCGCTGGACCTTGCCGGTGCCGACCTGGTGCTGCCGCTCGCGGCAATCCAAGAACTCCTGCCTACCTTGATCTGCCCATGACATCCGCCGCGCCCATCGTGAAAATCCTGCTGGTCGATGATCTCGAGGGCAACCTGGTCGCCCTGCGGGCCCTGCTGCGCGGCAACGACCGCGAGGTGTTCTGCGCCCGCTCCGGCGACGAGGCCCTGTCGCTGATGCTGGAACACGAGTTCGCGCTGGCCATGCTCGACGTGCAGATGCCGGGCATGAACGGTTTCGAGCTGGCCGAGCTGATGCGGGGCACCGAGCGAACGCGCCACATTCCCATCGTCTTCGTCACCGCGGCGGGCCGCGAGCTGAATCACGCGTTTCGCGGCTATGAGAGCGGCGCGGTGGATTTCCTCTACAAGCCGCTGGATGCGCACATGGTGCGCAGCAAGGTGGCTGTCTTCGTCGATCTGTTCCGCCAGCGCCAGGCGCTGCAGCAGGCCCACGCCGAGTTGCAGCGCGCGGTGCGCATGCGCGACGACTTCATGTCGATGGTCTCGCACGAGATGCGCAATCCGCTCAACACGCTGTACCTGCAGGTGCAGCTGCGCAAGCGCCTGATCGGCACCGGCAGCCCGCCCGAGCTGCCGACGCTCAAGACCATGACAGACAACGACGAGCGGCAGATCCACAGCATGATCCGCCTGCTCGACGACATCCTCGACGTCTCGCGCATCCGCACCGGGCGTCTGGCCATGGCGCCCTGCGAGATGGACCTCTCCGCGCTGGTGCGCCGCGCCGTCGAGGCGATGTCGGAGCAGGCGCGCGCCTCCGACACGCCACTGGGAGTCGAGGCACCGCCCCACCTGCCGATCGTCGGCGACGAGGTGCGCCTCGAGCAGGTGCTCACCAACCTGCTGACCAATGCCCTGCGCTACGGCGGCGGCCGGCCCGTGCAGGTCACGCTGCGCCAGCAGACGGGGGAGGCCGTGATCTCAGTCAAGGACCAGGGACCGGGCATCGCACCCGCCGACCAGGAGCGCATCTTCGGCCAGTTCGAGCGCACCAGCTCGGCTGGGACGGTGCAGGGGCTGGGCCTCGGGCTGTTCATCAGCCAGCAGCTGGTGCACGCCCATGGCGGCCGCATCCACGTGCAGAGCGCGCCCGGGAAGGGTTCGGAGTTCATGGTCTCGCTTCCGTTGCCGCCGGCGACCGCGGGCGCCCCGCGGGGCACCGCGTGAGCGCCGGGGGTCCGGCACGGCCGCACGATGCGCAGGCGCTCGCCGCCGAGCTGCGCGAGGCGCAGCGGGCCCTGGCCGAAGCTCGGGCGGGTCTGCACGCGCGCGACGAGTTCCTCGCCATCGCCGCGCACGAGCTGCGCTCGCCGCTGAACGCGCTGGGACTGCAGCTCGCCCTGCTCGAACGGAGCGCCGCCGAGACCGATCCGGCCTTGCGCGAGCAGGTGCAACGGGCCCGCCGCAATGCCCAGCGCTGCGTGCGCCGTGCGACGGTTCTGCTGGACCTGAGCCGCATCGCCACCGGCCAGCTCAGGCCGACTTTCGGCACGGTGTCGCTATCGCAGGTCGTGCGCGAGGTGGTCGAGACCTACCAGGACGAGGCGGCGTTCCGCGGCGCCGAACTCAGCGAAGCGGTGGAGGTCGATGCCGTCGGGTGCTGGGATGCGCAGATGGTCGAGGAAATCATCGGCAACCTCGTGGCCAACGCGATCCGGTACGGCGCCGGCACGGCCGTGCGCGTGCACGCCGGCGCCGGGCCGGCGGATTGGGCCTGGGTCCGCGTGCAGGACGGCGGGCCTGGCATCCCGCCGGCCGACCTCGCGCGCATGTCGCAGACCTTCGAGCGCGTGGTCGCTGGCGCCGCGGACCGTGGGGGCTTTGGCTTGGGCCTGTGGATCGCGGGCACAATGGCCGCTGCCCACGCCGGAACGATCGAGGTCGCATCGCAGCCCGGCGCAGGCAGCACGTTTACGATCCGGCTGCCGTTGCGCGTGGCCGCAGCGGGAGTGAAGGACCAGCACACGTGAACCACACCACCGCGAGCCCGCAGGCAGCCCTGCCCCGCATCGCCACCGGCGTACCCGGCCTCGACGAGGTGACGGGCGGCGGCTTTCTCCAATCGGGCGTCTACATCCTGCAGGGGGCCCCCGGGGCGGGCAAGACCATCCTGTCCAACCAGATCGCCTACCACCACGCCGCCGGCGGCGGCAACGTGGTCTACGTCACGCTGCTGGCCGAGTCGCACGCGCGCCTGCTGCAGCACATGCAGTCGTTCTCCTTCTTCGATCCGTCGGCAGCGCCCGAGCGGATCTACTACATCAGCGCCTTCAATGCGCTGCGCTCCGAGGGGCTGCCCGGCGTGGTCAAGCTGCTGCAGGCCGAGATGCGTGCACGCGGTGCCGGGCTGCTGGTGCTCGACGGGCTGGTGATGGCCGCCGAGGCCGCCGCGTCCGACGAGTCGCTGAAGCTGTTCGTGAGCGATCTGCAGGCCCACTCCTCGCTGAGCGGGTGCACCACCCTCCTGCTCACCAGCGCTCCCGCCGACCGGGGCGTGACGGCCGAGCAGACCATGGTGGACGGCATCCTGCTGCTGCGGGAGCGGGCATTCGGCCCACGGCGCGAGCGCAACATCGAGGTCGTGAAATTCCGCGGAAGCCGCACGCTGCGCGGCAACCATTCCTTCCAGATCGGGCCCACCGGCATCGTCATCTTTCCGCGCCTCGAATCGATGCCGCGCGGCTCGGCCGATTTCGCGGCCACTCCGGTCGGCGTATCGCTCGGCGTCCCGGGCCTGGACCGCATGTTCGACATCGGCGGCATCGCCCAGGGCAGCGTCGCCACCATCGCCGGCGCCTCCGGCAGCGGCAAGACCACCCTGGCCCTGCACTTCCTCGCGCAATCGGCCGCTCACGAGCGCGGCATCTTCCTCGGCTTCTACGAGACGCCGAAATTTCTGCAAGCGATCGCGCGAAGGCTCGGCATCGACCCCGCCGGCGTGCTGTGCGGGCCGAACGTGGAGTTCCTCTGGCAGCCACTCGGCGAAAACCTGCTGGACGAAGTGGCGCAGCGGCTGCTGGAGCGCGTGGAGCAGTCGGGCGCCAGGCGCGTGGTCGTCGATGGGCTGGGCGGGTTCCTCAGCGCGCCGGCTTTCGCCGAGCGCGGCGAAAGCTTCCTGGCCGCCTTCGCCAACGAACTGCGCAGACTCGGCGCCACGACGCTCATGACCATCGAGGATGTCGATCCTTCGCGCGCCATTCAGGCCGCCGCCATGTCCGCCGTGGCCGACACCATCCTGCGCCTGCGGGTGACGGAGCACGAGGCGGTCCGCCGCTTCGTGTGGCTCGGCAAGAGCCGCATGCTGCGCAGCGACCTGCGCGTGCGCGAACTCGCTCTCGGGGCGGAGGGGTTGTCCGTACGGCAGGAGCCCGACGTTGTCGCGTGAAGCCATAACGGTGCCGGGGTGGACGTGAGCGACTTTCGCATCCTGCTGGTGGACGACGAGATCTCGAGCGCCGAGGTGATCGGGCTCATCCTGTCCCAGGAAGGCTACCGCGTCACGCTGGCGGCGGACGGGCGTCAGGCCCTCGAACGCCTGGCCACGGCCGCGCCGCAGCTGCTGATCACGGATTTCATGATGCCCGTGCTCAATGGCGCCGAGCTGGTGCGCGCGGTGCGTGCACTGCCCGGCTATGCAGCCTTGCCCGTCCTGCTCATGAGTGGGGCCCCCGAGGCGGCGCTTCGCCCCTACCAGCTGACCTACGAAGCTTTCCTGCGCAAGCCGTTCACCCTGGAGCAGTTCCTGCAAACCGTGCGGCGCCTGCGCGAGCTGGACACCGGAACACAGCCCTCCCCCTGACCGGGCACGCGGGGCAGGCGACGGGCACAATCGCGGCCTCCCGCGACGAGCACTCGCGTGCGGCCCGTCCCGTCCGCACCCCGCGGGCCCGTCGCCGCCGGCCCTACGGAGCTGGTTCGCGAAACACGCCAGACCAGCAGTACCCATGCGCTTTTTCTCCTATCGTGACCGCCCGGTCCACCTGGGCCCCTACCCCCTCGAACGCCTGACGCGCCAGGACCAGCCGCAGCCCCTGGAAGCCGTGCCGCCGATGCAGGCGCTGCGGTTCGATGCGGCCGATCCGCAGTCGCTGGTGCACGCCATGGCGCGCTACATGGCCATGTTCGATCTGGTGCGCGACGGCGCGGTGAACCCCGCCGAGGGCGAGGTGCCCCAGGATCCGCTCGAGCGCGCCCGCCACCTGAAGGCCGCGGGCTACTACTTCGACGCGTCCATGGTGGCCACCTGCGCCATCCCGGCGGCGGCGCGGCTGGCGACGCCGCTGCGCAACCCCTTGGTCACCGCACTGGGCGAGGAACTGGAGCGCAGCCAGCCCATGAGCTTCGCGGCCGGCATGGACATGATCCTGGCCGATGTCATCGAGTCGGCCCGCACGCGGCACGGCCCCATCGACCACCACGGCCACGCGCTGCTGGTGCTGGTCGAATGGCCGCGCGACCCGCGCCCGGATGAAGCAGGCTGCGAGTGGCTCGCGGGCACGCAGCCCCACCGCGCGGCGGTGCTGGCGGCGCAGACCGCCGTGCTGCTGTCCACCTATCTGCGCATGCTGGGCTTCGAGGCGCGCGCGCACACCGCCAGCTGCAGCGAACTCGATCTGGGTCGGCTCGCTGTCGCCGCGGGGCTGGCCCAACCCGACGGCAACAACCCCTACGTGGGCACGCGCTACGGCCTGGCCGCGATCAGCACCACCTTCGACATGGCTCCCGACCGGCCGCTGTCGCCGGAGCAGGACCGCTGGTCCAGCCACGGGCCGGCGTGGTGGCTGGGCAAGGGTACGCTCAAGAGCGCATTCAACCGCGAGGCGTTCGCCCGGCGCGACTTCAAGGATGGCGCCTTCCCGTTCGAGACGCTCACCCGCCGGGACGAGCCCACCACATTCATCGACCACGAGCGCGTGCCGCGGTTTCCCAAGCGCGCCGACTTCTTTGCCCGTGCGCTGTTCGGCGATCTGGGCAAGCCGGTGCAGGACGGTGCCAAGAACGCATACTACGTGATGAAGAGCCCGATCGGCGCCTGCGCCCGTCGGGCGCTGGGTGCGCTGCTGCTGCTGCAGTTCGGCGAAGCCCGAGGCCCGGTCGCGCCCGGCGCGTCCGAGCCGCGGCGCAACGCCGAGAACCTCAAGGCCGCGGCCTACTACCTCGGCGTCGATGCGGTCGGCCTGTGCGGCGTGCCCGAGTGGGCCTACTACTCGCACGACGCAGGCGGCAACCCCATGCCGGCCTACCACGCCAACGCGGTGAACCTGCTGATCGACCAGGGCCACGAGACCATGGAGGGCGCGAGCGGCGACGACTGGATCTCGGTGGCGCAGAGCATGCGCGCCTACCTGCGCTTCTCGCTGCTGGGCGGCATCCTGGCCGAGCAGATCCGCCGCCTGGGCTACTCGGCGCGGGTGCACTCGGTGCTCGACGGCGACGTGCTGCAGCCGCCGCTGCTGCTGCTGTCCGGCCTGGGGGAGGTCAGCCGCATCGGCGAGGTGATCCTCAACCCCTTCCTGGGACCGCGCCTCAAGAGCGGCACCGTCACCACGGACATGCCGATGGCCGCCGACCGGCCCATCGACTTCGGCCTGCAGCGCTTTTGCGAAGGCTGCAACAAGTGCGCGCGCGAGTGCCCCTCGGGCGCGATCACCGCCGGCCCGAAGCTCATGTACAACGGCTACGAAATCTGGAAGAGCGACGCCGAGAAGTGCGCGCGCTACCGCATCGCCAACGCCGCCGGCGGCATGTGCGGGCGCTGCATGAAGACCTGTCCCTGGAACCTGGAGGGGCTGCTCGCCGACGGGGTGTGGCGGCAGGTCGCGATGAAGGCCCCGGCCATGGCGCCGCTGCTGGCCCGGCTCGACGATGCGCTCGACCGCGGCAGCATCAACCCGGAGAAGACCTGGTGGTGGGACATCGAGCTGGACCGCGCCAGCGGCCGCTACGTGCAGGCCGCGCAGACCAACCGCCGCGGCCTGCAGAAGGACCTGGACCTGCGCTACGAGGACCAGACCCTCGCCGTCTATCCGGCCGACAAGATGCCGCCGCCCTACCCCGTGCCTTTTCCGGTCGATCGCGACGAAGGGATCGCCCGCTACCGCACCCTGCTGTCGCCGCAGCAGTACAAGGCCCGGGTCGCGGCCGGCGACACCGAGGGCCTGGCGCCCGCGGCGCGCCCGCTCGAAGGCGAGCCCCCGGTCTTTCCCGTGGTGCTGCACCGGCGCGAGGAGATGGCGGAGGGCGTCGCGCGCTACGAGTTCGTGGCGCCGGACGGGCGCGAGCTGCCGCCCTTCGACGCGGGCGCGCACATCGACGTGGTGATCGCACCCGAATACCAGCGCGCCTACAGCCTCGCCGGCGACCCCGCCGACCGCAGCCGCTACGTGCTGGGCGTGCTGCGCGAGGCGCCCGAGAACGGCGGGCGTGGGGGTTCGGCGCTGATGCACCGGGCTTTCCGCGAGGGCCGGCAGGTCTTCGTCTCGCGGCCGGCCAACCACTTCCCGCTGCAAGAGGACGCGACGCTGTCCCTGCTGTTCGCCGGCGGCATCGGCGTCACGCCCATGCTGGCGATGGCGCACCGGCTGCACGCGCTGGGCAAGCCCTTCGCGCTGCACTACAGCGCGGCCAGCCGCCGCACTGCGGGCTTCGTGCGCGAGCTGGCCGAGGCGACGTGGCGCGACCGGGTGCACTATCACTTCAAGGACGAGGGCGCGCGCGCCGACCTGATGGCGCTGGTGCCCACGTATGCGGCCGGAGCGCACCTCTACACCTGCGGTGCCGTGCGCTACATGGACGGCGTGTTCGCGGCCGCCGCCGCGCACGGCTGGCCCGAAGAAGCGCTGCACCGCGAGTATTTCAGCGTGCCCGAGGCCGATGCCTGGGTGAACCACCCGTTCACGCTGCGGCTCGCGCGCTCGGGCCGCACGCTCGAGGTCGCGGCCGACCGGAGCGCGACCGACGTGCTCGCCGCCTGCGGCGTGCGCGTCGATGTGAAGTGCAGCGACGGCCTGTGCGGCGTCTGCGCCACGCCCTACGACGCCGGGGCTTCGGGCGAAGTCGAGCACCGCGATTTCGTGCTCAGCCGCAAGGAACGCGAGCACAAGGTCGTGCTGTGCTGCTCGCGGCCGAAGGCGGCCGGCGGCGAACTGGTGGTCGATCTCTGACCTGAGGCGCAGCGGCGCGACCGCGTCGCGGCCGGCGTGCGGCACACCGGTGCTGCGCAGCGGGGGTGCCGCACCACGCGCCGGCCGGTGGTGTGCTTGCCGCTGCGCACGTCGTTCCGCCAGCCTCGGCAGACGCCGTTCCCACCAGCGTTCCTCCTCCCGGCCCGCCGCTCCCGCCGCCGCGCAGCCACCTGCAGCCATGTGCAGCCATGTGCAGCCATGTGCAGTGCGCAATGCGGCCGCTGCGCCAGCTCTGCCACCTCAGCCTCTCCCGCTCTGCGGCGATGTGGGTTTTGAGTAGATGGCTGTGGCTTGGGCTCATGGCCGCGCCCCGGCACGCGTGCCTACGATAAGCGCAGCCCTGGCGTTCGTGCCCGGGGCCCACCAGACGAGGAGACTATGAAAAAGTACCTGCAATGCATCGGGGCGGCGTCCGTTGTCCTCGGCACCCTGGGCACGGCCAGTGCCCAGGCACCTGCCCAGGCGCCCGCCGGCAAGCTGACCGACGACGTGCTGCGCATCGGCGTGCTCACCGACCTGTCCGGCGTGTATGCCGACATCTCGGGCAAGGGCGCGGTCGAAGCCGTGAAGATGGCCGTCGAGGATTTCGGCGGCACCATGTTCGGCAAGCGCATCGAGGTGGTCTCGGCCGACCACCAGAACAAGGCCGACATCGGCGCCGCGAAGGCCCGCGAGTGGTTCGACATCGGCGGCGTGGACATGATCAACGACCTCGCCAACTCGGGCGTGGCACTCGCGGTCGCCGGCCTGGCCAAGGAGAAGAAGCGCCACGTGATCGTCAACAACGCGTCGAACGTGGGCATCACCAACGCCCAGTGCTCGCCCTACGCGGTGCACTACGCCTACGACGCGTACTCGCTGGCCAACGGCACCGGCCGCGCGGTGGTCGAGAACGGCGGCGACACGTGGTTCTTCCTGACCGTCGATTTCGCCTTCGGCCACGGGCTCGAGCAGCAGGTCGGCGATATCGTGCGCAAGTCCAACGGCAAGGTCCTAGGCGCCGCACGCCACCCGCTGGGCACCACGGACTTCTCGTCCTACATGCTGCAGGCCCAGGCATCCAAGGCCAAGATCGTCGGCCTCGCGTCCACCGGCGCCGACGCCGTGAACGCGGTCAAGGCGGCCAACGAGTTCGGCATCACCAAGAACCAGAAGCTCGCCGGGCTGCTGCTGTGGATCAACGACATCCACTCGCTGGGCTTGCAGACGGCGCAGGGCATGGTGCTCACCAATGCCTGGTACTGGGACATGAACGAGGACTCCCGCGCCTTCGCCAAGCGCTTCCAGCAGCGCGTGGGCAATATGCCGAACATGGCGCACGCGGGCGACTACTCGTCCACGCTGCACTACCTGCGCGCCGTCCAGGCCGCCGGCACCGATGATGCCGACGCGGTCTCCGCCGAGATGCGCAAGCGCCCGATCAACGACATGTTCACGAAGAACGGCACCATTCGTGCGGACGGCCGCATGGTGCACGACATGTACCTTTGGGAAGTGAAGACTCCGGCCGAGTCCAAGCACCCCTGGGACTACCTCAAGCTGGTCAAGACCATCCCCGGCAACCAGGCCTTCATGCCCCTGGAGCAGAGCAGCTGCTACCTCGTGAAGAAGGCGTCCTGATCCGGCGTGCAGGCCCGTTCAATGCAGCCCGGACGGATCTTCGTGCCGCCGCGGATGGGCCCGGAAGTCGGAGGGCCGCAGCCCGGTGAGGCGCTTGAAGGTGTTCGAGAAGGCGAAGGAGTTCGCGTAGCCGACTTCGCGCGCGATCGCCTCGACCTTCTCGCCGGTGGTGGCCAGCAGGTGGGCGGCCCGCGCGATGCGCATGGTCGCGAGCTGGCGGCCCGGGCTGCGCCCCAGGCTCTTCTGGCAGAGCCTGCGCAGGTGCTCTTCGCTGGTGCTCGCCAGGCGCGCCAGCTCCTTGAGCGACCAGTCGCGGGCGAGGTCGCCGGCTACCGCATTCCACACCAGGACCAGCCGCGGCTCGCGCTGCAGCGGATCGAGCAGCCGCGTCGCGTAGCGGTCGATCACATCGACCCAGACCGCGCAGGTTCCGGGGTCGTTGCCCGTGGCGACCTCCTGCGACAGCCCCAGGATGGCGTGCTCGAGCACCGTGCCGTCGAAGCGCATCATGCTCGGCGCCAGGGCGCCGTGCACCGAGCGCGGCGAGGTGGGCATGAAGCGCACCCAGGCCGTGCGCCAGCGCTTGCGCGGCACGCAGTGGAAGGCGTGCAGCGCATGCGCGGGCGAGAAGCTGGCCACCCCGGGCCGGTGCGCGTACCAGCGCCCGTCGAGCAGGGTCTGCCCGGCACCGTCGAGGCAGACCTGCAGGAAGGCGCCGCTGAGGTTGGTGCGCACCACCGCGTACGGTGCGCACGCGTCGATCACCGCCACGTGGGCAATGTGCAGCGCTGCCAGCGCCTCGCACTGCTCCGCCCGCACGACCGTGAGGGTCGTGCGGCTCCCCATGACATGGGTTTCCACCGTAAGGTCGACGTGCTCGGCCATGCGCTGGGGATCATACGTTCGCCCTTTCGGGCAAGAAAACAGGAGTCCTATGCCCTACTTTGAACGCCGCGCCCTGATGGAGCGGTTCCAGGACATGGTCCGCCGCCGCGAGCCCATCGTGGGCGGCGGCGCCGGCACCGGCATTTCGGCCAAGTGCGAAGAGGCCGCCGGAATCGACCTCATCGTGATCTACAACTCGGGCCGCTACCGCATGGCCGGGCGCGCCTCGTCGGCTGGCCTGCTGGCCTACGGCAACGCCAACGAGATCGTTCTCGAGATGGCCGGCGAAGTGCTGCCGGTGGTGCAGCGCACGCCGGTGCTCGCCGGCGTGAACGGCACCGACCCCTTCATCGTGATGCCGGTGTTCCTGCGCCGGCTCAAGGAGCTGGGTTTTTCCGGTGTCCAGAATTTCCCGACGGTGGGCATCATCGACGGCCGCTTTCGCCAGAGCCTGGAAGAGACCGGCATCCGCTTCGCCACCGAAGTAGACATGATCAGACAGGCCCACGAACTCGACCTGCTGACCACGCCCTACGTCTTCTCCGCCGACGAAGCCGTGGCCATGACGCAGGCCGGGGCCGACTTCATCGTGCCCCACATGGGCGTGACCGTCGGCGGCACGATCGGCGCGGAGACCGCGCCCTCGCTCGAGGAGTCGGTGCGCCTGATCGACGAATGGGCCGAAGCCGCCCGCAAGGTGCGCAAGGACGTCATCGTGATCGCCCACGGCGGCCGCATCGCCCTGCCCGAGGACGCCGCCTACGTGATGCGCCACAGCCAGCACTGCAACGGCTTCTACGGCGCCAGCAGCATGGAGCGGCTGCCCACCGAGGTGGCCATCACGGCGCACGTCAAGCGCTACAAGCAACTCGATCTCTGAAGGAGCCGACGCATGACCCGCGTGTACGTAAGCGCAGTGATGGACGCGACGCTGCAGGAAGCCTGGGCCTTCCTGCGCGACTTCGGCGCCCTGGGCAACTACCACCCCTACTTCCAGAACTCCACCATCGAGGAAGGCCGGCCGGCGGACCAGGTCGGCTGCGTGCGCCGCTTCGAGGTGCGTGAAGGGGGCTACCTGCGCGAGCAGCTGCTCGCGCTGTCCGACGACGAGCACCTGTGCCGCTACCGCATCCTGCACATCGATGCCAACTGGAAGAACTACGTCGCCGAGATGCGGCTGTTCCCGGTGACCGAGGGCAACCGCTGCTTCGGCCAATGGTGGGCCGAGTTCGAGGTGCCCAAGGAGGAGGAGGCCGAAGCCATTGCCCGGGTGGAGGGCACCTTCCGCACCTTCTTCGAGTGCGTCGATCAGGCGCGCCGCACCGGACGCTAGGCACCATGGCCAGCGTGTGGGTGGTCGGCACCTGGGACACCAAGGCGGAGGAGCTCGCCTACCTGTGCGGGCTGCTGCGTGCGCGCGGCGTGGCCGTCACCGCCGTCGATGTGGGCACGCGCAGCCCCACCGCGCAGGCGGACATCGCCGCCGAGGACGTGGCGGGCCACCACCCCGGCGGGCGGCAGGCGGTCTTCGGCAGCGACCGGGGCAGTTCCGTTTCGGCGATGAGCACGGCGCTGTGCGCGCTGGTCGAAGAGCGCATGCGCGAGGGCGCCATCGCCGGCATGCTCGGCGTGGGCGGCTCCGGCGGCACCTCCCTCATCGCACCGGCCATGCGGCTGCTGCCGATCGGCACGCCCAAGCTGCTGGTGTCCACCATGGCCGCGGGGGATGTCAGCGCCTTCGTCGGCGTGGTGGACATGACGCTGATGTTCCCGGTGACCGACATCGCCGGGCTCAACCGCCTCTCGCGCACCATCCTCGCCAACGCGGCGCATGCGATGGCGGGCATGGTGCTCGCTCCCCGCAGCACTGCGGGCGACGACACCCGCCCCGCCCTGGGCTGCACCATGTTCGGCGTGACGACGCCCTGCGTGCAGGCGCTGCGCGCGGCGCTCGCGGATCGCTTCGACGTGCAGGTGTTCCACGCCAACGGGTCGGGCGGCCGCGCGATGGAGGCGCTGGCCGCATCGGGCCTGCTGGACGGCATCGTCGATGTGACCACCACCGAGGTGCTGCAACACATCGTCGGCGGCGTGTGCGACGCCGGCCCCGGCCGGCTGGAAGCCGCCAGCCGGCACGGACTGCCCTGGATCGGATCGGTCGGCGCCATGGACATGGTGAACTGGTTTGCCCCGGATACGGTGCCGCAGCGCTTCCAGGGCCGGCGCTTCCATGCCCACAACGCCAACGTGACCCTGATGCGCAGCACTGCCGAGGAGCTGCGCCTGGCCGGGCGCACGCTGGCCGAGCGCCTGAACCGCGCGCGCGGCCCGGTGCGACTGCTGCTGCCGCTGCACGGGCTGTCCGCCCTGGACGCGCCGGGCGCGCCGTTCCACGATCCGCAGGCGGATGCGGCGCTGTTCGAGGCGCTGGCACAGCACTTCGAGGCGAGCGATTCGCACCGGCTCGTCGAGGTGCCTGCGCACATCAACGACCCGGCATTCGCCGAAGCTCTCGCCGCTGCGACGCGGGAGTGCGTGCCGGTGGCGGCGCCGGCCCACGGCGCGTGAGGCGCCGCCGCGACCCGGCTACCACTGCCCGGTTTCGACGCGGATCGCCACTTCGCAGTCCTCGAAGATCTCCAGCTTGGCGATCTGCACCCGCACGCCGATGACGCCGGGCAGCTGCATCAGCCGGTGCGCCACCTTGCCGATCAGGCTCTCCAGCAGATTCACGTGCACCGCCGTGCACTCGTCGATGACGATGGTGCGCACCTTGCGGTAGTCGAGCACGTGCAGGATGTCGTCGTCGTGCGGCAGCAGCGGCTGCGTGCCGAGGTTGAGCTCGGCATCGACGCGGATCGGCTGCGGCGACGATTTCTCATGATCGAGGATGCCGAGGTTGGCATCGAAGCGCAGCCCCGTAAGGGTGAGGATCTGGGTGCCTTTGCTCATCACATGAGGGAAAAGTCGCGGTCGAAGGGCATCAGGTGCTGGCCGCCATCGACGATCAGCGTGGTGCCGGTGATCGATGCGTTCTCCAGGGCGAAGCGCACCGTCGCCACCACGTCGGCGGGCGTCGAGGAGCGGCCCAGGGGCGAGAGCCGGTGCAGTTCGCGAAACTTCTCCTGGGAGAGCATGTGGCTGGTGAGCGTGAGGCCGGGCGCCACGCCAACCACCCGCAGCCGCGGTGCGAGCGCCTGGGCCAGCAGCGTGGTGGCGCACTCCAGGGCGGCCTTGGACAGGGTGTAGCTGAAGAAGTCGGGGTTGGGGTTCCAGAGCTTCTGGTCGAGCAGGTTCACCACCGCCCCCTGCCCCTGGCGCTCGGCCAGGTGGGCGTGCAGCATGCGCGCGAGCAGCACCGGCGCTGCCGTGTTGGCGGCCATGTGGGACCACAGGGCGGCGTAGCTGAAGCTGTCTGCGCTGTCGTGTTCGAACAGCGAGGCGCTGTTGACCAGCGCGTCGCAGCGGCCGAAATGGCGCACCACGCGCGCAACGAGCTCCCGCGCGGCGGATTCGTCGGCCAGGTCGGCCTGGAAGCACGCGCTGGCGACGCCGAGCGCGGCGCAGTCATGCGCGGCCTGCTCCGCTTCGCCGACCGAGCCGCGGTAGTGCACCGCCACGTGCCAGCCGGCCGCGGCCAGGCCGAGCGCAGTCTCGCGGCCGAGCCGTCGGGCGGCGCCGGTGACAAGGACGACGGGTTGCGGAGCGGGCTGGGGAGCGGACCGGGGGGTGGACATTGCGCGGACAATCGGCGGGTGACATCCGAGAACCCGGCCAGTGTAACGAGCGCCCTGCAGGCCCTGGTGCGCGCCTCCATCGAACGCGCGGGCGGCTGGCTGCCCTTCGACCGCTTCATGGCCCTCGCGCTGTACGCGCCGGGCCTGGGCTACTACGCCAACGCCTCGCGCAAGTTCGGGCGCCTTCCCGCGTCCGGCAGCGATTTCGTGACCGCGCCCGAAATGAGCCCGCTGTTCGGGCAGAGCCTCGCGGCGGCGGTGGCCGACGCGCTCGACGCCACCGGCTGCGACGAGGTGTGGGAGTTCGGCGCCGGCTCCGGGGCCCTGGCCGAGCAGCTGCTCGGCGCGCTCGGCTCCCGCGTGCGCCGCTACACCATCGTCGAGCTCTCAGCGTCCCTGCGGGCGCGGCAGCAGCAGACGCTGGCGCCATTTGCCGATCGCGTGCAGTGGGCCGTCGAGCTGCCCGAGCGCATGGCGGGCGTGGTGGTGGGTAACGAGGTGCTCGATGCGATGCCGGTCAAGCTGCTGGCGCGGCTGGACGGGCAGTGGCACGAGCGCGGCGTGTGCTGGCAGCAGGATCACTTCACCTGGGCCGAGCACCCCACCGCGCTGCGTCCACCCGTGGAGAGCGCCGGAGGCGATTACCTGACCGAACTGCACCTGCAGGCCGAGGCATTCGTGCGCACCCTGGCCGACCGCCTCGAGCGCGGCGCCGCCTTCTTCATCGACTACGGTTTTCCCGAAGCCGAGTACTACCACCCGCAACGCCACATGGGCACGCTGATGTGCCATCGCGCCCACCGCGCGGACACCGATCCGCTGTCGGAGCTCGGGCAGAAGGACATCACCGCCCACGTGAACTTCACGGGTGTCGCCCTCGCCGCGCAGGAGGCCGGCCTGCCGACGCTGGGCTACACCAGCCAGGCCCGCTTCCTCCTCAACTGCGGACTGGCCGAGCATCTCGCGGCCGCACCGCTGCGCGAGCGCACCGACGCGCAGCGGCTGATAGCCGAGCACGAGATGGGCGAGCTGTTCAAGGTGATCGCCTTCCACCGCGGCCCCTTCTGGGATGCACTCGGTTTCAGGGCCGGCGACCGCACCCCTACACTCTGAGCATGATTCGCTGGGTCATCGTCATCTTCCTCGCGCTGATGCTGATCAGCTGGTTCACGCCGCTGCTGCACCGCATTGGCTTCGGCAAGCTGCCGGGCGACCTGCGCTTTCGCCTGTTCGGGCGGGAATGGTTCATTCCGCTCACCACCACCATCCTGCTGAGCCTGATTGCGGCCGGCATATCCCGCCTGCTATAGGAGCGCCTGGCATGCGCGCGTGCATCGACATCGGAGGCACCAAAGTCTCGGTCAGCCTGAACGATCCCGCCCGCCCCCTGGAGCTGCTGGCGCGGCGCCACGAGCCCACCGCGCACACCGGCACCTCCGAAGCCGTCGCGCTGCAATGCATCCGAATGGTCGCAGAGGCCTGCGCCGAGCTGCGCATCGACCCGGCACAGGTGCAGCAGGTCGGCGTTGCCGCGCCCGGCCCGTTCGTGCTGTGCGATGGCCGCATCGAGCTGGCCACACCCAACATCTGCGGCGGCCTTCCGGGCTCGCACGGACGACTTCCCAACGACTGGGGCACCGCGCCCCTGGAGGCTCCCCTGCTGCGGCGCTTTGCGCGGGTGCGCATCGAGAACGACGCCGTCGCCGCGCTCGAAGCCGAGCGCCGCTGGGGGGCGCTGCAAGGCGCCTCGCACTGCGCCTACGTCACCTGGAGCACCGGGGTGGGCTGCGGGCTGTGCGTGGACGGGCGGGTCCTGCACGGCAAGCAGGGGAACGCAGGCCACCTGGGCCACAGCTTCGCGTCCGACGATGCCCACGCCGTCTGCGGGTGCGGCAACGTCGGAGACATCGAAGCGCTGGTCGGTGGATACGCCCTGGAGCGGCGCCTCGGCGCGCCGGCGCACGCCCTGTTTGCACGCGCCGGTCAGGGCGACGCCCAGGCGCTGGCGACGGTGGACGAGCTGTGCCGCGTGATGGGGCGAGCCCTGCACAACATCACTGCCGTGCTCGATCTCGAACGCATCAGCCTGGGCGGGGCGGTGTTCCTCAACAACCAGACCCTGCTGCTGCCGCGACTGGCCGCGCAGTTGAAGAGCCGGCTGCCCTCGCTCACCGCGGGCTGCGAGCTGCTGCCAGCCGGGCTGGGGCTGCGGGTGGGGGACTTCGGCGCCGTCGCGCTGCTCGACTAGCCGTCGAATCTCCTTCCCGCTGGCGGGAACCGGTCAGCGCCTCACGGCGCCATGGCCGGCCCAGGAAATTTACCGCTGCGAAGACGCCGACACACGTCGGCCTTCGCTTATAGCCACTCAGCGAGTGGTAGCCCCCGCAGCACCCGGGCTACCGGAGCTGGTGCTGCCGGAGCCGGAGCCGACAGGTGCGGCCGATGTTCCGGCACCCGCTCCCGACGTGGCTCCGCTGCCGCCGGCACCCATCGACTGGGACCGCAGCCCTTGCAGAGCCATCTGCGTCTCGGTCAACGCCTGCTCGGCCTTGCGGATCGCGTCCTGGCGTTCGGCGCCGGCGCTCTTGTCCTTGATCTCCTTCACCGAATCACGCAGCCGGTCGCTGGCTGTTTCGAGGCGCTGGACGGGGTCCGAGGCCGACGACGCTCCCGACGAAGCGGCTCCCAAGGTCCCGGTGCCCGGCGCGCCGGAAGCAGCGGAGGGGGAGGACGACCCGCTGGAAGAGTTCCTTGCACCATCCTTGGAGCCGGTGGTGCTGTTGTACGTCCCTGCACCGGCAGGGCTTGCGCTGCTGCCGCCGGTGGCGGCCGGCCCCCCCAGCGGCGTCGGCTGGCTTTGTGCCAGGGCCATGCCGCTGGCAATTCCGAAAGCTGCTGCAAGAATCGTCGGCTTGAAGTTCATGAGGTGTCCTTGTCTAGAGTGTTGCTGGCGTGGCAAGCGAATGCTCCTTGCCTCTCGACCGTCTATCGTCCATGCAGCGCATTGCCGGCAGGCTCGGACCAAGCGCTCCGTTCGCGTAGGGCTCGTCGGGCCAGCGGTGGTGCCGTCGTCGCTCCTCATCACCACCACCAGCCAGTGGGTGCTTCATTCGTTCTCTCTGAGCAGCACGCTGATCGAACCGCTGCGCTCCAAGCGAGCGACACGGACGCGGGCCAGGTCGTCCGTCTTCCCGTTCTCGCGCAGTGCGAGCATGAGGTCACCCTCGCTTACGTGGCTCTTGCGCATGTTGTCCCACAGGATCCGTCCATCCGAAACCAGCAGGCGCGACTCACCCTTTATCCACCCCCCGAAACGGTGGCTTCGGAAAGCGATTGCGGCAAGCAGGAAATGCATCGCCACCAGTCCGAGGGACGCAGCAAGGCTGGGAACGAAGGGACTCGACCCCGTGATCGCGCGGCTCAGGACCGATCCGAGCATGATGGCCAACAGGACGTCGAAAGCCGTCGATTTGCCGATGAAGCGCTTTTCGCCGAGGCGCACGAGGACGATGGCGAACAGGTAGACCACCACAGCGCGCGCCAGCATGTGCCACCAACGCAGTGCGCTCTGGTCCAGATCAAGACCGAGTATGTCGAGCACGTCGCTACAAGGGAACGCCTGGAGGGCAGCCGGCTTGCATCGGCGCTCAGAAGATGCCCAGGAGCATGAGAAGCACGACCGCGATCAGCGGTACGCCGAGCAGCCACAGGACAAGTGGCACCATGATGTGGTCCTTCCTTTGAAGCAGCGGCTTGCCGAAACCGGAGCCTTTCCAGCAGCAGCGCCGTGCGGGCGACGGGTAGACCGCAACGATCGATTGCGTGACCGCCATGGTCGCCGGGTCGGGAGCCATGGCTGAGGCGGCGCTGGCGTGTACGAGCGTAGGAGCGTATCGGCTGGCTGCATCGCTCCGGGAGATAGAGTGCGACCGCAGCCGCAGCCGCAGCCGCAGCGGCGCGGCCCTGCAGATGCCGCGATGCCGAACGCCACCCTACGCCGCCGCCTTACGCGCACGAGAGAGGTCACAGCAGGCTGAGAACGGCAAATCCACCAAGGTACAGCGCTACGATCGTCACGCTTTCGAACCCGATCTTCCCGGGACCGTCGCGCTGCCGGTACAGCAGACCGACCAGCAGCACGGTGTTGAGCACGATCGCGAGTGCTGCGATGAAGCTCTCGTCTGCCCCCACGCCACGTGCATGGAAGATGGATCCGCCGACGAACGCAAGGTCGGCGATCGCGACAAGCAGTACGTCCAGAAGGCTGCCGCCCACGATATCGCTGACCGCCAGGGTCAGTGCGCCGCGCCTCACGGCAGCCACTGTCGTGACCAGTTCCGGCAGGGAGGTCGCAACGCCCGTGAGGAGAGCGCCGGCCAGTGCCTCGTTCATGCCGGTCTGATCAGCGATGTTCCCGCTGGTGTGGGCAGCCAAGCCCCCGGCCACCGCAATCACCGATGCGATGACACCGAACTCCACGAGCATCCGGGGAAGACTCGCCGAAGTTTGTCCCTCCTCAGGTACATCGACCACCGTCTCGTCGGTTTTCGTCGGCTTCCACATGGGGTGCCGCCTGGCCTTCCATGCCAGCCACAGTCCGGCCATCCCGGCGAGGACGAGCAGGGGCGAGATCACGTGCACATGGCCTACCGTGACGTCCGGCCCAGAGAATCCCATGAGAACGAGCCCCAGCAACGCGATCAGCACGCCGGTCTGGATCATGTTCGGCACCGAGGCGGCGGCGTGCTCGAGATTCGCCTTGCGGTGCGCGATGTCGGCGGCGGCAAGGAACGTGGTTTGCAAAGCGATTCCGCCGATCGCATTTCCGAGCGCGAGCGCCGGGCGCCCCTCCAATGCGGCCAGGACCGAAGCCGCGATCTCTGGCAGGGACGTGACCGCACCCAGGAAGAACGTGCCTCCGATGGACTCTCCCAACCCCAGCCGATCGCTCAGCTGATCCGCAAGCCTTGACAGCCGCACGCCGGTCCATCCGATCACCAGGGCCACGCCCACCAGAACAGAGGCATTCACGAGGAGGGATGCATCGGCAAGCATGGGCGCGCTGTGTGTAGTCGTCAGAAGTGGCTGAAAAGCCCCCGTGAGAATGCAGCAACTTCCCCCCTTCGAGGCCCGCCGCGTGTCCGAACCGACCGACAGACTGCGTCCGCAAGCTGCCACGCAGAAAGAGGAGACACGAACGAATACACGGAAGCGTTGCGCAACGTTCCGCGCCCATCTGCCGGGGACGTGAAGCAGGGCGCGAGCTTGGCGGGCCTGCATCTGGCCCGCAGCCAAGCCTCGCGGCGACGCGGCCGGCGCTGCGTCAACCCTTTTGTCGCGCGAGCCATCGGCGCAGGCGCTGCGCGTCTTCCCGCCGCGTGTCGCGGCTGCCGGAGTCGAGCAGCACCATGACCAGTTTGCGACCCTCAGTGCGCAAGGCCATGGCCATGCACTGGCCGGCCTCGACGATATAGCCGGTCTTCTGCAGCTGGATCGGCCAGCCGGTGCGTACCAGCCGGTTCGAGTTCAGGTAGCGAAGCCGCGTCTTACCTACCGTGACCACACGGCGGGAGGTGGTGGAATAGCTGCGCAGCAGCGGGTAGCGCGCAGCCGCGGTCACGAGCGTTGCCACATCGCGCGCGGTCGCCTGGTTGCCGTTGGACAGGCCGGTGGCATCGACGAACGTGCTGTGGCGCATGCCCAGTGCCTGCGCTTTGGTGTTCATGGCGGCGACGAAGGCCTCGGGACCACCGGGAAAGGTGCGCGCCAGCGCGTGCGCCGCCCGGTTTTCGCTGGACATCAGCGCCAGCCGCAACGCCTCTCGGCGGGTAAGCGTCGTGCCCACGCGCAAGCGCGAGCGGCTGTTGCGCAGCCTGTCGACGTCCTCCTGCGCGATCCGGATCGTCCCGCTCAACGGCTGCTTGGATTCCAGGACGACGATGCCGGTCAGTAACTTGGTCAGGGAAGCGATGGGCAAGATGGCGCGGTCGTTGCGCGCGTAGAGCACCTCGCCAGTGTGCTGGTCCGCCAGCACCACGGCGCTCGCCGTCAGCAGCAGCGGATTGGCTGCACGGTGCAGCCCGCCTCGACGCGCATAGGACAGGTTCGCATCGTCACTCAGGAGGGGTGGCCTGAAGGCCGCGGGCTGGGTGGTGCCGTCCTGGACGGCGCCAGCGTCTTCACGCGCGAGCTCCGCCTCGCCCTCAGAAGTGCTGTCGACCGGCGCCTCGGCGTGCCGCGCCTCCGGTGACGCAGAAGTCGCGGCGTTCGACCCACGCTCCGCCGGGCCGCTGCCAGTCGCATCTCGATAGCCGGCGGCGAGCCACGTGGCGGCTACGGCGGCCAGCAGCAGCACGCCACAGAGGGCCAGCAGGACGTACTGGCGGCGCTGGCGACGGGAGAGCTCGGTGGACAGGAAAAAGCGGCGCATGCAGGTCGGATCCCCCTCGGTCTTCAGCGTGGTCTTTTCAGTGACGCAGGCCTTCGCAGTCTGCGCGGGCTCAAGCATAGAGCCCGTGTGCACTGCGCGCCACGATCGTGCCCACCTACGACGGGCGGCTGGCGTCGTGCCCGACGCGGAGACGTTCACCTCCAGGGTGACGAACAACACCGCATCACCGGTGCGGCGAGCATCCGTGGAGTTTCACCTGGGATACGACGTCGATCTGCGCCACGTCACACGCGAGCTTCTGGCAACCGCATCCGACACCGCCGGAGTGCTGCAGAAACCCGAGCCGTCCGTGCGCCTGCGGTCGCTAGACCCGGACGGCATCGTGATCGAGTTGCGGTTCTGGACCGACTCGCACCGATCGGACTATCTATCGACCGCGTCGGAAGTGCGCTTCTCGGCCGTGGATCGTGTCAAGGCCGCCAGCGTGCCGTTCCCCAAGCAGACCATCCGGATGGAAATGCCCCAAACGCCTGCCGCGGGCGGCGATCCTGAGGGCTGTCACCTCCAGCGCCGTCAGCGCCGCGTCTCCACGGAAGAGGCCGGGCGGCGCGCCACGCGCCTTGCTCGACATGCGGATGAAACGGCTGTTCAGAACGATCTGCCGGTCCTGCGAGCGACCTGGCTACGCGGCGCCGGCAGCCGCATTGACGATGCCAGCCGCCGCGACGGCGCTGACGCGGGCGCGGTGCACCCATTCACCGATCGTGCGGCCAGCAGCCCCCGCGCTCTGGGCGCGCTGCGCGACGGCTGCGGTGTCCACCGACTGCGCCGCCGCCAGCGCAGCCAGCAGGTGCGCACGTTGAGGGTAGGGAGATTCCTCCAGCCCGAGGCGTCCGCGCGCGTCGCACTCGCAGGCGAGCAGCGCGTCGGCGAAACGGTCCGGCTTGCGCAGCGCATCGCAACGCTCCAGCAGGCGCACGAGCGCCGCGGCGCCGAATCCCGCGCTGCGGTGGATGTTGCCGTGCTCGCGGGCCACGACCTCGGCCAGCTCACGGCAATCGGTGGGCACCCGCAGGCGCGCGGTCACGCCCTTGAGCAGTCGCGCGCTGCGCTCCTCGTGGCCGATATGGCGCGGCAGCACGTCGGGCGCAGTGGTGCCCTTGCCGAGGTCGTGCGTGAGGCAGGCGAAGCGCACCGGCAGCGGCGCGCGCAGGCGCGCGCTCATGTCCAGCACCATCATCAGGTGCACGCCGGTGTCCACCTCGGGGTGGTAGTCGGCCCGCTGGGGCACGCCCCAGAGCCGATCGACCTCCGGCAGCAGCCGGGCAAGCGCGCCGCACGCGCGCAACACCTCGAACATGCGCGAGGGCCGCGCCTCCATGAGCCCGCGGGCAAGCTCCTGCCAGACGCGCTCGGCCACCAGCGCATCGGCTTCGCCCTCCTCGACCATCGCGCGCATGAGCGTGAGGGTCTCGGGCGCGATCGCGAAATCGGCAAAGCGCGCGGCAAAACGGGCCAGCCGCAGGATGCGCACGGGGTCTTCGCGGAAGGCCTCGGTCACGTGCCGCAGCACGCGCGCATGCAGGTCGCGCTGGCCGCCGTAGGGATCGACCAGCACGCCGTCGGCGCCCCGCGCCATGGCGTTGATGGTGAGATCGCGCCGGGCCAGATCCTGCTCGAGCGTCACGCCCGGATCGGCGTGGAAGCTGAAGCCGTGGTAGCCACGCGCGGTCTTGCGCTCCGTGCGCGCGAGCGCGTGTTCCTCGCGGGTCTCGGGGTGCAGGAACACGGGGAAATCCTTGCCGACCGGCAGGAAGCCCGCAAGGATCATCTGTTCAGGCGTTGCGCCCACCACTACCCAGTCGCGATCGTGCACCGGCAGGCCGAGCAGGGCGTCGCGTACCGCGCCTCCGACTTCGTAGATCTGCATCGGGCCAGTGTAGCGAGCCCGAAAACTTCGCCTCAGCGGCCGCTGCGATAGGGCTCGTCGAACGGAACGAAGTCGTGCTCACCCAGCGCATCGTCGATCCAGGCGCGCACGCCGGGCAGCGCGCGCACGCGGGCCAT
The DNA here is from genome assembly GCF_037726105.1 of Ramlibacter sp. AN1015. Taxonomy (NCBI): domain Bacteria; kingdom Pseudomonadati; phylum Pseudomonadota; class Betaproteobacteria; order Burkholderiales; family Comamonadaceae; genus Ramlibacter; species Ramlibacter sp. AN1015. Next base: position 298,190 of record NZ_JBBJUM010000001.1, read on the forward strand.
GTAGGTGTGCACCGTCTCCGGCACGGGCAGCGCATAGCTCACGATGCGCATGCACACCGGCGCGAAGAACGCGTCGGCAATGGAGAAGCGCCCGAACAGCATGCCCTCGCCGTGCGGGTGCTGGGCCAGCAGCTCGGTCCAGATCGCGACGATGCGGGCCAGGTCCGCGCGCACCTGCGGCTGCTCGCGCCAGACGCGCTCGCCGGCCTCGCGCAGCGTCGCTTCGATGTTCATCGGACAGTGCTGGCGCAGGGCGGTGAAGCCAGCATGCATCTCGGCGCAGATGCTGCGGGCGCGGGCACGGTCGCGGGTGTCGGCCGGCCAGAGCTGCTTGCCCGGGAAGCGCTCGGCCAGGTATTCGGCGATGGCCAGCGAGTCCCATACCGCGAAGCTCTCATCGACCAGCACCGGCACGGTGCCGGCCGGGCTGACCTGGGCCAGCGCATTCTTGAACTTGGAATCGGCATCGAAGGAGTCGAAGCGCAGTTTGACTTCGTCGAAGGGAATTCCGGCCTGGCGCATGAGCACCCAGGCCCGCATGGACCAGGACGAATAGTTCTTGTTGCCGATAAAGAGCTTGAGCATCGCGTGAACCTCCTGGAGCGCATGCTAGCGGCGATGACGGCCGGCATTGATGCGAACGGTAAGCCGCATTGATGCGCCGCGACGGCACGCGGCGAGCCGGCGTCAAGGCGTCTCGTCGGGCTGGCTGGACGGCGCGCTGGCTTGCGGCTCGCCCTGCTCCTTGCGTACCCAGCGGCGCACCGGAGCTTCCAGGCGCAGGACCACCAGGGCGAGCACGGTGCCCAGCACGGCCAGCGCCTCGTGGCCAAGGCCGGCCGTGAGGCCGATGGCGGTGGTCATCCACAGGCCGGCGGAGGTGGTGAGCCCGCGCACCTGCTCGGAGGTCTCCGACTTGAGGATGGCGCCCGCGCACAGGAAGCCGATGCCTGCGGCAACGCCCTGGATCACGCGGGCGAGCGCCTCCGGACCGAAGTCCGAGCGCAGCGCCATCAGCACGAACAGCGCCGAGCCCAGCGACACCAGCATGTGCGTGCGCAGCCCCGCCGACTTGTGCGCATGCTCGCGCTCCAGACCGAGCAGCGCACCCAACGCCGCGGCCACCAGCAGCCGCACCACGACCCGCGTGAGATCCTCGACCTCGTGAAGGTCTCTGAACTCGGAAGCGACCGTGGCGACTACCAGAGCCCAGGTGTCCATGGTGTTCGTCCGCGGCGCGCCCGTCGCGCCGCTTACGGCAGTTCGCCGTTCGGCTGCGCCTCGCTGACTTCGCGCGGCCCCACGGTCCCCAGGCGCGCCTTCAGCGACTGCGGCTTGCCGGTGAGGATGGCCGCGTACAGCGTGGTGTTCGCGAGCACCTTCTTCACGTAGTCGCGGGTCTCGTGGAACGGCACGTTCTCGGCCCAGGCAGCGGCCTCGATCACCGGGCCGTTGCGCCAGGCGCGCGGGCGACCCGGGCCGGCGTTGTAGGCGGCAGCCGCCAGCGGCAGCGAGCCGTTGAAATCGTCCAGCACGAGCTTGAGGTAGCCGGTGCCGATGGCGATGTTGGTGTCGCGGTCATTGATCTGGTCGGGTTTGAAGCCCGACATGCCCAGCTTGCGGGCAGTCCACCGCGCGGTGGCCGGCATGACCTGCATCAGGCCCGAGGCGCCGACGTGCGACTGCGCATTGGTGATGAAGCGGCTCTCCTGGCGGATCAGGCCGTAGACATACGCCGGATCGAGCTGGATCTCGCCGGTGCGCTGCACCACCGCATCGCGAAAGGGCATCGGATAGCGCTGCGCCGCATCGAAGCTGTCCTTGGTGCGCTCGCTCGTGTTGATGCAGCGGTCCCAGACCTCGCGCTCACACGCGAGCTGCGCTGCGGCGAGCAGTTCGCGGTCGGCCATGCCGCCGGGCGTGTGCATGTTGGTGGTGTAGTTCCACTCGCGCACCGCCTCCGAGCGCAGCCCCAGGGCGAACGCCTGCAGTGCCCGCTGCAGGCCGATGTTCTGCCGGGCCGCGTCGCGTTCGGCCGCGGTCAGCGGTGCCGGTGGTGCCGGTGGGGCGATGCCCATGCCGAGCTCCTCCATCGCGAGCTGCTCGTAGAAGCCGTCGGGCGCGGCGATGGACTGCATCAGCAGGCGGCCCGCTGCGATGTCTTCCTCGCGCTTGCCCGCCAGCAGCGCGCGTGCCTGCCAGTACAGCCAGGTGGCATCGCGCTGCGCCTTGGGGCTCATGGCCGCGACGGCGGCACGCAGCGCTTTCCAGTCGGGGCCGCCGGCGGTTCGCAGTGCGGCGCGCGCCTTCCACGCCAGCATGTCGTCGGTGAGGTGCTCGTCGCGCTTGACGCGCGCGAAGTAGCCCAGCGCATCGGTGGACAGGCGCTGCGCCGCGCGCCGGCCGATCACGCCCCAGAGCCAGTCGCGCTCCTCGGGCGTGAGCATCGGCTCCCACTTGGTGTCGAGTGCGCGAACGGCCGCTTCGAGGTCGGTGTCGGACAGGCGGATCAGTGCCAGCGTGACCAGCTCCTTGGGCGTGCGCGTGCCGGCCACGACCTTGGAGCCCAGGTATTTCGCCGGGCTGGCCTGGACCTGGCGCAACTGCCCGAGGGCATCGGGCGCAACGATCTCCAGGGCGGCCGCGACGGCCCTCGGACGGTTGGCGTCCATGGCCAGGCGGGCCTTGCGCCATACGTCCAGGGGCGTGAGGCGCGCGGGCTCGCGGCGGCTCTCGCTGAACAGGTCGCGCGCGGCGGTGGTGCAGGCGTCCTCGGCGTCGCGCTGTGCGTACCACAGCCGCCGCAGCTCCTCGACCATGGCGGGGGTGGCGCCCTCGCGCAGGTGCTGCACCAGCAGCGCGTAGCAGCGCACCTGGCTGTCGTCCTTCATGCGAAAACGCGGGAGCTCGTCGGAAAACGCAGTCCACTCGCGGCGCTGGCCGAGCAGCAGCAGCCAGTCGTTGCGCAGCCGGTCCTCCTGGTAGGTGCCTGCGTAGCGCGTGAGAAAGTCCTGGACCTCCTGCGGCTGCGCCGTATCGAGCCGCGCTCGAAGCTCCCAGTAGGCGGCCCAGGGCTCGAGCAGGTGGCCCCGCGCCTGCGGCAGCAACTGCGTGAGCCGCACCTGCTTGTTCTGGCGATAGGCCTGACCCATCTCGACCAGGACCTCGTCGGCCGGCGAGCCGGTTTCTGCGCGCACTTGTGCCTGCACCGACCCGGCGAGGAGCGCCGCGATCAGTGTCAGAATCGATCGGAACTTCATCAGGCGATTATGGACAAGTCGGACGACAAAAAAGCCTTGCGCCAGCGCCTGTTGCAGGCGCGGATGGACCTTCCGGACCGTCTCGCGCGCGCCGAGCGGCTGCAGCGCGTCATGCGCATCTGGCTGGTGGGCCGGCCCGACGTGGTGATCGGCGCCTATTGGCCGATCAAGGGCGAATTCGATCCCCTTCCGGCGCTGCACCGATGGAAGGAAGACGGCGAATTGCTCGACGAGCCGCAGCGCCGGCGCATCGGCCTGCCTGTCGTCGATAAACAGCACCGGACGCTTAAATTTCACGCCTGGTATCCGGGCTGTCCGATGGAGGAGGATGCCTACGGCATTCCGAAGCCGCGCGACACCGAGGTGGTGGTGCCTACCCTGCTCTTCGTGCCCTGCGTCGGCTACGGGCCGGGCGGCTTTCGCCTCGGCTACGGCGGCGGCTTCTACGACCGCACGCTCGCCGAGCTGTCGCCGCGCCCGTTCACCGCGGGCCTCGGTTACACGAATGCCTTCGTGCCCGACCTCAACCCGGAGCCGCACGACGTGCCGCTGGATGCCATCCTGAACGACAACGGCACGGTCTGGCCGACGCGCTGAGCGGCGAGCTGGTTCGCGCCTTCAAGCCGCGGTCGGCACTGCCTCGTCGCGGGCCACCTGTCCGTCCACCAGCTCGATCACACGGTCGCAGCGCGCGGCGAGCCGCGGATCGTGGGTGACCACGATGAACGAGGTCCCGCGCTCGTGGTGGATTCGCCGCAGCAGCGTGAACACTTCGTCGGAGGTGGCGGTGTCCAGGTTTCCGGTGGGCTCGTCGGCCAGCACCAGCGCCGGCTGCAGCACGAGGGCCCGCGCGATCGCGACGCGCTGCTGCATGCCGCCCGAAAGCTGCGCCGGCCGCTTGTCCATCGCAGCCGACAAGCCCACGGCCGCCAGCAGCTCGCGCGCCCGGGTCAGTTGCTGCGCCGGCACCCGCCCTTCGGCCGCCAGCACGGGCAGGGTGACGTTCTCCAGCGCGCTGAATGCAGGCAGCAGGTGGTGGAACTGGAACACGAAGCCGAGCGTGCGCTGGCGCATGCGCGTGAGTGCGTCGTCGGCGAGCCCGGCCACCTCGCGGCCCTGCAGGCGGTAGCTGCCGGAGGTCATGGGCTCCAGCAGGCCCAGCACGTTCAGCAGCGTGCTCTTGCCCGAACCGGAGGGTCCGATGAGGGCCGCGAATTCGCGCGTGCGCAGCGCCAGCGACACCCCGTGCAACACCTCGACCTCGCTGGGCTGGCCGACGTTGTAGCGTTTGCGCACCTGCGCGAGTTCGATCAGCGGCTCTCCTGCCTGCATGCCCGCCTCAGAGCCGGATGGCCTGCGCCGGGTCCATCGCGGCGGCGCGACGCGCCGGCACGATGGCGGCCAGCACGCCGCAGGCCAGCGCGATCAGCGCCACCTGCAGCGCGGTACCGGGCTGCAGCGCGATGTCGAACAGCGGGCGTCCGTCGGCGCCCCGCACAAAGCGCACGAACGCCGCCACCATGCCCCAGGCGAGCGCGAGTCCGGCGATCGATCCGGCCGCTCCCACGACGGCCCCCTGCAACAGGAACAGGCGCAGCACCTGGCCCCTCGTGGCCCCCATGGCGCGCAGGATCCCGATCTCGCGGCGCTTCTGCACCACCGAGACCACCAGCACGCTGGCGATGCCCAGCACCACCACCACCAGCACGACCGCCCGGATCAGCAGCGTCGAGACCGACTGCGCGTTGAGCGCCGACACCAGCTGGGCGTTGCTCTCCTGCCAGCTCTCGATGCGCAGCGCATAGCGCCTTCGCAGGTCCTGCGCAAAGCGCTGCGCCGCCCAGACATCGCCGACGGCGAGGTCGATGCCGGTGGCGCCGCCCGGCAGGCCCAGCAGGTTCTGCGCGGTTCGCAGCCCCACGATCAGGGTGCGGCGGTTGAGGTCGCGCACGCCCAGATCGACCAGCGCCGTGACCCGCAGCAGCTCGCTGCCCTGCGTGGTCTGCACCGCCACGCGGTCGCCGACCTGCAGCCCGAGGTCTTCCGCGAGTTCGCGGCCCAGGACGGCCTCACCCGGCTCGACGCGCGCACGCCCCTGCACCACCTTGCTGCGCAGGCCGACGATGCGGTCGTAGCGGTCGAGGTCCACCCCGGTGAGCGCGACGGCCTGGCTGGCCTCGCCGCGCAGTGCCAGGCCGCTGCCGGCGACCAGCGGCGAAGCCGCCTCGACGCCCGGTTCGGCTTCCAGCAGCGGCAGCAGCGCCTGCCAGTCGGGCAGCGAACGGGGCCGTTGCGCCCGCGCCTGCGACTGGCTCAATCGCAGCACGCCGTCTTCGTCCGGCAGCGCCGGCAGCACCACGTCGCGTGGCGCGCGCAGGGTGACATGGGCCTGTGCGCCCAGCGTCTTGGCCAGCGTGTTGCCCTGCAGGCCGGCGATGAGGGCCGAGATGTAGGCGATGACCGCGACGCCGGCGGCGACGCCGACCACGATCAGCAGCGTCTGCATGCGGCCTTCGCGCAGGAAGCGCAGCGCCACCCGCAGCTCGAATCCGATCCCGAGAGCGCCTGTCATGCGGTGCCCCAGTCAGCGCCCAACGGCGCCACCCGCGAGCGATCCGAGCGGGTCGGAGCCGCCCGTGCCGGGCGCCGCAGCGGACGGCTCGCCGCGCGGCTGCCACGGCAGCTCCCGCGGGCGCACCCGGGCGCCTACGCGGGCCTCGTCCAGCAGCACCAGGTCGCCCGGCGACAGGCCGCCGAGCACCTCCACCGCCTCCAGCGTGCGCAGGCCCATGCGCAGCCTGCGCTCCTCGACCCGCCCGGCCTGCACGACCCACACCGTGTCGGGCCCGCGCAGCGCGGCGAGCGGCAGCACCAGCGCCTGCTCGCGCCGGCCGGTTTCGACCTCCACCGAGACGGTGAGGTCTTCGCGCAGAAAGTCCGGCGGCTGCGGCCCGAGCGCGAACTTCACCTCGATGGCGCCACGCTGCGGATCGACGGCCGGCGCCAGGCTGGCCACCCGGGCGGAGAAGCGCTGGCCGGGGTAGGCGTCGGCCACGGCGCTTGCCGGGTGTCCGATGCGCAGCTGCTCGAGAAAGCGTTCATCGACCTGCGCCACCAGCTGGCGGGGGCCGTCCAGGGCCAGCCGCAGCAAGGCGCGGCCCGGCTGCACGATCTGGCCCGGCTCGACCTGGCGGGCCAGCACCCGGGCATCGGCTGGCGCCACCAGACTTGTCTGCGCCAGCCGTGCGCGGGCGGCGTCCACCGCGGCGCGCGCCACCGTGACCTGGGCCTGCGCCTGCGCGAGATCGGTGCCGCCGTCGCCGGTGGCTCGCGACTGCGCCACGGCCGCGGCCCGCTGGGCGGCCGCCACATCGACCGCGCGGCGCGACTCGTCCAGCCGGGCAGCAGAAACGAAACCCTGCGCCACCAGCTGCTCGTTGCGCGCCAGCTCGGCGCGCGCACTGCGCAGTTGCGCATCGGCCTGCGCCACGGCAGCCGCAAGGGCGTCGCGCCCCGTGCCGCGCAGCCCGGCGACGCGTGCCTGCGCCTGTACGAGGGCAGCCTCTGCCTGCGCCAGAGCGGCCTGGAGTTCGTCCTGCTCGAGCTGCACCAGCGGCTGTCCGGCGCGCACGGCCTCGCCCTCCTGCACCAGCACGCGCTCGACCCGGCCGGTGACAGTGGCGCCGACCTCGACGCGCGCGTCGGTGGCGACCCGGGCCGAGACCTGCAGGGTGCGCACCAGCGGCACCGCCTGCACGCGCAGCGCGTCCACCTGCGGCGGCCGCAGGACGCGCCAGCCAAGCACCAGCAGCGCAACCAGCACCAGCGCGAGCAGCGCCCATGCGAGCGGATGCTTGCGCAGGGCCGCGGTCGCCACGGCGCCGCTCCTCAGGCGCCCGCGGGGAACAGGCCGCCGCTGGCCTGGGGCGGCGTAAGCCCGAGGTGGCGCCACGCTGCCACGGTGGCAACGCGGCCGCGCGGCGTACGCTGCAGGTAGCCCTGCTGGATGAGGTAGGGCTCGATCACGTCCTCGATGGTGCCGGCCTCTTCGCCGATGCTGGCGGCGATGTTGTCCAGGCCCACGGGGCCGCCGTCGAACCGGTGCACCACCGCCTCCAGCAGTTTGCGGTCCATCAGGTCGAATCCCTGCGGATCCACGTCGAGCATGACCAGGGCCTTCTGGGCGATGTCCTGGGTGATGCGGCCGGTGCCCTTGACCTCGGCGTAATCGCGCACGCGCCGCAGCAGCCGGTTGGCAATACGCGGCGTGCCGCGCGAGCGCCGTGCGATTTCTGCGCCGCCGGCCTCGTCCATGGGCGCGCCCAGCAGGCCGGCGCTGCGCTGGACGATTCGCGCGAGCTCCTCGGGGGTGTAGAACTCCAGCCGGGCGACGATGCCGAAGCGGTCGCGCAACGGGTTGGTGAGCATGCCCGCGCGGGTGGTGGCGCCCACCAGCGTGAAGGGCTGCAGGTCGAGCTTGATGGAGCGCGCCGCCGGCCCCTCGCCGATCATGATGTCGATCTGGTAGTCCTCCAGCGCGGGGTAGAGGATCTCCTCCACCACGGGCGACAGGCGGTGGATCTCGTCGATGAAGAGGACGTCGTTGCGTTCTAGGTTGGTGAGCAGGGCCGCCAGGTCCTTGGGCTTTTCCAGCACCGGGCCGGAGGTCTGGCGCAGGTTGACGCCGAGCTCGTGCGCGATGATGTGAGACAGCGTGGTCTTTCCCAGCCCCGGTGGCCCGAACAGCAGCACGTGGTCGAGCGCCTCGCCGCGCCGGGCAGCCGCGCCGATGAAGATCTCGAGCTGCTCGCGGATCTTGGCCTGGCCCACGTACTCCTGCAGCAGCTTGGGCCGCAGCGCGCGCTCGAGCGCCTCCTCGGCCGGAGATGCCGGGGCCGGCGACATGACCCGACGCGGAGCGGCTGGAGCGGGAGCGAAATCGTCGGTCTGGATGCTCATGGCGGGGTCGGACTGCGGTCTCGCATCAGGGCGCGACGGGAGGGGTCCCGAGCCACTCGTTCAGCCTTGCCCGGTAGGCCAGGTCGAAGCGGCCATAGTAGTCGGGCTCGAAGCGTCGATCGGCTGCGCAACTGGCCAATCCGGCGAACAACTGTCCAGCGACGTACTGGCGCCCACCCAGCGGCGCGAACAGGGCCGAACCACTGCTGCCGAACTCGGTGGTCCCGCTCTGCCAGCGCACGCGCAGGAACCGTGCTCCGCTGGCACTGCTTTGCGGCTCACACCGCAATCCGTCGCAGCGGGCGTACGACTCCATCAGGCCTGCGCTGTACTTGAGCAGGTCGCCGAACGGGTGGTGCAGCCCCGCCACGGCGCCCTGCACCGGCGGCGCGACCAGCAGCGAGCCGGCGAATCGCACGCCGGCGGGCGGGCTGCGCAGCAGGCGCATGAAGGACGTGTCGGTCTCGCCCGAGGCATACAGCAGCTCCGCGCCGCCGAACACGCGTGTCGCCAGCGGGCTCAGCAGGCTGCTGTTGCAGCTTGCCGAGCGGTAGAACCAGTAGGTGACCAGGGTCGAGGCGGACGCCTGGTCCGAGACGCAGTGCTCGGCGCTGAGGAACCAGGGCGTGCCGCTGGCGGGCACGTCGGCCATGAGCGTGCCGGAGCAGTAGTAGGAGCCGCCGTCGCTTCCGGTGAACTCCATCCGGGCCACGGCCCGGGTTTCTTCCTGCAAGGTGGGCGCGCAACTCGCGTCGAGGTTGCAGGTGCCGGCCTCCCCGATCTTGAGGAACGCGTCCTTTCCGCGGGCGAGATCGACGAACAGGTGAGACAGCTGCGGCACCGCCACCTGCACCTCCTGGGGTGCAACCCCCGCCGGCAGCTCGATCTCGAGCACGGCCTCCGGGCCGCCGACGGGTGGCAGCCAGAAGGTGCGCCCGACCGCACCGGTGAAGCCGGCGGCGGCGTTGCGCTCCAGGGTCTGGCGCACCTGCTCACCCGTGAAGGCGACGCTGTCGCTGCCGTCGGGCGCGAACACCCGCACCGTGGCGGCGTCCGGCAGGCGCTCGACACGCAGCCCCAGTCGCAGCGCCGTGGCGCCCTCCGAGTGAAAACGGGCTGCCGCCGCCGTGCCGCCGGACGGCGCCGGCTGCCAGTTGAGCAGACGCGCCGTGGACTGCACGTCCGCCGTGGCGGCAAGCGCCCTGCCCTGCCCGATCTGGCGCACCGGGTTGCGCTGCCCGGACGCCGGCGTGCGCCCCGCCATCGCGGTGCGTGCGGCCTCGGGCAAGGCCTCGAGCCGCACGGGGGTCGCAGCAACCCCGGCCGGCGTGGCAGCGGGAGCGGCGGCGCTCTTGGGTACGGCCCGCGCAGCAAGGTCGTATCCCTCGATCACGGGCCCGCTGGCATCGCTGCCGCGTGCGTTGCCGGGATCGCTCGGTTCATCGCCGCCGCCGCCGCAGGCGGCCAGTGCACTGACGAGCAGGCCCAGGCAGGCCGCGCGAATCAGGCTGTTCATGTTCTTCCCTTGTGCCACATTGACTGAAGCGGGGATTGTGGCTGCAAGCGGACCAGGCGTGCTGCTGAGCGGCTCTATCGGGCCAGTGCCTTGAGCGCCGACTTGATGCCCTCGCTCACGCCGACGCCGGGCGGCAGCGCCTTGAGCGCGGCGCCGGCCTCGCGCTCGTTGTAGCCGAGGGCCAGCAGGGCCTGCAGGATGTCCGCCTGCGCATCGCTGACCCCTCCGGGCGCGGCCGGGCCGAGGTCGGCGCCGATGCGCCCCTTGAGCTCCAGCAGCAGGCGCTCGGCCGTTTTCTTGCCGATGCCCGGCACCTTGGTCAGGCGGGCGCTGTCCTGCGCCGTCACCGCCTGCGCGATGTCGGACACGCTCATGCCGGAGAGCACGGACAAGGCGGTGCGGGGTCCGACGCCCGAAATGCGGATGAGCTGCCGGAAGGCCTCGCGTTCGCCCGCGGTGCCGAAGCCGTAGAGCACCTGCGCGTCTTCGCGCACGACGAAGTGCGTAAGCAGCGAGACCTTGTCGCCGACGCCCGGCAGGTTGTAGAAGGTGCTCATCGGCACATCGACCTCGTAGCCGACGCCGTGGCACTCCAGCAGCACCTGCGGCGGGTTCTTGTCGGCCAGGGTTCCGGTCAGTTTGCCTATCATGCGGGTCCTCCCCGGGAATTATCAGCTTGATCCTCCGCCACACTTTCTCGCCCCCCAACAACACGCGCCTGGCCAATCTGTGCGGTCCCGCCGACGAACACCTGCGCACCATCGAGCTGGCCTTGCAGGTGTCCATCGCGCACCGCCACGAGCAGTTCAAGGTGGACGGCCCCAAGCCCAAGGCGCAGCGGGCGCTGGAAGTGCTGCAAGCCCTGTACGAGATCGCCGCGCGGCCCGTGTCGCCGGAAACCCTGCAGCTCATGCTGGCCGGCGACCAGACGCTGGCCGAGGACCCCGACGGCGCGCTGGTGCTGCACACGCGCCGCACCGATCTCAAGGCCCGCACCCCGAACCAGGGTGTCTACCTCGACAACATTGCCGGGCACGACATCACCTTCGGCATCGGCCCGGCGGGCACCGGCAAGACCTATCTCGCCGTGGCCTGCGCGGTGGATGCCCTCGAGCGCAGCAGCGTGCAGCGCATCGTGCTCACGCGCCCCGCGGTCGAGGCGGGCGAGAAGCTCGGCTTTCTGCCCGGGGACCTGACGCAGAAGGTCGATCCCTACCTGCGGCCGCTCTACGACGCCCTCTACGACCTGATGGGGTTCGAGCGCGTGACCAAGGCCTTCGAACGCAATGCGCTTGAGATCGCTCCCCTGGCCTTCATGCGCGGGCGCACGCTGAACAACGCCTTCGTCATCCTGGACGAAGCGCAGAACACCACGCCCGAGCAGATGAAGATGTTCCTCACCCGCATCGGCTTCGGCAGCAAGTGCGTGGTCACGGGCGACATCAGCCAGATCGACCTGCCCCGCGGCCAGCTCTCGGGCTTGGTGGAAGCCGAGCACATCCTCAAGCGGGTCAAGGGCATCGCCCACACGCGCTTCACCAGTGCCGACGTGGTGCGCCACCCGCTGGTCGCGCGCATCGTCGATGCCTACGACGCCGCGCGCAAGAAGGCGGCGGCGGCGGGCGCAGCCGCATGAGCGTCGGGCTTCAGCTGAGTCTGCAGTTCGGGCGTTTCCAAGGCGCTGAGGTGCACCGCGCACTGCTGCGGCGCGCGCGGGTGGCGCGCTGGGTGTCCCATGCGCTGGAGCGGCCCGGGGCCGAAGTCGCGGTGCGCGTGGTGGGCGAGGACGAGGGCCGCGCGATGAACAGCCAGTACCGCGGCAAGGACTACGCCACCAACGTGCTCACCTTCGACTACACCCGCGTGCCGGTGCTGGCCTGCGACCTGGTGCTGTGCGCGCCGGTCGTCGCGCGCGAAGCCGGCGAGCAGGGCAAGACCCTCGAAGCGCACTACGCGCACCTGCTGGTGCACGGAACGCTGCACGCGCAGGGCTGGGACCACGAACGCGGCGAGGCCGACGCACTGGCGATGGAGGCGCTGGAGGTGCTGCTGCTGGAATCGCTGGGCTACGCCAATCCGTACTGAAACAAGGGCGGCGGCGCGGCCTGGATCGACCGCAGGCCAGCGTGACGGCGGACATGACCTTGCGCGGCTGGTCTCGTGCGACGCCCTGATCGAGAGGCCGGGCAAAGCACAGCCTCTTCGATCGGCTCACACGATGCGCAGCGGGATCGTCACCGGGCCGTCGTTCACCAGATGCACCTGCATGTCGGCGGCGAACTCACCTGTCGCGACCTGCGGATGGGCCGTGCGGGCGATGGCGACCAGGTAGTCGTACAGTCGCCGCCCGTCGTCCGGCGCCGCCGCCTGCGTGAAGCTCGGCCGGTTGCCGCCGGAGGTGTCGGCCGCCAGCGTGAACTGGCTCACCAGGAGCAGTCCGCCCTGCACGTCCTGCAGGCTGCGGTTCATCTTGCCCGCCGCATCCGCAAAGATGCGCAGCTTCAACAGCTTGGCCAGCAGGCGCTCGGCCTGCGCCTCGGTGTCGCCGCGCTCGGCGCACACCAGCACCAGCAGGCCGACGCCGATTTCGCCGACGGTGCGATCGGCAACACGCACTCGCGCTTCGCGCACGCGCTGCGCCACCGCGATCACGGCGCACCCTCCGGCTTGCCTGGCGCGTCGTCCTCGGGTTGCGCCGTCATGGGCGCATGCGCCTCGACGTCGGTAGGCAGCAGCTGGATGGAGGCGCGCAGGCCCGGCACCGCCTGCATGAGCGCGCGCTCGACGCCGTTGCGCAATTCGGCGGCGCGGCCGAGCGTCCAGTGTGCCGGCACGTGCATGTGCAGATCGACGAAGCGACGCTGGCCGGCACGTCGCGTGGCGACATGGTCGAAGCGCACGCCGGGTTGCGCGAAACGCCCCAGGGTGCGCTGGATCTCGAGCACCACCTTCGGCTCGAGCGCGTGGTCCATCAGGCCATGCGAGGAGCGCCACACCAGCGACACGCCTTCGCGCAGGATGTTCAGCGCCACGCCGATGGCGACCAGCGGATCTAGCCACAGCCACCCCGTGGCGGCGACGGCGGCGACGCCCACCACGACGCCGGCCGAGGTCCAGACGTCGGTGACCAGGTGGCGCCCGTCGGCCTCCAGCGCGATGGACCGGTGCTCGCGCGCGGCGCGCAGCAGCACCCAGGCCAACGCGCCGTTGAACACCGAGCTGAGCACCGACAAGCCGAGCCCCCAATCGACGCGCTCGAGCGGCTGCGGCTGTGCCAGCCGCAGCACGGCCGCCCAGATGATCGCGGCCGCCGCCACGATGATCAGCAGCCCTTCGAAACCCGAAGAGAAATACTCCGCCTTGTGGTGCCCGAACGGGTGTTCCTTGTCGGGCGGCCGCTGGGCCACCGTCACCATGACCAGCGCAAAGACGGCGCTTCCCAGGTTGACCAGCGACTCCATCGCGTCGGACAGCAGGCCGACCGAACCCGTCAACCACCAGGCCAGGGTCTTGAGCGTGATCGTGAGGAGCGCAACGCCGATCGAGACGACCAGCAGGCCGCGCGGCGAGAAGTGCTGGAGCGGGTTGGTACGCATCGCCAGGGTGGACGCGGCCGCCGTGCCGGCTTCAGGCCAGCGTCACCCGGGCGAACTTGCGCTTGCCGACCTGCAGCACATAGGTGCCGGCCGCGAGCTTCAGGCCCTTGTCGCCGACCACCGACGAGTCGATGCGCACGCCGCCACCATCGATCAGGCGGTTGGCTTCGGAAGTAGAAGGCGCGAGGCCGGCCTGCTTCAACAGCGCTGCAATACCCACCGGCGCCCCGCCGAGCGAAACCTCGGGAATCTCGTCGGGCACGCCGCCGCGGCTGCGCTTGACGAAGTCCTGCTCGGCGGCTTCGGCGGCCGCGGCGCTGTGGAAGCGCGCGGTGATCTCGCGCGCCAGCATCGCCTTGGCGTCGCGCGGGTTGCGCCCGCCTTCGACTTCGGCGCGCAGCGAGGCGATGTCCGCCTCGCTGCGAAAGCTCAGGAGCGTGTACCAGCGCCACATGAGCGTGTCCGAGATCGACATCACCTTGGCGAACATGGTGTTCGCATCCTCGCTGATGCCGATGTAGTTGTTCTTGCTCTTGGACATCTTGTCCACGCCGTCGAGCCCTTCGAGCAGCGGCATCGTCAGCACGCACTGCGGCTCCTGGCCCCACTCCTGCTGCAGGTGGCGTCCCATGAGCAGGTTGAACTTCTGGTCGGTCCCGCCGAGTTCGAGGTCGCTGCGCAGGGCGACCGAGTCGTAGCCCTGCATCAGCGGGTAGAGGAACTCGTGCACCGAGATGCTGCGCCCCTCGGTGAAGCGCTTGTGGAAGTCGTCGCGCTCCATCATGCGGGCCACGGTGTACTTGGCCGCGAGCTGGATCATGCCGCGCGCGCCGAGCGCGTCGGACCACTCGCTGTTGTAGCGGATCTCGGTCCGTGCGGGATCCAGCACCAGGCTCGCCTGCCGGTAGTACGTATCGGCGTTCGCCTGGATCTGTTCGGCCGTGAGCGGCGGCCGGGTGCTGTTGCGCCCCGACGGATCGCCGATGAGCGTGGTGAAGTCACCGATCAGGAAGATGACGGTGTGCCCCAGATCCTGCAGCTGCCGCATCTTGTTGAGAACGACGGTGTGCCCGACGTGGATGTCCGGCGCCGTGGGGTCCAGTCCCAGCTTGATGCGCAGCGGCACGCCGGTCGCCTCGCTGCGCGCGAGCTTCTGAAGCCATTCGTCCCGCGGCAGCAGTTCCTCGCATCCGCGCAGGGTGACTGCCAGTGCTTCGCGGGTCCGATCAGTCATTGCGAAGCTTTTCGTTACAACGGCTTGATTCATAACGCTTTTTTGAATAGCTCTACCACGAGGATGGCTATACTCTCGCGGGATTGAGGAAGCGTCGGATTCTAGATGCGCTGGTTTTGGCGCCCGACGGCCTCCCGCACGACAACAAAAGCGCCTCGACGGTCTTTTCACACGAACGAGACAACGCAGTAAGGACCCGCGGTTTGACCAAGCGACTCATGGCTTTCGGCGATCAGATGCGCTCGCGTGCGGCGTACGTGTTCGCCCGCCACCCCCGCCACATCACGACCGTTCTTGCTGCTCTTCTTCTGGGCGGAGGCGGGGGTGCTTTCGCGGTGGCGTCGTTCGGGCCCGATCCGGCAGACATGCCGGTGCGCCAGGTGGTCGAGCGGGTGGAGCCGCTGCCCATTCAGACGCAGATCGAAGCGCTCGAAGTCCATACCCTGCGGCTGTTCCGCACCGAATTCCTGCGGTCCACCGACTCCGTCGAGTCGCTGCTCGGCCGCCTCGGGCTGCACGACCCCGACGCGTCTGCCTATCTGCGCAAGGACGCCCTGTTTCGCACCAAGATCCTGGGCCGTCCCGGCCGCATGATCACGGCAGAGGCCAACGACAGCCACGGACTCGAAAAACTTATCGCGCGCTGGCCTGCCGACGAGGACGGCCAGTTCCGCCGCCTCGTGGTGGAGCGCACGCCCGACGGGCACCTGGCAACGCGTGTCGAGAGCGGCCTGCTGCAGCCCTCGACCCGGCTGGGCAGCGGTGTCATCCGCAGTTCGCTCTTCGCCGCCGTCGATGAGGCCAACATCCCCGAAGAGATCGCGGCGCAGGTTGCCGACATCTTCGGCAGCCGCGTCGATTTCCACCGCGGGCTGCGCAAGGGCGACTGGTTCAACGTCGTCTACGAAGTGCTGACCGCCGACGGCGAGCCCATGCGCAGCGGACGGGTGCTGTCGGTCGAGTTCATCAACGACGGCAAGGCCCACACGGCCATGTGGTTCCAGCAGCCCGGCAAGAAAGGCGCCTACTACGCGCTGGACGGCACGAGCCTGCAAAGCGCCTATCTGGCCTCGCCAATGGAATTCTCGCGCGTCACCAGCGGCTTTTCGATGCGCTTCCATCCCATCCTCAAGCAGTGGCGCAAGCACCTGGGTGTGGATTACGGCGCGCCCACCGGCACGCCGGTGCGGACCGTGGGTGACGGCGTGGTGGAATTCGCCGGGTGGCAAAGCGGCTTCGGCAACGTGGTCGTCGTGCGCCACAACGCCAGCGACACCACCTTCTACGCCCACCTGAGCCGCATCGATGTCCGCAAGGGCGCGAGCGTGAACCAGGGTCAGCGCGTCGGCGCGGTCGGCGCTACCGGGTGGGCCACCGGGCCGCACCTGCACTTCGAATTCCGCGTCAACGGAGAGCACCAGGACCCGCTGGTGGTCGCCCGCAAGAGCGAGGGCGTCAAGCTGTCCGCCGATGCCCGGCCGGCCTTCCAGAGCGCGGCCCTGGCGATGCGGCTCAAGCTCGATGCGGCCGCCAGCGTGGCGCAGGTCGCCAGCGCCGAATAGCACCCCGGCGCCGCTTGCCATGGCAGCGATCTATGCCGGCCTGATGTCCGGCACCTCGCTGGACGGCGTCGATGGCGTGCTGGCCGACTTCGCCGATGGCGCCATCCATGTGCACGCATACGCCAGCCGCGACATGCCCAGCGCGTTGCGCAGCGAGTTGCTGGCGCTGAACGCCTCCGGATCCGACGAGTTGCACCGTGCCGCGCTGGCGGCCAATGCCCTCATGGAGGTCTACGCCGGGGTGGTGCTCGACCTCCTGCAGCGCGCCGGGCTGCGCGCTGCACAGGTACGTGCCATCGGTGCGCACGGACAGACCGTGCGACACCGCCCTCAGGAGTTCGACGGCACCGGCTACACCATCCAGCTCGCGCAACCCGCGCTGCTGGCCGAACGCACGGGCATCGCCGTAGCCGCGGACTTCCGCAGCCGCGACGTGGCCGCCGGTGGGCAGGGCGCGCCGCTGGCCCCTTTCTTCCACCGTGCCTGGCTCAATCGGCCGGGCCGCACCGTGGGCGTGCTGAACATCGGCGGCATCTCGAACCTCACGGTGCTCGAGCCCGACGGTGTTTTGCTGGGTTTCGACTGCGGCCCTGGCAACGCATTGCTGGACCACTGGTGCCTGCGCCATCGCGGTCACGCCTTCGACGCAGAAGGCACCTGGGCGGCCCAGGGCTGCGTTCGAGACGATCTGCTCGCGGCGCTGCTCGCAGAGCCCTATTTCATGCGGCCGCCCCCCAAGAGCACGGGGCGCGATCTGTTTCATCCGCTCTGGCTGCAGGAGCGGCTGGCGGCCGCTGCGCCGGATGCCGCCCCGATCGATGTGCAGGCCACGCTGGCCGAACTCACGGCGCGCTGCTGCGCGGACGCCGTGCGCCGGCAGGCGCCGCGCCTTCCCGAACTGGTGGTCTGCGGAGGCGGCGCCTACAACCTGCACCTGCTGCGCCGTCTCTCGGCCCTGCTGCCCAACACGGAGGTGGTCGCCAGCGCCGACCGTGGACTGCCGCCCCTGCAGGTCGAGGCGGCCGCGTTCGCCTGGCTGGCGAGCCGCCTCGTCGAGCACGTACCGCTGGACCTCACAAGCACCACGGGCGCCCGAGGCGCCCGTGTGTTGGGGTGTCTGTACCCGGCCTGAGGCCGGCCGGCGTGTGCCCGGCCTACGCCGGATGGGTCAGACGGAGAAGCTGGATCCGCAGCCGCAGGTGGTCGTGGCGTTGGGATTCTTGATCACGAACTGCGCACCCTGAAGATCTTCCTTGTAGTCGATCTCGGCGCCGAGCAGGTACTGATAGCTCATGGCATCGATCAGCAGCGACACACCGTTCTTCGACATCACGGTGTCGTCGTCGTTGGTGATCTCGTCGAAGGTGAAGCCGTACTGGAAGCCGGAACATCCGCCGCCCTGCACGAACACACGCAGCTTGAGGTCGGGGTTGCCTTCCTCGGCGATCAGGTCGGCCACTTTGGCCGCTGCGCTGTCGGTGAACAGCAGCGGTGCGGGCATCTCTTCGGTCTGGGGGGTTTCGGCGACTGCGCTCATCCTGGTGTTTCCTTGAGTTCCAGCGCGCAATGGTAGGCCAATCGCAGCGCGTATTCGGCTTCAGCCGTTGTTTGCCGCCAATTTGAGTAAGGGCTTTTCCTCGGCGCCCGGAAGCGGGCAGAGGTGGCCCGTGATGCTGGCACCCTGATGGATCTCCAGCACGCCATAGTGCATGTCGCCCTCGACGCGCGCACGCGGCTGCAACTCCAGCAGCTCGGCTGCGCGGATCGGGCCGCGGACGGTGCCGTTGACGATGACATGGTCTGCAACCACCTCACCTTCCACCACGGCCGACTCGGAGATCACCAGCAGGCTGGGCTGGTCGGCCACGGCGCGGATGTCGCCGGCCACGCTGCCGTCGATGCGCATGCCTTCGGTGAATTCAAGCTGGCCAGTGATGCGGCAGCCCTGTGCCAGCAAGCCCTTGATGGGCGGTTGTGCTTTCTTGCCGAACATGCGGGTCTCCTGGAGGACGGCGGGCACGTTTTGTACCACGGCCGAGCCAGCAGCCGTGTCGGACAACGCTGAGCTTGCTGCGCGCCGGCGCCTGCAACGAAAAAGGCCGCCAGAGCGGGGCTCTGGCGGCCTTTCTTGTACAGCAGCAGGGCTGCTGCAACAGGAGATCAGCGCTTGCTGAACTGCTTGCGGCGGCGGGCGGAGTGCAGGCCCACCTTCTTGCGCTCGACCTCGCGGGCGTCGCGGGTGACGAAGCCGGCAGCCGACAGCGCCGGCTTGAGTGCTGCGTCGTAGTCGATCAGCGCGCGGGTGATGCCGTGGCGGGCGGCGCCGGCCTGGCCGGATTCACCACCGCCGTGCACGTTGACCTGGATGTCGAAGGTCTCGACATGGTTGGTCAGCACCAGCGGCTGCTTGGCGATCATGATCGAGGTCTGACGGCCGAAGAACTCTTCGATGTCCTTGCCGTTGACCGTGATCTTGCCGCTGCCCTTTTTCAGAAACACGCGTGCGACGCTGCTCTTGCGGCGGCCGGTGCCGTTGTTCCATTCACCAATCATCTCGGCTCCTTAGATTTCCAGCGCCTTGGGCTGCTGCGCGGTGTGCGGGTGCTCGGCGCCGGCATACACCTTCAGCTTCTTGACCATGGCATAGCCCAGGGGGCCCTTGGGCAGCATGCCCTTGACGGCCTTCTCCAGCGCGCGGCCGGGATGCCGGGCCTGCATGTCGCGGAAGTTGGTCTCGTAGATGCCGCCGGGGAAGCCGGAGTGGCGGTAGTACTTCTTGTTGAGCTCTTTGGAGCCGGTGACACGGATCTTGTCCGCGTTGATGACGACGATGTAGTCGCCGGTATCGACGTGAGGCGTGTAAATGGCCTTGTGTTTGCCGCGCAAACGGAGGGCTGCTTCGCTGGCAATCCTTCCGAGCACCTTGTCGGTGGCGTCAATCACAAACCACTCGTGCGTCACGTCAGCGGGTTTCGCGCTGAACGTCTTGGTCATGAGTTTTCCTGCAGGGGAAGTGGTTTGACGGGCCCTTTTCCACGGTCGGTGTCTCTCTGCTGGAGACCTCTTAGGTGGGGTTTCTGTCATCTGCCGCGGGGCCGCAAGGCGCTGCAGAGCCCGCGATTATACGAAGCCGCAAGCCCGGTGGCCAAGCCGGGGGTTTACCATCCCCGCATGTTCAGTTACCGACACGCCTTCCACGCCGGCAACCATGCCGACGTGCTCAAGCACCTGGTGCTGATCGGGATCGTCAAGCACCTCACGCAAAAGCCCGCACCGCTGCTGGTGGTCGATACCCACGCCGGCGCCGGTCTGTACCGGCTGGACGACGACTACGCGCGCACCTCCGGCGAGGCCGCGGACGGCATTCTCAAGCTGGTGGACGCCACGCTGGCGGAGCCTGCACCGGCCATCACGGACTACCTCGAGGCCGTGCGCGGCGTGAACCGCAGCGGCGCTCTCAAGCTGTACCCCGGCTCCCCCTTCGTCATCCAGCCGCTGCTGCGCCAGGAGGCGCGCGACCGGCTCAAGCTGTTCGAGCTGCACCCGACCGACAGCCAGGCGCTCGTCGCCCACGTGGCGCAGCTCGAGGCGGGCCGCCAGGTCAGCGTGGCGCGACAGGACGGCTTCGAGGCGCTCAAGGCGCTGCTGCCCCCGCCTTCGCGCCGGGCGCTGGTGCTGATCGATCCGAGCTACGAAATCAAGAGCGACTACGCCAAGGTAGTGGCGTGCCTGCAGGACAGTCTGAAGCGCTTTTCCACCGGCACGTACGCAGTGTGGTACCCCATCATTCCGCGGCCCGAAGCGCACGACGTGCCGCGGCGCCTGAAGACACTCGCCAACCAGGCCGGCAAGCCGTGGCTGCATGCCACCCTGGCGATCGGGCAGCGCGAAGAGCCGGACCCGGTCGGCCTCGAGGAGCGCCGGCGCCCCGGATTGACGGCGAGCGGCATGTTCGTCATCAACCCGCCGCACACGCTCAAGCCCGCGCTGTCGGCGGCCTTGCCTCAATTGCTGGAGGTGCTGGGGAGGGGCCGCGGGAAGGCTCAGACGCTGGAGAGCGGCGGCTGAGTTGGCGACGACGCACGGCAGGCGCGAACCACCGATAGCCGAGGTTGCTGCGGCGTCGAACTGGAGGGTCGCGCATTTCGGGAGAACAGCAACCTAACCAATGTAGAAACCCCATGTTTGCTGGACGAATTGACAGGGGGTTCGAGGCCCTGAAGCCTTACGTCAGCGGCCGTACAAGCGGCTGCGCAACCAATTCCCCGACCGCTCGGTTTGGGAATTCCCTATACTTGCCCGCATGTACACCCAAGCCCTCGACATGCCGGAAAACCGGCGCGCGCTGCAGGTCGCGGCCGAGCCGTCCGCGACCGACGCCGAACGCCAGGCACGCTTCGACGCGAAGATCGATTCGGACGGCCGCATCGAGCCGCAGGACTGGATGCCCGATGCCTACCGTAAGACCCTGCTGCGCCAGATCAGCCAGCACGCGCACAGCGAAGTGGTCGGCATGTTGCCCGAGGGCAACTGGATTTCGCGGGCGCCTTCTCTCAAGCGCAAGGCGATCCTGCTGGCCAAGGTGCAGGACGAGGGCGGCCACGGCCTGTACTTGTACAGCGCCGCGGAGACCCTGGGCACCAGCCGCGACCAGATGGTCGAGGCGCTGCACCGTGGCAAGGCCAAGTACAGCTCGATCTTCAACTACCCCACCCTCACCTGGGCCGATGTCGGCGTGATCGGCTGGCTGGTGGACGGCGCGGCGATCATGAACCAGGTGCCGATCTGCCGCTGTTCCTACGGGCCCTATGCGCGGGCCATGATCCGCATCTGCAAGGAAGAGAGCTTCCACCAGCGCCAGGGCTTCGAGAGCCTGATGGTGCTGATGGCGGGCACCGAGGCGCAGCGCGAGATGGTGCAGGACGCGGTGAACCGCTGGTGGTGGCCGGTGCTGGCCATGTTCGGCCCGCCCGATGCCGACAGCCCGAACAGCGCCCAGGGCATGCGCTGGGGCATCAAGCGCCTGAGCAACGATGCGCTGCGCCAGAAGTTCGTCGATGCCACGGTGCCGCAGGCCCAGGTGCTGGGCGTCACGCTGCCCGACCCCGACCTGCGCTGGAACGAAGCCCGCGGGCACCACGATTACGGCGCCATCGACTGGGATGATTTCTGGAACGTGGTCAACGGCAAGGGCCCCTGCAACAAGGAGCGGCTGGCCACCCGCGTGAAGGCGCACGAGGACGGCGCCTGGGTGCGCGAGGCCGCCCTGGCGCACGCGCGCAAGCAGCAGGCCCGCGCCCTGAAGGAGGCCGCATGAGCCAGGAGACCAACGCTCGGCAGGCGCCCGCCCCCGCGCGCGAGTGGCCGCTGTGGGAGGTGTTCGTGCGCAGCCGCCAGGGACTGGAGCACAAGCACTGCGGCAGCCTGCACGCGGCCGACGCCCAGCAGGCCCTGCGCATGGCGCGCGATGTCTACACCCGCAGGCAGGAGGGCGTGAGCATCTGGGTCGTGCCTTCGGCGCAGATCACCGCCAGCGACCCCGACGACAAGGGTGAGTTCTTCGAGCCGGCCGCGGACAAGATCTACCGACACCCGAGCTTCTATTCGATTCCCGACGACGTGGGCCACATGTGATGCTCGCCACCGTGCATGCCCCCCTGGGCTTCCTGCTGCACCTGGCCGACAGCGCGCTGATACTGGGCCAGCGCAACGCCGAATGGTGCGGCCACGGCCCGGTGCTCGAGGAAGACATCGCGCTGGCCAACATCAGCCTCGACCTGATCGGCCAGGCGCGCCTCCTGTACCAGCACGCCGCCGCCGTGCAGGGCGAGGGCGCCACCGAGGACACGCTCGCCTATTTCCGCGACGTGCGCGCGTTTCGCAACCACACGCTGGCCGAGCTGCCGCACCACGGGCCGCTCGCCGGCACGGCCGCGGCCGATCGCGACTACGCCACGACCATCGTGCGCAACTTCCTCACCAGCCAGTTCATGGTGCTGCGCTGGGAGGCACTCGCCCGCTCGGCGGACGCGCAGCTCGCGGCCATCGCAGCGAAGTCGCTCAAGGAGGTGCGCTACCACCTGCGCCACGCCTGCGACTGGCTGGTCAAGCTCGGCGATGGCACCCCGCATTCGCATGCGCGCACGCAGGCAGCGCTGGACCACCTGATGCCGTACACGCAGGAGTTCTGGACCCTCTCGCCCGACGAGGCGCAGGCGCTGCAGGACGGCACCGGCGACGACCCCCGCGCCCTGCGTGCCGCCTGGGACGAGGCGATCGACGCCTGGCTGCACGAGGCCACGCTGCGGCGTCCCGCGCCGGGCGGCCATCTGCCGCGCGGCAAGGAAGGCCTGCATTCCGAGCACCTCGGCTATCTGCTGTCCGAGATGCAGTCGCTGGCCCGTCAGCACCCGGGAGCGCGCTGGTGAGTGCGCGCACCGAGGCCGCACGCCACGCGCTCGAGGCGGTGCCCGACCCGGAAATTCCGGTGGTGTCGATCGCCGAGCTGGGCATCCTGCGCGAGGTGCGCGAGGACGCCGACGGCAGCCTGGAGGTGGTCATCACGCCCACCTACAGCGGCTGCCCGGCCATGGAGCAGATCGAGGCCGACGTGCATGCCGCGCTGGCGCAGGCCGGGCTGGTGGCGCGGGTGCGCTCGCAGCTCGCCCCGGCCTGGACCACCGACTGGATCACCGAGGCGGCGCGCGAGAAGCTGCGCGCTTACGGCATCGCTCCGCCTGCCGGGCCGGCGTCGCAGAGCGAGGGCGGCGCCCGACCGCTGCGCTTCGCACCGCGCGCACCCCGCAGCGCCATCGCCTGCCCGCGCTGCGGCTCGCTCGACACCACCGAGATCTCGCACTTCGGCTCCACCGCCTGCAAGTCGCTGCACCGTTGCCTGGCGTGCCGCGAGCCTTTCGACCACTTCAAGCCCTACTGAGTCACACCCCATGGCGCCGCAATTCCACCCGCTCACCGTGCGCCGCATCACGCCCGACGTGGCCGGCGCCGCCGCCATCACGCTGGCGGTGCCGCCGGCCGCACGCGCGCTGTTCGATTTCCGGCCGGGTCAATACCTCACGCTGCGCACCCGTCTCGGCGGTGAGGAGCTGCGCCGCAGCTATTCGATCTGCAGCCCGCGCCAGCGCTACGAAGGCGCGGGCGAGCTCGACGTCGGCATCAAGCCGGTGGAAGGCGGCGCGTTCTCGAACTGGGCCGTGCGCGAACTCGCTGAAGGCGCCACGCTGGAGAGCCTGCCGCCCGACGGGCGCTTCACCTGCAGCGTGCCGGGCGCGCGGCACCGCGTCGGCTTCGCGGCGGGATCGGGCATCACCCCCATCCTGTCGATCGTGGCCACCACGCTCGCCGCGGATCCGCAGGCGCGCTTCACCCTGGTCTACGGCA
This sequence comes from Ramlibacter sp. AN1015, assembly GCF_037726105.1. Classification (NCBI taxonomy): domain Bacteria; kingdom Pseudomonadati; phylum Pseudomonadota; class Betaproteobacteria; order Burkholderiales; family Comamonadaceae; genus Ramlibacter; species Ramlibacter sp. AN1015. The sequence goes on from NZ_JBBJUM010000001.1 coordinate 321,718, forward strand.
ACCAGCGCGCCGGCACCATCCTGTTCAACGAAGCGCTGGCCGATCTCAAGGACCGCTACCCCGAGCGCCTCACGCTCATTCACGTGCTCTCGCGCCAGCCGCAGGAGACGCCGCTCCTGAACGGCCGGCTCGACGCCGCGAAGGTGCGCGAGCTGCTGGCCACCATGGTGCCCGCCGAGGACATCGACGAGGCCTTCGTCTGCGGCCCCGAAGGCATGATCGCTGCCACCGAAGACGCGCTGCGCGAAGCGGGCGTTCCCGCCGACCGCATCCGCACCGAACGCTTCGCGAGCGGCCGGCCGGTGGTTGCGCGCGACCGCCCGCCGCCTGCGGTCGATACGGGCGCGAGCACGCCGCTGGATGTCGTGCTCGACGGCAAGACCTGGCACCTGCGGCTCGCCCCCGGCGAGCGCATCCTCGACGCCGGGCTCGCTGCGGGGCTCGACCTGCCCTACTCCTGCCAGGGGGGCGTGTGCTGCACCTGCCGCGCCCGCGTGCTGCAAGGCAGCACCGAGATGGAGCGCAACTACACGCTCGAGGACGGCGAGATCGCCCAGGGCTTCGTGCTCACCTGCCAGGCGCGCGCCGTCGATGGCGAGAAGCTGGTGGTGAGCTACGACGAGCGCTGAGCCGCGTCATGCGCAAAGCAGCGCCTATTTCGAATCGGCGGGCTCACCTGCGGCCAGGTCCAGCCGCGCGGCAGCGGCCTCCTCCGGGTCGAGCACGCGCAGCTCGACGCGCTTGATGCCGAGACCGACCAGCCCGATGCGCGCGGCGGCGGCGCGGCTGAGATCGATGACGCGGCGGCCGGCGTAGGGCCCGCGGTCGTTGATGCGCACCCGCACCGTGCGGCCGTCCGAAAGGCTGCGCACTTCCACCCAGGTGCCGAAGGGCAGGCTGGGATGCGCGGCCGTGAGCGCGTGCATGTCGTAGGTTTCGCCGCTCGCCGTCGGCCGCCCGTGCAGGGGCTTTCCGTACCACGACGCCAGCCCGCGCACCGGTGCGCGGGCGGCGTCGGGCGACGGAGACGGCGCTGCGGCCTTGGGCTGCGGCCCCGGCGGGCGAGTTGCCGCCGCGGGCTGCGGCGCTGCCAGTTCGCCGTGCGAATTCGGCCCCGCCTCGTTCGGCGCCTGCGCAATCACCGGCATCGATGCCGCAGTGCCCAGCGCCAGCATCAGCACCAGCAGCCCCGGTGCGAAGCGCGTCAGGCGCGTCGTATGCATCAGGCGCCCAGCTGGCGGCAGATCGCCAGTGTGGCCTGGGCCTGGTTCATGGTGTAGAAGTGCAGCCCCGGCGCGCCGGCCCGGGCGAGCTGCTCGCACAGCCGCGCGACCACGTCCAGCCCGAAGGACTTGATCGAGGCCGTGTCGTCGCCGAAGCTTTGCAGCCGCAGCCGGATCCAGCGCGGGATCTCGGCGCCGCAGGCATCTGAAAACCGCAGCAGCTGCGTCGAACTGGTGATGGGCATGATGCCCGGCACCACGGAGACATCGATGCGCAGGCGACGCAACTCCTCGATATACCGCGCGTACGCATCGGCGTTGAAGAAGTACTGCGTAATGCCCGTGTCGGCGCCCGCCTCGATCTTGGCGACGAAGGCCTCGAGGTCGCTGTGCGGCGAGCGCGCCTGCGGGTGCGTTTCCGGGTACGCCGCCACCTCGATGTGGAAGTGGCGCCCGGTCTCGCTGCGGATGAAGCCGACCAGGTCGCTCGCATAGCGGAACTCGCCACCCGCGCCGTAGCCGCTGGGCAGGTCGCCGCGCAGCGCCACGATGCGCCGCACGCCCGCCTCGCGGTAGGCGGCGAGGCGTTCGCGGATGCTCTCGCGGTTCTGGCCGATGCACGACAGGTGCGGCGCCGCCGACACGCCGTCGGCCATGATCTCGCGCACCGCCTGCAAGGTGCCGTCCTGGGTGGAGCCGCCGGCCCCGAAGGTCACCGAACAGAACTCGGGCCGCAGCGCATACAGCTGCTGGCGCACCGCGCGCAGCTTGGCTGCGCCTTCCTCGGTCTTGGGCGGAAAGAATTCCAGGCTGATGGGCAGCATGCGCCCTCCTCAGGTGTCGTGTTCGCCCGGTCGGGCATGGATGAAGAACTCGCGGTTGCCGTCGCCGCCGGTCACCGGGCTGTCGTGCCAGCCGAGCACCCGCAGGCCGAGCGCGCGGCAGGCGTCGCGCACGCGGCGCTCGACCTGCGCATACAGCGTGGCGTCGCGCACGACACCGCCCTTGCCGAGCTGCCCCGGCTGCAGCTCGAACTGCGGCTTGACCAGCATCAGCAGGTCGCCCGCGGGTGCGAGCAGCGGCACCAGCGCCGGCAGCACCAGCGTGAGCGAGATGAAGGACAGGTCGCCCACCACCAGATCGAACGGCTCGAAGCGCGCGCCACCGACGGCAGCGAGCTGCGCCTCGTCGAGGCTGCGCGCGTTGACGCGTTCGATGCAGCGCACGCGCGGGTCGCCTGCAATGCGCGGGTGCAACTGGCCGTGCCCGACATCGACGCCCACCACGCTGGTCGCGCCGCGCTGCAGCAGGCAGTCGGTGAAGCCCCCCGTGGACTGGCCCACATCGAGGCAGCGCGAGCCCCGAGGATCGATGCCGCTGGCGCGCAATGCGCCTTCGAGCTTGAGTCCGCCACGCGAGACGTAACGCGCCTCGGCCGCGTCGCCGAGCTCGAACAGCGCATCGGCCGGCAGCTCTTCGCCGTTCTTCGCAACCGCACGCCAGTCGGCGCCGGCGCGCCAGCGCACGCCGGCAGCGATCAGGCGCTGGGCCTGCGCGCGCGAGGCGGCGAGGCCGCGTTCGACGAGCAACTGGTCGGCGCGCATCGGCTGTCCGGGGTCGGGCTGCCGCAGCGGCGCAATCAGTAGCGGTAGGTGTCCGGCTTGAACGGGCCCTGCTTGGGCACGCCCAGGTAGCCGGCCTGCTCGTCCGACAGCTCGGTCAGCGTGGCGTTGAGCTTCTTGAGCTGCAGGCGCGCCACCTTCTCGTCGAGGTGCTTGGGCAGCGTGTAGACCTTGCCCACGTCGTAGCTGTCGGCATGCGCGAACAGCTCGATCTGCGCGATGGTCTGGTTGGCGAAGCTGGAGGACATCACGTAGCTCGGGTGGCCGGTGCCGCAGCCCAGGTTCACCAGGCGTCCCTTGGCCAGCAGGATGATGCGCTTGCCGTCGGGGAAGATCACGTGATCGACCTGCGGCTTGATCTCTTCCCACTGGTACTTCTCGAGCGACGCGACGTCGATCTCGTTGTCGAAGTGGCCGATGTTGCAGACGATCGCCTGGTCCTTCATGCGGGCCATGTGGTCGTGCGTGATCACGTCCTTGTTGCCGGTGGCCGTCACGAAGATGTCGGCCTTGTCGGCGGCGTACTCCATGGTGACCACGCGGTAGCCTTCCATCGCGGCCTGCAGGGCACAGATGGGGTCGATTTCGGTGACCCAGACCTGCGCCGAGAGCGCGCGCAGGGCCTGGGCGCTGCCCTTGCCCACGTCCCCGTAACCGGCCACCAGCGCCACCTTGCCGGCGACCATCACGTCGGTGGCGCGCTTGATCCCGTCTACCAGCGACTCGCGGCAGCCGTACAGGTTGTCGAACTTGCTCTTGGTGACCGAGTCGTTGACGTTGATGGCGCGGAACATCAGCTCGCCGCGCACGGACATCTGCTTGAGGCGGTTCACGCCCGTGGTGGTCTCCTCCGTCACGCCGATGATCTCGGCGCTCTTGCGGCTGTACCAGGTGGGGTCCTGCGCGAGCTTGGCCTTGATGGCGGCGAACAGCAGGCGCTCTTCCTCGCTGCCGGGGTTGGTGAGCACGGAGGCGTCCTTCTCGGCGCGCTTGCCCAGGTGCATGAGCAGCGTTGCGTCACCGCCGTCGTCCAGGATCATGTTCGGGCCTTCGCCGGCCGAGCCCTTGGGGCCGAAGTCGAAGATGCGGTGGGTGTAGTCCCAGTAGTCGGCCAGCGATTCGCCCTTGATGGCGAACACGGGCGTGCCGCCGGCGGCGATGGCGGCGGCGGCGTGGTCCTGGGTCGAGAAGATGTTGCAGGAGGCCCAGCGCACCTGCGCGCCCAGGGACTGCAGCGTCTCGATCAGCACGGCCGTCTGGATGGTCATGTGCAGCGAGCCGGTGATGCGCGCGCCCTTGAGCGGCTGGGCCTTGGCGAACTCGTCGCGGATGGCCATGAGGCCCGGCATCTCGGTTTCGGCGATGCGGATTTCCTTGCGGCCCCAGTCGGACAGCGACAGGTCGGCGATGGCGCAGTCGTCGGCGGAAACGGGTTTGAGAACGGCGTTCATGGATTCTCCAAAACAGGGTTTGAATAGGCCACTACTTCTCTGGGGAACTCACCACACAGGAAACAGTGGGTGAGCGTCGTTGCGGGTGGGAAATCCGAGCCTCGCACTGAACAGTGCTGCAACGCTCCTCGGATGGGACGCGATTATAGGCAGCCACCCCACGGCCGCGGCTGGCTGGGGTACAAAAGGCGATGCCCGAAAACGCCCTCTTCGCCACCCCCATCGACCCCATGCTCGCGAAGGTCGCCGACGAGCTGCCGCAGGGCGATGCCGTGCTCTACGAGCCCAAGTGGGACGGCTTCCGGGCCATCGTGTTCCGGGGCAACGACGGGGTCACGCTGCAAAGCCGCGACCTCAAGCCGCTGAACCGCTATTTCCCCGAGCTCGAGAAGGCGCTGCACGAAGCGCTGCCCAAGGGCTGCATCCTCGACGGCGAGATCGTGGTGGCGGGCCCGAACGGCCTCGACTTCGATGCCCTGCAGCAGCGGGTGCACCCTGCGGCGTCGCGCATCGCGCGGCTGGCACGCGAGACACCGGCCGCATTCGTCGCGTTCGACCTGCTGGCCGCCGGCGGGCGCAGCACGATGGCGCTGCCGCAGCACGAGCGGCGGCTGCGGCTGGAGCGCCTGCTGGGCCAGGCGCGCCCGCCGCTGTACCTCACCCCGATGACCCGCGACCGCGCCACCGCGCAGGAATGGCTGCAGCGCTTCGAAGGTGCGGGCCTCGACGGGGTGATCGCCAAGCCGGCCGACGCGCCCTACCAGCCGGCGAAACGCGCGATGTTCAAGATCAAGCACGTCCGCACGGCCGATTGCGTGGTGGCCGGCTTCCGCTGGTACAAGGACCAGCAGGACGCCGTCGGCTCGCTGCTGCTGGGCCTGTATGACGAGGAGGGCATGCTGCAGCACGTGGGCATCACCTCGTCGTTCACGATGGCCCGCCGCACCGAGCTGGTGGACGAGCTTGCGCCGCTGCGCGAGCAGGCGCTGGAGAACCACCCCTGGCGCGACTGGGCCAGCGCCTCCGTCGGCGATGCCGACCGGATGCCGGGCGCCAAGAGCCGCTGGAGCGGCGGCAAGGACCTGCGCTGGGAGGCGCTGCGCCCCGAGCGTGTGTGCGAGGTGAAGTACGACCACCTGCAGGGCCGGCGCTTTCGCCACGCCACCACCTTCCTGCGCTGGCGCACCGACAAGGCGCCCGCCGACTGCCGCTACGACCAGCTGGACGTCACGGCGCCCTTCGAGCTGGCGCAGGTGTTCGGCGCCTGAGCTCGCCTTGCGTCGCCCTGTCCTGCGCGAGCCTGCGTCGGCGGCTGGCCCCCCCTACTTCGGCCCGGCCTTGCGCTGCGTCCGCGGCCTGGCCGAGGCGCTTTCCTTCGCGTCGGCGGCCACGGGCTCGCGCGTGCGCCGCACCGACGGCGGGGCACGGGGCGGCTCGCCGGCCTGCTTGGCGTAATGCGGCGGCCAGGGCGCGTCGCCTTGTCCACCGGCCGCCTGCCGCGCCGACAGCTCCAGCAGTGCGTCCAGCGAGCAGGCCTGATCGTCGATGGCGGCGTGCAGGTCGCCCAGCCGCGCGTAGCGCTCGGGCATCGTGCGCAGCGTGAAATCGGCCGGATCGCAGGCGCGCAGCTCGTCCCAGCCGACCGGCGCGGACACGCGCGCGTCGGGACGCGGGCGCACCGAATAGGCCGATGCGACCGTACGGTCCTTGGCGTTCTGGTTGTAGTCGAGGAAGACGCCGTGCCGCTCCTCTTTCCACCACGCGCTGGTGGCCAGCTTCGGCGCCCGACGCTCGACCTCGCGCGCCAGCGCCAGGGCGGCGCGCCGCACCTCGTCGAAGCCCCAGCGGCGCTCGATCCGCGCGATCACGTGCACCCCGCGCGAGCCCGAGGTCTTGGCGAACCCGGTCAGCCGCATCTCGTGCAGGACCTCCCGCACCACCGCGGCCACCTCCACGATCTGCGGCCACTGCACGCCGGGCGTCGGGTCCAGGTCGATGCGCAGCTCGTCGGGGTGGTCCAGGTCGTCGGCGCGCACCGGGTGCGGGTGGAGCTCGATGCAGTTGAGGTTGGCCATCCAGGCAAGCGTCGCCGCGTTGCAGGGCACCACCTCTTCGGCCGTGCGGCCCGAGGGAAAGCGCAGGGTGGTCACGCAGACCCACTCGGGGTGCTTGGCTGGCGCCCGCTTCTGGAAGAAGGCCTCGCCCTCCACCCCGTCCGGGTAGCGCTTCATCACGCAGGGCCGCATGCCGGCGCCGCGCAGCGCGCCCTCGGCCACCGACAGGTAGTACTGCACCAGCTCGAGCTTGGTCACCCCCGCCTGCGGAAACATCAGCTTGCCCGGGCTGGACACGCGCACTGCATGCGGGCCGGCCTGGACGGTGACCGACTCCTTGGCAGCGCGCGGGCTCTCGGCGGACATGGATCGCAGGCTAAGCCGCTTGGGCACAATACGGGGCTGGCTGCAACCAAATGCACGGCCGCAAGCGCACGCCGACGCGCGCGCCCCGGTCTCCCGCCAGCCATCCCCCCGGAGTTTCCTGCCTTGTCTGCCTCGCCCTTTGCCGCCGAGACCCGGCGCCGCCGCACCTTCGCCATCATTTCCCACCCCGACGCGGGCAAGACCACGCTCACCGAGAAACTGCTGCTGTTCTCCGGCGCGATCCAGATCGCCGGCAGCGTCAAGGCGCGCAAGGCCTCGCGCCACGCCACCTCCGACTGGATGGAAATCGAGAAGCAGCGCGGCATCTCGGTGGCGTCGTCGGTGATGCAGATGCTGTACCGCGACCACGTGATCAACCTGCTCGACACGCCCGGCCACAAGGACTTCTCCGAAGACACCTACCGCGTCCTCACCGCGGTCGATTCGGCGCTGATGGTGATCGACGCCGCCAACGGCGTGGAAGCCCAGACCCGCCGCCTGATCGAGGTCTGCCGCCAGCGCAACACACCCATCATCACCTTCGTCAACAAGATGGACCGCGAGGTGCGCGAGCCGCTGGACATCCTCGACGAAGTCGAGCGCGAGCTCGGCATGCCCTGCGTGCCCATGACCTGGCCCGTGGGCAAGGGCAAGTCCTTCGGCGGCATCATGAACCTGCGCACCCAGGCCATGACCGTGTTCGAGTCCGGCAGCGAACGCCGGCCGCAGGATTTCGAGACCATTCCGCTGAGCCAGGACGATGTGCTGCGCCGGCGCTTCAGCGACGAGTGGCAGGCTGCCGCCGACAGCATGGAGCTGGCCACCGGCGCCTCGCCTTCCTGGGACCACCAGGCGTTCCTGGAAGGGCGCCAGACGCCGGTATTTTTCGGCTCCGGCGTCAACAACTTCGGCGTGATGGAGGTGCTGGACGCGCTGGTCGATCTCGCCCCCGCGCCGCAGCCGCGCACCAGCTCCCTGCTGGTGAACCGCCAGCCTGTCGAAAAGGTGATTGCCCCCGAGGACGCTGCCTTCTCCGGCGTGGTCTTCAAGGTGCAGGCCAACATGGACGCCAACCACCGCGACCGCATCGCCTTCGTGCGCATGGCGTCGGGGCGCTACACGCCCGGCATGAAGCTCAAGGTGCAGCGCACCGGCAAGGAGCTGCGTCCCACCTCGGTCGTCACCTTCCTGTCGCAGCGGCGCGAAGCCGTGGACGAAGCCTATGCCGGCGACATCATCGGCTTCACCACGCACGGCGGCGTGCAGCTGGGCGACACCATCACCGACGGCGCCAACCTGCAGTTCACCGGGCTGCCCTTCTTCGCGCCCGAGCTGTTCATGACGGTGCTGCTGAAGAATCCGCTGCGCACCAAGCAGTTGCAGCAGGGGCTGGCGCAGCTCGGCGAGGAAGGCGCCATCCAGGTGTTCCGGCCGCAGGCCGGCGGAGCGATGCTGCTCGGGGCGGTCGGCCAGCTGCAGTTCGAGGTGGTGCAGCACCGGCTGCTCACCGAATACGACGCCGACATCCGCCTGGAGGGCTGCCAGTACACGGGCGCGCGCTGGATCACCGCCGACACCCCGGCCGAACTGCGCGCCTTCAGCGACGCCTACCCCCAGCGCATGGCGCTGGACGCCGCCGACGCCCTGGCTTTCCTGTGCACCTCGCCCTACGACGTGCGCCTGGCCCAGGAACGATTTCCCAAAATCCACTTCCATCTGTTGCGCGAACACGCCGGGCTGTCCCTGCAAGGTTGAGCACAGCAGCGCGCTAGCTCATCAGTTCGATAATCCGGAGCTCATCAGGAGCTCCGCGTGTCGCACCCGACCCCCTCGACCCTCTCGACTCGTTTTCCCGGCCGGCGCACGGCCACCCGCTTGGTCGGTCTCGCGGCTGCATTGCTGCTCGCCGCCTGCGGCGGCGGCGGGGGCGGAGGAGATGGCGCAGCAGCCGACCCCGGCAAGCTGGTGACCCCCACCGCCGCGCTGGCGCCTTCCCCGTCCTTGGCCGGCATCTGCACCTTGCAGGGCGAGCAGGCCTTCGCCCGCAGCTACCTGAACGACCGATACCTCTGGTGGGACCGCGTGCCCGAGGTGGCCTCCCAGGAGCACGCAAGCGTGCAGTCGTACTTCGGCGCGCTCCTGCTGCGCGAGCCGGACGCCAGCGGCCGGCCCACCGACCGCTACAGCGCAGTGCTCACGACATCGCAGGCAGACGCGATGCTCACCGCCGTCGCCACGCCCATGGCGGCCGTGCTCGCGACGGGACGCGCCGGCGTGCCGCTGGTGGCTACGCTGTCCAGCCCGGGCGGCCGCGCGGTCGGCTACCTGCAGTTCGACCGGCACGGCAAGGGTGCGCAGGACGCGCTGATCGCCGCCTTCGAAGCCCTTCGGGCAGCAGAGGTGCCCGAGCTGGTGCTGGACTTGCGCAACAACCCGGGCGGCTACCTCTACGTGGCGCAGGCCGTCGCGTCGATGGTGGCCGGGGCCGACCACAACGGCAAGCTGTTCGAAGAGCTGCGCTACAGCGACAAGCGCCGCGCAGAAGGCGCGGGCACGCGGCTGCAGTTCACCGGCACCGTGCAGACCGCCGAAAGCCGCTATCCCAAGGGGCACCCGCTGCCGCAGCTGGGGCTGCCGCGCCTGTACGTTCTGGCATCCGGCGCCACCTGCTCGGCCAGCGAATCGATCGTCAACGGACTGCGCGGCGTCGGCATCGAGGTGGTGCTGGTCGGCCAGCCCACCTGCGGCAAGCCGTACGGCTTCCATCGCAAGGACAACTGCGGCAAGAGCTACTTCGCCATCGAGTTCCAGAGCGTCAACGCCGTCGGCTTCGGCGACTACGCCAGCGGCATGGCACCGCAGTGTCCCGTGCAGGAAGACCGGCGCATCCCGCTGGGCGATGCGCGCGAGCCGCTGCTGGCGGCGGCGCTGCACCACATCGACACCGGCGCCTGCCCGGCGGCGCCCGCGCCGTTGGAAGCGGCCGCCACGAAGCGCGCCTCCGACCCCTGGGATGGTCTGGCCGGGCGGCTGCTTGCGCCACAATGACGGCCGTCCCCAGCGTCCCCATGCTCCCACTCTCCGACTGGCCCCTCGCCGCGCGCCGCGGCATCACCGGCGTCCTGACCGACATCGACGACACCCTGACCAGCGACGGCAGCGCCAGCCCCGAGGCGCTGGCTGCGCTGGCGGCGCTGCGCGAAGCGGGCCTGCACGCCATCGCCATCACCGGCCGCCCGGTGGGCTGGAGCGAGCCCTTCGCGCTGCAATGGCCGATCGACGCCATCGTCGCGGAGAACGGCGCGGTCGCCCTGGTGCGCGGCTGCGACGGTGCGTTGCGCAAGCACTACCAGCAGGACGCCGCCACCCGCGCGCGCAACTTCGCGCGCATGCAGCAGGTGGCTGCGCGCATCGTCGCCACGGTGCCCGGAGCGCAGCTCGCCCGCGACAGCGCCGGCCGCGAAACCGACATCGCGATCGATCACAGCGAGTTCACGCAGCTGGCGCCGGCGCAGGTGCGCGAGGTCGTGGCGCTGATGCGCGCCGAGGGCATGACCGCGACGGTCAGCTCCATCCACGTCAACGGCTGGTACGGCACGCACGACAAGCTCGCCGGTGCACGCTGGATCCTGCGCACGCTGCTGGGCCGCGAGCTGGACGCCGAGCTGGACCACTGGGTCTACGTCGGCGACTCCACCAACGACGAATGCATGTTCGAGCGCTTCACGCATTGCGCAGGCGTCGCCAACATTCGCCGCTTCGAGGCGCAGCTGCGCCATCCGCCGAAGTACGTCACGCCCTCCGAGCGGGGCCGGGGCTTCGCCGAAGTGGCCGCCGCCGTGCTGCAGGCCCGCGCGACCGCCACGCCGTAACGGTACGGGCGACAGCCCGACGTTGATCAGCGCACGCGTTCCGCCGCCGTCCAACGGCGCAGCAATGCGGGCGCATGCCCGTTGCCAAGCTCCCGGTGCCTGGCCGCCACCCATACGCAGGGGACGCGCGCCGCCGACGCGGGGTTCAAGGGCTGCTTCGGCGGCGCGCGAAATGCACGCGGCACGCCTGCGCGAAGGCTTCGAAAGTACGTGCGTAGAACGGCGTGCTGGCATAACGCCACTCGGGGTGCCACTGCACGCCGAACGCGAAGGCCCCGCTGCGCTCGTAGCGCACGCCCTCCACCAGCCCGTCGGGCGCAAAGGCTTCGGCCACCAGCCCCTGGCCGAGCCGCTTGATGCCCTGGCCGTGCAGTGAATTGACCTGTGCGGTGGTGGCGCCGGCCCACTGCGCGAAGGCGCTGCCCGGCACCAGCCGTACCTCGTGGCGGTGCGCGAACTGCACCTCCATCGGCTGGTCATCGGGCTCGCGGTGGTCCAGGTGGCCTTGCTCGGCATGCACCTGCTGGTGCAGGGTGCCTCCGAGGGCGACGTTCATCTCCTGCAGGCCCCGGCAGACACCGAACAGCGGCACGCCGGCGGCGAGGGCGGCGCGCACCAGACGCATGGTGAGCGCATCACGCCGCGGATCGAGGAGGTCGGTGGGCAGCGCAGTGCCGCCATAGTGGCTGGCCTCTACGTTGGAGGGGGAGCCGGTGAGCAGCACGCCATCGACCAGGGGCAGCAGGGCATCGACGTCGTCCGCGCCTGCCAACGGAAACAGCACCGGCTGCAGGTCCAGCTGATCGACCGCCTCGGCATAGCGGTCTGCCAGCACGATGTAGCCGCCGGGGTCGGACAGGTCGAGGTTGCGGTGGCACGCAGGCAGCCACACCAGCGGTTTCTGCATGCCGCGATATTGCCGCAGGGGCCGCATCGCGTGGGCCCGCCGCAACTGGCGGCAACCTGCCGCAACCGGCCGCAAGCGCGGTTGCAAACACGGACGGACGACGGCCGGATGGAAACCGCTGCGCCGCCCGCTGAGCCGTGCCCGGAACCTGCCGTGAAGCCGACGCGAGCGCGCCGGCCTCGGCTGGCGCGATCAGCTGCCCTTGGCCAGCCCCAGCTTCTCGACCAGCGCCTTTTCCGTGGCGAAGGTCTCCTGCGCGAACTTGGCGTAGGCCTGCGGGCCCATGTACATGGGGACCATGTCGTAGCGGGCCAGGGCCTGCACGTAGCTCGGGTCTTCCATGGCCTTCTTGAAGGCCTCGTGCAGCTTCGCGACCACCTCGGGCGGCGTGCCGCGCGGCGCGCCGATGCCGAAGGGCGAGTTCTGCACGATGTCGATGCCGAGTTCCTTGAGGGTCGGCGCGTCGGGGAATTTCTCCAGCCGCTTCTCGCCCCATGTGTTGAGCACGCGCAGCTTGCCGGCCTGCACCAGCGGCGCGAAGCCGGTGGAGTCGGCCGCCGCCATGATGTGGCCGCCGCCGATGGCCTGCATCAGGTCGGCGCTGCCCTTGAAGGGCACGTGGTTCAGCTGGAGGCCCAGGCGCTGCGCGATCAGCTCGGTGGTCAGGTGCGGGCTGGTGAGGTTGCCCGTGGAGCCGTAGCTCAGCTTGCCCGGATTGGCTTTCGCGTAAGCGACGAAATCGTTCCAGTTCTTGATCGGGCCATCGGCCGGCACGACGATGCCGAAGGCGTAGCCGGTGACGTTGATCACGTAGGTGATGTCCTTGACCGGATCCCAGTTGATCTTGGTCGTGTAGGGCAGGCGGAACACGCCCAGCGGAATCTGCGCGAGCGTGTAGCCATCGGGCTGCGCGGTCTGCAGTTGCTGGGCCGGCAACGTGCCCCCCGCACCGGGCTTGTTTTCGACGATCACCGGCTGGCCCAGGATCTTGGACGCGTTCTCGGCCAGCTGGCGCATGGTCACGTCGGTCGGGCCACCCGCCGGGAATGCGATCACGAGGCGGATGGGCTTGGTCGGAAAGTTGCTCGCGGACTGCGCGAAGCTCGACAGCGCGGGCGTGGCGAGGACGGCGGCGGCGGCTTGCACGAGATGGCGACGGCGCATGGGTGTTTTCTCCTGAGGGGTGCTATGCGAAAGCCGCATTCAAGTCGGCGCAGGCGCCCCCGGCAAGAGGGGAAGCCCCATTCCTGTCACCTGCGGGTCTCGTCGATCGCGACCTCCTGCGGATGAACCTCAGCCGCAGCTACGCTCGCTGCCACCGCAGCCTGCTGAGGCATGGGCGCGCTCGCGGCGCCGCGCGCCAGCACCGGCGCCAGCGCGGCGCCGGTGTGGGTGCCCGCCCGCACCACGTCTTCCGGCGCGGCGCTGGCCACCACGCGGCCGCCGGCGCTGCCGCCCTCGGGACCGAGGTCGATGATCCAGTCGGCCTCGGCGATCACGTCGAGGTCGTGCTCGATCACGACCACGCTGTGGCCGCCGTCCACCAGGCGGTGCAGCACGCGGATCAGCTTTTCCACGTCGGCCATGTGCAGGCCCACCGTCGGCTCGTCCAGCACGTACAACGTGTGCGGCGCCTTCTGCCCGCGCCGGGTGATGTCGTCGCGCACCTTGGCCAGTTCGGTCACGAGCTTGATGCGCTGGGCCTCGCCGCCCGAGAGCGTCGGCGAGGGCTGGCCGAGCGTGAGGTAGCCCAGCCCCACGTCCTTGAGCAGCTGCAGCGGATGCGCAATCACCGGCATCGAGGCGAAGAACTCGACCGCCTCGTCCACTTCCATGCGCAGCACGTCGCCAATGCTCTTGCCGCGCCAGGTGACCGCCAGCGTCTCCGGATTGAAGCGCGCGCCGTGGCACGACTCGCAGGGCACCTTCACGTCGGGCAGGAAGCTCATGCCGATGGTGCGCACGCCCTGCCCCTCGCAGCCGGGGCAGCGGCCCTCGCCGGTGTTGAACGAGAAGCGGCCCGGCCCATAACCGCGGGCCTTGGCTTCGAGCGTGTCCGCGAACAGCTTGCGGATGGTGTCCCAGAAGCCGATGTAGGTGGCCGGGCAGGAGCGCGGCGTCTTGCCGATCGGCGTCTGATCGACTTCCAGCACCCTGTCGAGGCCCTGGTAGCCGCCCACCGCCGTGCAACCGCTCCACGCCGGGTGCTTGCCGCGGTCGTCGGCGTCGCGCCCGGCCTTGGTGGCGCGCTGCTGCACGGCCCGCTGCACGTTGTGCAGCAGCACGTCGCGCGCGAGCGTGCTCTTGCCCGAACCCGAAACGCCGGTGACGGCCACCAGGCGCTGAAGCGGAAGGTCGGCGTCCACTGCCTGCAGGTTGTGCAGGCTGGCACCGCGCACCCGCAACATGCCTGCGCCCCCCTCCCCGCCCGCCACCGCGCGGCGCGGCTTGAGCGGGTGGCGCATCGCGTGCAGCAGGTAGCGGCCCGTGACCGATGTGTCCTGCGCCGTCACATCGGCCACGCTGCCCTCGGCCACCACCCGGCCGCCGCGCACGCCGGCGCCGGGGCCGATGTCGATCACGTGGTCGGCACGGCGGATGGTGTCCTCGTCGTGCTCGACGACCACCAGGGTGTTGCCCTTGTCGCCCAGCTTGTGCAGCGCGTTCAGCAGGATCTGGTTGTCGCGCGCGTGCAGGCCGATGGTCGGCTCGTCCAGCACGTAGCACACGCCCTGCAGGTTGGAGCCGAGCTGCGCGGCCAGCCGGATGCGCTGCGCCTCGCCGCCGGAGAGCGTGGGCGCGCCCCGGTCGAGCGTGAGGTAGCCGAGGCCCACCTCCTCGAGGAACTCGAGGCGGCTGCGGATCTCGGGGATCAGGTCGCGCGCGATGCCCTGTTCGCGTTCGCTCAGCGTGCCCTCGGCCTGCAGCGTCTCGATCCAGCGGCGCACGTCCAGCACCGACAGCGCGGCGATGTCCGCGATGCCGACGCCGTTGAAGCGCACCGCCCGCGCCTGGCCGTTCAGCCGCGTGCCGTGGCAGCCCGGGCAGGCCTCGTCGGCGAGGCCCTCGATGTCCGGCTCGCCGAAGGTCTGCTCGCGCCCCTTGCTGTCCTCGGCCTGCACCGTGTCGTCGAGCGCCTTGCGCTGATCGCGCGTGAGCTTGACGCCGGTGCCCACGCAGTCCGGGCACCAGCCGTGCTTGCTGTTGTAGGAGAACAGGCGCGGGTCGAGCTCGGGATAGGAAGTGCTGCACACCGGGCAGGCGCGGCGGGTGGAGAACACCGCCACCGCGCCGACGTGCGCGTGCGTCGCCCCTTCTCCGGCCATGGCTTCGCGCAGCCCGTCCAGCGGCGCCAGCACGTGCAGCACGCCCTTGCCGTGCTCCAGCGCCACGGCCAGGTGGTCGCGCAGCAGCGACTCGTTCTCGGGCTTCACATCGAGGTCGCACACCGGCAGCTCGATGGTGTGTTCCTTGAACCGGTCCAGGCGCGGAAAGCCGGTGGTGGGCAGGAAGTTGCCGTCCACGCGCAGATGGCTGTAGCGGCGCGCGCGCGCCCATTCGGCCAGCTCGGTGTAGACGCCCTTGCGGTTCACCACCAGCGGCGCCAGCAGGCCGATGTGCTGGCCGCGGTAGCGACGCAGGATCTGCGCCGCGATGCTGTCCGGCGTCTGCGGCCGCACCTCGGCGCCCTCGTGCACGCAGTGCTGCACCCCCAGCTTGACATAGAGCAGGCGCAGGAAATGCCAGACCTCGGTGGTGGTGCCGACGGTCGATTTGCGTCCGCCGCGCGAGAGCCGCTGCTCGATCGCCACGGTGGGCGGGATGCCGTAGACCGCATCGACCTCGGGCCGCCCGGCCGGCTGCACGATGCTGCGGGCGTAGGCGTTGAGCGATTCCAGGTAGCGCCGCTGGCCCTCGTTGAACAGGATGTCGAAGGCGAGCGTGCTCTTGCCCGAGCCGGACACGCCGGTGACGACGCTGAATCGGTTGTGCGGAATGCGCACCGTCATCGACTTCAGGTTGTGCTCGCGGGCGTTGATGATCTCGATCGCGCCGCCCGGCTCCGGCAGATCCGAAGGCCGCGTCGCCGGCGCGCCCATGGGCTCGGCCAGCTCGCGCACGCCGAGCGTGCCGTCGTACTCGCGCAGCGCCCGCCCGGTGTGCGAGGCCGGGTGCTTGCGCACTTCCTCGGGCGGGCCCTCGGCCACCAGCAGGCCGCCCGCGTCGCCGCCTTCGGGCCCCAGATCGATCACCCAGTCCGACGCGCGGATCACGTCGAGGTTGTGCTCGATCACGATCAGCGAATGTCCGGCCTCGAGCAGCCGGCGCAGCGCGCGCATCAGCTTGGCGATGTCGTCGAAGTGCAGGCCGGTGGTGGGCTCGTCAAACAGGAACAGCGTGCCCCGCGTCGCGAGCTTCTGGCTGCTGCGCCGGCCCGCCGCCTCAGCCAGGAAGCCCGCCAGCTTGAGCCGCTGCGACTCGCCGCCCGAGAGCGTGGGCACCGGCTGGCCCAGCTTCACGTAGTCGAGGCCGACGTCGATGATCGGCTGCAGCGAACGGATGACGTCGCGGTCGTTTGCGAAAAGCTGGGCGGCCTCGCTCACGGTGAGGTCCAGCACGTCGGCCACCGAGAGCACGCGCGGGCGCGGCGCACCGACGGCATGGCGCTCGATGGCGACCTCCAGGATCTCGGGGCGGTAGCGGCGGCCGTCGCAATCGGGGCAGCGCAGGTAGACGTCCGAGAGGAACTGCATTTCGACGTGCTCGAAGCCCGAGCCGCCGCAGGTGGGGCAGCGGCCGTCGCCGCTGTTGAAGCTGAACTTGGACGCCGTGTAGCCGCGCTGGCGCGCGAGCGGCGCGTTGGCGAAGATCTCGCGGATGCAGTCCCAGGCGCCGACGTAGCTCACCGGGTTGGAGCGCGCGGTCTTGCCGATGGGCGACTGATCGACGAACACCACATCGGACAGGTGGTCGGCGCCGAGCAGGCGCGCGTGGCGCCCCGGCGTGTCGGTGGCCTTGCCGAACTGGCGCAGCAGCGCCGGCGCGAGGATGTCCTGCACCAGGCTCGACTTGCCCGAGCCGGACACGCCGGTCACGCAGACCATGCGCTGCAGCGGGAACTCGACCGTCACGTCCTTCAGGTTGTGCTCGGCGGCGCCTTCCAGGATCAGCCGCGGCGTGGCCTCGGTTACGGCGCGCTTGAGCCCCATGCCGACCTGCCTGCGCCCGCCGAGGTAGTTGCCGGTCAGGGTGTCGGCGCGGCGCAGCGCGTCGGTGGCGCCGTCGAAGACGATCTGGCCGCCGCGCTCGCCCGGGCCGGGGCCCATGTCGATCATGCGGTCGGCCGCGAGCATCACGGCCGGGTCGTGCTCGACCACCACCAGCGTGTTGCCGGCGTCCCGCAGGCGTTTCATGGCCTCGGTGATGCGGTGGATGTCGCGCGGATGCAGGCCGATGCTGGGCTCGTCCAGCACGAACAGCGTGTTCACCAGCGAGGTGCCCAGCGCGGTGGTCAGATTGATGCGCTGGACCTCGCCACCCGAAAGCGTGCGGCTTTGCCGGTCCAGCGTGAGATAGCCGATGCCGACATCGACGAGATAGGCCAGCCGGGTGCAGATCTCCTCGAACAGCAGCTTCAGCGCCTGCAGCTCGCCCTCGGCCGCTCCGCCCGCCGATGCGGCGGCCATCGGCTGCAGCCGGGCGAAGAAGACGCGCAGCCGATCGATCGGCATCAGCATCAGGTCATGCAGGCACAGTCCCGGGAGTGCTTCGAGCTGCGCCCGCGTCCAGTCCACGCCCGCCGGCAGGAAGCGGCGCGCCGGCTCCAGCACCGCGTCCGCGTCTTCCTTGCTTCCCAGGCGCCACAGCAGCGGTTCGGTCTTCAGGCGCGCGCCGCGGCAGCTGTCGCAGGGCGTGTAGCTGCGGTACTTCGACAGCAGCACCCGGATGTGCATCTTGTAGGCCTTGCTCTCCAGATACTGGAAGAAGCGGCGGATGCCGTACCACTGCGTGCTCCAGTTGCCCTCCTTGTAGCCGGGCGTGCCGTCCAGCACCCAGTCGCGCTGCGCGGGCGTGAGCTTGCTCCAGGGTGTGTCGCGCGGGATGCCGGCCGCCTCGGCGTGCCGCATCAGGTCGTCCTGGGCCTCGGACCACGCGGGGGTCTGGATCGGCTTGATCGCGCCGCAGCGCAGCGTGAGCTTGTCGTTGGGAATCACCAGGCCCCAATCGACGCCGATCACCCGGCCGAAACCGCGGCATGTCTCGCAGGCGCCCACGGCCGAATTGAAGGAGAACATCGACGGGATCGGGTCGGCATAGCGGATGTCGCTGTCCGGGCAGTGCAGGCCCGTCGAGAAGCGCCACAGCGCCGGCTCGGCCTGCGTCTCGTCGCCGGCCTGCTGCACGTAGACCGCAAGGCGCCCCGCACCGCGCTTGAGGGCGACCTCGATGGCCTCGATGGCGCGCGCCTTCTCCACGCCCTGGATGCGGAAGCGGTCGGCCACCACGTCCAGCACCTTGCGCGGCCCGGTCGGTGCCGCCACCTCGCGCTGCGCCTGCACGCGCGTGAAGCCGCTGGCCGCGAGCCACTGCTCGATCTCCTCCGGCGTGGTGCCCGCGGGCAGTTCCACGGGAAAGGTGAGCACCAGCCGCGGATCGTCCGAGCGCGTGCGCTCCATCAGCTCGGCGTAGATGGTCTCGGGCGTGTCGTGGCGCACCCGGCGCGCGCTGCGCCGGTCGAAGAGCTCGGCCGCGCGCGCGAACAGCAGCTTCAGGTGGTCGTTCAGCTCGGTCATCGTCCCCACCGTCGAACGCGAGGAACGCACCGGGTTGGTCTGGTCGATGGCGATGGCCGGGGGCACGCCCTCGATGCGGTCCACCGCAGGCTTGTCCATGCGATCGAGGAACTGCCGCGCGTAGGCCGAGAAGGTCTCGACATAGCGCCGCTGCCCTTCGGCATAGAGCGTGTCGAAGACCAGGCTGGACTTGCCGGACCCGCTGGGGCCCGTCACCACGGTGAGCTCGCCGGTGCGCAGGTCGAGGTCGAGATTCTTGAGGTTGTGCTGCCGGGCGCCGCGGATGCGGATCAGACCGTGGGTCATAGGGAGGTGGAGCGGGAGGGGGAGGGAGGCTGGAGGGCAAACATTCTAGGGATGAGGCTTGCGGCCTTGGGTGCCTGGGGATATAGCCGCGCCGCGCCAAGGAGCCTGCGGCCGTGCAGCCGGGGCGCTTCAGCTGCGCGCCACCGTGCCCTGGCCCTCGTCGGTGCGCAGCATCTCGACCACGAAGCGCGTGCCCTGCTCGGCGCTGGAGCGGCAGGTCACGGTGCCGCCGTGCGCCTGCACGATCTGCCGCACGATGTAGAGCCCGAGCCCGATGTTCCGTCCGGCGCTGCCGGCACGCGAGCCCTGGCTCAGCGGCTCGAACAGCTCGCCCAGCAGCGCCGGCGGGATCGGCTCGCCCTCGTTGTGCACCGACAGCCGCACGCGGGCGCGGCTGCTGTGCAGGCGCACGGTGATCGGCGCATCGGCGGCGCCGTACACCAGCGCGTTGTTGACGAGGTTGGCGACCACCTGTGCGATGCGGTCGGCGTCCCAGGTGCCCGAGCCGTCGCCCTGCACGTGCAGCGCGATCTCGCGCCGGGGATGGGCCAGCCGCAGCTCGTCTATCGCCTGCTGCACGATGTCGTTGATGTCGCCCGGCGTGCGCACCACGGGAATGCCGCCCGCCAGCCGCGCCTGCGTGAAATCGAGCAGGTCGCGGATCATGCGCGTGCTCATCCCGCAGCTCGACTGGATGCGCTGGACGCTGCGCGCGAACTCGGGCGCGAGCGGCGCCCGCTCCAGCATGGAAGCGTTGAGCTGGATGGTGTTGAGCGGGTTGCGCAGGTCGTGCGAGACGATGCCCACCAGTGTTTCGGTGAACTGGACCTGCTGGCGCAGCGCCTGCGTGCGGTCTTCGGCGCGCCAGCGCTCGCGCGCCTGGGCCCTGGTCAGGGCGAACAGCAGCGCGCTGATGACGAGGCCGACGGAAAACACCAGCAACGGGCGCAGCAGCCGCAGCGGCGAGGCCGGCGCCGCCGGCGTGAAGCGCAGTGTCCACTCCTGGCCCGCCACGGCACGGGTGCGCTCGACCACCGCGCGCTCGCGGCCGCCGGGCGGCGCGCCGTACAGCAGGTCGGCGTCGCCCGCGGAGCCGGTCGTGTGCACCGAGCGCAGCACCACCTCGGGCGCCCCCTCGGCCAGTGCGGGACCGAAGAAATCGTTGGACCGGAAGGGCGCATAGACGAAGCCGCGCAGCAGGGCCCGGCGCTGCTCGACCGCCTCCGGCGGCTCGCCAGAGGCATAGACCGGGGTGTAGATGAGAAAACCGGCCGACTTGACGGGCTCGATCTCCTGGCGCAGCACCACGCTGCCGGTCATGGCGTGGCTGGCGCGGTCGCGCGCACGGTCCATGGCCGCGGCGCGCACCGGCTCCGAATGCATGTTGAAGCCGAGGGCGGCCTGGTTGCGCCGGTCGAGCGGCTCCAGGTACTCGATGCGGAAGCTGGTGTCCTCCGAGCCCACGCGCGGGCTCCATCCGATGCCCTGGATGCCGGGGTAGTCGGTGGCGATCTGCAGGCCCGACACGAACACCGCGAAGCCGTCGCGGTCGAGCTTCGGACCTTCGGCCAGCACGAAGGACCGCGTGGCCTGCAGCAGCGCCAGGTACGCCGCGAGCCGGCTCTCGAGCTGGCCCATCGCATCGTCCACCTGCGATTCGACCTCCGCCGACGTGCGCACCTGGACCGCCCGCAGCGACAGCAGCGAAGCCATGCAGGTGAGCAGCAGGCAGCCGGCCAGCACCATCGCCGCGCGGCCCAAACGCAGCCCGCTCAGGAAGGACCGCGCGCGCACCGGCGCGAACCAGCTCACCGCCACCTCGGCGGCTGCCCTGCGCGGAAACGCTCGCCGGACACGCCACGGCCCCAGCCGGATCGCGGCACCGGGCCGAATCGTCTATTCATGCGACGCGATTTTGCGTCAACGGGCCCGCCTGCGGGGTTCGCGCGCGAGGGTTTTCCCTCACCGGTCGCGGTACGGTGCCGCCCGCCACGCGCCGTACGCTCGGTCCATGACCGCACCGCCATGCGTCCGCTCGCCGGACGATCTCGCGGCGCTCGAGCGGCAGACCTACGCAGAGTACCTGCCCTATCCCGGCGTCTGGCAGGCGCTCGAACACGTCGCCCGCAGCCACGCGCAGCGCCCTGCCCTGACCTACCTGACCTCGGCCGATCCCGCCGCGCCGCCGCAACGCTGGGACTACGCCGGCCTGGCGCAGCAGGTGCGCCGGGCCTTCATGGAGAAGCGGGCGCCGCGCTACACCGGCCACTGAGGCGACTCGCGTGTCCGCCTGCCGGGCGGGGAGGACTGCGCCGCGCGGGTCGCTGCGGCGGCAGTGGTCCGCGAAGTCAAGCGGTATTCGTGGACCGCCCCGACTCGTTCCGCGCGTCGCAGGCGTCTTGGCTCGCCCCGGCCCTCATGCAGTCGCGTCTCGATTCACTGGAGTCGATCGAGAGGTGGTCGGGGCTTGCACCCGCAGGCGTGCACCATGCGGGGCGCACGAAAAAAGGCAGACCCGAGGGTCTGCCTTGCGTGTCGCCCGCAGCGTGCGGGCGGTCAATTCTGCGCAGCCGCGCCGCAGCCCCTGCCGGAGCGACGGCGCCGCCGCGATCAGGCGCTCTTCAGGCTGGGATAGCGCACGTGCTCCACCAGTTCCTGGATGCGGGCGTTGGGCGCCGGCGTGATGAGGCTCACCAGGATGATCACCGCGAAGCCCACCGGCACGCCGAACAGGCCGGCCGAGATCGGCTGGATGCCCCACCACAGCTCGATCGGCGAGGTCACGCCGAATATGCCGCGCAGCCAGGGCTGCGTGGTGGCCATGTAGTAGAAGGTCACGCCCAGGCCGCAGGCCATGCCGAGCGAGGCCGCGATGCCGGTGGCGCGCTTCCAGAAGATGCCCAGCACCAGCGCCGGGAAGAACGCGGCGGCGGCGAACGAGAACGCTGCGGACACCAGGAACAGGATATCCGCCGGCTTCTGTGCGGCCACATACGCGGCACACAGCGCCACCACCAGCAGCAGGACCTTGGAGATGGTCACGCGGCGGGCCGTCGAGGCGTTCGGGTCCAGCATCTTGTAGTACAGGTCGTGCGACAGCGCGTTGGCGATCGTCAGCAGCAGGCCGTCGGCGGTGGACAGCGCAGCGGCCAGGCCGCCGGCGGCCACCAGGCCCGAGATGACGTAGGGCAGCCCGCCGATTTCCGGTGTGGCCAGCACGATGATGTCGCCGCCGATGCTCATCTCGTTGAGCTGGAAGATGCCGTCCTTGTTCACGTCGGTCACCGACAGCAGCGAGGGATCGACCCGGTTCCAGGCCCCGATCCACTGCGGCAACTGGTCGAAGGGCGTACCCACCAGCACGTTGAACACCTCGTACTTGACCAGCACCGCCAGGGCGGGCGCGGTGAAGTACAGCAGGAAGATGAAGAACAGCGACCAGGTCACCGACTCACGCGCCTGCTTGACGCTGGGCGTCGTGTAGTAGCGCATCAGGATGTGCGGCAGGGCCGCCGTGCCCACCATCAGGCAGAAGATCAGCGCCAGGAAGTTGCGGCGCGATTCGTTGTAGGCCTTCTGGGCGGCGGCGTCGCCGTCCGGATTGCCCGAGTACTGCTGCGCGTGCGGGGGCATGCCGTTCAGGGGCTTGGCCTTGTTCTCGGCAGCCGCCTTGGCAGCGGTCCAGGAGCGCCGCGCCGCGTCCGGATCCTTGGGCAGCGCGGCGAGCTCCTTCTCGGCGTCGGCCAGTTCGGCGGCCGGCGCATTGCTCGCGCGCAGATCGTTCACCCGCTTGGTGATGGCGTCGCGGTCGGTGTTCAGGGCCGCGGCCGGATCCTTCAGCTTGTCGCCCAGTGCGGCGGCGCGCTGCGCGAAGATCTGGCGCACTTCCTGTTCCTTCGGATCGGCCACCAGGCGCTTCTCGGCCTCGGTCACCTTCTGCAGCTGCACGCCGTAGATGGCTTGCGGCACCGGCACGCTGGTCTGCTTGACCGACAGCCAGACCACCGGGATCAGGTAGGCCACGATCAGCACGATGTACTGCGCGACCTGCGTCCAGGTGACGGCCCGCATGCCGCCCAGGAAGGAACACACCAGGATGCCGCCCAGGCCGAGGAAAATGCCCAGCTCGAAAGCCACACCCGTCAGGCGCGAGGTGATCAGGCCGACCCCGTAGATCTGCGCCACCACGTAGGTGAACGAGCAGAGGATGGCCGCCGCGATGCCCAGGAAACGCGGCAGGTTTCCGCCATAGCGCTCGCCCAGGAAGTCGGGGATGGTGAACTGGCCGAACTTGCGCAGGTAGGGCGCGAGGAAGAGCGCCACCAGGCAGTAGCCGCCGGTCCAGCCCATGATGAAGGCCAGACCCGAGTAGCCGGTGAGGTACAGCGTTCCGGCCATGCCGATGAACGAGGCGGCGGACATCCAGTCGGCGCCCGTGGCCATGCCGTTGTAGACCGCCGGCACGCGCCGTCCGGCGACGTAGTACTCGGCGGCGTCGCTGGTGCGGCTCATGATGCCGATGCCCGCGTACAGCCCGATGGTGGCCAGCAGGAAGGTGTAGCCGATCCAGCGGCGCGGCAGCCCCATGGATTCGAGCACCGCGAGCACCAGCACGAAGATCAGGAAGCCCCCGACGTACCAGGTATAGACCTTGTTCAGGTTGGACTTGAAGGCCCGGTTGCTTTCCGCAGTGGTCACGGCGCCGTCGGCGCCAAAGATTCCAGCCATGGTGTCATTCCTCCTCGGCGACGCCGTGCTCGATATCCAGCTTCGCCATGTAGCGGGCGTAGAACCAGATGATCAGGCAGTAGATGATCAATGCCCCCTGCGCGCCCATCCAGAAACTGAAGGGCCAGCCGAAGAAATTGAAGCTCAGGTCGCGCGCGAAGTAGCTCACGACGAAGGTCACCACGAACCAGATCGCGAGCAATATGGCGGTGATGTTGAGGTTCTTGCGCCAGTAGTGGCGGTGCGATTCCGATAGCTGCATGTCTCCTGCCTCAGTGTGCGCCCGGGCGGGCTGGTTCGCGACCGCCCGCGGATGGGCGGGCCTGCAGCCGGTCACGGCGTTCAGCGGCATCCGCCCGGCCCCGCCGGTGCGGCACACGGCGCGGACGTCAGGCCGACTGCGCGCTGCGCAGTCCGGTCTCACGTTCGAGCTGGGCGGCCACCCTCGGCTCGAACCCCCGGAGGTGGCGGATGATCCGCGCAGCCTCGTCGGGCTCTTGCCGATCGACATGAACCCGGGCCAGTTGGTACCAGCCGTAGGGGCTCATGGGTTGCAGTTCGGTGTTCTTGCGCAGCGCCTCGACGGCCTCGTCGAAGCGGCGCAACTGGATCAGCACCAGGCCCTGGCCGTACCAGGCCCGGTCGAGCTTGGGAGACAGGCGGGTCGCCTCCCGGAAGGCAGCGAGCGCTTCTTCGAGCCGCCCCGCTTTCTCGAGCATGAATCCGAGGTTGAACCAGCCCGGCGCATGCGCCGGCGCGCAGCGCACCACCTGCTGCTGCAGTGCGACGGCGCGCGCGCTGTCGCCGCGCTGGTCTTCGATCTGGGCGCGGCTGGCGAGCGCGTGGGCGTCGTCCGGAACCATTGCGCTCAGCGCCTCGAACAGCTCGAGGGCACGGGCGCGCCGTCCGAGCAGCAGGGCCAGGCGGCCCTGCCAGCGCAGCAGGGCGAGCTGCAGGCGCAAGGTCAGCGACACAGGTGCACTCCGATCTGGACACAGTGCTGGATACGCCAGATCGTCACGGCGATCCAGGCGAAACCCAGTGCGAGGAAAGCCACCAGCGGCACGTGCCGGTCGAGCACGACCCGCGGCGTGAGTCGGCGCGCGGCCCAGGTGAAGGGGCGCACCGTCATGTCGAGCACTTGATAGAACAGGTTCTGCTCGCGCTTGGCCCCTGCCAGCAGGCCCAGCACCCAACGTCCGAGCAGCGCCATGAGGGCGATCTCGGCGACGAGTTTCACGAGGGTCAGTGCGGTGAGCATGTGCGCAGGTGTTGCGCGGACTGTCAAAAGTGCGGCTTACCCGTTTCTTACACAGCGACGGTTTTGCACCACGGCAAGGGTTAACACCGACTCGATGCGCCCGCACGCCGGCACCCCATGGGCAAGCGCGCTGTTGCGTGCTAGCGTGCGGCCGCCGCCATGCCAGAGCCCGCCGAAACGCCCCTGACCGCCGCTGCCACGGCCGCCGCGCAGGGCGCACTCGCGCCTTCGGCCCCCCTGCTGGCGCACCTGCGCACACAGCTGCGGGCCTGGCCGCCGTTCTGCACGATGGACGACGAGGCGATCGACGCGTTTCTCACCCGCGCGCGCCAGCACTACGCGGCGCCGGGCGAGGTGCTGCTGGCGCCCGCACAGGGTGCGGCGCGGACGCTGCTGCTGGTGCGTCAGGGCACCGTGCGGCACGAGGCGCCGGGAGGCGGCGATGCGACGGCGCTCGGGGCGGGCGAGTTCATGCCGGTGGCGGCGCTGCTCGCGCATCGGCCGGTGCGCGGCACCTACACCGCGCTGGACGACGTGTTCGTGCTGGCGCTCGATGCGGACGATGTCGAGGCGGTGGCCGGGCGCAGCCCGCCCTTCGCCGACTACCTGCAGGCGCGCATGCAGGCGCTGCTCGCGCGTTCGCGCAACGAGCTGCACCAGACCCTTGCTTCGCAGGCGCTGGCGCAGCAGGCCATGGAAATGCCGCTCGGCAGCCTCGCCAGCGTCGGTGCGGTGCACTGTGCCCCGGGCACGCCGCTGCGCGAGGCCTTGCAGACCATGCACGCGCGGCAGATCGGCTCGATCCTGGTCACCGACGACACGGGCGCGCTGCGCGGCATCTTCACCCGCCACGATCTGCTGCGGGTGGTGCTGGCGCCGGACTTCGATCTCGACACGCCGATCGGGCGCGTGATGACCTCCCCGGTGTACAGCCTGGGCGTGCGCGACACCGCGCAGGACGCCGCGCTCCTCATGGGCGAGCACGCCGTGCGGCACGTGCCGGTCACGCGCGAGGGCACGCTGGTGGGCATGGTGTCCGAGCGCGACCTGTTCGCGCTGCAGCGCACCAGCGTGCAGCAGGTCAGCGCCCACATCCGGCGCGCCGAGGACGACGCCGCGCTGCGCCTGGCGGCCGAGGGCATCCGCGCCCTCGCCCGCCAGCTGCTCGCGCAGGGCGTGCAGGCACGCCAGATCACCGAGCTGACCAGCCGGCTCAACGACGTCCTCACGCGGCGCGTGCTGACGCTGCACGCCGCCCGCGCCGCCATCGCCCTGGAGCGCCTGTGCTGGCTCGCGCTCGGCTCCGAGGGGCGCAGCGAGCAGACCCTCGCCTCCGACCAGGACAATGCGCTGGTGCTGCCCGACGACAGCGACGGCGCCGAGCGCGAGCGCACACGGGCCTGGGCCGAAGGCGTCAACCGCACGCTCGATGCCTGCGGCTACGACTGGTGCCGCGGCGGCATCATGGCGGGCCAGCCCGCCTGCTGCCTGACCGTGTCGGACTGGCTCACGCGCTTTCGCCGCTGGATCGAGCATGGAAGCCCGCACGACCTGCTGCAGGCCAGCATCTACTTCGACCTGCGCCCGCTGGCGGGCGACGAGCGCCTGGCCGCGCAGCTCGGGCACGAGATCGCGACCCGGGTGCGCACGACGCCGCGCTTCCTGCACCAGCTCGCCGCCAACGCGCTGGCGCACCGCCCTCCGCTCGACTGGGCCGGTCGCATCGAAGCCGACGCGCAGGGCTGCATCGACCTGAAGCTGCAGGGCACCGCGCTGTTCGTCGATGCGGCGCGCATCCTGGCCCTCGGCCAGGGCGTGCAGGCCACGGGCACGCGCGAGCGGCTGCTGCAGTCGGGCCGTGCCTTGCAGCTGCAGCCGCGCGAATACGAGAGCTGGGTCGGTGCCTTCGAGTTCCTGCAGGGGCTGCGCCTGCGCGTGCAGCTCGACGCGGCCGCCGCGACCGGGGAGCGGCCCAACCATCTGCGCCTCGCGAGCCTCAGCGACATCGACCGGCGCATCCTGGCGGCCAGCCTGCGCGAAGCACGCGCGCTGCAGCAGCGGCTGGCGCTGGACTGGACGATGCGATGAGCTGGTGGCGCTGGCCCGGCCGGCGCGCGCCGACGCCCGAAGGCGCAGAAGCGCGCTGGCTGGTCCTGGACGTGGAGGCCACCGGGCTGGATCCGCATCGGGCCGAGCTGCTTGCCATCGCCGCGGTCGGCCTGCGCTGCGACTGGCGCACGCGGCGCCTGGCGCTGTGTCCCGGCGACAGCTTCTCGGTGCGGCTGCGCCCGTCGCGTCCGGGAAGCCGTGAGAACGTGCTGGTGCACGGCATCGGGCTCGGCGCGCAGGACCGGGCCGCACAGCCGCGCGACGCACTGCAGGCTTTCCTGCAGTTCGCACAGGGCGCCCCCCTGCTCGCCTTTCATGCCGATTTCGACCGCACGCTGCTGCAACGGCAGGTGCGCGCGCAGGGCGGCAGGCGCATGGCGCACGCCTGGCTGGACATCGCGCACCTCTGCACCAGCGCCTTCCCGAGCGTGCGTGCGCGCTCGCTGGACGACTGGCTCGGGCACTTCGGCATCACCTGCCTCGCACGCCACGAGGCCGAAGCCGACGTGCTCGCCGAGAGCGAACTGCTGCAGCGCGTGTGGCCGCGCGTGGCCGCCGAATGCGGCTCATGGGACGCGCTGCAGGCCTACGCCTCGCGGCACGCGTGGTTGCGGCAGCCCTGAGCCAGCCCGATGGCCGCAGCCTGCCGGCCGCTCAGCGGGCGCGCTGCACGCCGGGCCGCTGTCCCGCCTCGTGCCAAGCGGGTGTGTCGAACCAGGCATCGCCCTCGAGATAGGCGCGCAGCATCGGCAGCGCATCGAAGCCCCAGAACAGCCTGTCGTCCACGGCCAGGGCGGGCACGCCGAACACCCCGGCGGCGATGGCGGCATCGGTGTTGGCGCGCAGTTCGGCCTTGACCTCGGCGTCCCCGGAGTCGCGACGCGGCGCCAGTTCGGCGCGCAGCTGCGCGAGGCGCTGCGGATCGACGGCGTCCGCCTCCGACAGCCAGACGTGGCGCAGCACGGTTTCGCACGCCCAGCGGTTCACGAGCCCGCCATCGCCGCAGGCAAGGGCGAGGCGCAGCAGCGGCAGCGGGTTGAACGGGTGCGTCGCCGGCAGGTGCAGCGGAATGCCGTGCTGGCGCGCGAGCCACTGCACCTGCCGATAGGTCCACTCGCGCTTGCCAGGCACCTCGGCGGGGCCGAGCTGGCCGTAGTGCGCCAGGATCGCGCCGAACAGGACGGGCCGATAGTCGATGCGATAGCTCAGGCCCAGCAGCGCCTGGGGCAGCTGCTCGAATGCGAGATAGGCATACGGCGAGACGAAGTCGAGATGGAAGGTGATGTGTTTCACGCCGCGTCCTCCGCGTCTTCGAGGTGGCGCGCGCGCGCGCCGATCGTGTGCCAGACGCGGCGCTTGGCGGCTGCGTCCATGCCGCCCCAGGACGCGATCTCGTCGAGCGTGCGCAGGCAGCCTGCGCACCAGCCGCTGGCGGGGTCCATGCGGCACACCGAGCTGCAGGGCGAGGGCACGTCCTCGGAGCCGGCACCGGCGGCGGCTACGGCCTGCGCGCGTGCCAGCAGCTGCGCGAGCGGGGCCGGCGTCACGGCGCCTCCTGCACGACGTCCGCGACCGGCGCACCGGTCAGGTGTTCGAGGTCGGCCGGCCGCAGCAGGAACACGCCATGCGGGTGGCCGGCGGCGGCCCATATCTCGTCGAAGCGAAACAGCTCGCGGTCGATCAATGTGACGGGCGGCTGCGCGTGCGCGAGCGGTGCGACTCCGCCGATGGAAAAGCCGGTGCGGCTCTTGACGAAGTCGGCGTCGGCACGGCCGATGGGCCCGACCAGCGCCTCGACCTTGCGCTCGTCCACGCGCCGGTCGCCCGAGGTGACGACCAGCACCGCGGCCTCGTCGTGGCGGCGCCGGAAGATGATGCTCTTGGCGATCTGGCCCACGTGCACCCCCAGGGCGTCGGCGGCCTGCTGCGCGGTGCGCGCGGCGGCATCGAGCATGCGCGGCATGTGCGGATGGCCGCGCGACTGCAGCAGCCGGGCGACGCGCTGCATGCCTTCGGGCAGCGACTGGAGTTCGGCGCCGCACATGCTCATGACGCCCGCTTGTTCAGCAGCGCCGTCGCCGCACGCGAGTTCGGCGGGCGCTGCAGGTGGCTGCTGATGGCGGCGCCGGCATCGACGAGCCGGTCGAGGTCGATGCCGGTCTCGATGCCCATACCGTGCAGCAGGAAGACCACGTCCTCCGTCGCGACGTTGCCCGTGGCGCCCTTGGCATAGGGGCAGCCGCCCAGGCCGGCGATGGAGGTGTCGAAGTGCCAGATGCCGAGTTCGAGCGAGGCCAGGGTGTTGGCCAGCGCCTGGCCGTAGGTGTCGTGGTAGTGGCCCGAGACCGCGTCCAGCTCGAAGTGCCGCAGCGCCGCCTCGAGGGCGCGCTGCACCTTGCGCGGCGTGCCCACGCCGATGGTGTCGGCCACGCCCACGTGCTGCACGCCGATCTCCTTCATGAGCCGCGCGACCAGCTCGACCCGCTCGGGCGCGATCTCGCCCTCGTACGGACATCCCACGGTGCAGGAGATGGCCCCGCGCACCGTGATGCCGCGCGCGCGGGCGGCCTGCGCCACCGGGGCGAAGCGCTCGATGCTCTCGGCGATGGAGCAGTTGATGTTCTTGCGGCTGAAGGCCTCGCTCGCCGCCCCGAACACCACGATCTCGTCGGCGCCGCTGGCCAGTGCGCCTTCCAAGCCCTGCATGTTGGGGGTGAGCACCGCGTAGCGCACGCCCTTGCGACGCTCGATGCCAGCCATGACGGCGGCGGCGTCGGCCATCTGCGGCACCCATTTGGGGCTGACGAAGCTGGTGACCTCGATCTCGGTCAGGCCGGCATCCTGCAGACGGTGGACCAGGTCGATCTTGACCTCGGCAGGAACGAGCTGCTTTTCGTTTTGCAGCCCGTCGCGCGGGCCGACCTCGACCAGCTGGACACGGGATGGGAGTTGCATGGGTTCGATCCTCTGGCGTTCGGGCGTTCGGGCGTTCGGGGGTTCGGGCGTTCGGGCGTTCGGGCGTTCGGGCGTTCAGTAGCCGCGCGCGGGATCGACGATGCCGGCGATAGGTTCGCCCCGCTCCAGCGCAGCGATCTTGCGCGCGATCTGCGCGATGCTTTCGTCGCGCAGCGTGCGCGCCGACGTATGGGGCGTGAGCGTCAGGCGCGGCTCGCGCCAGAACGGATGGTCCGTCGGCAGCGGCTCGGTGCGGAACACGTCCAGGGTGGCGCCTGCGAGCTGGCCGGTATCCAGCAGCGCGAGCAGGTCGGCATCCACCAGGTGCGCGCCGCGGGCGACATTGATCAGGTAACCCCCGGGCAGCAGGCGCGCCAGCGTGTCGCGGTTCAGGATGCCTTCGGTCGCCGGCGTCAGCGGCAGCAGGCACACCAGCACCCGGGTGCCCGCGAGGAAGGCGTCGAGCTGCGCAGGTCCGGCGAAGCAGTCCACGCCCTCCACCTGGCGCGGGCTGCGGCTCCAGCCGCGCACCGGAAACTCGAACTGCGCCACGGCGCGGGCGACGCGCTGGCCCAGCACGCCCATGCCGAGGATGCCGACGGGAAAATCGCTGCGGCTGCGCGGCTTGCGAAAGGACCAGCGTCCCTCGGCCATGTCGCGCTCGTAGCCGTCGAATTCGCGGAAGTGCCGGATGAGCGCGTGGCAGACGTACTCGGCCATCTGCACGCCCATGCCGGCGTCGTCGAGGCGCACCACGCGTGCGCCGGCGGGCAGCCGCAGCCTGAGCAGGCCATCGACCCCGGCTCCGATGTTGAAGATGCCGCGCAGCGCCGGCTGCTCGTCGATGAACTGCTGGGGAGGCCCCCAGACCACGGCGTAGTCGGCCTGCGGCGCGCCGGGGCTCCATTCGGCCACCTCGGCTCCGGCAAGGGCGGCACGCAGCCCGAGCAGCCAGGGCTCGGCCCGCGTGTCGGTGCAGCAGAAACTGATTCGCATGGCGCAATTGTGCGTCGCGCGTCACACCCTCCAGCGGATCAGCCGGCGGTCAGGGTGAGCAGCTCGGCCCCCTCGGCGACCTGGTCGCCCGGTGCGTACAGCAGTTCCGCCACGGTGCCGTCGGCGGGCGCGGCGATGGTGTGCTCCATCTTCATGGCCTCCATCACGGCCAGGGCCTGGCCCTTGCGCACGGCGTCGCCGGCGCGCACGGCGAAGGAGACCACCTTGCCCGGCATGGGCGCGGTCAGCCGGCCGCCCTCGGCCTGCGCCTCGCCGGCATGGGCCAGCAAGTCGAGCGAGACGATGTCGGCAGCGCCGCGGCGCGTGAACACGTGGTCGGTCTCGCCCTGGGCATACACCCACACGCGTTCGCGGCGGCCGGCATAGCGCAGGTCGATGGACCCGTCGGGCAGGGCCTCGAAGGCGAGCGGCTCGGATACCCCGTCTGCCAGCTGGAGCTGCAGCGCGCCGTCGTGCAGGTAGGCCAGCTCGGCCTGCGCCGGCTCCCCGCCGAACTCGAAGGCGAAGCGGCGCGTGGCGAGTCCGTGCGAGCGCCAGCCGTCGGCGCGGCTGAACGGATCGGCGCCTTCGGCCGCGCGCTCGGACAGCAGCGTGGACGCGACGACCGCGGCCGCGGCCACCGGCAGCTCGACGGCTTGCTGGTGGAACAGCGCGGCTTGCTCGCGCTGGATGAGGGCCGTGTCGAGCCGCGCCTGGGCGAACGAGTCGGTGCGGACGACGTGGCGCAGGAACTGCACGTTGGTGGACAGCCCGACGATGTGCAGCTGCGCCAGCGCATCGTCCAGGCGTGCCAGCGCTTCCTGGCGCGTGGCGCCGTGGACGATGAGCTTCGCGACCATCGAGTCGTAGAAGGGCGAGATCACGTCGCCCTCGCGCACGCCGTCGTCGATGCGCACCGATGCCCGCTCGAAGCTGGCAGCCGCAGGCTTGCGATAGACGTGCAGCGTGCCGGTGGCGGGCAGGAAGTTGTTGTCGGGGTTTTCGGCGCAGATGCGCGCCTCGATGGCGTGGCCGTCCAGTCGCAGCTGCTCCTGCGTGAGCGGCAGCGGCTCGCCCGCGGCGACGCGCAGCTGCCACTCGACCAGGTCGAGCCCGGTGACGGCCTCGGTGACCGGGTGCTCCACCTGCAGCCGGGTGTTCATCTCCATGAAGAAGAACTCCATGGCGCCGTCGGCGCCCTGCTCCACGATGAACTCCACGGTACCGGCGCCGACGTAATCGACGGCGCGCGCGGCCGCCACCGCCGCCTCGCCCATGCGCCGGCGCAGCGCCGGCGTCATGCCGGGTGCGGGCGCCTCCTCGAGCACTTTCTGGTGGCGCCGCTGCACCGAGCAGTCGCGCTCGAACAGCCAGACGCACTGGCCGTGCGTGTCGCCGAAGACCTGGATCTCGATGTGGCGGGGGCGCTGCACGTATTTCTCGATCAGCACGGCGTCGTCGCCGAAGCTGCTGGCGGCCTCGCGCTTGCACGAGGCGAGGGCCTCGTCGAAATCGGCGGCACGCTCGACCGCTCGCATGCCCTTGCCGCCGCCGCCGGCGCTGGCCTTGATCAGCACCGGATAGCCGATGCGCTCGGCCTCGGCGCGCAGGAAATCGGGCTCCTGGCGGCTGCCGTGGTAGCCGGGCACCAGCGGCACGCCGGCCCGTTCCATGAGCTGCTTGGACTCGGCCTTCAGGCCCATGGCCTGGATGGCCGCGGCGGGCGGGCCGATGAAGACGATGCCAGCCTGCGCGCAGGCCTGGGCGAACTCCTCGTTCTCGCTGAGAAAACCGTAGCCGGGGTGGATGGCTTCGGCGCCGGTCGCACGGGCCGCCTCGATGATGCGGTCCCATTGCAGATAACTCTCGCGCGGTGCGCTGCCGCCGATGTGCACGGCCTCGTCGCAGGCATCGACGTGCTTGGCCTGTGCGTCGGCGTCGGAATAGACCGCGACAGTGCGCACGGCGAGCCGTCGGGCGGTGGCGGCGACCCGGCAGGCGATCTCGCCGCGGTTGGCGATCAGGATCTTCTTGAACATGGCTCTAGCGGCTTCCTTGGGCGGGCGGGCGACGGCCCGCGAAGAGTTTGGGGACCTCGCGCATCACCGTGCGCAGGAACTTGAACAGCACGATGACCAGGGCCACGGCCATGACGATGCTCACGGCGAGCACGCCGGCGAAGGCGATCGGATAGGTGGCCGAGAGCCACAGCATGAAGATCACGAAGCCGTCCTCGAGCAGCGAGACGCTGACGTTGGTGAACGGCTCGGGCGAGGTGTTCACCGCGGCGCGCGTGGTCATCTTCGCGGTGTGGCTCGTGGCCGCGAGCCCGCCCCCCATCAATGCGGCGAGCCACATGATGGTCGAGCCGTCGGCGCCCAGCGCGCCCGCCGCCAGCGCGGCGCCGGCCGGGATGCGAATGAGGGTGTGGATCGCGTCCCAGAGCGTATCGACCAGCGGCAGCTTGTCGGCGAAGAACTCGACCAGCAGCATGGTGGCGCTTCCCGCCAGCACCACCGGATGCTCCAGCAGTTGCAGGCCCGGCGGCAGTTCGATCCACCCCGTGGTGCCAGCCAGGCCGGTGAGGAAGACGACTGCATAGAGCCGGATGCCGCTGGTCCAGCCGAGCGCGGCGGCCAGCGCCAGCAGCTCGGGGGGCGTGTCGGGCAGGCCGGGGATGGTGGGCATGGCGCCTCCCTTCAGCCCTGCAGCCAGCCGGGCTTGCGCTTGTCGAGGAAAGCGCGCACGCCCTCGCGGCCTTCGGCGCCCGCGCGGCTGTCGGCGATGCCCTCCACCGTGCGCTGCACCAGTGCGGGCGTGACCTCGCGACCAACCACGTCGTGCAGCAGCTGCTTGCAGGCCTTGACCGCCTCCGGCCCCGCCTGCACGAGGTGCCGCGTGATGTGGGCGACGCGCGCGTCGAGCTGATCGGGCGCGACGACCTCGTGCACGAGACCGATGCGCAGCGCCTCGGCCGCGTCGAAGCGTTCGGCGGTGAGGAAATAGCGGTGCGCGGCGCGCGCGCCGATGGCACGGACGACGTAGGGGCTGATGGTGGCCGGTATGAGACCGATGCGCACCTCGCTCAGGCAGAAGCCGGCGCCCTCGACCGACACGGCCATGTCGCAGGCGGCGACCAAACCCAGGCCGCCGGCGTAGGTGTCGCCCTGCACGCGTGCCACGGTGGGCTTGGGGCAGCGCCAGACCAGCTCGAGCATGCGCGCCAGGGCACTGGCGTCGTCGATGTTCTCGTCGCGGCTGAAGGTGGCCATGCGCTCCATCCATCGCAGGTCGGCGCCCGCGCAGAAGGCAGGGCCGTTGGCCGCGAGCACGACGGCGCGCACCTCGGGGCGGTGGCCGAGTTCGAGGAACACGGCCCCCAGCTCGGCGATGACTTCGTCGTTGAAGGCGTTGCGCACTTCGGGCCGGTTGAGGGTGACGCTGGCCACGCCGTCGGCGAAGCCGAGTTCAAGATGTTTCATGCACGCTCCTCGGGGGTTCGGCGCGGCTGCGCGCCTGCTGCTCCTGCATCAGGATGATCCAGTCGAGCTCGGGCGCCTCGCGGCCCTGGGCCGTGAGCGCCGCGGTGATCTGGCCGCGGTGGTGGGTGGCGTGGTTGAACACGTGTCCCAGGGTGCCAGCCAGTGGCACGACCACCGCCTGGCCGTTGTTGCGGGTGTAGGTGAGCGTGCCGGCGAGCTGCTGCGGCGGCGTGGCCGCCAGCCATGTGGACCAGCGCCGGGCCGCTTCTTGCAACGCGTCGGCCAGTGCGTCGCGCCCGGCCACGAGCTCGGCGTTCAGGGCGATGCGCGGCGAACACCCGTCCATCACCCGCGCCTGCCACAGCCGCTCGGCCACCAGCAGGTGGTTGAGCGTGCCGTGGATGGAGCCGAAGAACAGCCCTGCATCGCCGCGCAGGGACGCCTCGGGCAGCGCGCGCAGCTGCGGCCCGAGCAGCCGCTCGGTGGCCCACACGTGGTAGTGCGCCAGCTGCTGGAAGTAGGTGCTCAGGTCCATCGGATGCGCTTGCCTGCGGCGTTGCTCGGTCCTCGTGCGCTTGCACGCTACATGCGGAACACGCCGAAGCGCGGTTCGGGGATGGGCGCGTTCAGCGCGGCGGAAAGCCCCAGCGCCAGCATGCGGCGGGTGTCGGCGGGGTCGATGACCCCATCGTCCCACAGGCGGGCGCTGGCGTAATAGGGGTGGGACTGATGGGCGAACTGCTCGAGAAGGGGCTGCTTGAACGCCGCCTCTTCGTCGGCGCTCCAGCGCCCGCCGCGACCTTCGATGCCGTCGCGCTTGACGGTGGCGAGCACGCTGGCCGCCTGCTCCCCGCCCATGACCGAGATGCGCGCGTTGGGCCACATCCAGAGGAAACGCGGCGAGTAGGCGCGGCCGCACATGCCGTAGTTGCCGGCGCCGTAGCTGCCGCCGATGATGACGGTGAACTTGGGCACGTTCACCGTGGCCACGGCGGTGACCATCTTGGCGCCGTGCCGCGCGATGCCCTCGTTCTCGTACTTGCGTCCGACCATGAAGCCGGTGATGTTCTGCAGGAACACCAGCGGCACCTTGCGCTGGCCGCACAGCTCGATGAAATGCGCACCCTTCTGGGCCGATTCGGAGAACAGGATGCCGTTGTTGGCGACGATGCCCACCGGCATGCCCTCGATGTGCGCGAAGCCGCACACCAGCGTGGCGCCGTAGCGCGCCTTGAATTCGTGGAACTCGGAGGCATCGACCACGCGGGCGATGATCTCGCGCACGTCGAAGGGCTTGCGCGTGTCGGTGGGCACCACGCCGTACAGCTCGGCCGGGTGGTATCTCGGCGGCTGCGGCGCCCGCAGCGCCTGCCCGTGCGCCTTGCTGCGGTTCAGGTTGGCCACTGCCTGGCGCGCCAGCGCCAGCGCGTGCAGGTCGTTCTGGGC
The DNA here is from genome assembly GCF_037726105.1 of Ramlibacter sp. AN1015. Taxonomy (NCBI): domain Bacteria; kingdom Pseudomonadati; phylum Pseudomonadota; class Betaproteobacteria; order Burkholderiales; family Comamonadaceae; genus Ramlibacter; species Ramlibacter sp. AN1015. Next base: position 357,290 of record NZ_JBBJUM010000001.1, read on the forward strand.
CAGGTGGTCGGCAACGCCCGAGAGCCGGGTGTGCACGTCGCCGCCGCCCAGGTCTTCGGCGGTGACCACCTCGCCGGTGGCGGCCTTCACCAGGGGCGGGCCGCCCAGAAAGATGGTGCCCTGGTTCTTCACGATGATGGTCTCGTCGCTCATGGCCGGCACGTAGGCGCCGCCGGCGGTGCACGAGCCCATCACCACCGCGATCTGCGGGATGCCCTGCGCGGACATGGTGGCCTGGTTGTAGAAGATGCGGCCGAAATGGTCGCGGTCGGGAAAGACCTCGTCCTGGTTGGGCAGGTTGGCACCGCCGGAATCGACCAGGTAGACGCAGGGCAGGCAGTTCTGCTGCGCCACTTCCTGGGCGCGCAGGTGCTTCTTCACGGTCATGGGGTAGTAGGTGCCGCCCTTCACCGTGGCGTCGTTGCACACCACCATGCAGTCGATGCCGGCGATGCGGCCGATGCCCGCGATCAGCCCCGCGCAAGGTGCGTCGCCGTCGTACATGGCGTGCGCGGCGAGCGGGGCGATCTCGAGGAAGGGCGTGCCGGGGTCCAGCAGCATCTGCACGCGCTCGCGCGGCAGCAGCTTGCCGCGCGCAGTGTGGCGGGCCCGGGCGGTCTCGCCGCCGCCGGCTGCGGCGCGCGCGACCTGCGCGTTCAGGTCATCGACCAGCGCGCGCATGGCGGCGGCGTTGGCCTGGAACTGCGCCGAACGGGCGTTGAGCTGCGACTCGAGTTGGGGCATGGAAGTCCTCGCACGGCTGTGAATGCGCAAGCTTAGGAACAATCGCGGTCCCGCGGCCTGCCAGCAAGGTTGCAAATCGTGCCAAGCATCGCGACACTGTGCTGATGCCCCGCAGCGCCTCGCTCCTGCCCGTCCCGGCCTCCGCTGCCACCGTACCCATGGCCTACGCACAGGTGGTGGTGCAGGCCTTCCGTCAGCGCGCGCTGGACCCGCGGCAAGCCCTGGAGCTGGCACAGATCGCGCCAACGCAACTCACGGATTCCGGCGCGCACATCACGCCGCGCCAGATGGAGCTGCTGTCCGGCGCCGCCATGCAGGCGCTCGACGACGAGGCGCTGGGCGCCTTCGGACGGCGGCTTCCCTGGGGCAGCTACGGCATGCTGGCGCGGGCATCGATCAGTGCGCCCGATCTGGGGTTGGCGCTGCGGCGCTGGTGCCGCCACCACGGTCTGTTGGCGGACGACCTCACGCTGCGCGTCGCAACCGGCGGCAGCAGCGCCGGCATCGAGCTCGAGGAAGGCGCGCGCCACCGGGCGCTGCCGCCAGCCGCCCGGGAGTTCAGCCTGGTACACCTGCTGCGCAATGTGCACGGCCTGGCGAGCTGGTACATCGACTCGCGCATCGCGCTGCAGATGGCGCGGTTTCCGTTCGCAGCGCCGCCGCACGCCGACACCTACACCCACATGTTCCCTTGCGCCCTGGAATTCGGCGCGGCGCACGCCGAGATCGTCTTCGACGCCCGGTACCTGGCCCTGCCGCTGCGCCGCGACGAGCGCGCCCTGGCCCAGATGCTGCAGCGCGCGCTGCCGCTCACGGTGCTGCAGTACCGGCGCGACCGCCTGCTGGCGCAGCAGGTGCGGCAGGCGCTGCGTTCGCCGGCGGCCGGCGCCGCACCGGATGCGGCCACAGTCGCGGCGCTGCTGAACCTGTCCGCGCGCACCCTGCACCGGCAGCTGCGGGAGGCCGGCAGCAGCCTGCAGCAGCTGAAGGACGAGGTCCGCTGCGAACGCGCCCGGGAGCTGCTGTGGCGCAGCGACAAACCGGTCAAGCAGGTGGCCGCGGCGGCCGGCTTTCGCAACGAGAAGAGCTTCATTCGCGCGTTTCGCGCCTGGACGGGGACCACGCCTGCGGCATTTCGGTCAGGCCGCGCCTGAGTTGCCCGCAGGTGCGGCCGCCGGCGCATGCGGGGCGTTCGGCGGCTCGCGGTCGCGCCCGCCTGCAGCTGCGACAGCGGACGCGCGGCCCAGCGGCACGGAGGGGTCGAGCCGGCGCTTGTAGTGCGCGTAGTCGGCGGCCGCATCCGCGACACCGGCCTCGCCGACCGAGTCGATGGGTTCGGACTGGATCGCCACATGGCTGATGGACTCGCCGGCCCGGCGGCGGCGGCGCAGGTCCTCGGCGAACTGCAGGGCCTGGGCCAGCTGGTCGGCGGCGAAGCTGCGGTGCTGCGACTGCGGGCCGGAACCCTGCTGCCCTGCGAGCCAGAAGACCGCGATCATGGGCGCGGGCAAGCCGGCTCTGCAATCGGCGCCCATTCGCTCGGGGCACCGGAGTGGCGGAGACGCGCTGGCGCGACCGGCGCGCCCGGCGCACCCGGACCGGGCGCACCCGGCGCACGGCAGCGTCCTGCCATGGCCATCGGCGCATTCATGCCGCGGCGGCCATACGCTCGCACTCGCGCGCGCAGCGGTGGCAGGCCTCGGCGCACTGCTTGCAGTGGTCGGCGTCGTGGCGCGCGCACTCGTCGCCGCAGGCCTGGCACACCTGCGCGCAGACCCGGCACAACGCGGGCGCGTGGTCGCTGCCGCCGGCCATCAGGGCCGCCGCGAGCTGGCACACCTGGGCGCAATCGAAGTCCAGCGCGATGCATCGGGCCATGTGCTGCACGTCGGGCTCCTGCAGGCAGGCGGCCGCGCAGTGGCGGCATTCCATGGCGCAGGCATTGCAGGCGGCGATGCAGTCTGCGTAACGGCGAAGGGGATCCTGGGCTGGCATGGGTCGGGCTCCTCTGCATGCGCGAACGCGATGCGAGCCAGTCTAGGCACCCGCCCCCGCCGCACGGTGCCTGCCGCGCGATCTCTTACGGCCCACGCACTTGGTAACCCGAGGCGCCGCGGCGGCAGCCATCATGGCCTCATGCACGACACATCGAGGAGAGACTGACCCATGGCCCTGCCACACGCCGATCTGCTGGACGTGATCAACGTGAATCCGCTGGGGCCGAACCTGGTGGACGCGTTCAGCACCAGCCTCATCAAGACCGAGCGCATCCAGCTGCTGCACCTGGTGCTTCCGCAGCGGCAGGACCAGCCCGAGCACCACGTCGATTTCGAGAGCGTGATCCATTGCCTGGAAGGCCAGGTGGAAGTGGTGATGCCTGGCGGCACCCGCACCCTGCGGCCCGGCACCCTGGTGGTGCTGCCGCCCAAGCAGCGCCACAGCCTGCGCGCGCGCACCGACTGCGCGGTGCTGGTGACGCTGCTGCTGGACCGCGGCGATGCGGCGCACGGCGGCGGAGCGGGCGCCCGAACGCTTCAGGACGAGGGCAAGGACACGCCGCGCAGCAGCTGAGCGAGGGCTGGCCCCTGCAGCAGCTCGATGCGGTGCTGCTCGGCGAAGCGGCGCGCCTGCGGGGTCAGCTCGCCGAGCGCCACGTAGACGCCGGCGCTGGCATCGCGTTCGCGGGTGGCCTGCTGCAGTGCCTGCAGGGCGTCTTCACCGATGCGGGCTGCTTTCCAGCGCTTGGCGGCCACCACGGTATGCCGGCCGTTGCGCAGCAGCAGCAGGTCGGCCGCGCCGGTGAGCCGTTCGACCACATAGCCCTGGCGCTCGAAGCCCTGCACCAGCGCCTGCGAGAAGGCCGGCCAGCCCATGCCGGCAAGCGCCTGCTGCACCGCTTCCACCTGGCGCGCCGAGGGCGCATTCCACTGGCGGCGCAATGCGATCGCACCGATCACGAGGAAGGGGAAGCCCCCCATCGCGCCGAAAGCCCGCAGCTCGGCCGGCAGCAAGGCCGTCGAGATCAGCGTGAAGGCCAGCGCGATCGCGATGCTGATCCACCAGGGCGATCGCAGCAGGATGGCGAACAGCGAGTTGGGTGCCATCTTGAATTTCATGGGGCGCGATTGTCGCTGACACGCGGGGGCTTTCCGCAGGTGCCCGGGTGGCCGGGTTCCGCGTTGCCGCGTACAGGGCCTGGAGCCGAGGCTCAGAGCTTGCGCAGATCGAGCACGCGCTTGGCCTTGCCCTGGCTGCGCTCGACACCGCCGGCGGGCCGCAGCTCGACGCGCGCGCTGGCGCCGATGTAGGCCTTGATCTCGTGCTCGAGCCCCGCCGCGGCGCCGCGCGCGACCTCACCACCGGCGTCCAGCCCGCTGCGCACCTCGACCGCCACGGTGAGGCAGTCGAGCGGACCTTCTCGGGTGAGGACGCACTGGTAGTGCGGCGCCAGCTCGGCGTGGCGCAGGATCAGCTCCTCGACCTGCGTCGGGAACACGTTCACGCCGCGCACGATCATCATGTCGTCGCTGCGGCCGGTGATCTTTTCCATGCGGCGCATGGTGCGCGCGGTGCCGGGCAGCAGCCGGGTGAGGTCGCGCGTGCGGTAGCGGATCACCGGCAGCGCCTCCTTGGTCAGGCTGGTGAACACCAGCTCGCCCATCTCGCCGTCGGCCACCGGCTCGCCGGTCTGCGGATCGACGATCTCGGGGTAGAAGTGGTCCTCCCAGATGGTGGGTCCGTCCTTGGTCTCGACGCACTCGTTGGCGACGCCCGGGCCCATCACCTCCGACAGGCCGTAGATGTCCACGGCCTCGAGCGCGAGGCGCCGTTCGATGCTCGCGCGCATGTCGTGCGTCCAGGGCTCGGCGCCGAAGATGCCCAGGCGCAGGCTGCTCTCGCGCGGATCCAGGCCCTGGCGCTCGAACTCGTCTGCGATGGCCAGCATGTAGCTGGGCGTGACCATGATGATGTCGGGCCGGAAGTCGTGGATCAGCTGCACCTGGCGCTCGGTCTGTCCGCCGCCGAAGGGGACCACCGTCAGGCCCAGGTGCTCGGCCCCGTAGTGCGCGCCCAGCCCGCCCGTGAAGAGCCCATAGCCGTAGCTCACGTGCACCAGGTCGCCGGGCCGCGCGCCGCTGGCGCGCAGGCTGCGCGCCATCACCTGCGCCCAGGTCTCGATGTCGCGGCGGGTATAGCCGACCACGGTGGGCTTGCCGGTGGTGCCGCTGGAGGCGTGGATGCGCACGCACTGGGCGCGCGGCACCGCAAACATGCCGAAGGGATAGTGCTCGCGCAGGTCCTGCTTGGTGGTGAAGGGGAACCTGGCCAGGTCCGTCAGGCTGCGGCAGTCGTCGGGGTGCACGCCGGCCGCCTCGAACTTGGCGCGGTACACCGGCGAGTTGGCGTAGGCGTGGGCCAGCGTCGCCTGCAGGCGCTGCAGCTGCAGTGCACGCAGCTCGTCGATGCTGGCCTTTTCGATAGGCTCGAGGGGGAAGGCATTCACGGTATTCATGGCTGGTCCTGGGAGTCCGGTGCGTCCTCGGGTACGACGGTGCCCTGGAGCTGGGCGCTCTTGCCGCGGAACACCGCGACGACGTCGCCCTGCTGGTTGCGCACGGTCATGTCGTAGATGCCGTGGCGCCCCTGCAGCACCTGCTCGACACCCTCGCAGGTGAGCACATCGCCCAGCTGGCCCGGCTTGAGAAATTCGATGCTGCAACCGGCCGCCACCGTTACGCGGTTGCGGCTGTTGCAGGCGAAGGCGAATGTCGAATCGGCCAGGGTGAAGATGAAGCCGCCGTGGCAGATGCGGTGGCCGTTCAGGTGCAGCTCGCGCACCTGCATGCGCATGACGGCGCGGCCGGGCTCGCAGGCGAGCAGCTCCATGCCCATGGTGTCGCGCGAGGCACGGTCGCCTTCGAACATCTGGCGGCCGACGCGGGCGGCCAGGGCGACGGCGTCCACGTTCATTCGCCCTTGAAGCGGGCCGGCCGCTTCTCGAGGAAGGCGGTCACGCCCTCGATGTAGTCGTGGGTGGCGCCGAGCGCCGACTGCGTGTCGCGCTCCAGGTCGAGCTGTGTGTCGAGGTCGTTCGCGCCGGCCGCGCGCAGCAGCCGCCGCGTCTCCACCAGAGCGCGGGTGGGCAGTTGCGCCAGCCGTTGCGCGAGCGCCAGCGCCGCATCGACGCAGTCCTGGCCTTCGGCGGCAACGTCCCAGATCAGCCCCCACTCCTTCGCATCCTTGGCGGACAGCTTGTCACCCAGCATCGCGCAGCCCATTGCGCGGGCCAGCCCCAGCTTGCGCGCGAGGAACCAGGTGCCGCCGGCGTCGGGTACCAGGCCGATGCGGCTGAAAGCCTGGATGAAGCTGGCCCCCGGTGCCGCCACCGCCAGGTCGCAGGTCATGGCCAGCGAGGCGCCGGCGCCGGCCGCGACGCCGTTGACGGCGGCCACCGTGGGCACCCGCAGCGCCACGAGCTTGCGCACGGTGGGGTTGAAGGCCTTGTCGATCACCGGACCGGGATCGGCGCGGCGGACCAGGTCGGGTCCGGGCTCGAAGTCGAATTCGGACAGATCCGCCCCCGCGCAAAAGCCCCGGCCGGCTCCCGTGAGCACGACTGCCCGCAGGGCACGGTCGGCCTCGATGCGATCCAACGCAGCGCCGAGTTCGCGGTGCATCTGCCAGGTAAAACTGTTGAGCGCCTGGGGCCGGTTCAGGGTGATCAGCGCGACGGCGCCGCGCGTCTCGAAGAGGACGTCCTGCTGATTCATTCGTGGTCTCCTCGGGCGACTCTAGCATTGGCCGACCACGCGGTCGGTGAACGTTTTCCCTGGGATTTCCCTTGTACATTGGCCGCCTCATCCCAGTCCAGAAGGAGAACGGCGAATGGCATACGAACTCATCGAGGTGCGCACCGAGGCGGGCAAGGTCGGCGTGGTCCAGCTCAATCGCCCCAAGCAGTTGAATGCGCTGAACGAGCAGCTGATGGACGAGCTCGGTGCGGCCCTGCGCGCGTTCGATGCCGACCCGGCCATCGGCTGCATGGTGGTCACGGGCAGCGAAAAGGCCTTTGCCGCCGGCGCCGACATCGGCGCGATGGCCCAGTACACCTTCGCCGACGCCTACGGCCGCGACTACATCACGCGCAACTGGGAAACCATCCGCTCGATCCGCAAGCCGGTGATCGCCGCGGTGAGCGGCTTCGCGCTGGGCGGCGGCTGCGAGCTGGCGATGATGTGCGACTTCATCATCGCGGCCGACAACGCGAAGTTCGGGCAGCCGGAGATCAAGCTGGGCATCATCCCCGGCGCCGGCGGCACCCAGCGCCTGCCGCGCGCGGTCGGCAAGGCCAAGGCCATGGACATGGCCCTCACGGCGCGGATGATGGATGCCACCGAAGCCGAGCGCGCCGGGTTGGTCAGCCGCGTGGTGCCGCTGGACAAGCTGATGGAAGAAACCGTGGCCGCCGCGATCACGATCTGCGAGTTCTCGCAGCTGGCGGTGATGGCGGCCAAGGAGTCGGTCAACCGCGCCTTCGAGACCGGCCTGTCGGACGGCGTCATGTTCGAGCGCCGCCTCTTCCACGCCCTGTTCGCCACGGCCGACCAGAAGGAAGGCATGGACGCTTTTGTAAACAAGCGCAAGCCGCAATTCCAGCACCGTTGAGCCGCTCCGCGGGCCGCTATAATCTCGGTCTCTCGGCGCTTTAGCTCAGTCGGTTAGAGCGATGGAATCATAATCCACAGGTCCGCGGTTCGAGTCCGTGAAGCGCCACCATACGAAGCCTCGACAGGCGACGAAAGCCCGCTACTGAAAAGTTAGCGGGCTTTTTTTTTGCGCGATGCAACGCCGGGGAAATTCGCCCGCTTACATCCTGTCAACCACCCGCGCACCGAGTTTCGCGCCAACGCACCGCCCGCGTACGCAAAGAGAGCCCGACACGGTCGTTCCGGGCGCGACCACCCGGGCGAACGCACCTGAATACACCTCACGAAGGAATCGTCTCCACCACCGAAGGACGAGACGCGATCCGCTCGAACCATGCGGCCAGCCGCGGAAAGCCCCCGCGCCATTGCCAATCGGCGAAGCGGTAGTCGAGATAGCCGAGTGCGCACGTGACGGCGATCTGCGGCAAGGCGTAGTCCTCGCCCCAGCCATCCACTTCGGCTTCGAGCTCGGCCAGGCCGGCAAACACCTTGCGCTGCTGCCCTTGCACCCACTCGACCCAGCGCAGCGGCTCGGGACGCAGCGCCAGTTCGTAGCGGCACAGGATGGCCGCCTCGAGCATGCCGTCGGCGAGGGCCTCGCGGCGCAGGGCCGAGATGCGCGGCCAACCGGCATCCGGAAGCGCACGGGTGCCGCCGTGCAGCGTGTCCAGGTAGGCGCAGATCACGCTGGAGTCGTAGAGCGAGGTGCCGTCGTCCAGCAGCAGGACCGGCAGCTTCGACAGCGGGTTGTGCGCGGCCAGATCGTGCCGGGGCTCTACCGGCGAGACCGCGATCACGACCTCTTCCATGCGCCCGGACAGCCCCTTCTCCCGCGCGAGAATCCTGGCCTTGCGTGCGAAAGGCGAACCTTTGGTGATGAACAGCTTCATGCCGCCGGTCCTTTCGCGACCGTGCCCAGGGGCACGGCGTCTTCCACGTACTCGTTCATGAAGTTGAATTCCAGCTTGGTCCCCACGGGGTCGTGCAGGAACACCTGATAGCCGGCGCCCGGAATGTTCTGTTCCTGGAACTCGATGCCCAGGGCGGTCATGCGCTGGCGGAACGCGGCCGCGCCGGAGGCCCGCCACGCGATGTGGTCCACGCTCGCGTTGTGGTCGTTCTTGACGAAGGACCCGCGCGGATAGCGCGCCTGGACATGGACGATGGGATCGTCTCCATCGTAGAGCCAGGCACCGGGAAAATCGAACGCCGGCCGGAAGCCGACCCTCAGGCCCAGCACCTCGGCATAGAACCGCTCGATGTCGGCGAGGTCGTCCGTCGAGCAGCGGATATTCACGTGCAGGAAACCTTGGAACTTCATCGATCCTCCTGGGGCATCGTTGCAGGCCGTCGGCCGATGGTGCCACTGGCTCACGTCGTCCAAAGCGGCCGCAGCTCACGCACGTCGCGCACCTGCTCCAGTTGGTTGATGCGGGCGATCAGCTCGTCGGTGTGCTGCTGTCCGAGCACGGGTGCCATGAGGTCGCGCGCCTTGGCATTGACCTGCTCCGTCGTGAGCGGTCGCTCCTTGGTGCCCGGAGCGAACCGGGTGTGGTGGGCGACGCGCCGCCCGTCGAGCAGCTCCAGCTCGACGATCGCGCCGCGCGGCGCCGCGGGATCCATCAGCGCGGCGTCGCCTGCGAGGGTGAGCTTCTCGCGCACGGCCCGCACCGCCGGATCGTGCATCAGCGACGCGTCATGGCTGTCGGCAAACGAAACCTCGCCCTTGAGCAGCGCCAGCGAGACGAGGTGCTGGCAACTGACGTCGGCCATGGCGCTGTTGCCGACGATGCCCACGGCATCGGTGGGGATCCGGACGTGGATGGCGCGCACCTGCGCGGGCGTGAGACCGTGCTGGCGGCGCAGCAGCAGCATGGCGTCCAGTGCCGACTGGTTGGGATAACCCACCGAGAAGGTCTTGATCGACGATTCGGTGACGAAAAAGCGGCTCCCCAGCCCCTCGAGCATGGCCTCGGGCTGGGGCTCTCTGGACAAGGCGATGAAGAGGTTGTGCGTGCCGTCGAGCACGTCGTGCACGCCGGTCAGGCCCGCCTCCACCATGGTGACGGCAGTGACCCCATTGCGCGCGCCCATGCCGGCGAAGTCGAAGGCCTTCTCGATGTGGTCCTCGTCCTTGACCCAGCTCCACAGGCCCGAGACCTGCTGGGCGGCGTACGAGATCGCGAAGCGCATGCGCTGCTCGTCCAGCCCGGCCAGGGCGGCGGATCCGAGGGCGCAGAACGTGGAACTCGTCCCCTCGGCGCTGCGGTGGCTGGCGCGCACATGGGCCGGCCCGAGCGCCATCAGCAGGCGGCAGCCGAGGTCGTAGCCCAGCGCGACGGACCGCATGAGGGCCTCGCCCGAGCTGCCGTTCTTCTCGGCCACGGCGAGCGCGGCCGGCACGGCCGAAGAACCCGGATGCGCCTTGGTGGAAGGCTCGAAGTCGTCGGTCTCGTCCGCGTGCGCGCACATGCCGTTGGCCAGCGCGGCGTTGGCCGCCGTGGTGCACACGTCCGAGGCGAGCACCGCGGCCTGGGCCGTGCCGCCGAGCGAGCGCACGTACTCGATCGCCATCGCTCCCGGCCGCATGCGAGCGCCCGAAACGATGGCGGCGAGCGTGTCGAGGATGCGGTGCTTGCAGGCCTGGGCCACCTCCTCGGGCAGCGGGGCGTCGGCCGCGCCCGCCATGTAGCGAGCAAGCCGGCCGGTGACGTCCAGAGGCGCGGCGCGACCGGGTTCGTGGGCGGTGGCGGGGTTCGTGACGAGTGGGGTCATGGGGGACAGGAAGAGTGATCGGTTCGGCTAGCGCCCGGGGGCCTCGGGCCAGGTGATGGCGGTGGGGAATCTTCCGCCGACTTCGTCGAGCGTCAGCAGCCTTTGCTCCAGATACGGTCGGTCCCAGGCGCTGCAGTTGCCGCGGTCCACGACGGCGGCGGGCAGCTCGATCTCGACCGGGACGCGCTGCCCCCGCACGTGGCGGATCGCGCATTCGGTAGCCAGGTGGCACAACTGCATGGCGTTGAAATCGGCGGTGGCCACCATCCGGCCCTCCCGGATCGCCTGGATCGCTTCCGGGATGGCGTTGACGCCGACCACGGCGGCCTGTCGGCCAACCGCCTGCAGCGCAGCGAGCACGCCGATGGCCATGTCGTCGTTGGCGGCGAGCACCCCGTCGATGGCCGGTTGACTGCGCAGCACCTCGGCAAACGCCTCCTGCCCCGGACTCCGCAGGTTCGCACCGCAGCAGCGCGCGACGATGTCTATGCCAGGGTATTCGAGCGCCGCGGCTTCGAAGCCGCGCAGCCGCCGCACGTTGGTGGCGGTCGCGGGCGGTCCCTCGACGATCACCACGCGCCCACGCCCGCCCAGGTGCTGGAACAGGCGGCGGGCGATGCCGCTGGCCAGGTCGAAATCGGCCGCGCCGACATGCGAAATCGCCTGGCCTTCGCCGAGGCGTCCGATGAAGCTGAAGATCGGAATGCCGGCGGCCCGTATCGCAGCGATCGCAGGCTCCATGCGCGTCAGGTGCACCGCGGTAAAGACGAAGGCGTCCGGCCGGCGGGCGAGCGCCGCAGCCACCAGGGCAGTCTGCTGGTCCGGGTCGTCGGCGATCTCGGGCACGTAGTGCTCGATGCGCGCCCCGAGGCGCCCGGCCGCGCGCTCGGCGCCGATGCGAGCCGCTTCGTACGCGGGGTTGAGCCGGTTCTTGGTGAACACCGCGACCTGCGGATCACCGGAGGGACGCTGTTCGGACAGGAGCATCGTCTCTATTGCGCCGTGATGTTGGCCGCCCTGATGACCTTGTTCCAGCGCTCCGTCTCGATGGCATTGCGCTTGAGGGCGTCGTCCACGCTGCCGCCGAGCGGCGTCACCCCCAGCCCCTCGAAGCGCGCCTTGATTTCCGGTGAGCGGATGACGGTGTTGAGGTCGGCATTGAGCTTGCGGATGATCTCGGGCGACACCCCGCTCGGCGCCGAGATGGCGTACCACGGCACCGACGCATAGCCCGGCACCCCGGACTCGGCGATGGTGGGCACCTCGGGCAGGCTCGGGTGCCGCTGCGGGCTGGTCACGCCCAGCGGACGCAGCTTGCCGGCCTGGATGTGCGGCAGCGCGCTGGCCAGGTTGTCGATCATCAGGTTGATCTGCCCGCCGAGCAGATCGTTCAGCGCGGGGCCGCTGCCTTTGTATGGCACGTGGGTGAGCTTCACGTCGGCCATGTGCTCGAACAGTGCCGCCGCCATATGAATCGCGGAGCCCGGACCGGCCGAGCCGTACGTGATCTGTCCCGGTTGGGCCTTGGCCTGGGCAATGAGGTCGCCGACGCTGCGCGCCGGGGAGGACGGAGGCACGACGAGGACGCCGGCGCTCTCGGCCAGGAGCACCACCGGCTGCAGGTCCTTCACCGGGTTGTAGGTCAGATTGGGATAGATCGCCGACACGCCGTTGTGTCCGATGTGGCTGAGCATGAGCGTGTGCCCGTCGGGCGATGCCTTCGCGACCTCCGCGCCCGCCACGTGCCCGCCGGCGCCGGCCTTGTTCTCCACCACCACGGGCTGGTCGTAGACCTCCGACAGCCGCTGGGCGATCAGCCGGCTCAGCACGTCGGAGATGCCGCCGGGTGAGGCCGGCGCGATCAGCCGCACCTGCTTGCTGGGGTAGGCGGTCTGTGCACCCGCCATTCCGGGCAAGGCCGCAACGGCGAGGGCGCTGGCGAGCGTGATCAGGGTTTGGCGACGCTGGATCATCGGAATGTCTCCTGGAAAGGGAGTCCCATGATGGAAGGACATGGCGAAAACTGTCAACACTTCATAAAGCTTTGCCAACAATTCAACGTCCGTTTGCCTGCTGTTCCACCCCCCCTGTCGGCTTGCTACCATCGACCGTCGGCACCTTTGCTGACCCTCAGTCTCCCCTCATGAGCACCCTTCCGGACTCTCCTCCCCCTCGCAAGACCGTCCGCACCTCGGACCTGGCGCCCCGCATCGCCGAAGACCTCAAGCGGCTGATCTACGAAGGTGAGTTCGCCCCCGGTGACCGGCTCAACGAGGCTGCCCTGGCCCTGCGCATGGGTACCAGCCGCGGCCCTATCCGGGAGGCGGTGCGGGTGCTTACCGGCTGGGGGCTCGTCACCTCGGTACCCAATCGGGGCGTGTTCGTGCGCAAGCTGTCGGTGCGCGAGATGCTGGAGGTATACGAGCTGCGCGCGGTGCTGTTCGGCTACGGGGCGGAGATGGCCGCAGAGCGCGCGAACGAAGCGGACAAGCGCGGCCTGGAGCAGTTGCTTGACGAAATGGAGGAGGCCAGCACGCGCGGCGACGGCACGCGCTACTACGAGGTCAACCTGCGCTTTCACAGCACCATCATGGATCTGTCGGGCAACCGGCGGGCACGGCAGGCATACGACGAGTACGTCAAGGAGCTCCACGTGTTCCGGCGGCGCTACTTCAACGGGCCGGGGAACATGCGGGTCTCCAATGAGCAGCACCGGCATCTGGTGCAGGCCATCGTCAAGGGGCTGGGCGGGCGCGCCCGAACCCTGGCCGAACGACACGTGCTCGCAGGCCGGCAGCGGCTCCTGGGAAGCCTGGACGACGAGTCGATCGGTTGAATGGGAGGTGACCGCGCCGGATCGCACGCAAACGCGTGCTGCCGGTCAGGCCTTGCACGCAAGCTCGTGTTCGCACCTGGCAACACCCGGCGTACAAATCATCGCAACAGCCATGCGCGCATCGCCTGCGCGCAGCTTTGCAAAGACCTCCACGCGTCTGCTCGGCGCGGCACGCTAAGCTCGACAGCAGATCGCCACAAGGAGCCCATTGATGATCCGCATCGCCCTCATGACACCCGTTCTTTTCGCCGCCGCAACCGCCGGTGCCCAGACCTACGGTGCACTTCCACCCGCACCGGCAACCGTGGCCGCCCCCGTCCCTGTGGGCGCAGGAGCCTCGTTCACCGACATGGCGCGCGTGCGTTCCGTGCAGCCGCAGTACGAGACCGTGCAGATCCCACGGGAGGAATGCGGCGTCCAGCTGGTGACGGAGCAGCAGCAGCCACCGGCGACCGGCGGCGGCATCGGGGCCAACGGCTACGGCGGCGTCATCGTGGGCGGCGTTGCCGGCGCCCTTCTGGGCAACCGGGTCGGCAAGGGCCACGGGCGTGAAGCCGCCACCGCCGTGGGCGCCGTGGCCGGCGCCTTGGTGGGCGACCGGATCGCGAACAGCCAGGCCGCGCCCGCCGCGCCGCCCCAGATGGTCCAGCGTGAAGTGCGCAGCTGCCGCACGGTCTATGACCAGCAGCAGCGCCTGACCGGGTGGCGCGTCACCTACGACTACCACGGCCATGAAGCCACTGCCTTCACCCGCGACCAGCCCGGCTCGACCTTGCCGATTCGCGTGTCCATCACGCCGGAGGCGCGCTGAACGCCGGCCTCCTGGTCTGCACCCCTCATCCTGCACGAGCCGCCCGGCAGACATAAGGCTCGACGGCGGAACACGCGGCGCGGCCCCCTCGTTGCAGGTCTCGGCTGCAGGCACTCCGTGCGCGCGCGGCGCAGGCGCCTGCTTGCGTCGCCCTACCGCGCTTCTAAGATGAGCGCGTGAACTCGCAGCCCACCCTTTCACGCTACACAGGAGATTTCGTTGCCTGGCGGGGCGGCTGCGGATTTCTCGGCTGCGGCGGGCGCGGCACGATCGATACGCACTCGCACTACGCGATTCAGCTGGCCATCGGCGCGCCGTCCGGGCTCAAGGTGCAGTTCGGCCGACAAGGCACGCTGACCGCGTGCGCCGGGGCTCTCATTCCTTCGGCCGCCCCCCACACCATCGACGTCAACGACTGCGAGTGGACCGCTGTGCTGTTCGTGGAGCCAGAGACGACCGAGGGCAAGGCGCTCACGCGCATGCTCGAGGGAAAAGCCCGCTACCTGCCCTTGGAGACCGTGCTTGCCCCGGCCAGGAGGCTGGAGCAGGCGTGGCGCATCGAGAAAGACGCCGAAAAGGTGAAGGCCGTGTGCCTGCAGCTCGTGCAGGAGCTGGCACAAGCGAGCGCCCGCGAGCCCACGGACCCGCGGGTGCTGGCTGCCATCCAGGTCATCCACGACAGGGTGGACCAGAAGCTGACCCTGGAGCAGCTCGCCGCACTGGCGAACCTCTCGCCGAGCCGGTTCAGGCACTTGTTCGTTGCCGAGACGGGCATGCCGCTGCGGACGTACCTGCTCTGGCGCCGGCTGCTGCACGTCTGGACCCTGCTGATGCAGGGCGAGACGCTCTCGAGCGCGGCGCACGCGTCCGGCTTCGCCGACTCGGCCCACCTGTCGCGGACGGCTCGCACGATGTTCGGCCTGCCGCCCTCCGCGATGCAGATGACCGGCCCACTGAGCACCCGGCTTCGGGTGCCGCAGCACTACCTGGGCTGAAGCACTGGCCCGGTCAGCGTTCCCAGGAAAGCCGCCAGATCCTGGATATCCGCCTGCGACAGCCTGATCGTCTGCCGGTCGGCGTGCTTCTCGCCGGGCTGGGCCAACTCGCTGTGGCCGAGTGCCGCCTGGGGCGATCGGGCGTAGTGCTCCAGCACCTCCTCGATCGTTGCGAACTGTCCGGCGTGCATGTACGGGGCGCGCAGCGCGACATTGCGCAGGCTCGGCGTGCGAAAGGCGGCCAGCTGCCCCGGGTCGTCCGTCGCGAGGAACCGAAGCTCGCCGCACTGCTCGGGCTTCGCATCGCTGTATGGACCGAGGCAGTTGAACTCGTCCCGCATGAGCTTGTCGAGGGCGTCTGCTCGCCCCCGGTCGGGCCGGATCGGGTTCAGCGGCGGAACACCGGTGTTGTGGAAGGCGTGGTCGGTCATCAGGGGCCCGTTGTGGCACGTGACGCACTGGCCCTTGCCGAGGAACAGGCGCAAGCCGCGGACCTCCTGGAGGGTGAGCACCTCCTGCCCGCGGCCATCGCCCGCGGCAGTCGCTGCCACATATGTGTCGAATCTCCCTTCGCCGAACGACACCTGGCGCTCGTAGGCCGCGATGGCCTTGCCCACGTTGGCGAACACGCGGTTCACCGCATCCCGGCGCGCAGGCGGCATCGATTGCCACGCCACCCGTTCTGCAGCGTCTCCGTTCGGAGAGGCGGCTTGCGGAAGACCTTCCAGCGCGGGAAACGCGCCAAAGGCTTCCTGGTACTGCTGCCGATAGGCGCGCCCGAGCACCTGCACTACCGCCACCCGGTTGGTGCCGTGCTCGGCGGCATCCTCGAGCGGGCCCAGCGCCTGCGACCAGAGGCTGTCCTTGCGGCCATCCCAGAACAGAAAGGGAGAACGCGCCGCGCCCATGACCGGCATGGTCCGGCGCCGGCCCGTGCCCAGGCCCTGCCCGAGCTTCCGGCCGTCCTGGAACTGGTTATCGGCCGCGTGGCAGCTTGCGCAGGACACCGTGCCGTTGCGACTGAGGCGCACATCGTTGAACAGGGCCCGTCCGAGCGCCGCGACCTCTGCCTTGTTCTCGTACGCGTTGGACGGGTCGCTCGGCAACGGGCCGGCTCCGCCCAGCTGCATGGAAGCCAGGGTTGCCGTCTCCTGGGCCGACCACCGGTCGCGCGGCTTGCCGTCCTGCGCCGCCCCAACCGTCAGCGCGATGGCCGCGAGTGCCACGCCGGCTGCTGCGGCTGCTGCCGCTGCAAGTGCCGTGTTCACGCGTTCCTCACTTTCTCGCACTTTCGACCACCGTATTGAAGATGACCTTGTCGGCCCCGGCCGCGCCATCGATGGCCAGCTTCAGCTCCCACCACCCGGTCATGCTGAACTTCATGCCTTCGAGCAGGTACGTGCCGGGTTCGAGTTCGCGCGTCACGCGAGGCTGGGTGGGAAGGCCATGGCCATGCTGCGGCATGCCGCCGTCCACCTTGAAGGTTGCCGCGCGCACCGGCGTGCCGTCGGGCGTGGTCAGCGTGACCTTCCAGGCGTGCATCTGGTTGATGGCGGGCGTCTGCGCCGGCGCCTGCAGGGCCACGCGGTAGGTGCCTGCGGTGGTGAGCTTCTGCGATGAAACGTCCAGATCGGGCGGCTGCGTGCTGCAGCCGCCGGCCAGGGCGCAGAAGGCGAACACGCAAAGTGTGCGGCAGATCATCGTGTGCCCCCGTCAGGTGCGAGCCGCGTCGATGGTCGTGCGCAGGTCCTGCGGCATGCGCATCCGCCTCAAGCCACTGACGTCCGCACCTCCGGTGTTTCCGGTCGGAACCACACCCAGTGGCGTGAAGACTGCCGCTGCAGCGAGGCGCCATGCCTGGCCGAGCGCCTCTGCGCGAAGGCTGTTGCGCAACGCGAAGCGCAGCATGTGCCAGTGCACGCGCACGTGTTCGCGGGTGGACGACTGCCCGAGCACATGCGCACGCTCGAGCTTGCCGAAGGCGGTGGTGAACTCGCCGCGGTGTTCGGCGTCGTGTGCTGCGTCGAGCTCTGCATCGACGTGCGGGCGGATTCGATCGGAGAAGGTGGACATGTGATTCGCTCCTTGGGTTTGACCAGGCGAATTCTTCCCACCGCATTTCGATGGCGCTTGAACGAAGAGGCTGGAGGCGCAGCCTTTTCATTCAAGCGCCGAACCCCTCGGCGCTCCTACGCTTCGCACCCCCATGTTGAACGGAGAACCGATGTCGATGTCGAAGCGAATACTTGTCCTGGGTGCCAGCGGCCTTGTCGGGCGCCAGGTCGTACGCATGCTTGTGAACGAGGGGCGCGACGTCGCGTGCGCCACGCGCAAACCCACCTCGCCCCGGGACGTGTACTTCGATCTGCTCGATCCTGCCGCGTTCGGGCAGTCACTCGACGGTACCTCGACCGTCATGCTCATCTCGCGCCCCGGAGACGAGGACGCCCACCTGCATGCGCGCGCGTTCATCGACGCCATGCGGCGCAGTGGCGTGGAGCGCGTGGTGGTGCTCTCCGCGCTGGGTGCCGAACTGCGGCCGGAATTCTCCCTGCGGAAGGTGGAACTGCTGGTGGAAGACTCCGGCATGCGCTGGACGCACGTGCGACCGAACTTCTTCATGCAGATGCTCGCGCTGCCGCCGCTGGCCACGGAAATTGCGGCCCGAGGGACCCTCAGCCTGCCACTGGCCGGTGCAGCCGTCGCGTACGTGGATGCCCGCGACGTCGCAGCCGTCCTGCACCGCGCGCTGGTCGATGACACCCTGGCAGGCCAAGGCATCACATTGAACGGCCCCGAAGCCCTGAACCACTTCCAGATCGCGGCAAGCATCTCGCAGGTGACGGGAAGACCCGTGCGTTACCTCCAACTCGACGAGCCGGCGGCCCGGGAGATGATGCTCACGCGCGGGTTCGCCCCTCGCCATGTGGAACGTGTCCTTGCGTTCTATCGCCTGATCCGGAACGGGTTCTGCAGCCAACCGGACGACCACGCCAGCACGCTGCTCGGAAGGCCGCTGCGCACGTGGTCCGAATTCGTGAAGAGCGAAGCGGGGAGCTGGAAAGCGGCCTAGCCGGGTCGGTTTCGTAACCCACGTCCATGACCCCCTGCGCGATCTTCGACGCGCTGCTTCGAGGAAGCCGCAGACGCACCGCGATGCGAGGAAACTGCATCTGCCAAGTGCCATTTGCCATGTGCCATGTGCCATGTGCCATGTGCGATGTGCGATGTGCGAAGTGCCTAGCAGTTGCTGCGCTGCCTTCCATGCAGCGCCGACATCAGTGCGCGCCTGCCGCCAGCAGCAGGCGCACCACGGCGTCCTGGTTTCGCTGCCTGGCGTGCGCCAGCGGCGTCACGCCTTGCCGGTCCGCGAGGTTCACGTCCGCCTTGCGCGCTATGAGCATGCGCACGATCTCCTGGTGCGCCGCGCCACCTTCGCCGAGGATCACCGCCTCCAGCAGCGCGGTCCAGCCAAGCCGGTTGACGTGGTCCACGTCGATCGCCGTCGTCAGCAGCAGGCGCACGGTGTCCACGTGGCCGTAGTGGCACGCGGGAATCAGCGCCGTGCCGCCGTAGCGGTTGGTGCTTCGCAGGTCGGCACCCGCGGCGAGCGTGGCCCGCACGATCTCGGTGTGGCCGCGCGCGCCGGCCAGCAAAAAGGCGCTGTCCTGCCGGTGGTCCTGTGCGTTCACGTCGGCGCCGCGTGCGATGAGCGCACGCACCACCGCAAGGTGGTTGCCGGCAGTCGCCGCGACGATCGCGGTCCGGCCGTTGGCGTCGCGCTGCTCGACGTCCGCGCCGCGCTCGGGCAACGCTCGAACCTGCGCCAGGTCACCGCGCGCCGCGGCGTCCACCAGCGCAGCCGGCTTCGGGTCGGACTGCGCGAGGGCGGTGGATGTGGCGGCCGCTTGCAGGCAGCCGATCAGCAGCAGATGGCGGCGGTTCATCGCGGGATTGTTGCAGGCGCGAAGGTCGGCGACGGCCCGCGCGCTGGCGGCCCCGCGGGCGTCGAGCGCGTGCCTGGCCACACCGCAGCGCCGGTGTCGGGCCTTAGCGCCAGCCCGCCTTGAGGCGCGCGAGCAGCCGACCGCGAAGGGGGTGCCCGAGCTTCGGCGAAACAGCCGGTTCGCCCAGGCGCATGCCCAGCCTCACCGACCCGAGATCGGGCACGTCGTCGCACACGCCTTCTTCCAGCCCGTGCCGTCGCATGAACGCCAGCATGCGCGCATTGCCCACGAGCACGTCGCCGTACAGCTGCTGCATGCGTGCTTGTCGCGCACCCCTGACGAGCGCGGCCATCAGCTGATCGGCAACGCCGGTGCCGTGCCACTCGTCGCGCACGCTGATGGCGAGCTCGGCCACGCCGGCTACCGGGTCCACGACGTACCACACGGCCTCCCCGATGATTTCTTCGCCGTGCGCGCCCCAGATGCACGCAACCCATGCTGCATGCCGTTCGTCATCCGCAGAGACAAGCCTGGCGAGCAAGCTGGGCGACACGCTGCCGAAGGAGCTGTGGAAGCGGTTGCGCCGGGACTCCTTGCTCAAGCCGAGCAAAAAATCATGCATGGCCCGCGCGTCCGGGAGGTGCACGCGACGGACCACGGCAAAGGGGTGCGGGGGCTGCGCCATGGTGCTTCCGTTGGGGCGATGGGATCGACGGATGGTGCCGAGCGCCCCTTCGAGCGTCAAGCAAGCAGGCACGGTCGCGCAGGTAACCGCATGCGCAACGACCCTGCGCGACAGGGAATGCTCCTGCACAATGCCGCGTGGTTTTCTGGCGCGTCCGAGAGCCCGTTTTCTGTCCCGCCGCCGGTTCTGCCGGACCGAAGGCCGGATACCCGAGCACACGTCCAAGGTCGTGAGGACATGCCCAAGATCCTGCTCGTCGAAGACAACGAACTGAACCGGGACATGCTGTCCCGGCGCCTCGTTCGGCGTGGGTACGACGTGCTCGTTGCCGCCGACGGCGCCGACGCGCTCGCCCAGGCGGCGCGCACGCGACCGGACCTCGTTCTCATGGACATGAGCCTGCCCACAGTGGACGGATGGGAAGCGACACGGCGCCTGAAGCAAGACCCGTCGCTGCAGTCGATCCCGGTGCTCGCCCTCACCGCCCATGCGATGTCTGGCGACCGCGAGCGTGCGCTCGCAGCCGGCTGCGACGACTTCGACATCAAGCCCATCGAACTGCATCGCCTGCTCGAGAAGATCGAGTGCCTGCTGATGCAAAGGCACGCATCGGCTTCCGGGCAGTGATCCGAAAGGCTCGCTTGTGGATCGCTCCAGAATCCATGCGACGGGCCGCACAGCGCTGTGATCGAGACAGACCCCGATGCGCCAGGCGACCGGATCCCGTACGGTGTGCGGATGGACGTTCAGTCGGCGCTCGATCCGCCCGCACGGGCGCGTTGCCTCGCGACGCTGGACAGCCTTGCGTCGCTGCTCGAGGTGGTCGATGCCTTCTGCAGCCGGCACGGCATCGACCACGACAGCGCGCACGATCTGCACCTCATTGCAGAAGAGGCTTGCATGAACGTCATCTCGCACGCCTACCCGGCCAGCGCGCCCGGTCCGCTCACGCTGCAGCTGCGCATGCAAGCGCACCCTACGCGACCGGCAGTCGCACTCACGGTCGAAGACCACGGCATGCCGTTCAATCCGCTGGCCCTGCCCGCCCCGGATGCGCGGCGGCCGCTCGCCGAGCGGCCCGTCGGCGGGCTGGGCGTCATGCTCATCCGACGTTTGTCGCACGCCCAGCACTACACGCACGACCCTGCGCGAGGCAATGCGCTCACGGTCCTGAAAGTTCTGCCACCCATCGGTGGCGCCCCCCACCACCCCTCTGGAGACCCGCGTGGAACTAACGAACAGTGAGCATGGCGGCGTCACCGTCATCGCCGTCAAGGGCAGCATCGACAGCCTGAATGCGGACCAGCTCACGCGCGCTTTCGCGCGCCCGGTCGCGCAGGGGCAGGTGATGCTGGTGGCGGATTTCGCCGCCGTCACCTACACCAGCAGCGCAGGGCTGCGCTCCCTGCTCGCCGCGGTCAAGGACTGCCGCCAGCACGGCGGCGACCTGCGCATCGCGGCGCCCCAGGCGCAGGTGCAGAGGGTCCTGTCCATCTCCGGGTTCGCCGGCATCATCCAGATCTTCGCCGACCGCGAAGCCGCTCTGGACAGCTTCCGGGCGGCCGCATGAGCGCGGCCGAGAGCACGAAGCCCGCCGTCTCGCTGGTGGTCGGGTCGGGCAGCGTCAAGTGCGCTGCGGCGCTCGGCGTGGTGAAGGTGCTCAACGAGGCAGGGATCGGAATCGATCGTGTCGTCGGCTGCAGCGCAGGCGCGCTGTTCGCTTCGGTCGTGGCGCTGGGCTACGACACAGATACCGCCACCGACATCACCCTGCGCACCTGGACGCGCGACCTCACGTCGAGACCGAACCGGCTGGGCTACCTGCAGGTTCTCGCACCCAGGCTGTTCGGCTTCAAGGCGGAGTCCTTCGCGCTGCGCGACGACCGGCGGATGCTCGAGGCGTTCCGGTCCGTGTTCGGCGACCGCCGCATCGAAGACACGCCGATCCCGCTGCACATCACCGCCACCGACTTCGCCACGGGCGAACTCGTGGAGATCACCCAGGGCAGCATCGTCGATGCCATCCGCGCCAGTCTCGCCCTGCCGCTCGCGTTCGCACCCGCCAGGATCGACGGCCGCCTGCTCGTCGATGGCTACCTCGCCGACCCCCTGCCGCTGAGCGTGGCCATGAAGCACGGAGCCGGCGTGATCGTGGGCGTGGGCTTCGAGAGCCCCTACCAGGAGCACGTGCGTAGCGCAGGCCGGTTCGCTTTCCAGCTGGGAGCCGTGCTGTCCAACAACCTGCTCAAGGCGCGCCTGGCCTTCCACGGCATGGCCCATCACTCCGAAGTCATCATGATCCTGCCGGAGTTCGCGCAGCGCATTCGCCTGTTCGACACGGCCAAGGTTCCCTACATCGTCGAGCAGGGCGAGCAGGCAGCCTTGCAGCAACTGCCCTACCTGCGCGAGCTGCTGGGATCGCGGGCACGCAGGCGTGAGCCGGTGCAGGCCTGATCCGTGGCACCGCCAGGCAGCGTAAGGCGCCTTCGAGGATGAACGCCGAGCGGCCGATGCAGATGCGTGTGCTGGTGGTCGATGACCTGGACAGCAACCGCGATCTGCTGATGCGCCGGCTGCAGCGCCTGGGCCACGAAGCCGACGCCGCCGCCACGGGTGCCGAGGCGCTTCTGAAGCTGAGCGCGGCCCGCTGGGACCTGGTATTGCTGGACATCACCATGCCCGATATGGACGGCTACGACACGCTGCGCCACATCAAGGCAGATCCCGCCCTGGCGGACACACCCGTTGTGATGGTGTCGGCGATCGACGAGACCGAGAGCGTGGTGCGCTGCCTCAAGCTCGGAGCGGACGACTACCTGGCCAAGCCCTTCGAGCCGGCGATCCTGCAGGCGCGCGTCGAATCGGCGCTGGCCAGGAAGCGTCTGGCCGACCAGCGGCGCATCGTGCTGGAGACGCTCCAGCGGGAAATGGACATCGGCCAGCAGATCCAGCAGGGCTTCCTTCCGATGGCGATGCCCGCGGTGCCCGGATGGGATGTGGCGGGCGCCTGCCTGCCCGCCCGGCAGGTGTCGGGCGACTTCTACGACGCCTTTGAGCTCCCGAGCGGGCGGCTGGCGCTGGTGGTCGCGGATGTCTGCAACAAGGGCGTCGGAGCTGCGCTGTACATGGCACTTTTCAGGACGCTGATCCGGGCCATGGCATGCCACGCGCCGGCCGGGGAAGCGGCCCCGCAGACCCTGTTGCGCACCCTCGCGTTCACCAACGACTACATCGCCTCGGTCCATGGCCACGAGAACATGTTCGCCTCGGTGTTCTTCGCAATCCTCGATGCTTCCAGCGGCCATCTGGACTACCTGAACGCGGGGCACGAGCCACCTCTCATCAAGCGCCGCACAGGCGGCGCGCCGCAGTGGCTGCTGCCCACCGGGGGCGCGGTCGGTCTGTTTCCGGGATTGCGTGGCTCGGTCGCCTCGGCGGCCCTCGAACCCGGCGATTGCCTCTTCGGCTACACCGACGGCCTGACCGAGGCGCCGGGCGATGGGGGCGCCTTCGGCGAGGCGGCGCTCGTCCGGGCGATCGACGCATCCGGGCCGCCGGCCGGCGCGCTGCTCGCAACGGTGCAAGCGCGTCTGGCCGAGCACGTCTGCGGCGCCGACGCGCACGACGACGTGACGATGCTATGCGTCATCCGCGGGACGGGCCGGCTTGCAGGCCATCCCGCTC
This sequence comes from Ramlibacter sp. AN1015, assembly GCF_037726105.1. Taxonomy (NCBI): domain Bacteria; kingdom Pseudomonadati; phylum Pseudomonadota; class Betaproteobacteria; order Burkholderiales; family Comamonadaceae; genus Ramlibacter; species Ramlibacter sp. AN1015. The sequence goes on from NZ_JBBJUM010000001.1 coordinate 380,474, forward strand.
CCGGTTCACCCACGTCACCGGCACGGACACCGTGAACCGCGTGCCGACACCGGGTTCGCTGCGCACGCCGATTTCACCGCCCATCATCTCGCACAGCCTGCGGCTGATGGCCAGGCCCAGCCCCGTGCCGCCGTATCGCCGCGTGGTGGCGGCGTCGGCCTGCACGAAGGGCTGGAAGAGCTTGTCGAGGTGGTCCGCGGCAATTCCGATACCGGTGTCTTCGATTTCGAACACCAGCAGCTCGCCGCGGGCGTGATCCACCGCGCGTACGGCCAGGCGCACGTCCCCCTCGTGCGTGAACTTCGCCGCGTTGGACAGCACGTTGAAGAGCACCTGGCGCAAGCGGCCTGCGTCGGCACGCACATGGCCCAGCCGGTCCGGCCCGGTTACCGCCAGCCGGTTGCCATTGCGGGCCACCAGCGGCTGCATGGCGGCCTCCAGCTCTTCGACGAAGCCGCGCAGCTCGAAGGTCTCGACATGTGCTTCGAGCTTTCCGGCTTCGATCTTGGACAGGTCCAGCACGTCGTTGATCAGCGCGAGCAGCTGCCGGCCGGACTCCTGGATGCGGCGCAGGTCCTTGCGGGTCTGGTCGTCCGGCGCGTCCTCCTCCAGCATCTCCGCGTAGCCGATGATCACGTTCAGCGGCGTGCGCAGCTCATGGCTCATGTTGGCGAGAAACGCACTCTTGGCGCCGTTGGCGGTCTCCGCGAGTTCGAGCGCATGCTCCACCTTGCGGCGCTGTTCATCGAGGTCGTGGTTGGTCGCGCGCAACTCGCCCTGCATGCGGATCAGGCGCTTGGCTTCGAAGTGCGTCCGATAGCTGAAGATCGCGGTGTAGGCCAGGATGCTGAGGGCACCGATGACCGAGGTGAGGAGGTCGGCTTCCGGCGTGAAACGGAAGCCCTGCGCCGCGCTCACCACGGCGGCGCTCGCCAGGCATACCGCGAACGCCCGCAGCGCAAAGGCCGCGCCGCCGACGCTCAGGCTCGCCGAATTGATGCCGGTGACCAGCACCACGCTGGGCCAGAGACTGAAGCCCGAGAAGGCGGCAAACGCGCCGACGACGGCGGAGTCGATGAGCAGGTTGCGCAGCTCGGCCTGCTTGCTACGGCGGCTGTGCACCGCCAGCCAGCGCGCCAGATGGGGCCAGGCCAGTCCATAGAACACGGCGCTGGCCCACACCCCCGCCGGTGCGCCCGTGTTCGCGAAGCTCGATGCGAGAAGCACCAAGGTACAGAGGTGGGCCGGCACCCTCACCCGATAGCCGAGTTCGACGATCGGGTGCAGGCGAGGCGCGGATGCGGCGCCCGGCTGGGCTGGCCGCGCGAACCCGGCTTGCGGCTCGGCTTGCCGGGCGTCCGCGTCGATGCCTTCGACGGGGATCACGGCCGCTTCCGTGGGGGCACGCACCGCAGCGCGCCTGGGGCGGCTGCGCCACGGAAAGGCTGGTGGGGCGAGGTCGGCAGCGGTGGCGCTGGTGGCACGGCGATCCCTCGGGTGAACGGCAGGCCAGTCTACGCGGTGGGCTCACGCGCGTCATGCGCTCCGATCCTTCCTTTGAAGTCACCTTTGATCACCTTTGATCTTCTGCCGAGCACCCCATCAGCCGCTACGTCGCCCGCCCGCCCTGCTCCTCCTTCGCCAGCGGCGGGGTCAGCTCGCGCAGCAGCGACGCCACGACCCGGGCGGCCGGTGACATCGGACGCGCGCTCGTGATCAGCATCCAGGTCACCTGCTCGAAGCGGGGCTGCGCCAGCAGCGACCACGCGAAGCGCGACTCGCCGTAGTCGCGCCGGGCGACGTGATGAGGCACCACGGTGCACAGGCCGGCAGCGGCCACGGCGTCCACGATCTGCGCCTCCGAGCCGCTTTCGAAGCGGAAGTCGAGCGCCAGGCGATGCCGCTGCGCGACGGACTCCATCATCCCTATCAATGCGTTCGGCCGCATCGGCATGGCCAGCGGCACGCCTGCAAGCTGGCGAAACGGCACCTCGGAGGCGTCCACGACCGCAAGCCCCTTGGGCCCGACCAGCACCATCGGCGAGCGCAGCAGCGCCTCGGCTCCGCGCACCGCAGCGCGTGTGTAGCGATTGAACAGGCCGATGTCCACCGTGCCGCTCGCCAGCCCGGCCTCCACGTGTCCGCTGAAGGCCTCATGGGCGCGCAGCCGGATGCGCGGAAACTCCTGTTGCAGGCGCGCGCACAGCCGCGCGACGACCGGTCGCACCGAAGGCACCACGGCGAGTTCCACCGTGCCCGCCGGGCTCGTGCGCTCTCCGCGCAATTCGCCCACCAGCGCGTCGCTCTCGGCCAGCAGGGCCTTCGCACGGGGCAGCATCCGGCGGCCCACGTCGGTGAGCACCACCCCGCGCCCGGTGCGGTGGAAGAGCCGCCCCTGCGCCTGCACCTCGAGTGCGGCAATCTGGCGGCTGAGCGCGGAAGGCGCAGTGCCGCAGGCGGCGGCGCAGCGGGTGAGGCTGCCGTGATCCGCGACCCCGGCAAACGCCCGGAGGCAGGCGAGGAGATCCATGCTTTGTGCATTCCTCAAATCTGGTTTGCCCGATTTGCGCTTCCAGCATACGCCCGCGCGCACCACACTGCCATTCATGAATGCGACTCCCAGCGGCCCCCTCGCGGGCCTCAAGGTCATCGACGTGTCCACCGTCGTGGCCGCGCCATTTGCGGCGTGCCTGCTCGCCGACCACGGCGCCGATGTGGTGAAGGTGGAGATGCCGCGCACCGGCGATGCCCTGCGCGACCTCGCCCCGCACAAGGACGGCGTGCCGCTCTGGTGGAAGGTCACGAACCGCAACAAGCGCGGGATCACGCTCGATCTGCGCCGACCCGAAGCGCGCGAGCCGTTCGCGCGCCTCGTGGCCGATGCCGACGTGCTGGTCGAGAACTTCCGGCCCGGCACGCTGGACCGCTGGGGCATCACCGCCGCATGGCTGCACGGGCTCAACCCGCGCCTCACCATCCTGCGGGTCACCGGGTTCGGACAGACCGGGCCGTACAAGGACCGACCCGGCTTCGCCCGCGTGTTCGAGGCGATGAGCGGCTTCACGCAGATCTGCGGCGAAGCGGGCCGCGTGCCCGTGCACCTCGGCTATCCGATCGCCGATGCGGTGGGCGGCCTCTTCGGCGCCGTCGGCGTGCTTGCGGCGCTGTATCGGCTCAAGGACGATCCGGACAGCGCGGGCCAGGAGATCGACTGCTCCATCACCGAGGCGATGCTGCGCACGCTGGAATTCCTGCCCATCGAATACGACCAGCTCGGCGTGGTGCGCACCCGTTCGGGCAACACCAGCCAGTACGCCGCGCCCGGCAACATCTATCCCACGCGCGACGGCAAGCTCGCCTCGATCGCCGCGTCCACGCAGAGCATCTTCGAGCGGCTGTGCGCCGCGCTGGGAATGCCCGGGCTCGTGCACGATCCGCGCTTCGTCACCAACGCGCAGCGCGTCGCCCACCGCACCGAGATCGACGAGATCGTGGGCGCTGCCATCCGCGCGCTGGACATGCCCGAGCTGCGCCAGCGCCTCGACGCCCACGAGGTGGGCTTCTCGCCCATCTACGACGCCGCGGACGTGTTCGAGGATCCGCAGTTCCGTGCCCGCGAGGCGATCGTCAGCGTCCCCGACGCCGAACTCGGAAGCGTGCGCATGCAGGGCGTCGTGCCGCGCTATTCCGCAACGCCGTGCAGCGTTCGCATGGCCGGCCCCGCGCTCGGGCAGCACAACGAAGAGATCTACGACGAGCTCGGCCTCACACCCGAGCAGCTGGCCGCGCTGCGCGACGCCGGCGTCGTCTGAGAGCCTGAGTCCGAACACCCACCAGGAGACAAGCGCATGAACCCTCGCAGACGTCGATTCACCGCCGCAGCCGCCGCCGCGGCGGCCACCTTCGCCCTCGGCCTCGCGCACGCGCAAACGGGCCCGTCCGGCAAGACGGTGCGCATCCTGGTGGGCTTTCCCCCTGGCCAGGCCACCGACACGGTCGCGCGCATGCTGGCCGAGCAGCTTTCAAGCGCGCTGGGCCAGTCCGTCATCGTCGAGAACAAGCCCGGCCAGGGCGGAAGCGTCGTGCTGGGCCAGCTCGCGCGGGCGCCGAACGATGGCACGCACGTCACGCTGTCCGCGCTGGCCGCCTACACGGTGAACCCGCACCTGTACAAGAACGTCGCCTACGACACCCTGCGCGACTTCGAGCCCATCGGCACCGTCGCGGACCTTCCGCTCGCGCTGGTGGTCAACCCCGCGCTGCCGGTCAAGACGGTGGCGGAGCTGGTGGCCTACGCCAAGGCCAATCCCACCCAGCTCTCGCATCCGTCCTCCGGCAACGGCACCCTGTCGCACCTGCTGATGGAGGACTTCAAGCGGCGCGCCGGCATCACCATCACGCACGTGCCCTACCAGGGCAGCGCCAAGGCCATGACCGACCTGGTGGCCGGCCAGGTGCAGGTGGGGCTCGACACCCTCGCGGTGACCAGCCCGCTGGTCGAGGGCGGCAAGCTGCGGATGCTGGCGGTGGGCACGCGCGAACGCCTGCCCTTCATGCCCACGGTGCCGACCATCGCCGAGCTGGGGTTCCCCGGCTTCGAGGCGGTCGCCTGGATTGCGCTCAGCGCGCCCGCGGGCACGCCGCTCGAGTGGCGCCAGCGCATCAACGAGGCGGTGCAAACGGCGCTCAAGACGCCCGAATTCCAGCAGAAGCTGCGCGCGATGGGCGCCATCCCGCGCCCCGGGAGCGTCCAGGACTTCGGCGAGTTCCTGCGCGCCGAACACGCACGCTGGGGAACGATGGTGCGCGAGAGCGGCGTCAAGGTGGACTGAGCCGCGACGCTGACGCGCGGCTCGCTCGCCGCCGCTGCGCCGCCCGCGCGGTGCAGCGAACCCCGGGAGCCACCGAGCTTGGCCGCGCGTCGGGACACGGCACGCAAGCACGCGGTCAGCAGGCAACCAGCACACGCAGCCCCGCCAGCATTCAGTTCGCCGTGACAGCCCTCACGAGGCTACCCAGCACCGCGGGCGCCACCGGCTTGGTCAGGTGATGGGTGAAGCCCGCGTCGAGCGCCGCCCTCGCATCTTCCGGCTGGCCCCAGCCCGTAAGCGCGACCAGCGGCATGGTGGCGCCCCAGGCGCTCGCGCGGATCTGCCTCGCGACTTCAAAGCCGCTCAGGTCGGGCATGCCGATGTCGAGGATCGCCACGCGCGGCCGCACGCGCCGCGCGATCTCGAGCGCCTCGCGGCCGTCGCGCGCCTTGACCACCCGATGGCCGTTCAGCTCCAGCAGCGCCGCCAGGCTGTCGAGTGCGTCGGCGTTGTCGTCGGCCACGAGGACGAGCGTTCCTTCGGCCGCACTTTCCGCACCTTCCACTCCGTCGGATGCGGCCGGCGCTTGCGTGGGCGCGGGGGTGTCTGCCGGGGTGGTCGGCTGCGGGTGCGCAGCACCGGCGCCACCCTCCACGGCCTCGACCGCTTCCGCAGCCGGCAGCGGAAGCGACACCGTGAACACCGAACCATGGCCGAGGCCTTCGCTGTGGACCCGCAACGAGCCGCCGTGCAGTTCGACGATTCCCTTCGTCAGTGCCAAGCCGATGCCCAAGCCGCCCTCCGAGCGGTGCAGCGCGCTTGCGACCTGGGAGAACATCTCGAAGATCTCGTCCTGCGAGTCGATGCTCAGGCCGATGCCGGTGTCCTGCACGCGCAGCGTCAGGCACCCCTCCCCGGCGTGCGCCTCGAGCGTGATGCGGCCGCCGGCATCGGTGTACTTCGCGGCATTCGACAGCAGGTTGGACAGCACCTGCGCCAGCCGAACGGGGTCCGCGACGAGGCGCACGGGCTGCTCGGGCAGTGCGATCGCGAGGTGATGGCCCTTGGCGTCGATCATCGGCTGCACGGCCTCCAGCGCCGCCTGGACCACCTCGGCGAGCACGACGCCCTGCATGCGCAGATGCAGGCGCCCACGCGATATGCGCGACACGTCGAGCAGATCCTCCAGCAGCACCGCCATGTGCGACACCTGCCGATCGATCACCGCCAGCGCCCACGCGGTGCGGGCCTCGTCGGCCGCGGGGGACTTGGCGACCGCGACGGCCTGGCGGATGGGTGCCAGCGGATTGCGCAGCTCGTGCGCGAGCGTGGCAAGGAACTCGTCCTTGCGCTGGTCCGCCTCCTTGAGCGCATTGACGGCAAGCACCTGCTCGGTCACGTCGTGTCCCTGGGCAAAAATGCCCGTCACCGCGCCGTCGGTATTGCGCACCGGCTGGTAGATCAGATCGACGTAGCGCTCCCGCAGGTCGTCACCGGGGCTCTCCTGCACCTGCAGGCGCAGGCCCCGGCCGATGAACGGCTCGCCGCTCACGTACACGCGCTGCAGCAGCTCCTCATAGCCCTGGTTGCGCAGGTCGGGCAAGGCTTCGAACGCAGGCCGCCCTTCGATCCCGCGGTGACCGACCAGCTGGAGGTAGGCGTCATTCACCATGTCGAACACGAAGTCGGGCCCCTTGAGCAGCGCGACGAAGCCGGGCGCCTGGTCGAACCAGGTCTTCAGCGTCTGCATGGCGTCCTGTGCCTGGCGGATCAGCCGGTCGCGCTCACGCTCCGCGACCACCCGCGCGGTCTCCTCCTGGCAGGCGCAGAACAGGCCGCCGATGGAGCCGTCGTCGTCGTAGATGGGGCTGTACGACCAGGTGAAGTAGGTGTCCTCCGGGTAGCCGTTGCGCTCCATCACCAGCAGCACGTCCTGGTTCCAGGTCGGGCGCCCCTCGAGCATGACCTGCTCGGCCTGCGGCCCGACCACGTCCCAGATGTCGGCCCAGGTCTCGCGCGCGGGCCGGCCGAAGGCCGTCGGATGCCGCTTGCCGAGCACCGGGATGTAGGCGTCGTTGTACAGGTTGACCAGCGACGGCCCCCACCAGACGAACATCGGAAAGCGGGAGTTCAGGCAGACCCCCAGTGCGATCCGCAGGCTCTGCGGCCACGCATCCTGCGGGCCGAGTGGCGTCGTGTTCCAGTCGATCGTGCGAAACAGCTGCCCCGCCTCCGTCGCCGGCAGCCCAGGCCCGTCGGCGTCCTGGAGCAAGATGGACGGTGACGTACTGCTCTGATCCGTTTCCATGGCGCCGCAGTTTAGGGGCCCTGGCGCGTGGCTAGGGCGATTGCGCCGCGTGCGCGCGTGCTGCGCTGAAATAAAGGCCCGCTCCCGGGCGCGTTCCGGGGGATGATGTGGCGAATGTCACGCCGCAACCCTTCGCGGCGGCGGGCACGGTCAACGAGGAGCAGTACCGGTGAAAGACGACGTCGAAACGCGCATCAGTCCCGATGGCTTGCGCTATGTATCGAAGACGCAGGGAACGGCGTTTCCCACCGCGCTGGGCTATACGATCAGCTGCTTCGTGTGCGGCAGGCACCGGCCCCGCACACAGATGGCCTCTTTCCTCCTGGCCGGTGGCCGCCAGTGGCGGTGCAAGGGTTCTTGCTGAGCGGAATACGCATGGCGGGAGCGGCGGCCCGCGTGCATCACTTCTCCTGAGTTCGCGCGTCGCGTCCGCTGCTGCGGGCGATGTGCTTGCAGGGCCGGCAGGCCGCCTGCGGCAGCACGTCCGTGGTGGTGCAGTTCGCGGGCAGGCGCTGCATCGCGGCGGGCGCCTTGGCGCCGTGGCGGTCCGTTTGGCCTGCCCTACACTGCCCGCGATGAACGAGACGGCCCCCACGTCCGACGCAACGCCGGCCCCCGAGGCACCGGGGCGCACCAACGATCCGGAGCGCACCAAGGCCGACATCGTCGAAGTGGCCATGCGCGAGTTCTCCGAGAAGGGCCTCGCCGGCGCACGCATCGATCTCATCGTCGAGAGCATGCGCACCAGCAAGCGCATGATTTACTACTACTTCGGCAGCAAGGAAGGCCTGTACGTGGCCGTGCTGGAGGAGGCGTACCGGCGCATGCGGCAGATCGAGTCGCAGCTGCACCTGGAAGACCTCGAACCCGAGGACGCGCTGCGCAAACTGGTCGCCTTCACCGTGGACTACCAGCTCGCACACCCGGAGTTCATCCGCCTGGTGATGAACGAGAACATGCACCGCGGCGAGTATCTACGTGAAAGCGCGGTGATCGGCCGCCTGAACCTTCCCGCCATCGAGGGCCTGCGCAAGGTGCTCGAGCGGGGACGGCAGCAGGGCGTTTTCCGCGACGGCATCGATGCGATCGATCTGCACATGTCGATCAGCGCGCTGAGCGTCTTCAACGTGGCCAACCGGCACACCTTTTCGCTGATCTTCCAGCGCGACATGGAGTCCGAGCCGGCCCTCGCGGCGCGGCGCGACAGCATCGTCGAGATGATCGTGCGCTTCGTGCGCCGCTGATCGCCCACCCCGCCAGCGTCCGGATTTCATCAAGGGTTTGTCCCGGGCGCCCAAGAACTAACCAGTTCGTACATTTACGAAATGGATTCCGCCGCTGCATCGCGCACCGTCCTCGTCGGCCCCGGCCCCGCTGCCACGGCGCAGCCGCCGGGAGACGGCAAGCTGCTGCTCGGTCTGGTCGGCGCCGGCATCGAACGCTCGCTCACGCCCGCCTTGCAGGAAGAAGAGGCTCGATCCCACGGCCTGCGCCTGCACTATCAGCTGATCGATCTGGACCGCACGCCCGGATCGCTGGCGCAGCTGCCGGCCCTGCTGTCGGCCGCGCGCATCATGGGCTTCGGTGGTTTGAACATCACCTATCCGTGCAAGCAGGCGGTCATCCCCTTGCTCGACGCGCTTTCCGACGACGCACGGGCCATCGGCGCCGTCAACACGGTCGTCATCCGGGAGGGCCGGCTCGTCGGCCACAACACCGATGCGTCCGGCTGGGCCTGGGGTTTTCGCCGTGCCCTGCCGCAGGCGGACCTGTCCTGCGTCGTGCTGCTGGGTGCAGGCGGCGCCGGCTCCGCGATCGCGCACGCGCTGCTGCAGTGCGGGACCGAACGCCTGCGCATCATCGACAGGGAGACGGCTCGCGCCCACGATCTCGCCCATGCGCTGCAGGCGCGCTATGGCAGGCCAGTCGAGGCGGTCAGCGACGCCGCGCACGCCCTGCACACGGCCACCGGACTGGTGCACGCCACCCCCACCGGCATGGACAAGCTGCCCGGCATGCCACTGGACGCCGCGCTGCTGCGGCGCGCGCTGTGGGTCTCGGAAATCGTGTACTTCCCGCTCGACACCGAGCTGCTGCGCGCCGCGCGATCGGCCGGCTGCGCGGTGGTCGATGGCGGCACCATGGCCGTCGGCCAGGCGGTCGGCGCGTTCGAGCTGTTCACGGGCCTGCAGGCCGATGCGGCGCGCATGGAACGGCATTTCCGGGCACTCGTCGCAGGGCGCTGAATCCTGGCGCCGAACTTCACCAGCGAGGAACCACCCATGGACCAGGATCGCGAAGCCCTCCCGGACGTGCCCAACCCACTCGGCCTCGACGGCATCGAGTTCGTCGAGTACGCCACCATGCGCCCGCAGGCGCTCGGCCAGGTGCTCGAAACGCTCGGGTTCCGCCCCGTGGCACGCCACCGCTCGCGCGAGGTCACCCTGTATCGCCAGGGCGGCATGCACCTGGTCGTGAACGCACATGCGGACGACGCGCGCGCCAGCGCCACCGAGGGCGGCCATCCCGTGCTCTCGGCGGTCGCCTTCCGGGTGCGCGACGCACGCCTTGCGCATGCACGCTGCGTCGCGCTGGGCGGCTGGGCCACGCCCAGCCACGCGCAGGCCATGGAGCTGAACATCCCGGGCATCCAGGGTCCGGGCGGCTCGCACTTCTACTTCGTCGATCGCTGGCAGGACTTCTCCATCTTCGACATCGACTTCTTGCCCATACCGACCGTGGATGCACGTCCGCCGCCGGTGGCGGGGAGCAGCTACTTCGGCCTGGTGCAGTACATCGGCACCGGCCGCAGCGCGGATTGGACGACGTTCTACGCGCGCATGTTCGGATTCCAGGAAATCCCGGACGACCAGCGCTTCGGCATCATGCCGGCCGGCAAGCTGATGCACAGCCCCTGCCGGCGCTTCATGTGGCAGCTGATCGAGCCGGCCACGCTCGACATCGACGACGGCCGCGAGCGCCTGCAGCGCGTGGGCATCGGCACGCCGGACGTGCCCGCCGCCGTGGCAGCGCTGCGGGCACGCGGCGTCGAGTTCGTCGATGCCGGGCAGCTGCATCCCGACGACCGCGGCGCGCTCACGACCACGCAGCTCGGCTCGGTCGCCTTCGAGCTGGTCCACGCCGAGGGCTGACCATGGACACCATCGCTCGCCGCATCGCCGGCTTCGGCATGGACACCATCAGCCTGGCCGGCCCTCTGGAGGCCAAGCTCGCCGCCATGCGCGCCGCAGGGTTCGAGCAGGTGATGCTCAGCGCGCGCGACGTGGCAGGCTTCCCCGGCGGGGTGCCGGAGGCGGCGCGGGCCCTGCGTGCCAGCGGCTTGCGCGCCACCGGCTTCCAGGTGTTGCGCGACTTCGAAGGTCTCTCGGGTCCGCTGCATGGCTACAAGGTGGACATCGCCCAAGGCATGCTGCAGATGTGCGCGGCGCTGGACGCACGCGTCCTGCTGGCCTGCTCATCGACCTCTGCGCACGCGTCGCAGGACCCCATCGACATCGCGCGCGACCTGCGCAAGCTCGCCATGCTCGCGGTGCCGCTCGGGATCCGTGTGGCGTACGAGGGGCTCTCGTGGGGCCACACCGTCAACCAGTTCACCACCGCCTGGGAGGTGGTGGACCGGGCCGATTGCCCGAACCTGGGACTGGGCCTCGACTCCTTCCACATCTTCGCGGCGCAGACGCCGCTGGATGCGCTCGATGCGATCGATCCCGAGCGCATCTTCCTCGTGCAGCTGTCGGATTTCCTGTGGCAGGAGGCTCCCACCTTCGAGGACCGCAAGACAACCGCGCGCACCTTCCGCGTCTTTCCGGGCGAGGGCGTGCACAGCGAGGCCCTGGCCGACCTCGTGCTGCGGCTGCGGGCGCTGGGCTACGCGGGCGACTACAGCTTCGAGGTGTTCAACGACGACTATCAGCAACTGCCGCTGGAGACCGTTGCCGCGCGCGCACAGCGCAGCGCCCTGTGGCTGGCGCAGGACGTGCTGCACACGCCTTTTCCGCTGCCGCCCTGGACTGCGGTGCGGCCGTGACGCACCCGGGCCTCGCCATGCGATCGGGCACCGCGCTGCATCGGAGAGCGCCGGTCGCCCACCCGGCGCACGCCGCCTCAGCCTTTGCCGAGCGGCGGCTTGCCGAACAGGTTGGAGGCATGGCTCACCGGCCCCAGCTCGGCCGCCGCGGCCTGCAGCGCGGGCGCGAGTTCATGCATGCGGGCGGCGGTCAGCCGCAGCCGCGGACCGGCCACGCTGATGACGCCGATGGCCTCGCGCCGCCGCAGCACCGGCGCGGCCATGGCGCTCATGCCGGGAGCGAACACCTCGTCGATCATCGCGTAGCCCCGCACCCGCGCGGCGTGCAGGTATCCGAGCAGCGCCTTGACGGTGGTCGGCGCCTTGGGTCCGAAGTCGTCCGGCATGCCGAAGCCCTGCCGGGAGACGAGCTCCAGCGCACGCTCGTCGCTGAGGGTCATCAACCAGGCGTGGCCCGAGGCCGTGCACGACAGGCGCGCGTCCATGCCCATGTCCGGGTCGTAGCGCAGGCCGGCCTGGCGCATGCCCTGTGCCTTCGCCACCCAGGTCAGGCGATCGCCGTCGATGATGGACAGGCGCACCAGTTCGCCCGAGGCCTGCGCAAGCCGCTCCAGCAGAGGCTCGGCGATGTCCACGATGCCCGCACTGCTCAGGAACCCGAGGCCCAGCGACACCACCTTGGTCGTCAGGACGTAGTCGCCCTGCTCGCGCACCTGGCGCACGTAGCCGCGGCGCTGCAGGTCGGCCAGCAGCCGGTGACACGCGCTCAGCGGAATGTCCAGTTCGGTCGCCACCAGCGACATCGGCAGCCCTTGCGGATGCTGCGCCAGGTATTCCAGAACGGACAGGCCGCGGTCGAGGGCAATGCTCATTTCTGCTATGTGAAACGGGTTTCCGGACAGGAAAGACTTTCCTTGCGCGGCCGAATAATCCGCCCGCACGCCCACGCGGGCGTCGCCCACCGCGCAAGGAGGCAACTGTATGTGCAAACCAAACCGACGGGGCTGGCAGGAATGAGCGGCACCGTCTACGTCCTGAACGGACCGAACCTGAACCTGCTGGGCGTGCGCGAACCGCATCTGTACGGCAGCACCACCCTCGCCCAGGTCGAGCAGCAGTGCCGCCGCGTGGCCGAGGAAGTCGGCCTCGGCTGCGAGTTCCGCCAGTCGAACCACGAAGGCGTCCTGGTCGATTGGGTGCAGGAGGCACGCGAGCGCGCCTGCGCGCTGGTGATCAATCCGGCCGGCCTGTCCTTCCGCTCCATTCCGCTGCTGGATGCACTCAAGACCCTGGATCAGCCGATCGCCGAAGTGCACGTGACCAACATCCACCGGCGCGACCCGCTCTACCAGCACTCGCTGGTGTCGCTGGCCGCCACCGGCGTGATCGCCGGCTTCGGCCCCTACGGCTACGAGATGGCCATTCGCGCACTCGCGCGCAGGCTCGCCGACGCCGCGGCCCCTGCATCCTGAACCGCCTCATCCCCCCGCCCACAACCAAGGAGACACCATGACTTTCCCCATCGACCGCCGCAGTGTGCTGCGCGCCGGCGCCGCGCTGGCTTCGGGTGCGATCGTCCCGGCCTGGGCCCAGCAGCCGCAGACCCTGCGCTTCGCCGCCGTTTTTTCCGACAAGGACATCCGCGCCGAGATGATGCGCATGTTCGCCGAGGAGTTGAAGGCCGACTACAAGGTCGAGCTGCACCTGAACTCCACGCTGTTCCGCCAGGGCACCGAGCTGGTCGCGCTGCAGCGCGACAACCTGGAGATGGGAAACATCTCGCCGCAGGACATCTCGCGCCAGGTGCCAGCCTGGTCGCTGCTGACGTCGGCCTACCTGTTCCGCGACGCCAACCACCTCAACGCCTTCTTCGCGAGCGACGCCGGCGCGCAGATGAAGAAGATGGCCGAGGACCAGCTCAAGATCAAGATCCTGGGCCCTACTTTCTTCGGCACGCGCCATGTGGGCCTGAAGCCGAAGAAGAAGATCACCACGCCGCAGGACCTGGCCGGCATCAAGCTGCGCATGCCGCCTGGCGACGCCTGGCAGATGCTGGGCCGCTCGCTCGGGGCCAATCCCACGCCCATGGCGTATGCCGAGACCTACACCGGGCTGCAGACCGGCGCCATCGACGGCCAGGACAATCCGCTGCCGAACGTGCAGAACATGAAGTTCAACGAGGTCATGTCGCAGATCGTGCTGACCTCGCACCTGGTGGGCTTCGACGTGCTGTCCGTGAGCCAGAAGGTCTGGAACGGCATGAGCCCCGAGAAGCAGCGCGCCTTCCAGGCAGCGGCGAACAAGGCCATCGCCTACAGCACGGCCGAACACGTCAAGCGCGAACAGCAGCTGGCCGAGGAGTTCAAGCGCGGCGGGCTCGAGGTCTACACGCCGAACCTGCAGGCGTTCCGCGAGCACGCGCAGAAGGTGTACCTCGCCTCGGACGAGGCAAAGAACTGGCCGCAGGGCATGCTCGAGAAGATCAACGCCATGAAGTCCTGATCCATGCTGCAGGTCGCCCGCACGCTCCTGCACCGCTTCGCCGAAGCGGTGGCGGCGGCGCTGCTGGCGATCATCTTCGTGGCGTTCCTGGCCCAGATCGCGCTGCGCTACGTCTTCAATCTCCCCGTCGGCTGGACCACCGAGGTCTCGCTGATGGCGTGGCTGTGGCTGGTGCTCTGGGGCGCCTCGCTGGTGCTGAAGGAAGACGAAGAGATCCGGCTGGACCTCCTCACCGAGCATGCGGGCCCGCGCGTGGGCCGGGTGGTCAGCGCGCTCGGATCGCTCGCGGTCATCGTGCTGTTCGCGATGTCGCTGCCGGCCACCTGGTCCTATGTGAGCTTCATGAAGGTGGAAAAGAGCTCCTACCTGAACCTGCGCATGGACTTCGTCTATTCCATCTACATGCTCTTCGCCGTGGCCGTGATCGTGCGCAGCGCCATGGTGCTGGTGCGGTCTGTGCGGGGCCGAGCGTTGCCCGCGCCCCGCGAGCCGTGATCCCGTGAACCTCACCAGCCCCTTTTCCCTCGCCCTGGCAACCATCGTCGGTCTGAGCCTTTTCGGCGTTCCCGTCGGCTACGCCATGATCGGCGGCTCGGTGCTCTACCTGTACCTGAAGGGCATGGACATGGGTGCCGCCGCCGAGCAGCTGCTCAACGGCACCTACAGCAGCTTCCTGCTGCTGGCGATCCCGCTGTTCATCCTCGCCGCAGCCTTCATGAGCTCGGGCAGCGTGCTCGATCGCCTGCTGCGCTTTTGCAATGCGATCGTCGGCCGCTTCCCCGGCGGGCTGGCGCAGGTCAACGTGCTCCAGAGCATCGTCTTCGCCAGCATGTCCGGATCGGCGCTGGCCGACGCCGCCGGCTCCGGCAAGCTGATGCAGGCCATGATGACCAAGGACGGCCGCTACACGCGCAGCTTCGCCGCGGCGCTGAGTGCGGTTTCCGCCGTCATCGGCCCCATCCTTCCGCCATCGATCCCGCTGGTGCTCTACGCGCTGGTGTCGGGCACCTCCATCGGCTTCCTGTTCATCGCCGGGGTGCTGCCGGGGCTGCTGCTCGGGGCGGTGCAGATGGTGCTGATCCACGCCCTGGCCAAGCGGCGCGGCTTCCCGCTCGAGGAGCCGGTGCCGCTGCGCGAGATGCCGCGCATCACCCGCGATGCCTTCCCGGCGCTGATGCTGCCCGTGATCCTGCTCGGCTGCCTCTACAGCGGCATCACCACGCCGACCGAAGCCGCCGGCCTGGCCGCCGCCTACGCGCTGCTGATCTCGACAGTGCTGTACCGCAGCCTGCGCTGGGGCGAGGTGTATCGCGCGCTGGCGACGAGCGCGCGCGTGAGCGTCTCCATCGGCGTGCTGATCGCCGGCGCCATGGTGTTCAACTACGTGATCACCTCCGAGAACATCCCGCGAACGCTCAGCACCATGCTCTCGGGACTGGACATGTCTCCGGTCGGTTTCCTGCTGCTGGTCAACCTGCTGCTGCTGGTGCTGGGCGCCTTCCTGGAGGGCTCGACCATCATTCTCGTGATCCTGCCCGTGCTGCTGCCCACCGCCGTCGCCCTGGGAATCGATCCCGTGCACTTCGGCGTGGTCTGCGTCCTCAACATCATGCTGGGCCTCGTCACGCCACCCTATGGCCTGCTGCTGTTCATGATGACCCGCATCGCCGGGATCACCATGCGCGAGCTGCTGGCCGACGTGGTGCCGTTCCTCGCGGTGATGCTGGCGGCCCTGGCGGTGGTGACCCTGTGGCCGGGCTTCGTGCTCTGGCTGCCGCGCCTGTCCGGCTACACCGGCTGAAGGAGATTGCCCGCGCTGCCGGCCTCGCCTATCCTGCCGGCCGTCTGGAGGGTGTGCAGATGAAGCAGGAAGTGGAATGCGACGGCGCGCTGCGCATCGTGCTGATGGACTCGATCACCGAGGTATCGGCGCAGGACGCGGGCAGCGTCGCGGTGTCGGGCTCGCATGGCGGCGTGAGTTCGGGCGGGTTCGCGCTGGAGGTGCCGCTGAAGGCGGCGTTCTTCAGCGACGCCGGAGTAGGCAAGGACGACGCCGGCATCGCAGCGCTCGCCATGCTCCAGGAACGCGGCATGGCGGCGGGCGCCGTCTCGCACACCTCCGCGCGCATCGGCGACGCGCGCGACGTGTGGGAGCACGGAGAGATCGCCCACCTGAACGCAGCGGCGCGGGCGCTCGGGCTGCAGGTCGGCGAGCGCCTGCGCGAGGCATTGGCCCGCCTGGCACGCGAATAGGCGAGCGGACGCCTGCCTGCCGCGAAGGGTCGGAGCGCTCTGGCTCGCTCATGCCCGCTTCTGCCACGCAGCCACCCGCCGGCAGCGCGCGGCGCACCGGCCGGCCCGCTGATGCCTGCCTCAGCCGATGTCCTACGTCAGCGCAAGCACAAGCGCAAGCCGAACGGTCGCACCCCGCTTCCACAATGAAGGTGTCTTCGCTACAGGCGGGTCCTTCGCGATCCGACACCCCATGGCCGATGAAGCAGATCTCGCATTCGATTCCGAGCAGCGTCACATGGCGCAAGCCCTCGCCGCCCAGCGGCGGCGACGAAGCGTGATGCAGCCGATCGGCCAGTGCCACTACTGCGGTGACACCGAGCGCATCGCGCAGCGCCTGTTCTGCGACAGCGAGTGCGCCGCGGCGTGGGAGCACGAGAGCGCGCTGCGCACCAGGCAGGGCCTTCCCGCACGCCAGGCGCTGCACTGAGGTCGCGGCTGCACGCGCCGCGCGTGGCGAGCGTGCACGCGCCGCGCCTCAGCGCTTTTTCCTGCGCAGCGCTTCGGGCTTGTGCGCGGCCTGCGCCCCGGTCTTGGCGCTCTCGACCAGGTATTCGGGGTTTTCGGGCGAGCCCGCCACATGGTGGCCCTTGATGTCGATCGGCGCGACGAGCTTCTTCTTCACGACGCCGTCGGTGCGCCCCTGCGACGTGTTCCACTCGACCTTGTCACCCTTCTTCAGGCGATCCGCCATGCTCGGCTCCTTGTGTTGGTGTTCCACGGCGCACGCTGACATTGCCGCGGCGGCCTGCATGTAGGACGACGCCATTGCGCACCCGGGCGCCCTGGCAATGCACCGCCAGGGCCAGCAACATCCCGGGCACCCATCACCAGAGCCACAACGCCCTGGTGGCCGGCCACAATGCGCGCATGGCCCGCCCAGTCAACATCCACGCCGCCTACCACGCCCACGTCTATTTCGACGCCCAGACCGTCGAGCAGGCGCGTGCACTCTGCTCGGAGGCCGGCCGGCGCTTCGGCGTGCAGGTCGGACGGGTGCACGAGAAGATGGTCGGGCCGCATCCCCGCTGGAGCTGCCAGCTTGCCTTCGACAGCGACCGGTTCGAGGAACTCATTCCCTGGCTGGACGCCCACCGCGGCGAGCTCGATGTCTTCGTGCACGGGCTCAGCGGCGACGAACTACAGGACCACACCACCCACGCCTACTGGCTGGGCCGGGAATGGCCGCTGGACCTGTCCATATTCCAACGCCCCGATGCGACCGACGGCCAGTCGGGCGGGGCGTCCGGCTAGCACGGCGATCTGCCCTGTGGCGCGGACGGCGCCCCCGCCCCGCCGCGCGCGGCCCTCATGTCAAACGCATGGGGCCCGAGCTATTGACGCCGAGCAGCTGGTTGAGCGGGCAATAGCCGCCGATGGCGGTGCCCAGGGCGATTGCACAGAGCGCGGCCGCGCCTGCCCGCGCCGACATCGGCCAGGCGGCGAAGAGCGCAAGGGCGCCCGCAGCCCCGCCAACCACGAGGCGCGCGTCCTTGTCCCATCCGCCTACGTTTCTTCTCGGATCAGCCATCCACGATCTCCTGTTGCCGCCGGCATGGCGACCCTCTGAATGGTCGAAGCGCATCGAAGCTCGCGCACGGGGACGACGGCGGGAGATGCGGGCGGACGCGTCCTACGCCGGCCTGGCGGCACGCGGCGCGTGTGCAGCGCGCGCGGACGCCTCGGCCGCGAGCGGCGGCCTTCCCATGCCCCCTCGCGCGACCTCGCGCGGGGGTAGCACAGCCACAGACAGAAGGAACTCCTGCCCCACCGCGCGAGTCTTTCCAGGCATGCAACGACGCGACGCCATGAAACTCCTGAGCTTGCTGGGCCTGGGTGCCCACGGTGCCGCACAGGCGGCCTCTTCCGGGGCATCCCCAGCCGCCGATGCCACTGCCGGACACGTGCAACCGCTGCGTCTGAGCGAAGCCGAGTGGAAGCAACGGCTGACGCCGGCGCAGTTCCGCGTGCTGCGCAAGGACGGCACCGAGCCCGCGGGATCCAGTCCGCTCAATGGCGAGAAGCGTCCGGGGCGCTACCACTGCGCGGGCTGCGATCTGCCTCTGTTCTCCTCCGAGGCCAAGTACGAGAGCGGCACCGGCTGGCCCAGCTTCTTCACCGCCTTGCCTGGCGCGGTCGATACCAAGCGCGACTTCAGCATGATCTGGCCGCGCACCGAATACCACTGCGCCCGTTGCGAAGGCCATCAGGGGCACGTCTTCGACGACGGCCCGAAGCCGACCGGCAAGCGCTACTGCAACAACGGCGTGGCCTTGCGCTTCGAACCGGCGGCAGCATGACCGAACGCCTGCGCCTTCCCGCGCTGCGGGTGGGACATCCACTCGCCGCGCTGTGCTTCGGGCTCGCTGCGCTCGCGCCGCTGGCGGCGCTGGCGCAGGACACCGCCAAGGCCACCTTCGCCGGCGGCTGCTTCTGGTGCGTGGAAGCCGATTTCGACAAGGTGCCGGGCGTGCTGGAGACGGTTTCGGGCTACATCGGCGGCACTGTGCCCAACCCCAGCTACGAACAGGTGTCGACCCAGGACACCGGTCACGCCGAGGCGGTGCAGATCACCTACGACCCGGCCAAGGTGAGCTACGAGCAGTTGCTGGCTACCTACTGGCGCAGCGTCGATCCCACCACGAAGGATCGTCAGTTCTGCGACATCGGGAGTCCGTACCGCACGGCCATCTTCACGCACGGGCCGATCCAGATGCAGGCGGCCCGGCAGTCCCTGCAGAAGCTCCAGCAGACCAAGCCCTTCGAGGCGCCGATCGTCACCGAGATCGTTCCGGCGACGACCTTCTATCCGGCCGAGGACTACCACCAGGACTACTACCGCAAGAACCCGGTGCGCTACCAGTTCTACCGCTGGCGCTGCGGCCGGGACGCACGCCTGCAGGAGCTGTGGGGCGCCTCCTGAGTCGCTGGGGCGCACGCCGGCCGGATGCCCTTTGCGTGCCGCGCGTGCGGTGCACGCCTCACGCGGCGACGGCGGCCACCGGCCTCGGGCGTGCTTCGCGGATCGGCAGGTGCACCAGCGCCGCGCCGACGGCCAGCACGATGTCGATGTACCAGACCCAGTCATAGGAGCCGGTCGCGTCGAATACGCGCCCGCCCAGCCAGGCGCCGAAGAAGCCGCCGACCTGGTGCGCGAACATCACCAGTCCGAACAGGGTGGCCAGGTTGGCGGTGCCGAAGAACTTGGCCACCAGCCCCGCTGTGGGTGGCACCGTGGACAGGAACGTGAGCCCCATCACTGCCGAGAACAGCAGCACCACGGCGCCGGTCTTGGGTGCGAACAGGAACACCAGCACCGCGAGCGCGCGCGCCGCGTACACCAGCGACAGCAGGGACTTCATGCGCCAGCGGCCGACGGCCCAGCCCATGGCGATGCTGCCGACGATGTTGAAAAGCCCCAGCATCGCGAGCGACCAGCCCGCCCATTCGGTGGGCAGGCCACAGGCGGCCACCACCCCGGGAAGGTGCGTGGCCAGGAAGGCCACGTGGAAGCCGCACACGAAAAAGCCCGTCGCGAGCAGGCGGTAGCCGGGGTGGCGCAGCGCCTCGCCGACCGCGGCGCGCAGCCCTGGCGCCTGCGGTGCGCGGGCGGGGCCCGCACCTGCGGTCGCCGCGGTCCCGCTGATCCCGGTGGCCCCGGCCGAGGCGCTGCCGCGCAGCAGCCAGGCGGCCGGCAGGCACAGCAGCACGAGCAGCCCGATCACCTGCATGGCCGACATCCAGCCCAGCCCCACCATCAGCGTCGCGGCCAGCGGCGCCATGGCGAACTGGCCGAAGGAGCCGCCGGCGTTCACGATGCCGGTCGCCAGGCCGCGCCGCTGCGCGGGGATGAGGCGCATGGTGGCCGACATGAGCACCGCCGGGCCGGCCATTCCCGCTCCGCCTGCGGCCAGCACGCCGATCGCCAGCACCAGCCCCCAGGTGCTCGTCATGAAGGGCGTGAGCACCGTGCCCAGCGCGACCAGCAAGGCGCCGGCCAGCAGAACGCGCCCCGCGCCATAACGGTCGGCGATGGCGCCGGCCACCGGCTGCGTCAGCCCCCACCACAGCTGTCCGAACGCGAAGGCCAGGCTGATGCTTGCCAGCCCGAGCCCGGTCGAGGTGTTCAGCGGCGAGAGGAACAACCCCATGGTCTGGCGCGTGCCCATGGTCAGCGCGAAGGTACCGGCTGCGGCCAGCAGCACCAGCCACACGGCAGGCGCAGCCAGGGGCCGGGAAGCGTCAGTCGAGGTGCTCATCGTCGTCTCCGGTGGACTCCAGCAAGGCCATGCACTCGTCGATCAGCGCGTGCAGCGCGACGACCCGTTGCGTTCCCAGCCTGGCGTTGAGCGCCTCCTGGGCCGTGCGCCAGTGGCGCTGCGCCTGCTGGCGCTTGTCGCGGCCGGCCGGCGTGATCTCGACAAGGCGGCTGCGCGCGTCCGCCCCCGGTCCCAGCGTGACCCAGCCGGCCTCGAGCAGGGGGCGCAGGTTGCGGGTGAGCGTGGACGCATCGATCTTCATGGCCGCCGCCAGTTCCACCGGGCGCAGCGGCCCCAGCCTGGCGACGTACGACAGCAGCGAGTACTGCGTGCCCCGCAAGCCCGACTTGCCGACCTCGGCGTCGTAGCGCTGCCCCACGCGCCGCATCAGCTGGCGCAGCTTGAGGTTGGTGCAGCCTTGCGGCTTGACAGGAGCATCCATGGGAAACTAGTGTAGGTGCAACCATTGCATATGCAAGCTATATTTCACGCCATCGCCCGGCGCGACGCGTCCCGCCGCTTTTCTCACGGAGCCCCCATGACCAGCACCCATTCCGACAGCCCCGCCCTGGCCGCCTGGCTGGAGCACGAGCAACGCGTGCGCGCCGTGCTCGAGCGCGGACCCGGCCCCGGCGTCGCCACGCGCGAGCAGTTGGCCGGCCGCACCGGCCTGGAAACCATGCAGGCGATGCTGCGCGGCGAGCTGCCCTATGCGCCGATCGCCCGCACGCTGGACTTCATCCTGCTCGAGGTCGATGCCGGTCGCGCGCTGTTCCAGGGCACGCCGGGGCCCGGCCACCTGAACCCGATGGGCACCGTCCACGGAGGCTGGTATGCCACGCTGCTGGACTCCGCCCTGGGCTGCGCCGTACAGACGGCGCTGCCGGCGGGGCGCGCCTACACCACGGCCGAACTGGGCATCAACCTGGTGCGCGCGATCGGCAGCAAGGCCCCGCGGGTGCGCGCCGAGGGCAAGGTGCTGCACTGCGGTCGCCAGCTCGCGACCGCAGAGGCCCGGCTGGTCGGCCCCGACGGCACGCTGTACGCGCACGCGACCACCACCTGCCTGGTGTTCGAGCCACGCTAAGCGCGCCGCCGCAGCGTTGCGGCTGCAGGCGCGCCGGCTCAATGGGCCGGCGGATCGCTGGCCGGGAACGACTCGATAGAGCCTTCGTCCACAGCGTCCTGTGCGTCCTGGGCGTCCTCCGCGCTCGATGCGGCGGGGACAGGGGTCGCCGGCGCCGGTGCCACCGCCTTCGGCGCCTCGCCCTTGCCGAGCAGCTGCCGCAGCACGAATTGCAGGATGCCGCCATGGCGCAGATACAGCACCTCCTGCGGGGTGTCCACGCGCACCAGGGCCTCGAACTCCCGCGTCGCGCCGGCTTCATCGGTGGCGCGCACGCGGATCGTGCGACCGCCCGCGAACCCGGTAGCGATGGCCTGGGACAGCCCGATGGTCTCCAGCGTCTCCCTGCCGCTCAGGCCCAGCGCCTGGACCGATTCGCCATCGACGAACTGCAGCGGCAGGATGCCCATGCCCACCAGGTTGCTGCGGTGGATGCGCTCGTACGACTGCGCGATCACCAACTTGATGCCCTGCAGGTAAGGGCCCTTGGCGGCCCAGTCGCGTGAGGACCCGCTGCCGTACTCCTTGCCCGCCAGCACGGCCAGGGGCGTGCCCTCCTGCTGGTAGCGCATGGCGGCGTCGTAGATGCTCAGCACCTCGCCGCTGGGCAGGTGCGTGGTCCAGCCGCCTTCGCGGCCGCCGGCCAGCGCATTGCGGATGCGCCCGTTGGCGAAGGTGCCGCGCACCATCACCTCGTGGTTGCCCCGGCGAGAACCGTAGGAGTTGAATTCGGTGTGCGCCACGCCCTGCTCCAGCAGGAAGCGCCCCGCCGGCGAACTGCGCGCGATGGTGCCGGCCGGCGAGATGTGGTCGGTCGTCACGCTGTCGCCGAAGATGCCCACAACCCGCGCGCCACGCACCTCGTCCACCGAGGCGGGCGGCTCCTTGGACATCCCGTCGAAGTACGGCGGCCGCCGCACGTAGGTCGAATCATGGGACCAGGCATAGCGGTTCCCGGCCGGGATATCCATCGATTTCCAGCGCGCGTCGCCTTCGAAGACGCTGCTGTAGCTGCTCGCGTACATGGCCGCGTCGATCGACGAATGGATGGTCTCCTCGATTTCGCGTGCGGTCGGCCAGAGATCGGCGAGGAACACCGGCCGGCCCTGCGGGTCGGTGCCGAGCGGCTCGTTCGTCGGGTCCCAGTCGATGCGACCGGCGAGCGCGAAGGCGATCACCAGCGGCGGCGACATCAGGTAGTTGGCGCGCACCTCCGAGTTGATCCGTCCCTCGAAGTTGCGATTGCCCGACAGCACCGAACACGCGACCAGCCCCCGCTCCTCGATTGCCGCCGCGATCGCACTGGGCAGCGGCCCGGAGTTGCCGATGCAGGTGGTGCAGCCGTAGCCGACGGTGTGGAAGCCGAGCGCGTCGAGGTACCGCTCGAGCCCCGCGCGGCGGAAGTACTCGGTCACCACCAGCGAGCCCGGCGCGAGCGACGACTTCACCCAGGGCTTGCGCGCGAGGCCGCGCTCCACGGCCTTCTTGGCCAGCAGCCCGGCCGCGATCATGACCGACGGGTTGCTGGTGTTGGTGCAGCTGGTGATGGCCGCGATCACCACCGAGCCGTGGTCGATGGCGTTCGCCGCGCCTGACGGCGAGCGGTCCGACACCTCCTGGGCAGTGCGCGAGGCGTCGAAGCCGTCCGTTCCCCCGGACCCCTCGCCCCATACGCCCTCGCCGCGGGTACTTGCGGCGCCTGCTTCCTGCGCCTTCTGCGTGCGCGCCTGCCCGCCGCTGGCGGGCAGCAGCGTGGGCAGCGCATGGTGGAATGCCTGCTTGAGTTCGGTCAGAACCACGCGGTCCTGCGGCCGCCCCGGTCCGGCGACGCTCGGCCGCACCGTCGATAAGTCGAGCGTCACGGTGTCGGTGAACACCCGCTGCGGGCTGGCCGAGGTCTGGAACAGGCCCTGTTCCTTCATGTAGGCCTCGACCAGGGCGATGCGCTCTTCGCCGCGCCCGGTCAGGCGCAGGTACTGCAGCGTCACCTCGTCCGGCGGGAAGATGGCGCAGGTGGCGCCGTACTCCGGCGACATGTTGCCGATGGTGGCGCGGTCCGCCAGCGACAGGCTGGCGACGCCCGGCCCGAAGAACTCGACGAACTTGCCCACCACGCCTTTCTTGCGCAGCAGCTCGGTCACCGTGAGAACGAGATCGGTGGCGGTAGCGCCCTCGGGCAGCGCGCCCTCGAGCCGGAAGCCGATCACCTGCGGGATCAGCATCGAGATCGGCTGGCCCAGCATCGCGGCCTCGGCCTCGATGCCGCCGACACCCCAGGCCAGCACGCCCAGACCGTTGACCATCGGGGTGTGGGAGTCGGTGCCGACGCAGGTGTCGGGATAGGCCTGCGTGCGCGCCGGTGCGGCTGCCCCGGCCCCGTCGCCGGTGGTGAAGACCACGCGGGCCAGGTGCTCCAGGTTGACCTGGTGGACGATGCCGGTGTTGGGCGGCACGACCTTGAAGTTGTCGAAGGCCTGCTGGCCCCAGCGCAGGAAGGCGTAGCGCTCGGCGTTTCGGGCGTAGTCCAGCTCGACGTTCTGCCCGAAGGCCTGCGGCGTGCCGAAGGCGTCCACCTGCACCGAGTGGTCGATCACCAGCTCGACCGGCTGCAGCGGGTTGATGGCACCCGGGTCGCCGCCGAGCGCAGCCATGGCGTCGCGCATCGCGGCCAGATCGACCAGGCATGGCACACCGGTGAAATCCTGCAGCACGACACGGGCGGGCGTGAATGCGATCTCGCGATCGCTTGGCGCGCTCGGATCCCACTGCGCCAGCGCCGTGATGTCCTCGCGCGTGACGGTCACGCCGTCCTCGTGGCGCAGCAGGTTTTCCAGCAGGATGCGCAGCGAATACGGCAGGCGGGACACGTCCATGCCGGCATCCTGCAGGGCCTGCAGGCGGAACATCTCGTATTCGCGCGCGCCCACCCGCAGGACGCCGCGCGCCTTGAAGCTGTCTTGCATTGGTCTCTCCTTGCGTGCTTGCGCGCATGCCGCCGCCGATGCTCGTGTGAACGCCCGGCGCGGCAGGCGCCTGCGCCATCATGGCGCCGCACCCGCCAGGCGCAGGCGCTTCCCGCGGCGCACTGTGTAGCCAAACGCAATCGCCCGCGCGGCCGCACACGCCCGGTCGCCGCCGGGCGCCGATGCATCTGTTTACGCCAGCACCGGCAAGAGCGGGTCGGGCTCCAGAATGGCTCCACTCCGAAGGGCTTGGCCGCTTGCACCGTCCGGCTTCGAGGAAGGCCGAGCATGACCACCCCACCCCCCGCCCGCGTCGCCGTCCGCTACGCCCTCGTCTTCCTCGGGCTGCTCGCGCTCGCGCTGCTGCTCTGGCGGGTGTGGTATGCCGTGCTGCTCGGCTTCGGGGGCGTCCTGTTCGGCGTCTTCCTGCGCCATCTCGCGCACCACCTGCACCGCTGGACACGCCTGCCCATGCGCGGCTCGGTGGTGGCCTGCGCGGTTGCGCTGCTGGCCCTGGTGATCCTGGCCGTCAGCGTGGCAGGCGCAGCCGTCGCCGGGCAGCTGAGCGAGCTCGGCGAGGCGCTTACGTCCGGAGCGCAGCGCGTGCGCGGCATTCTGTCGGACACCGCCTGGGGGCGGGCGCTGCTGGACTCCGCATCGCAAGGCGCGCAAGGGGGCGGCATGCTGCTCAGGATCCCGAGCCTGATGTTCACCGTGGTCGATGCGCTGCTCGGCCTGGTCATCGTCGTGTTCGCGGGGCTGTACCTCGCCATCGAACCGCGGCTGTACGTCAAGGGCGCGGTTCGCCTGTTCCCCGCGTCGAGGCAGCCTCGCATGGAGGACGTGCTGCACCGGGCCGGGCAGGCGCTGTGGCTGTGGCTGCGCGCCCGCATCGTCGTCATGGTGGTGGTTGCGCTGGTGACCTGGGCCGGCCTGCAGCTGGTGGGGGTGCCGCTGGCGATGCCACTGGCCCTGGTGGCCGGCCTGCTGGAGTTCATCCCGTTCTTCGGCTCGATCCTGGCGGCGGTGCCGATCCTCATGGTGGCGCTGACTGTCGATCCCATGACGACGCTGTACGCCCTGTTCCTGGTGCTGGCCATCCAGCAGCTCGAGGGCAACGTACTGGCGCCCCTGGTGGAGCAGAAGGCGGTGTCGCTGCCACCGGCCTTGATCCTGGTCGCCGCCATCGCCTTCCTGATGCTGTTCGGGCCGCTCGGCGCCGTGCTCGCGTCGCCGCTGCTGGTGGTGGCGATGGTGGGCACGCAGATGCTGTACGTGGAGGACGCGCTAGGCCAGCAGGTCGAGGTGATCGGCACCGAAGAAGGCAAGTGAACACCGCGCGGTGCACTGGCCCGCGAGCGCGGCGCGCATCGCGGACTGCGGCGGCCTAGGCAAGCGCGCGCAGCACCCGGCAGGGGTTGCCGGCGGCGAACACGTCCGGCGGCACGTCGCGCGTGACCACGGCCCCGGCACCGATCACCGCACGGTCACCCACCCGCACGCCCGGCAGGATGAGCGCACCGCCGCCGATCCACACGTCGCAGCCGATCTCGACCGGCCGTCCGTACTCCAGCGTCCGGCGCTGCACCGCATCCAGCGGATGCAGTGCGGTGTAGATCTGCACCGCCGGGCCGATCAGGGTGCGAGCACCCACCGCGACGCGGCACACGTCCAGCACCACGCAATTGAAGTTGAAGAACACCTGCTCACCGAGTTCGATCTGGCTGCCGTAGTCGCAGTGGAAGGGGGGCACCACGATCGCGGTGTCGCCCCCCCGGGCGAACAGCTCCTGCAGCAGTTCGCGCCGGCGCGCCGCGTCCGGCGGCAGGCGGCCGATGCGGGCGCACAGGCGCCGCGCGCGTTCGCGCAGCGCCGCGAGCTCGGGATCGACCGCGCTGTAGAGCGCGCCCGCGATCATCTTTTCGCGTTCGGAAGGCATGTACGACAACGCGGGGCCGAACGATCGACGACGAAGTCCACAGTCGCGGCCGCGCGTCAGCGCACACGGGCCGCGCACCCTCGGCTGCGCGCCGCGCAGCGAGGGGCGTGAACACACGCTCAGAGCACGCCGAAGAGCATCAGCAGCACGATCACGACGAGCGGCACGCCGAGCAGCCAGAGAATGACGGGCATGGTGGTCTCCTGTGGATTGCAGATGACCCAAGGTATCGCGCGCCCATGGCCGGGCTTGACGGGCAAGGGACCGGCGGCCGGTAGGCCGCGGTCGATGGCACGTGTACTCGGCCATGCCGCCGGAGCATGCCCGTGTGGCGCGGCCGGCTCCGAATCGCGGGACGGCATGGCACGGCTCTGGTCGGCGCGCAGGCGCGGAACGGCGTGGCGTGGCTCCAGCGGCGGGGAGCGGTACGGCCTGGCACGCGCGGCACGACGCGGCTCGGCTCTGCTCAGCGCGGCGCCGCCAGGCGCACTACGCCTCGGTTCGCGGGTGGGTCGATTGCGCGTGGCGCAACGCCGCGGCGAACAGCGCGAGAGCTCCAGCATCGGACAGCAGCGAATCGGGCCGGTAGGTGATGCACGCTTCCCCGTCACGCACCAGGGCGACCGGCCTGCCCTCGGCGTCCCGGGCCCAGGCCTGCCAGCCGGTCGGCACCTCGTTGCGCACGAGCCGGTGGCTGGCGTAATGGCCGGCGCCGAAGCGGGAGCCCGCGAGCAGCGGCGCACCCCCCAGCACCTCGCAGTCGAGCGCGCGCCCGTGCTCGGCCACCCCGCCCTGCACCGCCGCACCCGCCGCGGCGAGCGCGCGCAGGGCGGCATCGGCCAGCGCCACCCGCGGGCCGGCACCGTCCTCAGGTAACGCGGCTTCGCCGCACACCACCGTCAGCGCGGCGCGCGCGTCCACCGCGATGCCGAGCCCGCCCAGACAGTCGCGCAGCGCGGCGCCGAAGGGATCGCCGCTGTCCAGCAAGCGGACGGCCGCGGGGAGCGGCTGCGGTGCACAGGGCGCCGGCGAAGCCGCGAGAGTTCCCGGCGCGCCGACGGCCGCATCGTCGTCCAGCCCGAACGCGCGCCACAGCGAACGCGTCTTCAGGCGCGATTCGGCTTCCTCCCGGTGCGGCGACGAATCGGCCAGCAGGTCGCCGCCCGTTCGTACTTCGGCGACGCTCCCGCGCACGCAGGCGGCGCGCAGGATGGTGCCGACCAACGCGTCGCCGTCGCTCGCCACCTGCACCACCATGCCGCCGTACCAGCCGCGCGGGCTGGCCTCCAGCTCGGCGATGGCACGCAGCGCCTCGGCGCGCGGCGTGCCGGTGAGCATGACCGGCGCCGCCGTCGCCGCGATGCAGTCCCAGGCGTCGGCACCGGCGCGCAGCCGGCCCTCGAGGCGATCCACCGCATGCACCACGGTGGCCAGCGACATGGGGCGGCGGCGGTCGCGCAGGCGCAGGCTGCCCGGCTCGCACAGCGGAGCGAGGTCGTTGCGCAGCGCATCGCTGCACACGGCCAGCGCGGCCGCATCGACTTCTTCGTTGAGCAGCTCGCGCAGCGAGGCGGCCTCGCCCTGCGCGCCCGGACGGCGCGCGACGGTGCCGCAGACGGGCAGCGCCTGCACCACGCCGCCCTGCAGCACCAGCTGCAGGTCCGGCGAGGCGCCGAACAGCTGCGTGCCGGCGTGGTCGCGCAGAAAGAAGCAGGCCGGCGCCGGATTGGCCGCACGCAGCCGTGCGAAGGCCTGCGACGGCGTGCGCTCCACCCGGCGCCGGTACGACTGGCTGAGCGTGAGCGACACCAGCGGACGGCTGCGCAGCACGTCGAGCGCGCGCCGGACCATGTCGGCATAGCCACCCGGCGGGTGGTCATCGACCGGCACAGGATCGTGCGCGGCGCTTGGGAACGCAGCACGGGATGAACCTGCGGGCGGGGTCGGCGCGTTGGCGTCGGCGTCGGCGTTGGCGTCGGCGTTGGCGTCGGCGTCGGCGTCGGCGTTGGCGTTGGCGTCGGCGTCGGCGTTGGCGTTGGCGTTGGCGTTGGCCTGGGCGTCGGCCGCGAGCCGGCTCTCGATGGCGATGCGGCTTCGGCCGCCCGCGACGGCCGCCGAGTTCGGCGCGTCGGCGGCGCGCAGCGCGGCCGGTGCGTCCAGCGCCAGCTGCACCGCATGCCACTGCCCCTGCGCGTCGCGCCGCAGCAGGCGCGAGGGCAGGTACAGCACGCCCAGGAACTCGCCGCCGGGGGCAAGGTGCGGGCGTTCGGCGGCGCCCTCCGGCACGCCGGCCATCCGGTGCGCCGCGAACGGCAGGGCACCGAGCAGCAGCAGGTCCGGGCTAGGTTCGAAGCAGGCAAGCAGGCCGCGTGCGCAGTCGAGCGCCGAGGCGGCCGATCCAGCGCCAGCGCGCCCGCGACCCAGCGCCGCGCGCCAGCCGGCGAGCGCCGGCTGGCCCAGCAAGGCCGCGCCGAATGCGTCGAGCGCCTCGGCCTCGGCGCCGTCGTCCCAGAGCGTAAGCCGCAGCGCGGGCTGCGACACGAGCGTGGCCTGCAGCGGGTGCAGGCCGGCGATGCCGGCATCGACGCCGAAGTAGATGCCCTCGTGCGCATCCAGGCGCGCCAGGGCCGCTTCGGCGTCCTGCGGCGTGGCGCCTGTGCGCGTCGCGCGCACGCGGATCATGGCGGCCGCCCTACTCGATGGTGATGCCGGTGCGCTTGATGATGGGCGTCATCACGCGCAGCTCCTGCTGCATGAAGCGTTGCAGCTCCTGCGGGGTGCCGCCGATCGGCTCCATGAACTGGCTGTGCAGGCGGGACTTGACTTCAGGCATGGCCAGCACGGCGTTGATCTCGCGGTTCATGCGCGAGACGATCGCATCGGGCGTGCTGGCCGGCGCCATGATCGCCATCCATGCGAGGTTCTCGATCTCCGGCAGGCCCGCCTCCTTCATGGTGGGGATCTCGGGCGTGAGCTCGCTGCGCTTGGCGGTGGAGACCGCCAGCGGCCGCAGCTTGCCCGACTTGACGTGCGGCATCACCGACACCGCCGGCACGCAGGCGAACTGCACGTCGCCCTGCAGCAGCGCCATGACGGCCAGCGGCGACGAGGCGTAGGGGATGTGGACCGCAAAGGTGTCGGTCTTCACCTTCAGCAGTTCCACGCCGAGCTGCGACAGGCTGCCGACGCCGGTGGAGGAAAAGTTGAACTTGCCCGGGTTCTGCTTCATCGCGGACACCAGCTCGCGCAGCGAGTCGATGCCCGAATCTGCGCGCACCGTGCAGACATTGGCCTGGCCGCCGGCCAGCACCACCGGCCGCAGGTCCTTGAACGGGTCGTACGGCAGGTTCTTGTACAGCACCGTGTTGTAGACCAGCGGGCCGTTGGTGCTGATGACGTAGGTGTAGCCGTCGCCCGCGGACTTGGACACCGCGCCGGTGCCGTTGTTGCCGCCGGCGCCGGCGCGGTTCTCCACGAGTACCGGCTGGCCCAGCCGGGGCGACAGGCGCTCGGCGACGATGCGCGCGATCACGTCGGGCGAGGAGCCGGGGCCGTAGGGCACGACGATGCGGACCGGCTTGCTGGGCCAGTCCTGCTGGGCGGCGGCAGTGCCGGCGGACAGGGCGGTGCCGGCTGCGAGGCCCAGGGCGGCCAGGCTGCGCACGAGCGTGCGGCGGGACAGAAGATTGCTCATGGTTCGATGCTTTCGGTGTGGTGGAACAACTGGCCCTCGGCGGCGACGAAGCCGGCAACGAGGCTGCGGTAGCTGGCTTCTACGATGTCGGGCAGGCCGGGGAAGAGGCCCTCGTGCACCGCTGCGAGCTGCCGCACGCGCGCGAAGACCTGGGCTTGCCGCTCGGGCGCCTGCACCTGGAAGGCGTCGCGCTTGAAGCGGGTCGCGTCGCGCACGCAGGCGGCGCGCTGCGCGAGCAGCTCGACGATCTGCGCATCAAGTGCATCGATGCGCTCGCGCAGCTCGGACAGGGTCTCGGCCACGGGCTGGTAGTGCGGGTCCTTGAAGCGGCGCACGGGTGGCGTGTCGGTGCGGGGTTCGGTGGGAGGTGGGGTCATGCGAAGGCCATGCGGAAGTCGCGCGATGGTGTCGCGCGGATCATGTCTGAGGGAGCGAGGAGCGTATTTCGAAAGAGAGGGCGAGCATACCTGTCACGCCGTGACGGAAACCGCCGCACGCGCGCTGGCTCTACGCAAGCGCCTGCACCAGCAGCCGCTCCACAATCGCGTTGCGGGCGTCGCGCTGCGGCGCGGGCATGCGCAGGCTGGCCGACAGCGACTCGGCGACGATGAAGCCGTAGAGCAGCGCCGCGCGCGAGCGGGCCTCGGCCAGCCCGAAACCGAGCGACGAGAACAGCTGCCCGATGTAGGCCAGCCGCGAGGCGTCGGCCTCGTCCACCGCCCAGCGCGCCATCTCGTCGCGGCGCGCCCAGGCCCGGATGGCCAGCTCGATGCGGGCGGCCCGGGCAGCGGAGCGGCCCCTGAAAGGCAGGCTCAGCACGTCGCGCAGCTGCTCGCGTGGGTCGCGATGCGCCCCTTCGAGGCGCGCGGTGAGGTCTTCGGTCGCCCGGGCCCGCCAGGCTTCTAGCACGCTGCGCAGCAGCTCCTCGCGGTCGCGGAAATGCCAGTAGAAGCTGCCGCGCGTGACGCCGAGCTCGGCCGCCAGCGTGTCGATGCGCACGTGGTCGATGCCCTCGTCCACCAGCACGTCGGTGGCCGCGTCGATCCACCGGTCGGGCGTGAGCTGGGCCTTGGCGGGTAGCGCGTCGGCGGCGCGGGCCTTGCCCTTGGGGGCGGTCATCGGACGTGCGGCGGGCATAGGCGCAGATTCTAGGAAGCGCGCGTGACCATGCAGTCGTGTATGGAGTGAGCGTTTTCCCTGAAGCAATCGAGCGTACCGTCGATCTACAGTGCGTCGATACACAACATACAGGGATGTATGGAGACATGAAGAAGGCGCTGGACTGGATGTCGGACGCGCGTCAACTCGCCGCGCCGCGCGTGCTTGTGGAAGAACGGGCCGGCGGCAGCTTCGTGCTGCGCTCGCCCGAGCCGCTGGGCCCCACCGCGCGCTGCGTCGGCGAGTGGCTCGAGCACTGGGCGCGGCACACGCCCGACGCGCTGGCGTTCGCCGAACGCGACGCGACCGGCGAGTGGGTGCGCCTGAGCTGGCGCGAAGCGCGCGAACGCGTGGGCCGCATCGCCCAGGGCCTGCTTGCGCTGCGGCTGGCGCCGCAGGCCCCGGTGGTGGTGCTGTCGGACAACTCGCTGGATCACCTGCTGCTGCTGCTCGCGGCGATGCATGTGGGCATTCCGGCCTGCACCGTCTCCAGCGCCTATTGCCGGCTGAGCACGAGCCACGACAAGATCCGCGCCATCCTGCAGGCGCTGCGCCCGGGCTTGCTGTATGCCTCGGATGCGGCTGTCTACGGGCCGGCGATCGCCGCAAGCGGGGTCGCGGCGCCCGTGGTGTTCAGCCGTGGCGCCGAGTCGGTGGCGCAGGCGCTGCCCTATTCGCGGCTGCTGGAGCAGGCCGAGTCCGTCGAGGTGCGCACCGCCTTCGAGGCGATCACGCCGGACACGCATGCCAAGTACCTGCTCACCTCCGGCTCGACCGGTCACCCCAAGGTGGTGATCAACACCCACCGCATGCTGTGCGCCAACCAGCAGATGATGGCGCAGGTCTGGCCCTTCCTCGAACACGAGAAGCCGCTGCTGGTGGACTGGCTGCCCTGGAGCCATACCTTCGGAGCGAACCACAACCTGCACATGGTGCTGCGCAACGGCGGCACCCTGGTGATCGACGAAGGCCGCCCCGCGCCCGGCCTGGTCGAGAAGACCGTGCGCAACCTGGCCGAGATGCAGCCCACGCTGTGGTTCAACGTGCCGCGCGGCTTCGACCTGGCCCTGCCGCTGCTCGAGGCCGACGACGCGCTCGCGCTGCGCGTGTTCGCGCGGCTGCGCGTGGTCTTCTATGCCGGCGCGGCGCTCGCGCCCTCGACCTGGGAGCGCCTGCAGGCCGTCGCCCGCAAGGCGCGCGGCGAGGACGTGTGGCTCACCACCTCCTGGGGTGCCACCGAGACCTCGCCGGCGGTCACTAGCGCGCACTGGCGCCTGGACGGCCCGGGCGTGATAGGGCTGCCGCTGCCCGGAATGGAACTGAAGTTCGTGCCCAACGGCGAGAAGCTCGAGATGCGCGTGCGCGGCGTGAGCGTGTTCCCGGGTTACCGCGACGCGCCCGAGCTCACCCGGTCCGCCTTCGACGAAGAGGGCTACTACGCCATCGGCGACGCCGGTTTCCCGGCCGATCCCGAGCATCCCGAACGTGGCGTGGTGTTCAACGGCCGGGTGGCCGAGGACTTCAAGCTCAGCACCGGCACCTGGGTGTCGGCAGGCACGCTGCGCGTGAAGGTGGTGTCTGGCCTCGCGCCGCTCGCGCAGGACGTGGTGGTCACCGGCCACGACCGCGACGAAGTCGGCGTGCTGATCTTTCCGAGCGCCGCAGCTGCGGCGCTGGAGCCTGCGGTTCTGGCCGCGCGCGTGGCCGCGGTGCTGGCCGCGCTGCGGGCCGAAGGCGGCGGCTCCTCGCAGTGCCCGGCGCGCGCGCTGGTGCTGTCCGAGCCCCCCAGCGCCGACGCGGGCGAGATCACCGACAAGGGCTACATCAACCAGCGCGCGGTGCTGCACCGCCGCGCCGACGCGGTTGCCGCGCTGTACGCCGGCGGCGATGGCGTCGTCTTCCCCGCCTGACGCACCGGCCCGACCCGCAGCACGACGATCGTCCGGTCCGCCGCACCGCTTTCCCCCCGAAGCCCACCCCCTCGCCTTCCAACTGCAAAGGAGACCTGCATGAAACCCTTCCTCAAGAAGATCCTGGTGGCCGCGGCGGCACTGTCCGCTTCGGCGGCCGCGCTGGCCGAGATCACCATCGGCGTGAGCCTGCCCCTGACCGGCCCCGCCTCGGGTCTGGGCATTCCCATGGCCAACCAGTTCAAGCTCTGGCCCGACACCATCGCCGGCGAAAAGGTGCGCCTGATCGTGCTGGACGACGCCACCGATCCCACCAACGGGGTGCGTAACGCCCGCCGCTTCGTCACCGACGAGAAGGTCGATCTGATCATCGGCTCGGCCGCCACGCCGGTCGCCATCGCCATGGCCGACGTCGCCGCGGAGAGCAAGACGACGCAGCTCATGGCCTCCCCCGCGCAGCTGCCGCCCGGCAAGGACACCTGGAGCTTCCGCCTGCCGCAGTCCAACGCGGTCATGGCCCACGCGGTGGTCGAGCACATGAAGAAGCAGGGCGTCAAGACCGTCGGCTTCCTCGGCTACACCGACGCCTACGGCGAAGGCTGGCTCAACGATTTCAAGAAGGTGGCCGAGCAGCAGGGCATCAAGGTGGTGGCCGCCGAGCGCTTTGCCCGCACCGACACCAGCGTTACCGGCCAGGCGCTGAAGCTGGTGTCGGCCAATCCCGACGCCATGCTGCTGGTCGCCTCGGGCAGCGGCGCCGCAATGCCGCACAAGGCGGTGGTCGAGCGCGGCTACAAGGGCAAGATCTACCAGACCCACGCCGCGGCCACGCGCGACCTGATGCGCGTGGGCGGCAAGGACGTCGAGGGCTCCTTCGTCGTGTCCGGCCCCGTGATCGCGCCCGAGCAGCTGCCCGAGAGCCACCCCTCCAAGCAGCGCGCCACCGACTTCGTGCAGAAGTACGAGAAGGCCTACGGCGCCGGCAGCCGCAACCAGTTCGCCGGCCACGGCTACGACGCGCTGATCGTGCTGGAGAAGACCGTGCCGGTGGCGCTGAAGAAAGCCAAGCCGGGCACCCCCGAGTTTCGCGCCGCACTGCGCGACGCGATCGAGGGCATGGGCAAGACGACCTTCGCGCACGGCGTGATGAACTGGACCAAGGACGACCACTGGGGCTACACCAACGATTCGGGCGTGATCGTGAAGGTGGTCAACGGCGACTGGCAGGTCGAGAAGTAAGCGCGGAAGCAGGCGCATCTCCGCCGCGCGGGCGGGCGGCGGCAGTCCCGGGCGGGGACTGCCGCCGTTTCGCATGCGCGGCGCCGCGGGCGGTGCCGCGGCACGACAGGAATTCGGCGTGACGACAACAACTACGACTACGAAGAACAGGAAAGGCCCCGCGCGATGGACCTCATGATCGCGAGCATTCTGGTGGTGGACGGCATCACCAACGGCGCGATCTACGCGCTGCTCGGCCTGGCGACGGTGCTCGTCTTCGCCGTCACCCGGATCATCTTCGTGCCGCAGGGCGAGTTCGTCGCCTACGGCGCGCTCACGCTGGCGCTGCTGCAGGCCGGACGCGTGCCCGGCACCGTGTGGCTGCTGCTGTGCCTCGCGGCGCTGGCGGCGGTCATGGAGCTGTTCGACACCCTGCGCCAGGGCCGCGGGCTGCGCGCGGCGCTGGTCTCCACGCTGCGGATGGTGGCCCTTCCGGTGGCGCTGGCCCTGCTCACCGCCTGGGCCGCGCCGCAGCGCTTCCCCATGGTCGTGCAGGCGGTGCTCACGCTGGGGCTGGTGGCCTCGTTCGGGCCGCTGGTCTATCGCGTGGCCTACCAGTCGCTGGCCGATGCCAGCACGCTGGTGCTGCTGATCGTGTCGGTCGGCGTGCATTTCGCGATGACCGGACTCGCGCTGCTGTTCTTCGGCGCCGAAGGCTTCCGCAACCCACCGTTCTGGGACGAACGCGTCTCGGCCGGCATGCTCACCCTCAACGGCCAGGCCGTCATCATCGTCGCGGCCTCGGCGGCGCTGATGCTGCTGCTGTGGCTGTTTTTCGAGCGCAGCGTGTACGGCAAGGCGCTGCGCGCGACGGCCATCAACCGGCTTGGCGCGCGGCTGATGGGCATCTCGTCGCACGCCGCGGGCCGCCTCACGCTCGCGATGGCGGCCCTGATCGGCGCGCTCTCGGGTCTGCTGATCGGGCCGACCACGACCATCTTCTACGACTCGGGCTTCCTGATCGGACTCAAGGGCTTCGTCGCCGCGGTGATCGGCGGGCTTGCGAGCTACCCGGTGGCGGCCGTCGGCGCGCTGTTCGTCGGGCTGGTCGAGGCCTTCGCCTCGTTCTGGGCCAGCGCCTTCAAGGAGGTGATCGTCTTCACGCTGATCCTGCCGGTCCTGCTGTGGCGGTCGATCGCAGGCGGCCATGCGGACGAGGAGCACTGAAATGCGCAGCGTGCTCGTCCAACGCCTCGCGCTGCTCGCGCTCGTGCCGCTGGTGGCGCTGCTGCCGCTGCCGGAGTTCTGGTTCACCCAGCTCAATTACATCGGCCTCTACAGCCTGGTGACGCTGGGGCTGGTGCTGCTGACCGGCATCGGCGGCCTCACCTCCTTCGGGCAGGCCGCCTTCGTCGGCATCGGCGCCTACACCACCGCCTGGCTCACGCTCAACACTGGGCTGTCGCCCTGGCTCACCGTGTGGGTGGGGCTGGCCATCACGGCCGCCAGTGCGCTGGTGCTCGGCTGGATCACGCTGCGCATGTCGGGCCACTACCTGCCGCTCGCGACCATCGCCTGGGGACTGGCGCTCTACTACCTCCTCGGCAACATGGACGCGCTCGGCAAGTACGACGGGCTGCTGGGCGTGCCCGCGCTGACCCTCGGCGAGTGGGACATCAGCCGCGGCAAGCCCTTCTTCGTGTTCCTGTGGCTGCTGGTGCTGCTGGCGGCGTTCGCCCTGCTGAACCTGCTCGACTCGCGCACCGGCCGGGCCATCCGCGCGCTGCGCACCGGCTCGCAGATGGCCGAGTCGATGGGCGTGAGCACGCTGCGCTACAAGATCGGCATCTTCCTCATCGCGGCCCTGCTCGCCTGCATCTCGGGCTGGCTGTTCGCGCACTTCCAGCGCACGGTGAATCCCTCGCCCTTCGGGCTGAAGATGGGCATCGAATACCTCTTCATGGCCGTACTGGGCGGGGCCGGCTACATCTGGGGCGCCATCACGGGCGCGCTGCTCACCAAGCTCATGGAAGACCAGCTGCAGGTGCTGCTGCCGCGGCTGCTGGGCACCAGCGGCAGCTTCGAGATCATCGTCTTCGGCGTGATGCTGGTGCTGGTGCTCAAGTACCTGCCCGACGGCCTGTGGTCGCTGGTGGAGCGCTGGCGGCCTGCGCGGGCCGCCGCCAAGGGAAAGGATCTGCACGAAGCAGCCGCGCCGCTCGGGGCACGCGAGCGGCCGGTGCCCGGCGAAGTGGTGCTGCAGGTCGATCAGGTGCGCAAGACCTTCGGCGGGCTGGTGGCGGTGAACGACGTGAGCTTCGCGCTGCGCGCCGGCGAGATCATGGGCCTCATCGGCCCCAACGGCGCCGGCAAATCGACCACCTTCAACCTGATCACCGGCGTGCTCGCGCTCAGTGGCGGCGCCGTGCGCTTTCGCGGCGAGACCATCAGCGGCCTGCGCTCCCGCCAGATCGCCCAACGCGGCATCTCGCGCTCGTTCCAGCACGTCAAGATGATCCCGGACATGACCGTGCTGGAGAACGTCGCGCTCGGCGCCCACCTGCGCGGGCGTGCCGGCGCCGTCTCGGCCATGCTGCGCCTGGACCGCCGCGAGGAGCATCGACTGCTGGCCGAAGCCGCGCGGCAGCTGCGGCGCGTCGGCATGGGCGAGCAGATGCACGAGCTGGCCGGCAACCTCGCGATGGGTCCGCAGCGGCTGCTGGAAATCGCCCGCGCGCTGTGCGGCGACCCGGCCCTGCTGCTGCTCGACGAGCCCGCTGCCGGGCTGCGCCACAAGGAAAAGCAGGCGCTCGCGGCGGTGCTGCGCCAGCTGCGCGGCGAGGGCATGAGCATCCTGCTGGTCGAGCACGACATGGACCTGGTCATGCAGGTGTGCGACCGCATGGTGGTGATGGAATTCGGCACGCGCCTGATGGAGGGCACGCCCGAGGACGTGCAGCAAAGCCCCGCGGTGCGCGCCGCCTACCTGGGCACGGAGCATTGATGGACATGGACGCCTCCACCACACCCCGCGGCGCGCCGGCACCCTCCGGCGAGGCGCTGCTGCGCGTCGTCGATCTGCACGCCGGCTACGGCCGCGCCGAGGTGCTGCACGGCGTCTCCCTGGCGGCTGGCCGCGGCAGCGTGGCGACGGTGATCGGCCCCAACGGCGCCGGCAAGTCCACGCTGCTGAACGCCCTGATGGGCGTGCTGCCGTCGCGCGGGCGCATCGAATACCAGGGCGAAGACATCGGCACGCTCACGCTCGAGGAACGCGTGATGCGCGGGATCGCGCTGGTGCCGGAGCGGCGCGAGCTGTTCGGCTCGATGAGTGTCGAAGACAACCTGCTGCTGGGCGCGTGGCGCCAGCTGCGCCTGAGCAACCGGCAATGGCGCGGGCAGCTGGAGACGGTGTATGCGTTGTTCGGGCGTCTGCAGGAGCGCCGCACGCAGCCCGCCGGCACGCTCTCGGGCGGCGAGCGCCAGATGCTCGCCGTGGGCCGGGCGCTGATGTCGCGCCCCACCCTGCTGATGCTCGACGAGCCGAGCCTGGGGCTCGCACCCCTCATCGTGCGGGACATCTTCAGCACCATCGAGCGGCTGCGCGCCAGCGGCGTGACCATCCTGCTGGTGGAGCAGAACGCCCGGGCGGCGCTCCAGGTGGCCGACCACGGCTATGTCATGGAGACCGGCGAGCTGGTGCTTGACGGCCCGGCCACGGCGCTGGCGAGCGACCCGCGCGTGATCGATACCTACCTCGGCGCCCAGCGCGAGCGGGGGCGCTGAAGCGGGGGGGGGGGGCTGCAGGCACGCTGCTGCTCGCGAGCAGCCGGCTGCGGCTCGGGAGAGTCTGGCGCCAAACCGCATCACGGCCATGCGGTGCGCAGCGTCGCACGTAGAACTCGGCCCCCTGCGCGACACGGCTGAACGACGCGCCGACAGACACACGCGGGCCGAGGGCCGCTCAGCTCTTTGCCAAGGGACTGGCGGGGGGCGGCGGCGCCTCCTCCATCTTGGCGTACAGCCGTCCGCAGCTGGGGCAGGCATCCGACGCCGGCACCGCGAGCGCGAAGTGTCCGCAGCGCGGGCACTTGCGCATCTGCTCCTTCGGCTGCACCTTGAAGCGGTTTAGGGGGTCCGGCTCGGCAGGTGCGAGCGGCGGCACGCTGGCGCTGAAGCCCGACATCTGCGAGTGCAGGCGCGACATGCGCTGCTCGATCACATCGTCGTCCTCGGCGTCGCCCGGGCGGTGCACGGCGCCGCTCTGGTCGTAGACCGTGCCGCAGCGCAGGCACTGACGCGCGGCGCGCTCGCCGGTGACCGGGTCGCGCAGGCCGCGTATGGGCGCGAGCAGCAGCGCCAGCAGGCGGCGGAAAGTCGAAGGCGCCGGCGCGTCGCCGGACTGGTGTTGCACCACCGGCGCCCAGTCGGTGCAGCTACAGGAAGGGCAAGGCATGGTCGTTTCGCTCCCGCATGGTGTGCCGCCACAGCATGGATGCGGCGTGGATGTGACACATTGTTACACGAGCACTTGCGATTTTGGCGCGCTCGTAGCGCCCCGGATGATCTGTCACACAATGACAGGTCCCCTGCAACAACGGAGTTCCTCGTGCTGAAGTTTTTCTACAACACCGCCCCCAACCCCATGAAGGTCGCCCTGCTGCTGGAAGAGCTGGGGCTGCCCTACGAGGCGGTGCCGGTCGACACCCGCAAGGGCGAGCAGTTCGCCCCCTCCTACCTGGCGGTGAACCCCAATGCCAAGGTGCCGGCGATCGTGGACGGCGAGGTCACCATGTTCGACAGCAACGCCATCCTGCTCTGGCTGGCCGAGCGCGAGGGCCGCTTCGTTCCCACGGACCCGCGCAGCCCCGAGCGCGCGCGCATGCTGTCGTGGCTGATGTTCATCGCCAGCGGGATCGGCCCGTTTTCCGGCCAGTCGGTGCACTTCCGCCACGCCGCGCCCGAACCCAAGGAATACGCCCTCAACCGCTACGACTTCGAGGCGCACCGCCACTGGACCCTGCTGGACAAGCACCTCGCCGACCGCGAGTTCATGCTGGGCGCGGACTACTCCATCGTCGATATGGCCTTCTGGGGCTGGGCGCGCATGCTGCCCTACGTGCTGGGCACCGGCGACGCCACCTGGGAGCGCTACGCCAATGTCAAGCGCCTGCTCGACACCATCAACGCCCGGCCGGCTGCGCAACGGGCCGACGCGATCAAGACGCGCCATGCCTTCAAGGCCGAGATGGACGACGAGGCGCGCAAGCACCTGTTCCCGTCGAACGAACGGCTCAAGCGCTAACGACGGCGGCGGCAGAGAGGATTCCTGGAGCGGGCTGCCCCGCTTGCGCTCATCCGTAAAAAAGAATACAAAAGAATTTCGGATGAGCACTCAGGAAATCGAAAGGGTGCAACCGGCCGTCAGGGGGCACTACTTCCATAGGAATCCTCATGAAAAAGTCACTTGCCGCGGTTGCGATGGCAGCCCTCGCGAGCGTTGCGCCACCTTCTGCTCATTCCGCACCCCTCACCTTGACGCAGCCTTTCTCCGTGCAGATCGATTTCACGGCGGGATGCACCATGGCGACGTTGGCGTCGCCACTCGTCAAACTGAACATGCAGGCGTTTGGCGAAGTCAGCAGCCAAGCCGCCCCTTTCAGCGTTAAGTGCTCTCCAAGTTTGGGCCACTCCGTTGTACTCCGCAACATCTCCGATCAGGGCACAAGCGAAGCAGCAGTCGGAGTGTGGCTGTCGATAGTCGATAGCTCGTTCCAGGTACCGTACGAAATTCAGCTCGCGTTCCTTGGAGCAAATTCGAAAGACGCCGAGGAAAAGCTCTACCACATCCAGGCCAGAGGGAGTTCCGACGATCTCCACAAGATCGCCTGCCGGGACGGCGCTTTCAGCTGCACGAACATTGATTCGACGAACAACCAGTTCGAGATCGTCGTTACCTATTGAGGCGCCTACCCAAACCCGAGTCTCCCAGGATGCCGTGAGCCACCAGCGCTGGCAGCGGCCGCCCCATCCGAATCATCGAGATCGAGGCTTATGTCGAATCGAGCGTGTTACCGCGTGCTGCGCCTCGTTGTGCTCGCCACGCTCATTGGCTTGTGCGGTGCTACTCCACCGGCGTGGTCCGGCATCCAGGTGTCGCCCGTTCGCATCGTCTTCACGCCCCGAGACCGGATCGTCACCGTCACGCTTGGGAACGACGGGGCGCGCGAGGTCACGGTGCAGGCCGAGACGCTGCGCTGGTCCCAGGGACCGAATGGTGCCGACGTGCTGGAGCCGACAGACGAGGTGGTGGCCTCGCCGCCGCTATTGAAGCTGGCTCCCGGAGCGCGGAAGGTGATCCGGCTGGCGCGCCTGCGGCGGCATCTGCCCGAGCAGGAGCTGAGCTATCGCCTGCTGGTTCACGAACTGCCGTCCGCCGACGCCCCCGCGGAAAAGGCGCTCAACCTGCGCTTCACGTTCACCTTCAGCGTGCCGATCTTCGTGGCGCCCCGCGCGCCGATGCGCGACGTACGCTGCCAGCCGGCGCCCGACTTCGCCTCAGTGACGTGCCGCAATGAAGGCAACACCTTCGCGCGCGTGCGGCGACTCAGCCTGTTCCAGGGCGAGGCGGAGCTCGCCACCAGCAGCCCGGCGGCCTACCTCCTGCCGGGCACCGCGAAGGTGCTGCCGATCAAGGCACAGGCACCCGGCGCGCGCGGGCCGGCGCGCCTTCTGATCGAGTTGGAGGACGGCACGACGCAGGCGCATGACGCCGCCCTACCGTGAGCTGCCGGTGCTCGGCCTGCGCCGCCTACGGCGGCTCGCCCTGGCCGCGCTCCTCGGCGTGGCCGGTGCAGCCGGAGCAGCCGGCGCGAGCGAGGCACGGCCGGCACGCGTGACACCGGCAAGCACCGGACCGCGTGCGCTCGCCGCCGCCGTGGTGGTGAACGGCACCAGGTCGGGCGACTGGCTGCTGCTGCAGGCGAATGGACAGTTGCACGCGACACGCGAAGCCTGGCAGGCCTGGCGCCTGCGCGCGCCCGCCGATGCGGCCACCTTCGACTACCAGGACCAGACCTGGTTTCCGCTGGCCGCCTGGCCCGGGTTCGCGTCGCGACTCGAAGACGACGGACAGCAGCTGCAACTGCAGTTCGAGCCGCAAGCCTTCGAGGAAGCCCGCATCGACAACGCCACCGGCCAGGGGGTGGCGACCGCGCCGCGCGAACATGCCCTGTTCCTGAACTACGACGCGAGCGCGAATGTCACGCGGCGGCCCGGCCACGGCGCCGCGCGCGATGGCGGAACGCTGGCGGAGGTCGGTTGGACCGGCCCGTGGGGCTTCCTCACCACCAGCCATGCCCTGCAATGGAGCCCCGCCGGCAGCACCACGCGGCGCCTGGAGACCAGCTTCACGCACGACCAGCCGGGCGAGCACCTGAGCTGGCGGGTAGGCGACAGCAGCACGCGGCCAGCGTTCTGGTCACGGCCCGCCTACTTCGCCGGCCTGCAGTTCGGCAAGAACTTCCGCCTGGACCCGGGCTTCATCAGCCAGCCCATCCCGGTGTTCGCCGGCAGCGCCAACGCGCCCAGCACGCTGGAGCTGTACGTGAACGACGTGCTCCAGCA
Source organism: Ramlibacter sp. AN1015 (assembly GCF_037726105.1). Classification (NCBI taxonomy): domain Bacteria; kingdom Pseudomonadati; phylum Pseudomonadota; class Betaproteobacteria; order Burkholderiales; family Comamonadaceae; genus Ramlibacter; species Ramlibacter sp. AN1015. The sequence continues at coordinate 422,328 of NZ_JBBJUM010000001.1, forward strand.
GACGGCCCAGGTGCCGCCCGGCCCCTTCAGCCTGCAGGGCGCGACCGGCCTCACGCGGGCCGGGCAGGCGCGCCTGGTGCTGCGCGACGCACTGGGCCGCGAGTCGGTGGTGGTCAGCGATTTCTTCGGCAGCCCCAACCTGCTCGAAGAGGACCTGAGCGACTGGAGCGCCGAGATCGGTGCGCTGCGCGAGGGCCTGGGCGGCGCGCAGCAACGCTATGGCCGCCGCTTCGGCGCGGTGCTGTGGCGCCGCGGCTTGAGCAAGACGGTGACCGTGGAAACGCGCGCGGAGCTTTCGGGCCAGCGGCAGGCGGCCGGCGCGGGCCTGCTGGGCTCGCCCGACGGATTCTGGTTCGGCCAGGGGGCGCTCGCGCTGTCGCGAAGCGAGGCGGGCACCGGCTGGCGCGCCTTGCTGCAGCTGGACGCCGACCCGCTGCACCAGCGCTTCGCCGCGCGGCTGCAGACGTCGAGCGCCGCCTTCCGCGAACTCGGGCAGCCCGCCTCGCGCGCGCCGGCGCGGCGGGAGGCCTCGTTCGGCTTGGGCCTGCTGTCGCTGCCCGGGCACACGCTGCGGCTGATCGCGGGACAGATCCGGGCCGCCGACGGCGGCAGCTCGCGCACGCTGGGGCTGGTCTACTCGCGCGGCTGGCGCGGCGGCTATTTCAGCGTCTCGGCAAACCAGGCGCGGGCCCCCGGCCGGTCCGGACACACGCTGGCGGCCACCTGGACCTTCTACCTGGACCGCACGCAGTTCTCCAGCACACTGTCGCGACGTGATGGCGATGCCGACGCCAGGGTTCACGCCAGCAGCACCCCGCACCAGCCGGACGCGCTGGGCTGGCGCGTGGCCGCCGGCAAGGACCGGCAGGACGCCTATGCCGAGGCCAGCCTGTATCGCCAGACGCGGCAGGCGTGGCTGTCGGGCGACCTCGGCGTCTCGGGCGAACAGCAGCGGCTGCGCCTGGGCGCCCGCGGCGCGCTGGCGCTGGTCGATGGCAGCGTGTTCGCCACCCAGCGGCTGGACGACAGCTTCGCGCTGGTGGAAGTGCCCGGCCACGCCAACGTGCGGGTGGACGCCCACGGCCGCACCCTGGGCGTCACCGACGCCCGCGGCCGCACGCTCGCGCCGGCGCTGGCCGCGTTCACGACCAGCCGCATCCGGCTGGACGGCAACGACCTGCCGATCACGGCCGAACTCGACAGCATGGAGCACACGGTGACGCCCGCGCGCCGCAGCGCGGTGAAGGTGACGTTTCCGGTGCGCTCCGGCCGCGGTGCGCTGCTGCAGATCGTGCTGGCCGACGGCGAGCCGGCGCCGCTGGGCGCCCATGTGCGAGCCGAAGGCGACGCCGAGACCTTCGTCGTGGGCCACCGCGGGGCTGCGTTCGTGAGCGGACTTCAGGACCGCAGCCACCTCGTGCTGCGCTGGAAGCAGGCGAGCTGCCGCTTTGAGGTGGTGCTGCCTCCGGTCGGCGACGAAGACATCACCCGCGTCGGGCCGCTGGTGTGCCAGGGAGTGGCCCGATGAACGAGGTGCTGTCCGCCCTGCGCGTGGTAATGGTTTGGATGCTGTGCACCCTCACGCCGCTGGCCGGGACTTCAGCGCGCGCCGCCCTCCATTGCGGACTGTCCGCCACGTCCCCGAGCGGCACTTACTCCGCCGACAACGCGCTCACCATGGACGGCTCCCTCACCATCACCTGCACCCGCGGCGCCGAAGACGCCCAGACCCAGCTGTTATGGCTCGGCCTCAACCAGCCGCCCACCGGCCGCGACCTGCTGCAGCAGGGAGGACCGCAGCGCCTGCCCTATGCCCTGTACCGCGCACGCCCCGAGCTCGGTCTGTGGACCGACACCGGCGAGCGCGCGGAAGGGGATGTCAACCCCGGCGCGCTGCTGTTCACCTTCGACTTCCTCGCTGCCGGCAGCCTGTCGGCCCAGCGGGTGCTGACCTTCAACGCGCATGTGGCAGCGGGGCTGCACCGGCAGGTGGGTGAATACGCGGACGCGAGCGCCGCCGCCGTGCTTCGCCACGGATCGTCTGCGGGCCCGGTGCTGGCCTCGACCCTGTTCACGGTGGGCGCGCGCATTGCGGACCAGTGCCGCATCACGCCGCCCGCGGCGCCGTTGGCGCTGAGTTACACCGCCTTCTCCAAGCACGACGTCCAGGGCACGGCCTCCTTCGAGGTGACGTGCACGCTGGGCACGCCCTACACGCTGGCGCTGGACCCGCCCTCGGCGGTGATGGAAGCGGTGGACATCCGCTACCGCCTGCTGCTGGACCCGACGCTCGGCCAGGGCACGGCGCAGCCGCAGCGCCACACCATCACCGGCATCGCGCCGGCCGGCCAGATCGGGCGCTGCCCGGTGGGCGCGGGCAGCACCTGCCGCGCCACCCGCATCCACCAGATCGTCGTGAGCTACTGACTAGGGGCGAGCGCCCGCCGGATACGCGTCGGTTGCGCCCGGCCGGTCGAGTCCGCCGGGTACACTCGCAGCCCTCCGTCCGGGCGTGCGATACCGTTGCCAAATGCCCCTCAGCCTCTGGATCTACCCCATGAACCGCTGGACTTCTCACCTCTCCCTTCCCCTCTCCTTCTCGCTGGCCGTGCTCGCCGCGTCCGCTGCCGCGCCGGCCTTCTCCCAGGTGCTCGAAGCGCCCGCCGCCGCCCCCACCTTCGTGCGCGAGGCGCCGCGCGACGTGCGGCCCGCCCGCATGAAGGTCACGCTGCCGCCGCAGATCACCCTCGACGGCACCGCCGATCGCCTGTCCCCCGGCGCACGCATCCGCGACACGCGCAACATGCTGGTGCTCTCGGGCAGCCTGGCCGGGCGCGAGCTGCCGGTGGTGTACCGGCGCGACGCCGCGGGGCTGGTGCACGAAGCCTGGCTGCTTACCGAAGCCGAGTACGCGCGCCTGGGCGGCAGCGGCTCCACGGGCGATGCCGAGGCCGTGCGCCAGTTCCAGGTGCTGCTGGCCACCATCTTCGGCGCGCGGCGCTGACACGGGGAGCGACACCATGACCAAGAAAGTGTTCATCAAGACCTTCGGCTGCCAGATGAACGAGTACGACTCGGACAAGATGGCCGACGTGATGCAGGCCGCCGAGGGCTACGAGCCGACGCAGGACGTGGAAGAAGCGGACCTGATCCTGTTCAACACCTGCTCGGTGCGCGAGAAGGCGCAGGAGAAGGTCTTCTCCGACCTGGGCCGCGTCAAGCACCTCAAGGCGCGCGGCGCGGTGATCGGCGTGGGCGGCTGCGTCGCCAGCCAGGAGGGCGCCGCCATCATCGAGCGCGCGCCCTATGTCGATCTGGTGTTCGGCCCGCAGACGCTGCACCGCCTGCCCGAGATGCTGGCGCGCCGCGAGCGCGAGCGGCGCGCGCAGGTGGACATCAGCTTTCCCGAAATCGAGAAGTTCGACCACCTGCCGCCGGCGCGCGTCGAGGGCGCCACCGCCTTTGTGAGCATCATGGAAGGCTGCAGCAAGTACTGCAGCTATTGCGTGGTGCCCTACACCCGCGGCGAAGAAGTCTCGCGCCCGTTCGACGACGTGCTGACCGAGGTGGCGGGCCTCGCCGAACAGGGCGTCAAGGAAGTCACCCTGCTGGGGCAGAACGTGAACGCCTATCGCGGCCGCATGGGCGAGGCGGCGGAGATCGCCGACTTCGCGCTGCTGATCGAGTACGTCGCGGACATTCCCGGGATCGAGCGCATCCGCTACACGACCAGCCACCCCAACGAGTTCACGCAGCGCCTGATCGAGGTGTATGCGCGCGTGCCGCAACTGGTGAGCCATCTGCACCTGCCGGTGCAGCACGGCAGCGACCGCATCCTGATGGCGATGAAGCGCGGCTACACCGCCATGGAATACAAGAGCACCGTGCGCAAGCTGCGCGCGATCCGCCCGGAGCTGTCGCTCTCCAGTGACTTCATCGTCGGCTTTCCCGGCGAGACCGAGGCCGACTTCGGCAAGACCATGCAGCTGATCGAGGAGCTGGGCTATGACGCCAGCTTCAGTTTCGTCTTCAGCCCGCGACCCGGCACGCCGGCCGCGCAGCTGCACGACGACACGCCGCAGCCGGTGAAGCTGCAGCGGCTGCAGCACCTGCAGGCGACCATCGAGGCCAACGTGCAGCGCATCGGCGCGAGTCGCGTGGGCACGGTGCAGCGGGTGCTGGTGGAGGGCCCCTCGCGCAAGGACGCGAGCGAGCTGTCCGGGCGCACCGAGTGCAACCGCGTGGTGAACTTCCCGGCGCCGCCGCGACTTGTGGGGCAGATGGTCGATGTCCGCATCACGCAATCCTTCGCGCATTCGCTGCGCGGAGAGGTGGTGCTGCGCGACCACGCGCTGGCTGCCTGACCGGTGGCCACGGCTGCGCGTCGCCGGGTCCGCCTGCCCTGGGTCAGCCTGGCGTCGTTTCGCCAGCTGCTGCTGGTCGCGTTCCTGGCCATCGGCCTGCTGCTGGGGGCCGCCGCCGTGCGCGCCGTGCTGATCCTCGAGCAGCTCATGACGCAGAGCAGCGCCGAGGCCGGACGCGCGCTTGAACTGACCGCCAGCTCGCAAGGCCTGACCGCCCGCACGGTGGCCATGGAGCGGGCCGCGCGGCAGTCGCTGGTGTTCAACGATCCGGTGCTGCTCGCGCGCTTTCGAGAGGAACTGAAAGAGGCGCGCAGCACGCTGGACCGCATGCGCCGCAACGGCCTGCCCGACAAGCTCGCGCTGCAGTGGCAGGCGGAAGCGGCGGAAATTTCCGAGGCAATGCGCGGGCCGCAAGAGACCGCGCTGGAGCGCGAGCGGCTCGTGAGCGTGGAGTTCCGTGACCTCGACACCATCAACAGCCGCATCGCCCGCGCCGTGCAGGACGACATCGAGGCGCGCGACCGCTCGCTGCGCGAGAGCCTGGCGGTCAGCCGCACCCGGTTGATGCAGCAGGTGAGCCTGGCCATCGTGCTGGCCGCGGTGCTGGCCATCGCGCTGGGGGTCTGGCTCGCCCGGCCCTTCAAGCGCATGGAAAAGGCGGTGGTCGATCTCGGCGAAAACCGGCTGGACGCGCCCATCGACATCCGCGGCCCGGCCGACGTGCGGCGCCTGGGCCAGCAGCTCGAATGGCTGCGCCTGCGCCTGATGGAGCTCGACGCCGACAAGGCGCGCTTCCTGCGGCACATCTCGCATGAGCTGAAGACGCCGCTGGCGGCGCTGCGTGAAGGCGTGTCCCTGCTCGAAGAGGGCGTGACCGGCGACCTCACCGCCGACCAGAAGGAAGTCGCGCGCATCCTGCGCCACAACACCGTGGTGCTGCAGGGGCAGATCGAGGCGCTGCTCAACTTCAATGCCGCCGCCTTCGAGGCGCGCCAGCTGCGCCGCGAGCGCACCGACCTGCGCGCACTGCTGCAGGAGCAGGTGGAGTCGCAGCGGCTGCAGTGGCAGGCCAACGGCGTGCGCGTGCGCCTGGCCGGCGAGCCGGTGTGGGCCCGGGTCGATCCGGACAAGCTGGGGACCGCCCTGGCGAACCTGCTGTCCAACGCCATCCGGTTCGCGCCCGAGGGCAGCGAGGTGCTGCTGGAGCTGGGCGCGCAGGGCCCGCTCGCGCTGATCGACATCCGCGACCAGGGGCCCGGCATCGCGCCGGCCGACCGGGACCGCGTGTTCGAGCCCTTCTACCGGGGCGAGCGCCAGCCCCAGCACGCGGTGCGTGGCACCGGCATCGGGCTGTCGATCGTGCAGGAGTACATTGCTGCCCACGGTGGCCGGGTGGTGCTGCTGCACGACGACACGCCCGGCGCCCACTTCCGTATCGAGCTACCCCATGCCAACTGACCCACGACCGCGCTGCCGGCCGGCGCCGCAGCAAGCCGCGCCCGGAGCCCGCCGCGGCCTGCGCCTGAGCGCGTGCCTGGCCCTGGCCGTGCTCGTGTCCGCCTGCACCACGGTGCCGCCCCGCGCTGCCCCGCCGGCTTCGGCGCCGCCGGCGCCGGCACCGGCACACACCGGCGCGCTGCCCCCGCTGCAGCCCCCGGCGCCGACCGCCCCTCCCGCCACCCCCATGCCGCACGCAGCGGCCCCCGCGCCGGCGCCCTCGCCGCCCGCCACGCCCCCCGCGCCTGCACCGGCCCGGCCTGCGCCCAGCGCCGGTGAGTCGGCCCTGGGCAGCGCGCTGGCGCATGCGGACCGGGTGCGCACGCTGAATGCGTCCGAGCTGTCCAGCGAGATCGCGCGCCTCGCGGCTACCAGCCCCTCCCCGATGCGCCAGGTGCAACTCGCGATCGCGCTGCTGCAGGCGAACACGCCGGCGGAGTCCTCGCGCATCCATGCATTGCTGCAGGCGGTGCTCTCCACCGACACCGACGAAGCACGCGCCCTGCACCCGCTGGTGCGCATGCTGCTCGCCCAGCACGCGCAGCAGGCGCAGCAGCGCAGGCTGGAGGAGCAGCTCGAGCGCCAGACCCAGGCCGCCCGCGACGCGCAGCGCCGCAGCGAGCAGCTGACCGAGCGCCTCGAAGCGCTGCGCGCCATCGAGCGCAGCATGCCCACCCGCCCGGCGCGCTGAGCGCCCCGCGGCCCTTTTTGCCTGCTTCCGCGCTGTCCCACGATGTCTGCCAAATCCCGCATCCTCCTGGTCGATGACGACCCCGACCTGCTGCGCCTGCTGTCGATGCGGCTCGCGGCCGCCGGCTACCAGGTCAGCGCCGTCGCATCGGCCGAAGCCGCACTGTCGCAGCTGGCCGTGGAGCGGCCGCAGCTGGTGCTGAGCGACGTGCGCCTGCCCGGACGCGACGGCATGGCGCTGTTCGACGAGATCCGCACGCGCCACCCGTCGTTGCCGGTGATCCTGCTCACCGCGCACGGCACCATCCCCGATGCCGTCGAAGCCACCGCGCGCGGCGTGTTCGGCTACCTCACCAAGCCCTACGAGCCGCGCGAGCTGCTCGACAAGATCGAGCAGGCGCTCAGCGTCGCAGGCCCCGTGGCCAGCGCCGGTCCGGCCGACGAAGCCTGGCGCAGCGAGCTGATCAGCCGTTCCAGCCGCATGGTCGAGCTATTGGCGGAGGCGCGGCTGGTCGCCGCATCGGACGCCTCCGTGCTGCTGCGCGGCGACAGCGGCACCGGCAAGGAAGTGCTGGCACGCGCCATCCACCGCGCCAGCCCACGCGCGCGCAAGCCCTTCGTCGCCGTCAACTGCGGCGCCATCCCCGAGGCGCTGCTCGAATCCGAGCTGTTCGGCCACGTCAAGGGCGCCTTCACCGACGCGGTGAGCAACCACAAGGGTTTGTTCCAGGCGGCCGACGGCGGCACGCTGCTGCTCGACGAAATCGGGGACATGCCGCCGGCGCTGCAGGTAAAGCTGCTGCGCGTGCTGCAGGAGCGCGCCGTCCGTCCGCTCGGCTCGAGCCAGTCGATCCCGGTCGATGTGCGCATCATCTCGGCCACCCACCGGGACCTGGACGCCGCCATGGCGAGCGGCCAGTTCCGCGAAGACCTCTACTGGCGCCTGAACGTCGTCACCTTGTCGCTGCCCACCCTGGCGCAGCGCCGCGAAGACATCCCGCTGCTGGCAAACCACTTTTTGCACAAGCTGGCCGCCAAGTACCAGCGCCGCCTCTCGGGCTTCGCGCCCGAAGCCATGAAGGCGCTGACCACCGCCGCCTGGCCGGGCAACGTGCGCCAGCTGTTCAACGTGGTCGAGCAGGTCTGCGCGCTGTCCACCACCCCGCTGGTGCCGCTGGCCCTGGTGCAGCGCGCCCTGCGCGTGCCGGGCGTGGAGGTGCTGACCTACGCGGAGGCCAAGGAACGCTTCGAGCGCGAGTACCTGGTGGGCCTGCTCAAGCTCACCGACGGCAACGTGGCCGATGCGGCCCGCCTGGCCGGGCGCAACCGCACGGAGTTCTATCGGCTGCTGCAGAAGAACGAGCTGACGCCGGGGTTGTTCAAGGGGGAAGGTGGCGGGGTGGGCGATTCGAAGCAGACGGGATCAGAGGACGGGTTGGGGGGCGGCTGAGCCTGAGGAGGGCCGAACCGACGACAGATTCGCGCGAGCTGAGCCACGGTCACCCCGGCGCCCCGGAGCGCAGCCAAGCCTTCGGCGATGCGCGACACAGCTCGTGTGCACAACTCAGGCCATCTCGGGACGCAGTGCTGCTGGGCTTGTCGTCGCTTGACGACACACCGGGTTCGATACCGGTCGAGCTCGAGCTCGAGGCTTGGCAGGTGCAAGGCAAACACCCGTGGCAGATGAGCAGCTACGGACGAGCGCGTGCGCCGTCTTTTCGAGGCGGCCGGCAGCTGGCTTGTCGTCAGGAGGCGACGGATTTGGCCGATTTCAGCGCCGCACGGTGCCGGCGCGCGAAGTCTGGGCACGTGAATGACGCAAGTCCCTGATTCCGAAGGACATTTCGGCCTGGCATAGGGTTTGCACTAGACAGGCATGCGTTCACTGCGTGCCCCCTTCCTGGCTCTTGCTCTCCTCGCCCAAGCCGCGCTCGCACACGCCTTCGATTTCGATACGCTCAGCGGTCTGGCCGGCGAGCGCTCCCAGGCTCCGTGGGTGGAGGCGCCCGCCGCACTGCCGCCCGACCTCGGCGCACTCGACTACGACGGCCTGCGCGATATCCGCTTCCGCCGCGACCGCGCCCTGTGGCGCGAATCCGCCCTGCCCTTCGAGGCCATGTTCTTCCACCGCGGCAAGTACGCGCCGCAGCCGGTGCGGGTGCACGAGGTTGCGCCGGACGGCAGCGTGCAGCCGGTCCCCTACCAGCCCGCCGCGTTCGACTACGGACGCAACGCGGTCGATCCGCAGGCCTGGGGCGATCTCGGCTTCGCCGGCTTTCGCCTGCACTACCCCCTGAATTCCAGCGCCTACAAGGACGAACTCGTCGTCTTCCTGGGCGCGAGCTATTTCCGCGCGCTCGGAGCGGGCCAGCAGTACGGCCTCTCGGCGCGCGGGCTGGCGATCGACACGGTGGGCGGGGCCGGCGAGGAGTTTCCGCGCTTCACCGAGTTCTGGCTGGAGCGGCCCGCCGCCGATGCCCGCGAAGTGGTCGTGTATGCGCTGCTCGAATCGCCGCGGGCCACCGGTGCGTACCGCTTCGTGCTGCGCCCCGGCAACCAGACCACGATGGAAGTGCGCGCCCGCGTCTTCGTGCGCCCGGGCACGCCTCCCGTCGCCACGCTGGGCATCGCGCCGCTGACCAGCATGTTCCTGTTCGGCGAGAACCAACCCAGCCGCAGCGACTTCCGTCCCGAGGTGCACGACTCCGACGGCCTGCTGGTCGCCACCGCGGGTGGTGAATGGCTGTGGCGTCCGCTGGTCCACCCACGGCAGGTGCTGGTCAATACCTTCCAGGTGCAGGGCCTCGCCGGTTTCGGGCTGATGCAGCGCGATCGCACCTTCGCGAACTACGAAGACGTCGAAGCCCGCTACGAGCGCCGACCCTCGGCCTGGGTGCGGCCGCTGGGCGACTGGGGTCCCGGCCGGGTAGAGCTGGTGCAGTTGCCCACGCCCGACGAGACCCACGACAACATCGTCGCGTACTGGGTGCCGGCCACGCTGCCGGCTCCCGGCGAGCCCTTCGACTTCTCCTACGAGCTGAGCTGGCAGGGCGACGAGCAGCAGCGCCCGCCCGGCGCCTGGGTGCAGCAGACGCGACGGGGCTTCGGCTACGTGCGCGAAGGCAGCTCCGTGGCCGGCCAGGTGCAGTACCTCGTCGATTTCAGCGGCCCCTCGCTGGCCGCGCTGCCGCCCGACGCCCCCGTGCGCGCGGTGGCCAGCGCGGACGCCAACGGCGTCGTCGAGGAGCAGAACGCGTACTTCAACCCCGCTACCCGCAGCTGGCGCATGCAGCTGCGGGTGCGCCCCATCGACCCCGCGCAGCCCGTCGAGCTGCGGGCCTTCCTTCAACACGGCAACGACAGCCTGAGCGAAACATGGACCAACATCATCCTTCCCGACGCCGTCCACTGAAGCAGTGGGACGAGGGCGATACCGGCGGCTCCAGCACGCCCGTGCGGTCACGCCGCAGCGCACTGCGCGAAGAGCGTCACCCGAACAGCGTGACCGCGCCGCCGATCCACCGCGGCTCCGTGCCCACCCAGCCGTGGCATGGCTTCTGGAGCAGCATCGGCGCGGGGCTGCGCGCCCAGCTGCAGGCCCTGCTGGCGCCCGCCGACGCACCGGTGCGACGCACGCCGCGCGCCGCCTGGGAGAACGCGGCGCTGCGCCGGCGCGGCGTGTTCGCGCTCTTCACTCTGGTCAGCGCCGTGGTGGCCACCTCGCTGTTCGCCGGCGCCCAGCCGGACTACTCGAGCAGCTGGCTGCGCTACGGCCAGATCGCGCTGTTCGCCGTGCTGTCCACCTGGGTGGTGACCGGTTTCGTCACCGCGCTGATGGGCTTCTGGGTGGTGCTGCGCGGCGACCGGCACTCCATCTCGGCGCGCGGCGTGCAGGGCCATGCCCTGGCACCCGACGCCCGCACGGCGATCATCATGCCGATCTGCAATGAGGACGTGGCCACCGTGTTCGCCGGCCTGCGCGCCACCTGCGAATCGGTCGCGCGCACCGGGCATGCGCGGCAATTCGATGTGTTCGTGCTCTCCGACACCGCCGACGACCGGGTCGCCGCCGCCGAGCGCTCGGCCTGGGAGCAGCTGCGCGAAGCGCTGGCCGCGCTCGGCGAGCAGCCGCAGGTCGAGGTGTACTACCGCCGGCGCCAGCGCCGCACGCACCGCAAGGCCGGCAACGTGGCCGACTTCTGCCGCCGCTGGGGCCAGGACTACCGCTACATGATCGTGCTCGATGCCGACAGCGTGATGAGCGGCGAGTGCCTGCTCACCCTGGCCAAGCTGATGGAGGCCCACCCCCGGGCCGGCATCATCCAGACGGCCACGCAGGCCGTCGGCCACGCCACGCTGCACGCGCGGGCACAGCAGTTCGCCTCGCGCGTGACGGGCCGGCTGTTCACGCTGGGCATGCAGTTCTGGCAGCTCGGCGCCTCGCACTACTGGGGCCACAACGCCATCATCCGCATCGCGCCCTTCATGGCCCATTGCGGCCTGGCGCCGATCGAAGGCCGGGGCGGCCTGGCCGGTCCGATCATGTCGCACGACTTCGTCGAGGCGGCCCTGATGCGCCGCGCGGGCTTCGAGGTCTGGCTGGTCTCCGACCTGACCGGCAGCTTCGAGCAGCAGCCGCCGGACCTGCTGTCCGAACTGCAGCGCGACCGCCGCTGGTGCCAGGGCAACCTCCAGAACGCCCGCCTGATGGCCGAGCCGGGCATCGACCGGGTGCACCGCGCGATGTTCGCGGTGGGCGCCATGTCCTACCTGTCCGCGCCGCTGTGGCTCGCCTTCATGACACTCGGAACCGCCCTGTGGGTGGCCGGCGCGCACATCGTGCCCGAGTGGGACGCGGCACCACGCCATCTGGTCGTGCTGTGGGCGTGGACGCTGTGCATGCTGATGCTGCCGCGGGTGCTGGGGCTGGTGGCGGTGTTCCTGCGCGGCGAACAGCACCAGTTCGGCGGCGCCGGCGCCCTGCTGCGCAGCGCCCTGCTGGAAACCGCCATGGCCATGCTGCAGGCGCCCGTGCGCATGCTCGCCCACTCGCTCTTCGCTGCCGTGGCGCTCACCGGCATCAAGCTGGAGTGGAAGTCGCCCCCCCGGGAAGCGTCGGGTCTGCAGTGGTCGGACGCCGCCTCGCGCCTGGCCCCGCTGATCGCCCTGGTGCTGGTACTCGCTGCCGGCGTGGCCTGGATCGAGCCGGCCGCCGTCGCCGCGATCCTGCCGGTGGCCGTGCCGCTGCTGCTGGCCTTGCCGCTGGCGGTTCTGACCAGCCATGTGCACCTGGGCGAGCGCATGCGCGGCGCCGGCTGGCTGCTGATCCCCGAAGAGTCGCGCTCGCCGCTGGTGCTGCGCCGGGCGCGCCACCACGCGATGCGCGCGGCGCGCGAACTGCGCATGGCCTGACGGGACCAGAGACGGGCCGCCGCGGGCCCCTGCGGGTCCGGGTCCGGCCACCACGGGGGCTCACGGCCCATTTGCAGAAATGACAACGGGGCCCGCGGGCCCCGTTGCCGTTTCTTGCAGCATTCAGAACGGCGGCTTGGGCATGCCCTTCATGCCGCCGAAGCGCTTCATCATCTTCATGAGGCCGCCGCCCTTCATCTTCTTCATCATTCCCTGCATCTGCTCGAACTCGTTGAGCAGACGGTTGACTTCCTGCACGTGGACACCGGCACCGGCGGCGATGCGGCGCTTGCGGGTGGCCTTGATCAGCTCGGGCTTGCGCCGCTCCAGCGGCGTCATGCTGCAGATGATTCCCTCTTTGCGGCGGATGTCGCGCTCGGCCTTGTCCATATCGACCTGGCCGGCCTTGGCCTGCATCTGGGCGGGCAGCTTGTCCATCAGCTCGGACAGACCACCCATCTTCTTCATCTGCTGGATCTGCATGAGGAAGTCGTTCAGATCGAAGCCTTCGCCGCTCTTGACCTTGGCCGCGAGCTTCTGCGCGGCCTCGACATCGACGCCTGCCTGCACCTGCTCGACCAGCGCCACGATGTCGCCCATGCCGAGGATGCGGCCGGCGTGGCGCTCGGCGTCGAAGACCTCGAGCCCGTCGATTTTTTCGGAGATGCCGGCGAACTTGATGGGAGCGCCGGTGATCTGCCGCACCGACAGCGCAGCGCCGCCGCGCGAGTCGCCGTCCATCTTGGTCAGCACGATGCCGGTCAGCGGCAGCGCCTCCTTGAACGCCTTGGCGGTATTGACCGCGTCCTGGCCCTGCATGGCATCGACCACGAACAGCGTCTCGACCGGATTGAGTGCGCCGTGCAGCTCGCGTATCTCGCGCATCATGGCCTCGTCCACCGCGAGGCGGCCGGCGGTGTCGACGATCAGCACGTCGAAGTACTGCCGCCGCGCGTGGTCGAGCGCGGCGCGCGCAATGTCCAGCGGCTTCTGGTCGGCCGTGCTGGGAAACCACTCGGCGCCGGCCTGCCCGGTCACCGTGCGCAGCTGCTCGATGGCGGCGGGCCGGTAGACGTCGCCCGAGACGGTGAGGACCTTCTTCTTGCGCTTGTCGATCAGGTGGCGGGCAAGCTTGGCGGTGGTGGTGGTCTTGCCGGCGCCCTGCAGGCCGGCCATCAGGATGACCGCGGGCGGCTGGGCCGCGAGATTCAGGTCGCTCACGCCCGTGCCCATGGTGGACACCAGCTCGCGGTTGACGATGCCGACCAGCGCCTGGCCCGGGTTCAGCGAGCCCACCACCTCCTGCCCGAGCGCCTTTTCCTTGACGCGGGCAACGAAGTCGCGCACCACCGGCAGGGCCACGTCGGCTTCCAGCAGGGCCATGCGCACCTCGCGCAGCATGTCCTGCACGTTGCCCTCGGTGATGCGGGCCTGGCCCCGCATTTCCTTGACCAGGCGGGAAAGTTTGTCGGACAGTGCGGAGGCCATGGGGGAGTGTGGGAAGGGCGTCGCGGCGCTTCGGGGAACTGAAGCGAAGGACTAAACTGCGAGCCCATGATTCTACCCAGCGCATCCCCCCTGGGGGTCGCCCTGACCCTGGCCGCAGCCGCCGCCTATGCGGTTCCGGCCGCCGCCGCCGGGCGCCTGAGCACCCAGGGCGCGCGCGCGGCCCTGCTGGTCGCGTGGCTGCTGCACGGGCTGGTGCTGGGCTGGTCGCTGCTGGGCGATGCGCCGCGTTTCGGGTTCGCGCCGGCCCTGTCGATGACGGCATGGCTGGTGCTCACCGTCTACGCCGTCGAGCGCCAGGTCTTTCCGCAGCTCGAAGCGCGCTGGGCTCTCGCCGGGCTGGGAGCCGCTGCGGTGGTGCTGGCGATGGTGTTCCCGGGCACGCCGCTGCACGTCTCGCAATCGCCCTGGCTGCCGCTGCACTGGGCGCTGGGCATCGCCTCCTACGGCCTGTTCGCCGCAGCCGTGGTGCACGCCTGGCTGATGATGCGGGCCGAGCGGCACATGCGGCAGGCTTCCGATCCGCACGCGGGCGTGCCGCTGCTCACGCTCGAACGCCTCACCTTCCGCTTCGTCGGCGCCGGCTTCGTGCTGCTCACCGCGACGCTGCTGGCAGGCCTGGTGTTCGGCGAGGCGCAGGACACCGCCCCCCGGCGCTGGGACCACAAGACGCTTTTTTCCTTCCTGGCCTGGATCGCCTTCGCCCTGCTGCTGCTCGGGCGGGCGCGCTTCGGCTGGCGCGGACGCAAGGCCGTGCGCATGCTCTACGTCGGCTCGCTGCTGCTGCTGCTGGCCTACGTAGGTTCGCGCTTCGTCATGGAAGTCATGCTCGGACGGGCCGCGTGATGAAGTACCTGGTCCTGTTTGCCGTCCTGCTGCTGGTGTATCTGCTCTGGCGGCACGAACGCCGCAGCGAACGCCAGGAACGCGCCGCCGGCGAGCGCGCCGCACCGCCCCGGCCGCCCACCGGCGCGCCCTCGCTGCCGCAGGAGATGGTCCGGTGCAGCGTCTGCGCGCTGCACTTGCCGCGCACCGATGCGCTGCTCGATGCGCGCGGCCGCACCTACTGCTGCCCGGAGCACCGCCAGCGGGACACGGCCTGATGGCTGGGCCGGTGTCCGTCGCGCCCTGGGGCGCCCTGCCCCGCGAGGTGCCGGCCGGCCAGAGCTCCGCCTTCGTGCGGCTCTGGCGCGGCTTTGCCAACGCACGCGTGGTGGTCGCCTCGGTGCTGCTGCTGGTCCTTGCGGCGCTGTTCTCGGTGGTGCAACCGGCGCCCGCAAACGACCTGCTGCTCGGCATCTGCCTTCTCTACCTCATCGCGACCGTTTGCGTGCGCCTGGTCGAGCGCCCGCCGCGTCGTGAATTGGGGCCTCTGTGGCTGGCCACCATCGGCATCGATCTGGTGGCCATCTCGGTGCTTCAGTACATGCAGGCCGGCGGCATGACCTTCATGCCCCTGTTCGCGGTGCCGGTGCTCATGGCGTCGGTGCTGGGGGCGGCATCGCTCGCGTTCGGCACGGCCGCGGCCGTGGCCCTGCTCCTGCTGGCCGAAGCCTGGCTGCGCGCGGCCGAGCTGCCGGCCGAAGCCGCGCAGCGCTTCTTCCAGGCGGGCCTGACCGGCCTGGGCTACTTCGCGCTGGCGGCGCTGGCCTACCAGCTGTCGGGGCGCCTGGCCCGCGAGGAAGAAAAGTCGCGCGAAAGCGAAGAGGCCGCGCGCCTGCAGGCCCAGGTGAACGAGCTGGTCATCGAATCCTTGGCCGACGGCATCCTGGTAGTGGATGCGCGTGGCCGCATCCGCGCGGCCAACCCGACCGCCTGCGCAGTGCTGGGCGTCACGGTCGGGAACGCGCCTGGCATGGCGCTGTCGCAGGAGGCGGGCTGGCTGCCGCTGCTCGAGCTGACGCAGCGCACGGTCGATTACCAGGCCATGCAACTGAGCGAGATCGCACTCCACCGCGAAGGGGAGCCGCCGCGCCGGGTGCTGGTGCGCACGCGGCTGGCCGGCACCGAGGCCGACGGCCGCGGCGGCCTGTGCGTGGTGTTCCTGGAAGACCTGCGCGAGCTCGAAGCGCGCCTGCGCACCGAGAAGCTGGCCGCGATGGGCCGCATGTCGGCGGCGGTGGCCCACGAGATCCGCAACCCGCTGGCGGCGATCACGCAGGCCAACGCCCTGCTCGACGAAGAGCTGAGCGACGCCGGCCAGCGCCAGCTCAGCGCGCTGGTGCGCCAGAACGCGCAGCGGCTGGCGCAGATCGTCGATGAAGTGCTCGACGTCGCACGGGTGCGCCAGCACGCGCCCTCCCACGCGGAGCCGGTGGCGCTGGACGCGGCGATCGCCGTCGCCTGCGACGAGTGGGCCGCCGCTTCGGGTGCCTCCGGACGCATGTTCCGGCGCCTGCGCACCAACGCGCACCAGGTGGTGTTCGAGCCGGCGCACCTGCGCCGCGTGCTGGTGAACCTGCTGGACAACGCGGCGCGGCATGCCGGCCCGGCGCCCGATGCGATCCAGGTCGCCACCGGCCTGCTGGGCGGCCAGGCCAGCCTGCGCGTCTGGAGCGACGGCGCGCCGCTCGATCCGTCGGTGCAACGTCATCTCTTCGAGCCGTTCTTCTCGTCGCAGAGCCGCTCCAGCGGCCTGGGGCTGTACATCTGCCGCGAGCTGTGCGAGCGCCATGGCGCGCAGATCGGCTACCGCCGCTGCCGCGCGCCGCTGGACGCGTCGCGCGAAGGCAACGAATTCTTCGTGCACTTCCGCACCGCTCCCGGGCGTGCGGCCGGGGTGCCCACGGCCGCTGCCAGAATCCAGGGCTGATGACCGCCCCAGCCGTTGCCGCACAGGTCCTTGTCGTGGATGACGAGCCCGACCTGCGCACCCTGTACGAGCTCACGCTGCTGCGTGAAGGCTATCGGGTGGAGGCGGCGGCCGACCTCGCCGGCGCGCGCGAGCTGCTGGCAGCGCAGCGCTTCGATGTCGTCATCTCCGACATGCGCCTGCCCGATGGCCTGGGCCTCGACCTGCTGCACAGCCTCACCGCGCAGCAACGCCCCGAACGCTGCGTGGTCATGACCGCGTACGGCTCGGCCGAGAACGCTGTGGAGGCGCTCAAGGCCGGGGCCTTCGACTACCTCACCAAGCCGGTCGATCTGAAGCAGTTCCGCAACGTCGTGGCGTCGGCCATCCACGATGCCGCGGGCCGCAGCCGGCCCAACGCGGCGCCGCGGCCCCAAGCGGCGGTCGAAGGCGAGCCCGCGGCCACTGGCATGGCCGCGCTGCGGCGCCTGGTGGGCCGCTCGCGCGCCATGCAGCAGGTCAAGGACCGGGTGGCGAAGGTCGCGCGCAGCATGGCGCCGGTGCTGGTGCGCGGCGAATCGGGCACCGGCAAGGAGCTCGTGGCCCGCGCCATCCACGATTGCAGCCACCGCGCGGACCGCCCCTTCGTCGCGGTGAACTGCGGCGCCATTCCAGAGAACCTGCTGGAGGCCGAATTCTTCGGCGCGCGCAAAGGCTCCTATACCGGCGCCACGCACGACCGCGACGGCTACTTCCAGGCGGCCGAAGGCGGAACGCTCTTTCTCGACGAGATCGGCGACCTGCCGCTGCCGATGCAATCGAAGCTGCTGCGCGCCATCCAGGAGCGGCGCGTACGCCCCATCGGTTCCACCCAGGAAGACGCCGTCGATGTGCGCGTGGTGAGCGCGACCCACAAGGACCTGGTGGCCGAAGTTCAGGCCGGGCGCTTCCGCCAGGACCTGTTCTACCGGCTCAACGTGATCGAGATCTCCATCCCGCCTCTGCGAGAGCGGCGGGACGACCTGCCCGAACTGTGCGAGGCCCTGCTCGTGCGCATCGCCCACGAGACCGGCATGCCGGTGCCGCAGCTCTCGCCGGAGGTGCTGGCGCAGTTGCAGGCCCATCCGCTGCCGGGCAACGTGCGCGAACTCGAAAACCTCCTGCACCGTGCCGTGGCGCTGTACGAGGGCGGCGCGCTGCAGGTCGATGACTCGCCCACGGCCGATGCGCCCGGTGCGCCGGCGCATGAGATGGCCGGCGCGTCGGGCACGGGCGAGCTCATCCCGTCCGACCTGCAGGCGTGGCTCGACGCCCGCGAGCGCGACATCCTCGTGCGCACGCTGCGCGAGTGCGGCTTCAACCGCACGGCGGCGGCCCAGCGCCTGGGCATCAGCCTGCGCCAGATCCGCTACCGCATCGCCCGCCTGGCGATTTCCTGCCCCGGTGATGAAGTCCATGACGAACGCGCCTGAGCAGAGGCCGCCCGCCGCGGCCGACGGGCTGTGGGACGGCGGCTGGTACCGCTTCGCACGCAGGCTCGATTCGCCCAACTTCGGCCCCCGTCCGCCCGATGCGCGCATCGACCTGGTGGTGCTGCACTCCATCAGCCTGCCCCCGGGCGAGTACGGAGGCGACCAGGTCCAGCAGCTGTTCTGCAACACGCTCGACTGGGATGCTCACCCGTATTTCCAGTCGATCCGCGGCACGCAGGTGTCGGCGCATTTCTATGTGCGGCGCGGCGGCGAGCTCTGGCAGTTCGTCGATTGCGATGCGCGCGCCTGGCACGCCGGCGTCTCGCGATGGCGCGGGCGCGAGCGCTGCAACGACGACTCCATCGGCATCGAACTCGAAGGCCTCGAGGGCGAGCACTTCGAGGACGCCCAGTACGAGGCGCTCGCGGCCATCCTCGCGGCCATCGGTCAGCGCTATGCAATCGGGCACATCGCCGGCCACGAGCACATCGCGCCCGGGCGCAAGCGCGATCCGGGGCCGGGCTTCGACTGGCGGCGCCTGCGCAACGCGTCGGGCTGGCCGGACGCGCAGTTCGCGGCCTGAGGCGCACCGCGCGCGGCTGCCTTCGCGCACCTCCACAGCCTCGCCCGCACGGGTGCGCAAACAGCCACGGACCTGCCTCGCACAGCATCCGCAAGCATGCAAGCCGAAAATTTTCCAGTCTTGCAAAAACACCACCTGTGGTGTCTTGCCACAGCTATTGACGCTAGATATAGTGGCTCGGACGCCTTTTCTCCCATAAGAAAAAACAGCCGGCCCCTCCTGCGGAGCCGCGTTCCCCGAAGTCACATACAAGAGGAAACATGCAGACTGCCCTGAGCACCCCCACCGCTGCCGCCTACGCCGGCGCCACCATGTCGAGCACGGGCCACGGCGCCCTCGCCGGCGCGAGCGGCCAGCCCCTGTCGCACTACCAGATCATTCGCCGCAATGGCGCTGTCGTGCCCTTCGAGCCGGACAAGATTGCCATCGCCATGATGAAGGCCTTCCTGGCGGTGCACGGCACCCAGGGCGCGGCCTCGGCCAGCGTACGCGAGACGGTAGACGGGCTGACCCAGGCGGTGGTGCGGGCCCTGATGCGCTCGCGCCCCGGCGGCGGCACCTTCCACATCGAAGACGTCCAGGACCAGGTCGAACTCGGCCTGATGCGCGGCGGCCATCACGAGATCGCCCGCGCCTATGTGCTGTACCGCGAGCGCCGCGCCCAGGAGCGCGCCAAGCAGGCCGAAGCGCCGGCGGCGCCGCAGGCCGTCCTGCACGTGATCGAAGGCGGCGAGCGCGTCGCCCTGGACCTCGGGCACCTCACCGGCTTGATCCACAGCGCCTGCGCCAACCTCGGCGCCGATGTCCGCCCCGAGCCCATCGTGGCCGAAACGCTGCGCAATCTGTATGACGGTGTGCCGATGGACGAGGTCTACAAGGCCTCCATCCTGGCCGCGCGCACGCTGATCGAGAAGGACCCCGACTACACCTACGCGACGGCCCGCCTGCTGCTGCACACCATCTTCAAGGAGGTGCTGGGGCGCGACCTGCCGCCCGCGGAAATGGCCGGCTCGTACGCCGACTATTTCCCCGGCTTCATCAAGAAGGGCGTCGACAACGAGCTGCTCAACCCCGAACTGCTGCAGTACGACCTCAAGCGCCTGGGGGCCGCGCTGAAGGCCGAGCGCGACCTCAACTTCGACTACCTGGGGCTGCAGACGCTGTACGACCGCTATTTCCTGCACGTGCGCAAGAGCCGCATCGAGCTGCCGCAGGCGTTCTTCATGCGAGTCGCCATGGGCCTGGCGCTCAACGAGATCGACCGCGAAGCGCGTGCCATCGAGTTCTACGAGGTGCTCTCCAGTTTCGACTTCATGTCGAGCACCCCGACGCTCTTCAACAGCGGCACGCTGCGCTCGCAGCTCTCCTCGTGCTATCTCACCACCGTGCCGGACGACCTGGACGGAATCTACGAGTCCATCAAGGAAAACGCACTGCTGTCCAAGTTCGCCGGCGGCCTCGGCAACGACTGGACCCGCGTGCGCGCGCTGGGCAGCCATATCAAGGGCACCAACGGCGAGTCGCAGGGCGTCGTGCCCTTCCTCAAGGTGGTCAACGACACCGCCGTGGCCGTGAACCAGGGCGGCAAGCGCAAGGGCGCCGTCTGCACCTACCTGGAAACCTGGCACCTGGACATCGAGGAGTTCCTGGAGCTGCGCAAGAACACCGGCGACGACCGCCGCCGCACGCACGACATGAACACGGCCAACTGGATTCCCGACCTGTTCATGCGCCGCGTCGTGGAAAAGGGCGAGTGGACGCTGTTCTCGCCCTCCAGCGTGCCCGAGCTGCACGACCTGTTCGGCGCCGACTTCGAAAAAGCCTACGTCGCCTACGAAGACAAGGCCCGCCGCGGCGAGATCAAGCCGAGCAAGACCGTGCAGGCCGCCGACCTGTGGCGCAAGATGCTCACGATGCTGTTCGAGACCGGGCACCCCTGGATCACCTTCAAGGACGCCTGCAACGTGCGCTCGCCGCAGCAGCACGCCGGCGTCGTGCACTCGTCCAACCTGTGCACCGAGATCACGCTCAACACCAGCGACACCGAAACGGCCGTCTGCAACCTGGGCTCGATCAACCTGCGCCAGCACCTGAAGGACGGCGGCATCGACCACGACAAGCTCAAGCGCACCATCACGGTGGCCATGCGCATGCTCGACAACGTGATCGACATCAACTACTACGCGGTGAAGAAGGCACGCGACTCCAACCTGCGCCACCGCCCGGTGGGCCTGGGCGTCATGGCCTTCCAGGACGCGCTGTACGAGCTGCGCATTCCCTACGCTTCGCAGGAAGCGGTGGAGTTCGCCGACCGCTCGATGGAAGCGGTGTGCTACCACGCCTACTGGGCCTCCACCGAACTGGCCCGCGAGCGCGGCCGCTACTCGAGCTACAAGGGCTCGCTCTGGGACAAGGGAATCCTGCCGCCGGACACGCTCGACCTGCTGGCCAAGGCCCGCGGCGGCTATGTCGAGGTGGATCGCTCCAGCACGCTCGACTGGGATGCGCTGCGCCGCAAGATCGCGCAGGACGGCATGCGCAACTCCAACTGCGTGGCCATCGCCCCCACCGCCACCATCTCCAACATCATCGGTGTCGATGCGTCCATCGAGCCCTGCTTCGGCAACCTGTCGGTCAAGTCGAACCTGTCGGGCGAGTTCACCGTCATCAACCACTACCTGGTGCACGACCTCAAGCGACTGGGCCTGTGGGACGACGTGATGGTCATGGACCTCAAGCACTTCGACGGCTCGCTGCGCCCGATCGACCGTGTGCCGCAGGAAGTGAAGGCGCTGTACGCGACCGCCTTCGAGGTGGAACCGCAGTGGCTGGTGGAGGCCGCGGCACGCCGGCAGAAGTGGATCGACCAGGCGCAGTCGCTCAACATCTACATGGCGGGCGTCTCGGGCAAGAAGCTCGACGACACCTACAAGCTGGCCTGGACGCGCGGCCTGAAGACCACCTATTACCTGCGCACCATCAGTGCCACGCACACCGAGAAATCTACCGTGACCTCGGGTCGTCTCAACGCGGTGTCGTCGGGCGCAGCGCCTTCTGCGGTCATGAGCCCGCTCGAAGCGGCGGCCGCCGCAGCGCAGGCCCAGATGAACGCGGCGCCCGCGACCGACATCAAGTTCTGCGCGATCGACGACCCGGGCTGCGAAGCGTGCCAGTGAGCACGTGATGCGTGCGTCGATCTGTCGGAGTTCTCCGACATTGCATCGACGCAATTGAGCAACACAATCGAGCGGTGATGTGAACGTGCACTTTGCATTCCACATTGCTGCTCTCATAATGAGAGCATTGGAAAACCTATGTTGACCTGGGACGACGACGTCACGCCCACATCGCCAGCTAGCCGCCCCGGCAGCCTGACCGGCAGCCAGGAGCCCGCATCTTCCCTCGCGAATCTGCAGCTCGCTCCCGCAGTCGCTTCCCGCGCGGCACACGCTGCGCTCCCCGCCTCCTCGCGTTCCTCCACGGTGCCCCCGGTCCAGGTAGCTGCCGCCACGTCCGCCCAGGCACCCAGCACGCGCCGCGTGAGTGCCGCCGACAAGCGCATCATCAACGGCCAGACCGACGTCAACCAGCTGGTGCCCTTCAAGTACAAGTGGGCCTGGGAAAAGTACCTCGCCACCTGCGCCAACCACTGGATGCCGCAGGAAGTGAACATGACCCGCGACATCGCCACTTGGAAAGACCCGAACGGCCTTACCGAGGACGAGCGCCGCATCATCAAGCGCAATCTGGGCTTCTTCGTCACCGCCGATTCACTCGCCGCCAACAACATCGTGCTGGGCACCTACCGGCACATCACCGCGCCCGAGTGCCGCCAGTTCCTGCTGCGCCAGGCCTTTGAGGAAGCGATCCACACCCACGCCTACCAGTACATCGTGGAGTCGCTGGGCCTGGACGAGAGCGAGATCTTCAACGCCTACCACGAGGTCGCGTCCATCCGCGACAAGGACCAGTTCCTGATCCCGTTCATCGACGCGATCATGGATCCGAACTTCCGCACCGGCACGCCGGAGGCCGACCAGACCCTGCTCAAGAGCCTGATCGTTTTCGCCTGCCTGATGGAGGGGTTGTTCTTCTACGTCGGCTTCACCCAGATCCTCGCGCTCGGGCGGCAGAACAAGATGACCGGCGCCGCCGAGCAGTACCAGTACATCCTGCGCGACGAGTCGATGCACTGCAATTTCGGCATCGACCTGATCAACCAGCTGAAACTCGAGAACCCGCACCTGTGGACGGCGGAGTTCAAGGCCGAGATCAAGGCGCTGTTCCTGAAGGCCGTCGAGCTCGAATACCGCTACGCCGAAGACACCATGCCGCGCGGCGTGCTGGGTCTGAACGCGTCCATGTTCAAGGGCTATCTGCGCTACATCGCGAACCGGCGCGCCACGCAGATCGGCCTGGAGGCACTCTTCCCGAACGAGGAAAACCCGTTCCCCTGGATGAGTGAAATGATCGACTTGAAGAAAGAGCGCAATTTCTTCGAAACCCGCGTGATCGAGTACCAGTCGGGTGGCGCGCTTTCATGGGATTGATGGCAACTGCGACAGTGGATACGAGGTGAGGTGAGATTCGCCCGCGGCGCTGAGCCGGCCCGAGAGCCGACCAGCGCCGCGGGCCATGGTGTTCAGGCGGTTGGGTCCGGACCCAGCCGCCCGAATCGCTCGGCGCCCCCAACAGGTGCGGAGTGCTTCTTTCGTTGATGTTGATCAACTTGAACAGGAGAATGTGATGGCAACTGCAAAGAAACCGGCCGCCAAGAAGGCCGCTGCGAAGAAGGCTCCGGCCGCCAAGAAGGCACCGGCGAAGAAGGCCACGGCCGCCAAGAAGGCCGCTCCGGCGAAGAAGGCCGCCCCGGCCAAGAAGGCAAGCGCCAAGAAAGTGACCGCCAAGAAAGCGGCACCGGCCAAGAAGGCCGCTCCGGCGAAGAAGGCTGCTCCGGCCAAGAAGGCGGCACCGGCGAAGAAGGCGACCGCGAAGAAGGCGACCGCCAAGAAGGCCGCTCCGGCGAAGAAGGCCAGCGCGACGAAGAAGGCGGCGCCGGCGAAAAAGGCAGCCTCCGCGAAAAAGGCGGCGCCAGCGAAGAAGGCCGCCTCCGCGAAGAAGGCGGCGCCGGCGAAGAAGGCCGCGGCCAAGAAGTCGGCCGCAGCCAAGAAGCCGGCTGCGAAGAAGCCCGCCGCGAAAAAGGCCGCCAAGAAGCCGGCCGCCAAGAAAGCTGCGAAAGCGCCTGCTGCCGCTGCGCCCGCCGGGGCACCTGCTGCCGCCGCCGCACCCGCAGCGCAAACGACGCTGAACCCGCAGGCTGCCTGGCCGTTCCCTACCGCCAGCAAACCCTGAGGCGCTGTTCCGGGCTGGCGCAGGTCGGCCCGGTCTCCAGCCTTACCCGGCCGCGGCAATGCCGCGGCTTTTTCTTTGCCGCAGGGATGCGCGGCTTTCGCGTTCCTGCCGCCATGCCGCGGCTTCCTTGTATCTGCGGCACGCACGCGCACGCGCATGCCAAGACCGCATCGGCGCTGCGGCACGTCCACACTTGGCTACAGTGACTCAGGGCGGACTCCCCATCTTCGGCAGCGTCGCTGCGCCGCTGCCCGCGGGCGTGCACTTCCAGCCCGACTCCCTCGCGTGCGCAGGAAGCGCAGCACCTCTGGCGCAGGTGCAGGCTCCGCCCTCGGAAGCCCTGGACCACGACGAACGGCGCGCCCGGCGCCGCGTGGTCCAGTTCGGCGCGCTTCTATTGGTCCAGCGGCCGACTGCAGCCGGTGCCGCCGCTGCTCGCCACGCGTGCCAGCTGCCGCCGGCGCGCGGGCACAGCCAGTACGTTCAGGGACGCGCGCCCTGCCCGTCGCGCGCCGCTTCTTCCCCCGCGACCAGCGCCATCCGCCGCTGCAGCTGCTGTACCCGCTCGCCATCGCCGGAACGCTCGGCCAGCCGCAGCTGAACCCCCAGCCAGGCGAGCAGGGGGCGGCGCCAGCCTTGGGCGGATGCCGTGTCGGCCGCGAGCTCTGCCACGGCTGGCGCGGCGCGCCCCCCCCGCAGCAGCACGCCGGCGGCGACAAGCCGCGCTACCGGGTCTTCGATCGCGCGCAAGGCCGCCGCATCCGGCGTTGCCGCGCGCGCCGGCTCGGCAACGGGCCGATGCTGCACCGGCAGCAGCCCCACCTGCGCAGCGCTCAGTGGCAGACCGGACAGGTAGGCGGCGTAGGCGTGTTCGGGCGGCGCGACATCGCCGCGCAGCGACTCGAAGCCGGCGCAATCGCGGAAGTCGAGCACGGCCACCTGCATCGCACACCGGGTGAGTTCGGCCCGGGCCACCAGCGTGGCGTCGCCGGTCGCGGCCAGCGCATCGCGGGCGCGCCGGAAGTCGGCCTGCGCCACGCGCTCTGCGCCGGTGAGAACCGCCTGCTGGTAGCGCTCGAGGGCCGCCGCCGCCTCGCCGCGCCACGGCGGCGGCGGCGGCCCGCCGGTGCCGCATCCCGCAAGGGCGAGCGCCGCCAGGCACGTGGCCAGCGTGCGTCGCCACGGCAGTGCGCCGCTCATGGCAGCCGCACCTCGCGGTCGCGGGCGAACGGCCAGCGACGGTTGATGTCGTTGACGAGCGCGTCGATCTTGCGCAGGTTGGCCTCGACTTCGCCGCGCAGCTGCCCGAGCTCGCCGGTCGCGCCACGCACGTCCGTGGCGATGCCCTTGGCTTCGTCGAGCACCGCGTCGATGCGGCGCAGGCTGGCGCGGGTGTCGGCCAGCAGCCCGTTGATCTGGCCGACCGTGGCGCGCACCTGCGTCACCACGCCGGCGTCCCCAAACACCTGCGAGTCGGCTCGGGCGGTGAGCTGGTCGGCGCGCGCGAGCAGCGCGTTGGTGCGTTCGAGCGTGGTCACCAGCTTGCGCGCGTCGGCCTCGTTGCCGAACAGCAGGCCGAGCGCTCCCTGATTGCCCTGGAGCCTGGCCGTTGCGGCCTGCATGTTGGCCAGGGTGGCGCGCAGTTCGCCGTCCGGGCGGGTGAGTGCCGACAGGTTCTCCATCACCTCGCGGGCGCTGCCGATGACCCGCGGCACGTCGGCCGTCGCATCGCCGCGCAGCACCGGGCGCACCGCTCCGTCGGGCAGCGGCGGGTCGGTGAGCACGCCGGTGTAGGCCTTGATTGCCGTGCCGCCGACCAGGCCCCGCACCAGCGTGAAGACGCTGCTGGTGCGCAGCCAGTGCGCATCTTCGGTGGCCACGTCGATCAGGATGCGGACCTCGCCGGTGGGCCCCAGCTCGACGCGGCGTACCCGGCCGATGGGGAAACCGGAAAAGGTCATGTCCATACCGGCGCTCACGCCCTCGGAGTCGTCGGTCGTCAGCACCAGCGTCTGCGTCGGCTCGAAGACTCCCCGCGCATACAGCACGTAAGTGGTGGCCGCCGCAATCAGCAGCAGCGTGAACAGCAGCAAGAGCCGCGCCTTCAACGCCAGGTGGGGCACCGGCGCGGAGGTGCCCGGCTCGGGCAGGACCGTCGTCTCGTCTGGGGAAGCCATGGAATCAGTAGTAGTTGCCGATCAGCGAAGCGGCCTCGAGTAGCAGCAGCACGGCGAACATGCGCACCAGACCCTGCAGCGCAGCGCTTTCGCGTGAGCCGCGCGCGGGCCCATCCTGCAGAGCCGAAGCCAGCGGGATCACGGACACCGCGAGGCTGAAAAGCACGGTCTTGAGCACGAAGATGAGAGAGACGGTGCCGTCGAACACACGGCCGAACATGCGTGCGTAGGCCGCGAGCCCCGCCTCGGTGAAGCCGTAGACGGCCAGGTAGGCCAGCACCATGCCTACGACGCTGGAGAGCGCCGCAAGGGTGAGGGTCGAAAAGATGCCTGCCACCATGCGTGGCACGGCTTCGGTGGCCAAGGGGTCGGCCCCGCGCCTGAGCGCCTCGTCGAAGCGGCCTCGCCGTCGCATCTGCGCGAGCGCCGCGCCGTTGGGAATGGTGCAGCGCAGCGCCACCACCAGGGCGGCGCCCAGGGGAATCAGTTCGAGCACCAGCACCCGAACCACCATCTCGAGGGCGTACTGGGAAAGCCCGTAGCTGCTGGCCGTGACGGTGACGATGCGTGTGATCACCACGGTGAGCAAGGCGCTCAGACAGGTGAAACCGGGAAGGATGGGGGCGGTGTCGGTGTAGGCATGACGCGCCAGCGCATGGCGCGTGGCGGGGTCGCGCCAGCTCGAGGGCGACAGCGCAAGCACCGACAGCACGGCACCCAGCCACGCGATGCGACCCCAGCCCGCGAGCCACCGCAGCGGCGCACGGCCCGCGCGCAGGGCCTGGGCCCCCCGGGAAACGGCACTGGTCATGCGCGGCATGATAGCGCCGCCCGCCTCGCGCACCGCCTGCGCGCGCCGCCCCAGAAACGACGAAGCCGCCACGCTGGGGCGGGGCGGCTTGACGGCGCGGCCTGGATGCCGCATGCGACGCGGCCGCGCGGACGAAGCGCGGGCCGCGGGCGTTCAGTTCACGGTCTGGCCGTACGAGCGCGTGATCGCCTGCGACTTGTCTTCCTCGGGCGGCAGGTAGATCGTGGTGCGGTCGATCTTGGAGTCGAAGGCGGCCAGTTCTGCGCTGGCACTGCGGATCACGGCACGATCCAGCGGATGGCAGGTACGCTGGCTCAGTTTGCTCAATTGCTCGGAGCGCTCGACCATCTGACGCACGGAGGCGGGGTCGGTCATCAGGGCAAACGGGTTGGCCGTGATTACGTTTTCCATTCTTTGGGACTCCTTGAAGTTCGTTTGAGTTGTGGGGCGAAACGATGTGGAGCCAATGTCGCAGACCGGGCATAAGTTGTAACGTCAGGTGGATTCGTAACGCGCTGTAGGACGCTCGCCCTCCTCCTGAGCCGCCATGTGCGTACGCGATCTGCGTGGGCACAATAGGCCGCATGCCCCACATGCCAAGCTTCGTCGAACCCACGCGTCACGACGATCCCGAAGGTGCACTGGCGCAGGTGCGCGCGGTGTACGCGCAGCAGATTGCGCACTTGCGCGACGCCGTCCAGCGCTTCACCGCGGGCGAGTCGCTCCCCGGCCGCGTGCGCGCGTGCTATCCGTACGTGCGCATACATGTAGAGAGCGCCGTGCGCCAGCAGGTGCTGGAGAACCTGGGCCTGTCGTACGGCTTCGTGGCCCAGGCCGGGCGCTACGAGACCACGCTCACGCGCCCCGACCTCTATGCCGGCTACTACCTCGAGCAATTCCGGCTGCTGCAGCAAAACCATGGCGTGCAACTCGAGGTGGGCACCAGCACGCACCCCATACCGGTGCACTTCTCCTTCGCCGAAAACGACCACATCGAGGGCACGATGCCGCCCGAGCGGCGCGTGCTGATGCGCGACCTGTTCGACTTGCCCGACCTCGAGGCCATGGACGACGGCATCGCCAACGGCACCTGGGAATCGGGCCCCGGCGAGGCGCAGCCGCTGTCGCTGTTCCCGGCAGCGCGCGTCGATTACTCGCTGCATCGGCTGCGCCACTACACGGGTACGGCGCCCGAGTGGTTCCAGAACTTCGTGCTGTTCACCAACTACCAGTTCTACATCGACGAGTTCGTGCGCCTCGGACACGAGGCCATGGCCGACGCGACGAGCGAATATTCGGCGTTCGTCGAGCCGGGGAACGTCGTGACCACGCGCGTGGGCCTGCCCGCCGACACCACCGGCCCGTCCCTCCCCGGCGTGGCGCCGCCGCGGCTGCCGCAGATGCCGGCCTACCATCTGCTGCGCCCGGGCCGCGGCGGCATCACGATGGTGAACATCGGCGTCGGGCCGGCCAACGCCAAGACCATCACCGACCACATCGCGGTGCTGCGTCCGCACGCCTGGATGATGCTGGGGCACTGTGCCGGGCTGCGCAGCAGCCAGCAGCTGGGAGACTACGTGCTGGCGCACGCCTATGTGCGCGAGGACCACGTGCTCGACGAAGACCTGCCGCTGTGGGTGCCCATACCCGCGCTGGCGGAAATCCAGCTCGCGCTGGAGCGCGCCGTGGCCGACGTGACCCGCTGCGAGGGTGCCGATCTCAAGCGCATCATGCGCACCGGCACCGTCGCCAGCACCGACAACCGCAACTGGGAGCTGTTGGCGGGCAACAAGGCGCAGCGCCGATTCAGCCAGAGCCGCGCGGTGGCGCTGGACATGGAGAGCGCCACCATCGCGGCCAACGGGTTCCGCTTTCGCGTGCCCTACGGCACGCTGCTGTGCGTGAGCGACAAGCCGCTGCACGGCGAGATCAAGCTGCCCGGCATGGCAAACCAGTTTTATCGCGAACGCGTCGATCAACACCTGCGCATCGGGATGCGCGCGATCGAGATCCTGCGCGAAGGCGGCTCCAAACGGCTGCACAGCCGCAAGCTGCGCAGCTTCGACGAAGTGGCCTTCCAGTAGCTGGTGGTCGGGCCGTGATCAGCCGGCCGGCGTGCCCGCCGTCGCGGCCGTCGCCATCGCTTCTCCGAGTCGCACCGCGCGCGCCGGCGCCCAGTCGGGGCGGAAGGTCACCACGCCGCGCGGGAACAGCATGACCACGGTGGAGCCAAGCAGGAACCGGCCCATCTCCTGCCCCTTGCGCAGCACGATCTGCTGGTCTTCGTAACGCCATTGCCGCACGTCGCGCGTGCGCGGCGGATTGACCACGCCGTGCCAGGTGGTGGCGACACTGCCGACGATCGTGGCGCCGACGAGCACGTTCACGAAGGGACCCCACGCAGTCTCGAAGACACAGACCACGCGCTCGTTTCGCGCGAAGAGACCGGGCACGTGGCGCGCCGTCACCGGGTTGACCGAGAACAGGTCCCCCGGCACGTACAGCATGCGCAGCAGGCGCCCGTCGCAGGGCATGTGGATACGGTGGTAGTCCCGCGGCGCGAGATAGAGCGTCGCGAAGTGGCCGTGGTCGAACTGGCGTGCAAGCTGCGCGTCGCCGGCGAGCAGCGCGGTGGTGGAGTAGCTGTGCCCCTTGGCCTGGAAGATCTGGTCGTGCTCGATGGGTCCGAACTGGCTGATGGCCGCATCGACGGGGCAGACGAAGGGCGTGTCGGCGATCGGGCGCGCACCTACGCGCAGCGGCCGCGTGAAGAATTCGTTGAAGCTCGGATAGCTTTCGATGCGCGGGTCGGCGGCCTCCTGCATATCGACGCCATAGTGCGCCACGAAGCGGCGGATCAGCGCATGCGTGACCGCACCGGCCCGCATCGACGCGACGGCGCCCGCCAGCTGCGTCAGCAGGCGCTTGGGCAGCATGTATTGCCGCTGGATGGACAGGGGAGGAAACACGGGGGCTGATCGGTGCGGGTCGGTACGGGTCGGCCCGGATTCTACGGGGGCGCAGGAGTCAGGCAGAGCGGGTGAGAATGGCGCCCACATGTCCGAGACCGCCGCGCCGCTCTTCGAGGCCGACCGCCTGACCAAGCACTATGGCGGCGCCGCCGTGGTGCGCGAGCTCTCGTTTCGCATTCAGGCCGGCGAATGCCTCGGCGTGCTGGGGCCGAACGGCGCCGGCAAGACCACCACCTTGCGCATGTGCCTCGGGCTCACGGTGCCCGATGGCGGCAGCATCCGCGCGCTCGGCCTGTCGATGCCGCGCGATGCGATGGCGATCAAGGCGCAGCTGGGCGTGGTCAGCCAGTTCGACTCGCTCGACCCCGATCTGAGCTGCGCCGAGAACCTGCTCGTCTACGGCCGCTACTTCCGCATGCCGGTAGCGCGCATCCGCGAGCGCATCCCCCGGCTGCTGGAGTTCGCCGCGCTCACCCACAAGGCGCACGCGCGCCCGGGGGATCTCTCGGGCGGCATGCGCCGGCGCCTGAGCCTCGCGCGCGCACTCGTGAACGATCCGCGCCTGCTGCTGCTGGACGAACCGACGACCGGGCTCGACCCTCAGGCGCGCCACCTGATGTGGGAGCGGCTGCAGCTGCTGCTGCAGCAGGGCAAGTCGATCCTGCTGAGCACGCACTTCATGGACGAGGCGGAGCGCCTGTGCACGCGGCTTCTCGTCATGGACCGCGGCCGCGCGATCGCCGAGGGCACGCCGCGTGCCCTGATCGCGCAACATCTCGAGCCCGATGTGGTCGAGGTCTACGGGCAAGGTGCGCTGGGCACCGCCCACGCGCCGCTGCGCTCCCTGGCCGAGCGCGTGGAAGTCAGCGGCGATACGGTCTTTTTCTACACGCAGGACGCGCGGGCGCTGCTCGATGCGCTGGCCACGGTGCCGGGGCTGCGCACGCTGCACCGCCCGGCGAACCTCGAAGACCTGTTCCTCAAGCTGACCGGACGCCAGATCCGCGAGGAGGGCTGAGGCGGTGCGCGGTGCACGCGGTGTCTGGAGCCCGCCCGACCTGTCCCTGGGCTGGTGGCCGGTGTTCCTGCGCAACCTGCTGGTCTGGCGCAGGCTGGCCATCCCGCAGCTGCTGGCCAACATCGCCGAGCCGCTGATGTGGCTGCTGGCTTTCGGCTACGGCATGGGCGCGCTGGTCGGCCAGGTGCGTTTCGAGGGACAGCCGGTTCCGTACCTCGTGTTCCTCGCGGGCGGATCGATCTGCATGAGCGCGATGAACGCCGCCTCCTTCGAGGCGCTGTATTCGGCGTTCTCGCGCATGCACGTGCAGCGCACCTGGGACGGCATCATGAATGCGCCGGTGTCCCTGGACAGCGTCTTCGTCGCCGAAGTCATGTGGGCGAGCTACAAGGCCGCCTTCACGGTGACGGCGATTCTGCTGGTGATGCTGGCGCTGGGCATCAGCCACAGCCCGAAGCTCGCGGTGGCATGGCTGGTGCTGCTGCTGGCCAGCGTCGCGTTTTCGTGCATCGCGCTGGTGTTCAACGCCCTGGCCCGCAACTACGACTTCTTCGCCTACTACTTCACCCTGCTGCTCACGCCGATGATGTTCCTCTCCGGCGTCTTCTTCCCGCGCGAGCAGCTTCCCGCGCCGCTGCGCATCGCATCGGACTGGCTGCCCCTGACCAGCGCGGTCGAACTGGTGCGACCCATGTTCCTGGACCAGTGGCCGCAGGCGCCGCTGCGGCATCTGCTGGTGCTGCTCGTCACCCTGGGTGCGGCGTTCTGGCTGGCCCTGGGACTCACCCGCAGGCGCTTTCGCAGCTGAGCGCCTGCGCGCGACGATCCCATCAGCCGCAGCGCCATGGCCGTCCCCCGCCGCCACACGGACGGCCGGAGTTCTGGCAACCTGCGGGGTCGGCCGCCAAGGCTGCTATTTTTTCGCCCATGCAGCGCAACGAAACGAGGAAACAGCTCCATGACCCAGCTCGACAAGGTTCTCTACACCGCCAAGGCCCACACGACCGGCGGGCGCGACGGCGCATCCCGCACGGACGATGGCCGGCTCGACGTACGGCTCTCGCCTCCCGGTGCCGCTTCGGGCAGCGGCACCAACCCTGAGCAACTGTTCGCGGCCGGATACTCGGCCTGCTTTCTCGGCGCCATGAAGGCCGTGGCCCCCAAGATCGGGGTCACGCTGCCAGCCGACACGGCCATCGACGCCGAGGTCGATCTGGGCCAGATCCCGAATGCCTACGGCATCGCCGTGCGCATGAAGGTCAGCCTGCCCGGTCTCGACCGCGATGCGGCACAGAAGCTGCTCGATGCCGCACACCAGGTGTGCCCCTACTCGAATGCGACGCGCGGCAACATCGATGTGACGATCACGCCGGCCTGAGTCACGGGGCCGACAATCGGGGGATGGCCGACACCCCTCACCCCTACGACCAGCTCACCCCCGACGCGGTGATGGATGCGCTTGCCGAGGTCGGCCTCCACGGCGACGGCCGACTGATGGCGCTGAGCTCCTACGAAAACCGGGTGTACCAGCTCCATCTGGAGGAGCCGGTGCAGGGCCACGCGCAGGTCGTAGCGAAGTTCTACCGCCCCGGCCGCTGGAGCGAGGACGCGATCCTCGAGGAGCACGCCTTCGCGGCCGAACTGGCGCAGGCGGAGGTTCCGATGGTCGCGCCCTTGCTGCTGGACACGCGCAGCCTG
Organism: Ramlibacter sp. AN1015; assembly: GCF_037726105.1. Lineage (NCBI taxonomy): Bacteria > Pseudomonadati > Pseudomonadota > Betaproteobacteria > Burkholderiales > Comamonadaceae > Ramlibacter > Ramlibacter sp. AN1015. The sequence continues at coordinate 454,671 of NZ_JBBJUM010000001.1, forward strand.
CATCGCCACGGAGCCTTCCTGTTCAGCGTGAGTCCACGGCGCGGCGGACGTCCGCCCGAGCTCGACGACGTGGAGGTGCTCGAATGGATCGGGCGCTTCCTGGCCCGCCTCCACGAGGTGGGCGCACGCCGCCCGTTCGCACATCGCCCGGCGCTCGATCCCGCCAGCTTCGCCGTCGAGCCACGCGACTGGTTGCTCGGCAACGGCGCAATCCCGCTGGAGGTGGAAGGTCCGTGGCGCAGGGCATGCGACGAAGCCATCGCCGCGATCGAGGCGTGCTGGGCGGCCCTGACGCCCGAGCGGCTGCGGCTGCACGGCGACTGCCACCCCGGCAACATCCTCTGGACACCGGACGATGGCCCGCACTTCGTCGATCTCGACGATGCCCGCACCGGACCGGCCGTGCAGGACCTGTGGATGCTGCTCTCGGGCGAGCGCGCCCAGCGCCAGCGCCAGCTCGGCGCCCTGCTCGACGGCTACGAGCAGATGCGGCCGTTCGACCGGCGCGAGCTGGCCTTGGTCGAGCCGCTGCGCACGCTGCGCCTGATCCACTACAGCGCGTGGATCGCACGACGCTGGAGCGACCCTGCGTTCGAGCGGGCGTTCCCGTGGTTCGGGACGCGCGACTATTGGGAGGGGCAAGTGGACATGCTGCAAGAGCAGCTCGAAGCCATGGCCGAGCCGGCGATGGTGGCCTAGGCGCGCCGCAGAGGAAACCGGCGCGCTACGGGCTGTGGAAGGTCGGACTCAGGGCATGGCGCCGCGCGGCGCCACCACGGCCGGCGTGACCGTCCCAGGCGCCGGCTGTACCGGTGCCCCCTGGGGGTCGTACAGCACCCCGCCGGTGCCGACCCCCACGCCGGCACGCGCGGGGCCGCTGCCGATCGGCACACTGGTCCCGACGCCGGCCCCTCCCGTCACCTGACCGCGCGAGTTCACGCCCACGCCAACCCCAAGCGGCCCGGCACCGGCGCCGACGCCCGCCGAGACGCCGCCGGAGCCGACGCCGACGCCGACCGAGAGCGGGCCCATGGGAACGCCGAATCCCATGCCCACATGGGCGCAGCCCGCCAGGGCCAGCAGGCCGCACGGCAGCAAGGCGCGCTGCGCCGCGCGAAGCACTCGACGCCGCAGGATCGGTTTCATGAACTCATGCTAGCCGTGCGTGCGACGCCCGACGCGAGGCAGTTACCAACGCTTTCCACTCGGCGCTGCCACAGGCGGCGCCGGATCCGAGCGGCGCGGGTGCGATGCCTCACGCCAGCAATGCGTTGACACGCTTCACGTATGCGGCGGGATCCTCGGGAAGGCCGCCCTCGGCCAGCACGGCCTGGTCGAACAGTATCTGGGCGAGGTCGTGGAAGTGCACGGAGCCGTCGAGCTTCTTCACCAGTGCATGCTCGGGGTTCACCTCCAGCACCGGTCGGCTCTCGGGCACCTTCTGGCCAGCCTGGCGCAGCATGCGCGCGAGCTGCAGGCTCATGCCCCCGTCGGTCACCACCAGGCAGGCGGGGGAATCGACCAGCCGGCTGGTCACGCGCACGTCCTCCGCACGGTCCTTGAGCGCCTCCTTCAGGCGCGCCAGCACCGGCTTGAACGATTCGGCGGCGTCCTCGGCGGCCTTCTTCTCCGTCTCGTCCTGCAGCTTGCCCAGATCGAACGCGCCCTTGGCGACCGACTGCAGGGGCGTGCCCTCGAACTCCGTGAGGAAGTTCAGCGCCCACTCATCGACGCGGTCGGCCATCAGCAGCACCTCGATGCCCTTTTTGCGGAACACCTCGAGCTGCGGGCTGTTGCGCGCCGCGGCCAAGGTGTCGGCGGTGATGTAGTAGATGGCTTCCTGCCCCTCCTTCATGCGGGCCTTGTAGTCGGCCAGCGACACGGAGGGAGCGTCGGCTTGGGTTGAGGCAAAACGCAGCAGCTTGGCCAGCCGCTCGCGATTGGCGGTGTCCTCGCCCAGGCCTTCCTTGAGCACGGCGCCGAACTCGGCCCAGAACTTCGCGTACTTGGCCTTGTCCTCGTCCGAGGCGGCTTCGTCCCGCTCCATGCGCGCGAGCTCTTCGAGCATCGACAACACGCGCTTGGTGCTGCCCTCGCGGATGGCGCGCACGTCACGGCTCTCCTGGAGCAACTCGCGGCTGACGTTGAGCGGCAGGTCCGCCGAGTCGATCACGCCCTTGACGAAGCGCAGGTACACCGGCAGCAGTGCCTCGGCGTCGTCCATGATGAACACCCGCTTCACGTACAGCTTCACACCGCCCTTCTTCTCGCGGTTCCAGAGGTCCATGGGCGCGCGGGCCGGCACATAGAGCAGCTGGGTGTACTCGGTCGAGCCCTCGACACGGTTGTGCGCCCATGCGAGCGGCGGCTCCCAGTCGTGGCTGATCTGCTTGTAGAACTCCTGGTACTGCTCGGCGGTGATGTCCTTCTTGGGCCGGCTCCACAAGGCGCTGGCCTGGTTGACGGTCTCCCACTCGTCGGTGAGCACCATCTCGCCGCCCTGGTTGTCCTCGCCTTCCTTCCACTCCTCCTTGCGCATCAGGATCGGCAGGGAAATGTGGTCCGAATACTTCGCGACGATCGACTTGAGCTTCCAGGTGGAGAGGTACTCGATCGCATCCTCGCGCAGGTGCAGGATGACGCTGGTGCCGCGCTCGGCGCGGGTGATGGTCTCGACCTCGAAGTCGCCGGTGCCGCGGCTGGTCCAGCGCACGCCCTGCTCGGAGGGCACGCCGGCACGGCGCGACTCCACCGTGATCGCGTCGGCCACGATGAAACCCGAATAGAAGCCCACGCCGAACTGGCCGATGAGTTGCCCCTGCTCGGTGGCCGTCGTCTTCTGGTCGGTGGACAGGCGGCTGAGGAAATCGCGGGTGCCGCTCTTGGCGATGGTGCCCAGGTTGTCGATCGCCTCCTGCTGCGACAGGCCGATGCCGTTGTCGGTGATGGTCAGCGTGCGCGCGGCCTTGTCGAAGGCGACGCGCACCTCGAGCTGCGGCTTGTCTTCGTACAGCGCGTTGTTCTCGAGCGCCTCGAAGCGCAGCTTGTCGCAGGCGTCCGAGGCGTTGGAGATCAGCTCGCGCAGGAAGATTTCCTTGTTGGAGTAGAGCGAGTGGGTGACCAGGTGGAGCAGTTGGGCCACCTCGGCCTGGAACGACAGGGTCTGTTTCTGGCTCATGGATTCGTATCTTGGGGATGAACTGAACTGGCGACCGGGAGAGTGAGGGCAGTGCAGACCATTTCAAGGTCTGGGCATCGTGGCGTCCAGTCGCCTGCCGCAGGGCGACGCAAGCATGGCGCAAGAAACCCGGCCTCCCTTGGTATTAATGCCTTGGTATTCTCATTGCCGGCCAAAAGTGGCTTGTCGAAGGCCCTTCAACCCTTCAACCCAGTCAGAAAGAACTCATGAAACCCCGTCTTTTAATTGCCGCCGCCCTCGCCACATGCGCCGGCTCCGCAGTCTTCGCCCAATCCACCGCCACCGTCGATGTGACGGCCAGCGTACTGCCGGTGTGCGTATTCCAGACCTTGAGCGCGCCGGTGTCGTTCGACTCGATCCGACCCGATAGCACCGAAGGCGTGACGAAGACCGTCGAACTGCTCTATCGCTGCACCAAGAATATGCGCCACAAGGTCGAGGTGAACGAGAGCGCCACCGGCAAGACCACTGGTGCGCTGGCCGCCGACGGAAGTAAAGAGACGCTCCCGGTGTCGGTCAAGTGGGCTACCGCCGAGCGGCGCGGCCTCGGCTTCAGCGACAACAAGGTACTTTCCCTCGAACTCGAGGCCTCGATCGAGCCGGACCACTTCCGCGACCTCGCGGCGGGCGACTACCGTGGCGTATTGCTGGTCACCGTCACCGCCGAGTGATGGCCGGGGTGCCGGCGCCTCCGGCACGGTGCGCAGGTGTGCGGGTCTCGCGGCCGTGGCGCTCGCCCTGCATGCGCCGGCGCATGCCGCCGGACGTCCGCGCGCCGCCGGGCACCCGCATGTCTGCGAGTTCCAGGCCCCCGCGGGCTTTCGGCTCGGCTTCGGCGGGCTCATGCCCAACGCCGCCGATGTGGTCCGCAGGTCCGCGACGGCATCGGCCGGGGGTGCAGTGGGCGGATGCCTGCCCTACACCACCATGCAGTTCAGCGTCCACCGCAGCGACCACGCAATGGGTGCCCAGTTGCGGCTGAGGCAGGAAGGTGGCGCGGAGTACATCGCCTACAAGCTGATTTTCGACCGCACCATGCCCAGTCCTGGACCGGCGCGGTACGTTCCGTTCGCTGTCGCTGGCGAGATCGTCCCCGAAGCCTTCCGCGACGCTCCCGTGGGCTCGTACCGCGACACCGTGGTGCTGCAGGTGACGCAGTGAACAAGACTCTGTGCTGCGTGGGAAGCGGCGGCTGCTGGCTGATCGGGCTGGCGCTGCTGTCCGCCCCCTTTGCAAGTCTGGCCGGCGCCTTCGCCGTATCGCCCGTGCGCCTCGAGTTCGGCACCACCGCGCGCAGCGGCGCGATCACGGTGCGCAACGACGACCAGGTGCCGCTGTCCTTTCAAGTGCAGGCGATGCACTGGAGCCAGGACGCGGCAGGCAAGGAGCACTACAGCGACGCCAGCGGAGAACTCATCTACTTTCCCCGCTTGCTCACTGTTGCGCCCGGCAAGGAAGCCGTGATCCGCGTGGGCGTGCGCCAGCCGGTGGTCACGACCGAGAAGACCTTCCGCCTGTTCATCGAGGAACTACCAGGCGCCGTGGCGGCGGCAGCGCCTGGCAGCGCGCCGCAGGTGCGCTTCCTGATGCGCTTCGGCGCACCGGTGCACGTGCTGCCTCCGCGACCGCTGGACCGGCTCGAACTGCAGGAGGCCACGGTCGCCGACGGCGCGGCGCGCTGGCGGCTGCACAACGCCGGCAATCAGCACGCGCGCGTCGAGTCGCTGGCGCTGCGCGGCCTGGATGCGCAGGGCAGCGAAGTATTTGTCCACCGTCCCGAAGATCGCTACCTGCTGAGCGGGCAGGTCCGCGCCTTTGCGGTACCGCTCCCACAGCACGATTGCATGCGGCTGGCGCGCCTGGAGATAGCGCTCGTCACAGAACGCTCCGAATTGCGGGAGCTCACCGAGACCGGCCCGCAGCCCGCCTGCTCATGACCTGCGGGCTGGTCGGTGCGGGGCCCCGCCGCACCACGGCGCCGGGGCTTGCAGATGCCCTGCGATTTTCTGGCGCAGGCGCAGGCGCCGGCGCGCCGCGCGATCCGGGCGGGGGCGTCCGGCGTGGCCTGCCCGCAAAGGTAGTGGGCGGTCCCGCTGCAGGCGTAGTGCGTGCTGTCGCCGCAGGCATCGTGGGTGTTTCTTGCGCGGGCGCCACGCGTGTGCTTGCCGCAGGGCTTGCGATTGCCGCGTGCGCGGCAAGCCATGCCGAGCCCACGGCGGAGCCGATGGTGGTGGTGGTCACGGTCAACGCGGGTCGCGCGGCCGAGGTATTTGCGCTGCGCACGGCGGACGGCGACTTCCTGCTCACGGCAAAGGATCTGCGTCGGCTGGGCCTGCGCGACGGAGGCTGGCCCATCGTCCTCGCGCAAGGCGAGCCGCACGTCGCCCTGCGCTCGATTGCCGGACTGCAGGCGCGGCTCGATACGGCCACCCTGTCGCTGCATCTCACGGCGCAGCCCGATCTGCTCGAGCACACGGTGCTGCAAGCCGGCCCCCGACAGCGCGCCGGAGAGCGGATCGGCCAGGACAGCGGATTTCTGAACTGGGCCGTCGAGCACGTGCACAGTTCCGATGGCGCGCGCGCGCGCCTGTCTTCGGAGGGCGGGCTGCGCCTGGGCCCCGTCCTGCTGCAGTCCTCGGCCAGCTGGGTGCCCAAAGGCCCCGAGCGACGCCAGCCGGTGCGCCTATCGACCACGGCGTACTACGACGACTTCGCGGCCCTGCGGCGCTGGACCATGGGAGATTTCTTCATCGCGCCCGCCGAGCTGGGCGGCGCGGTGCAGCTAGGGGGATTTGCGGTGTCGCGGGCCTTCGGGCTCGATCCCGCCGCCATTCGCCATCCACTCGGCTCGGTGCAGGGACAGCTGGCGTTTCCCAGCGAGGTCGAGGTGCTGATCGACGGGCTGCCGGTGCGCAGCGAGCGCTTGCAAGCCGGCACTTTCGAGATCCGCGATCTGATCTCCCAGCAGGGCGCACGCGACGTGCAACTGCGCGTGCGCGACCCGTTCGGCCGTGTGCAGCAGATCGACTATGCGTTCTACACCAGCGATCTGCTGCTCCAAGCCGGGCTGCACGAGTACCGCTACGCCTGGGGCGCGCTGCGGCGCGGCTACGGTCTGCGCAGCAACGACTACGGACCTGCCGCATACAGCGCCGTGCACCGGTGGGGCTTCAGCGATCGCGTCACGCTCGGAGTGCAGGCCGAGGGCCGCAGCGGCCTCTCCCAGCTCGGCCTGTCGGCGGCCGCGCGGCTGGGCGATTCCGCCGGCGTGCTCAGCGGCACCTATGCACGCAGCCGCGCGGGCGGCCTCGACGGCCAGGCTGCCGTCGTGCGCTATGCCTGGCAGGGTGGCCCCTGGAGCCTCGGCGCGAGCCTGCGGCATGAGTCGCCCCGATACGCGGTGCTGTCGGAAGGGCGCACCGTCTCGAACCGGCGCGCACAAGGCCTGGCGCACCTTGCGCGCAGCCTGGGCGGGCTGGGAACCCTCAGCGTCTCCTATTCGCGGCAAAGCATCCACGATGCGGCTCACACCGCCGCACCGGCCGGCTTTATCCATCTGGGCAGCCAGCCCGGCAGAGCCGCCCATCTGGCGTTTTCGAGCTATCTGCCGGCGCTGCGCGCCAGCTTCCGGATCGCGCTCGAGCGGCGCTTCGACGAGCGCGGCCGGCGCACGGAACTCACCGCCGGCCTGAGCGCCCAGCTCGACGGACTGCACCTGCTCTCGGCACAGGCACGCCACCACAGCGGCGGCGACCAGGCAGCGACCATGCACCTGAGCCGGCCGCTACCGCTCGGACCAGGCTGGGGCTGGCAACTCGATGCCGACCGGATCGCGGACGCTGCGGGTTCGCATCGACACTGGCGCGGATCGACCCAGTTCAACGGCCGCCATGCGCAGTGGCGTGGCACCTGGGACCAGAGCGTCGGCGGGCGCGGCACCTTGCGTCTCACCGCCGCCGGCGGCATCGCCTGGCTCGACGGGCGCAGCTACTTCAGCCGTCCGATCGACGACAGCTTCGCCCTCGCCCGCGTCGGCGGCGTTGCCGACCTCCCGATCAGGGTCAACGGCCTGGAGGCGGGCCACACCGATGCACGGGGTGAGCTGTTCCTGCCCAGCATCGGCGCGTTCTACACGGCCGAGGTGGCCCTCGATGCGCGGCAGCTGCCGATCGACACCATGGTTGCCCGCATGCAGCGCCTGGTGGTGCTGCCGGCGCGCACAGGCGGCGTCATCGATTTCGAAGCCACGCGCCTGCGCGCCGTGCTGGCGCGCCTGGTGCGCGCGATCGATGCGTCGCCCTTGTCGGTGGTACGGATACGGGTGCAGCATGCGACGGGGCCGGCGCAGGCGCCGCTCGATGCGGTCACTGGCCGCGACGGCGAGCTGTATCTCGAGAACCTCGCCGCAGGTCGCCACGAGGTCCATGCCACCGACGACTCGGGCGCGACCTGCCGCTTCGCACTCGACATCGATGCAGACGCAGGCATGTTCACCGATTTCGGCACGCTCGCTTGCCGCTAGCGTGCGGCCCGCCGCCCTCAGAAGCGTTCGTTCTCGCCCAGATAGCGCCACTGCCCCAGCGGCAGCTGGCCCAATGCCACACGCCCGATGCGCACGCGCTTGAGACCCATCACCTTGAGGCCGACGAGCTCGCACATGCGCCGGATCTGACGCTTGCGCCCTTCGGTGAGCACGAAGCGCAGCTGCTCCGGGTTCTGCCAATCGACGCGGGCGGGCTTGAGCGGCCGCCCGTCCAGGCTGAGCCCGTGCCGCAGGCGCAGCAGCCCCTCGGCGGGGAATGCCCGCTGCACCTGGGTCTCCACGTCGGCGTAAGCCACCCGCACCAGGTACTCCTTTTCGGCCTGCGAATCTTCCCCAATCAGCTGGCGCGCGACACGACCGTCCTGCGTGAGCACGAGCAGGCCGGTGGAATCGATGTCCAGGCGGCCGGCAGGCGCCAGCCCGCGCAGCTGCTCGTGCGCGAAACGCAGGCGGGACGGATCACCGCGCCAGTGGCTGCGCGCCTGTACCAGGGTCACGGCCGGCTGGTGGCCGTCCTCCGCCTGGCCGCTGACGTAGCCTACCGGCTTGTGCAGCAGGATGGTGACCTGCCTGCTCTGCTGGCCGCGCGCCGCCGGATCGACCTCGATGCGGTCCTGCGGGCGCACCTGCACGCCCACCAACGCCGGCCGGCCGTTGACGCGCACCCAGCCGCGCGCGATCCACTCGTCGGCCTCGCGGCGCGAGCACAGGCCAAGTTCGGCCATGCGCTTGTTCAGGCGGCTGGTGGTGGGGTCGTCGGGCGGAGGGTGTGTCATGCGGGCGGGCTGGTCAGGCGCAAATTATCCGTGGGCCGCGCTGGCGCCTGACTGGGACCTGAAGTGACCGGTAAACCCTATGCGGCGTTCTGGCAGCCGTGGGCAACCATGGTCCACCCTCTACGAACCGATCGAAGGAGCTGAGCATGGACCGCACCGCAGCGCATCGCACGAGTACGCCACCACAGGTGTCCCCAGCTGCCCCGCCGGCCGCCTGCGCCGGAAGCGTTTCAGTGACCCCGCGACACGTGCCGCAGGCACTCGACGCGAACGAACTCGCCCAACTGCGCGGCCAACTGCTGCTCGACGAGGTACCGGTCGGTTGCTGGCCTTCGTTGCCCGACCACATCGACCTGGGTAGGTCGGCTTGCAGCGCCGCGTTCACGGCCGTCGTGGGCGGAACCGCGTTCGCGACCGGCTTTCCGATCGGCGGCGCGGTGGCGACCTACTCGCGCCATCGCGCTGCCAAAGCTCTGGGTGGCCTGCCCGGCGTGGTTGCAGGTGCCTTGACGGCGCCGGCCGAAAGTTACGTCGCGAATGCCTCGGGATACCAGCCGACCCAGCCTGCCCAGCCGTCTCTTGCGTTGGACGCCCTTACGCCCGCAGCGATCTTTGCGCTCAGCAAAGTCGCGCCGCTACGGCCACCGCCGGTGGCGTTCGCACTGTCGGCCGCGGTGTCGGTAGCGGGATCCTTCGCAGGCGGCGCCATGACCGAACTCGCTGCCCAGCATTCCCGGCGCGGTAGCGCGAAACCGCGCCCGAACGAACCGGACGCGGCGGGCCCTGGGGTGGGCGACAAGGCTCTCGGCCGCGCGGTGGTGCTCGTGCCGTTTGCGGCGGAGCGGGCGTGGAACCCCTTCCGCGCCCCGGGCGCGCCCTTCATATTGCCGCCCCTCGCCATCGCCGCGGGCGGATGGGCTTTTCGCAACCGCGCCGCAGAGCTGATCGCCAATGCCCGGGGCGCCGCACCTGCATCAGCCGCCGCCGCTGACCCGGAACAATCGTCATGACACTGCTCGATAGGGCACCCGGACGGCGGGAGCCCGACACCAGCCCGGACGGGTCCGGTTTGTCCACGGTACTAGCAGCACTGTGCGAGCAACTCGGCGCATTGCCCCGCGATACCGACGGCATCGTGCGGGACGGCTTCCTGCGCCTGGACGCGATCGACGTGGGCTTTGAGCTCGATGCATCCGCTGCGCGGCTGCACATCCTGGCCGACTGCGGTCGGCCCGCCCCCCGGGACGAGGCCGTCCTGTACCGCACACTGCTCGAGCGCGCTCTGGCGCCAGGGCGACTGCCCGTGGTGTTCGGTCTGCATCCGGGCTCGGGAACGGTGGTCGCCTGCGCGTCGCTCGAGCTGTGCCAGGACGAGCTGCCGAGCCGGGCGGCCGCCGCGGTACGGCACCTGGCGACGCAGGCGGGGACGCTGCGCGCGCGCTTCGCACTGCGGCCACTGACTCAGGGTTACTCCTGATCCACAGGCGCACGATGGTGCTTCGGAACTAGGTAGTAGCAGGCATACACCGGCCGATAGGCCCGATTACCATCGGGCCACCTTTTTCCCGGAGACCCTGAGGTGAATAAACTGATCAAGAAACTCGTTCCGCTTGCCGCCCTGGCAGCTGTCGCCTTCGGCGCCCACGCGGCCGACTTTCCCATCAAGGACCGCCCCATCACCATCGTGGTGCCGTTCTCTGCCGGCGGCCCCACGGACCGCGTGGCCCGTGACCTGGCTGAAGCCCTGCGCAAGCCGCTGGGCGCGAACGTCGTGGTCGATAACGCCGCCGGCGCCGGCGGCTCCATCGGGGCGAACAAGGTAGCCAAGGCCAACGCCGACGGCCACACCCTGCTGCTGCACCACATCGGCATGGCCACCATGCCTACCCTGGTGCGCAACATCCCCTTCAAGGTCGATTCGGACTTCGAGTACCTGGGCATGATCAACGACGTGCCCATGACCCTGATCTCCCGCCCCAACCTGCCGGCCAACAACTTCAAGGAACTGCAGGCCTGGATCAGCCAGAACAAGGGCAAGATCAACCTCGGCAACGCCGGCGTTGGCTCGGCATCGCACCTGTGCGGGCTGCTGTTCCAGCAGGCCATGGGCGTGGAAATGACCGCCGTCCCCTACAAGGGCACCGGCCCCGCCATCACCGACCTGATCGGCGGCCAGATCGATCTGCTGTGCGACCAGACCACCAACACCACCTCGCAGATCGAGGGCAAGAAGGTCAAGGCCTTCGCCGTCACCACCCCCAAGCGCCTGACCACCCCGGCGCTCAAGGACCTGCCCACGCTGCAGGAGGCCGGCTTGAAGGACTTCCAGGTCACCATCTTCCACGGCCTCTACGCACCCAAAGGCACACCGCCCGAGGCGCAGCGCAAGCTCAACGAAGCGCTCAAGGTGGCCCTGAAGGACGCAGACTTCATCAAGAAGCAGGAAGGCCTGGGCGCCGTGGTCGTGACCGACAAGCGGGCCGAGCCGGCCGAGCACAAGAAGTTCGTCGCCGCCGAGCTCGACAAGTGGAGCCCCATCATCAAGAAAGCCGGCGTCTACGCCGACTGAGGCCCTCCCGGGTACGCGCGCAGCGGAACACGTTGCGACGCGGACCACAGCAGCCGCTCGGGAACGCCCTGTCCAGCTGCAACAGGCCGCCCGCGGGCGGCCTGTTGCGTTGCGGCGGCGCTATCCGCGCGACGAGGCCTGCCGAAACCACCGATGGTCGCGCCCAGCCGGCTGCGGCACCATCACACCTCGAACCGAATGAACAAGGAGACCTCCGTGACCGTTGCTTCCGTCTTGCGCCGCCGCGTGGTGTTGAGCGCCGCGTGCGCCGCCGCCGCCTTCGCCTGCCTGCCCTCTGCCTTCGCGCAGGGAGGCTGGCCCAGCAAGCCCGTGCGGATCGTCGTACCGTTTGCGCCCGGCGGCACCACCGACATCCTGGCCCGCGCCATCGCTCCGGAACTGAGCAAGGCCTTCGGCCAGCAGTTCATCGTGGACAACCGCGCGGGCGCCGGCGGCAATGTCGGCGCGGAGCTCGTTGCGCGCGCCCCGGGAGACGGATACACCCTGCTGATGGGCACCGTCGGCACGCACGGCATCAACCGCGCGCTCTATGACAAGCTGCCCTACGACCCGATCAAGGATTTCGTCCCGGTGACGCTGGTGGCGGGCGTTCCCAACGTGATGGTGATGAATGCCGACAAGGCCCGCAGCATGGGCATCAACAACGTCAGCGATTTCATCCGCCACGCGAAGGCCAATCCCGGCAAGCTGAACATGGCCTCCAGCGGCAACGGCACCTCGATCCACCTCACCGGCGAGCTGTTCAAGAGCATGACCGGCACCTACATGGTCCATTTCCCCTATCGCGGCTCAGGCCCTGCGCTCATGGACATGGTGGCCGGCAACATGGATGTCATGTTCGACAACCTGCCCTCGTCCATGGCGCAGATCAAGGGCGGCAAGCTCAAGGCCCTGGCGGTCACCAGCGCGCAGCGCTCCACCGCGCTGCCCGACGTGCCGACGGTGGAGGAAGCCGCGGGGCTGAAGGGCTTCGACGCGAGCTCGTGGTTCGGCTTGCTGGCGCCCGCCGGAACGCCCCCCGAGGTGGTCAGCCGCATCCAGCAGGAAGTCGCCAAGGCGCTCAACACGCCGGCGATCAAGGAAAAGCTGCAAGCGCAGGGCGCCATTCCCAGCGGCAACACTCCGCAGGAGTTCGCGCGTCATATCGACGCCGAGCACCGCAAGTGGGCCGAGGTGGTGAAAACGTCCGGCGCCAAGGTGGACTGACGGCGCCCGCAGGGCCTCGGAGCCCTGAGACGCCTGTCCTGCTGACACGCACCGGGCGCGCGCGGACCGGCGTACGCACCGCCACCCGCTTGCAGCGCCGACGGTCTCGGCGCTGCCCCTGCAGGACGGGCCGCCGGATTGCCGACCTTGCGGCGGGCTCAACCGGCTGCGTGCGCTCTGGCTCAGCAGTCTGCTTTCGATGCAGGAACAAGACCCGGGCCGACGCGGCTGCGAGCGAACTCCTACTGGCGGGCGCGCGGCCTCACCGCTGGCCGCACGCGCCGCGCCTCACACACCCCAGACGATTTCGCGGCCCGCCCGCTCGCAACGGCGCAGCATGTCCATGAAGGGCAGCGCCCGCTGCCGCAGTCCGATGGCTTCGAAGGACGGGGGTGGCTCACCCTTGGCCTCGGCCTCTTCGACGGCCGCCTTCTGGCGCGCTTCTTCCTGCGTGATGGCCTGCTCCAGCGCGCCGACTGCGGCGGGCATCTCCTGCGGCAGGATGATGCCGGTGGGAGCGGGGTCCTTGCCTATGATTTCGAGCACGCGCCGGCCATTCGGCTCGAGCATGATCAGGTCGCCCGCGGCCTTGGATTTGAACTTGTAGAGCATCTATTCAGCGGTACATGTAGCCGCGGTGGAAGGGATAAGCCGATTGTGCGCCGCGCATGGGGCCGGTGTGCATGTCGCCGTCGGGTCGCGTCGCCAGGATCTGGTGCAGCGAGATCCAGCCTTGCTCGAAGCACATGGCGCAGCCCGCAAGATACAGCCGATAGGCCCTCAGCACGCGCGCGGCACGCTGCGGCACGCCGCTGCGCTCCAGCACGGCGGTGGCCTCCTCCAGCTGCGACTCGAGGCTGTCCGACCAGGCCCAGAGGGTGCGTGCGTAGTGCGGACGCAGGTTTTCCACATCGACCATTTCCAGGCGCGCCAGCGAAAGCTCGCGCAGCACGTGGCTCACGTGGAGCAGCTCGCCCCCGGGGAAGATGTACTTGCCGATGAAGTCGCCCATGCCGGCTCCGAGCTGGCCTGGCTCGATGCCGCCGGCGGTGATGCCATGGTTCATCACCAGTCCGCCGGGGCGCAGCAGGCGAAGGATCTTTTCGAAATACAGGCCCATGTTGACCTGGCCCACGTGCTCGAACATGCCGACCGACGCGATCTTGTCGTAGCCCTGCGTCTCGTCGAGTTCACGGTAGTCCAGCAGGTCCATGCGCACGCGGCCCTGCAGCTTCTTCTGCTCGATGAGCCGGTTGACGTAGGCATGCTGGTTGCGCGAGAGAGTGATGCCACGCGCCTGCACGCCATAGTGCTCCGCCGCCCACAGCAGCAGCCCGCCCCAGCCCGCACCGATGTCGAGGAAACGCTCGCCTTCGCGCAGCATCAGCTTGCGGCAGATGTGGTCGAGCTTGGACTCCTGCGCCTGCGCGAGCGACATGTCGCTGCTCTGGTAGTAGGCACAGGAATAAACGCGTCGGGAGTCGAGCCACAGTGCGTAGAAGTCGTCGGAGACGTCGTAGTGGAACTGGATCTGCTGCGCATCGCGCTGGGGCGTGTGCTGCACCAGCGAGCGGGTTCGCCGCACCACCTGCTCCCACCAGTGGGTGTTGCTGGCCACGGGGCTTCCTGGCAGCAGGTGGGCCGCTGCCAGCATCAGGTCGCGCATGGAGCCCTCGAACTGCACGCGCCCCTCGACGATCTCCTCGGCCACCTTGCCGATCTGGCCCGCCGCCAGCGTGGCCATGGACGACCAGTCGTCGAAGCGCAGCGTCACCGCCGCCTGCGCGTCGCCGACGCGCAGGCCGCCGGGCAGGCACAGGGCCACCCGGACCGGGGCGCCTTCCAGCCGAGGCGCGATCCTTCGTACCAGAGCTTCCATGCGGCGGATTCTTGCCAGAGCCTGCACACAGCGTCAATGGCTCTGCTGTAGGACGGCACCGACGAAAAGGATGCGCCGCTTGCGGGGCGGCCAGCTTTGTTTAGACTTCAACAATTCAGGCAGCAGGAGATGGCATGGACATGGAGGCACGCGCGCATAGCGAGCACCCCGAGGCGTTGCGCCTCTGGCTGCGCATGCTCACCTGCACGCAGCTGGTCGAAAAGGAGGTGCGCTCGCGGCTGCGCGAGCGCTTTGGCACCACGCTTCCGCGCTTCGACCTCATGGCCCAGCTCGAACGCGCTCCCCAGGGGCTGAAGATGAACGAGCTGTCGCGCCGCATGATGGTGACCGGAGGCAACGTCACCGGCATCACCGACCAGCTGGCCGCCGAAGGACTGGTCGATCGCGTCGATGTGGAGGGCGACCGCCGCGCCTGGCGCGTGCGCCTGACGCCGCGCGGCCGCAAGCTGTTCAACGAGATGGCACGCCAGCACGAGAGCTGGATTCTCGAGGCCTTCGCCAGCCTGAGCGACAAGGACATCAGCACCTTGTACCGCCTGCTCGGCAAGGTCAAGGAAGGCGCCCGCTCGCCCGAACCCGCGCAGCCCTGAGCGCGCACAAGACAAGGCAAAGCCATGACCGCCCACACCGACCGCTTCGTCCACGACCGCCTGCCGCCGCGCGAGCAGTGGCCCGAATTCCGCTACGAACTGCCCGAGCTGGCGCTGCCCGACCGGCTCAACCTGGTAGAGGAGCTGCTGGACAAGGCCGCCGCCAAGGGCTTTGCCGATCGCCCGCTGCTGCGTTCGGAGCGCATCGCTCTGAGCTATGCGGACGTGCGCGAGCGGGTCGATCGGATCGCCCGCGTGCTGGTGGAGGACCTGGGCCTGGTGCCCGGCAACCGCGTGCTGCTGCGCGGCGGCAACTCGATCGGGCTGGCGCTCGCCTGGCTCGCCGTGGTCAAGGCGGGGCTGGTTGCGGTGGCCACGATGCCGCTGCTGCGTGCGCGCGAGCTCGGCGAGATCATCGACACGGCGCAGCCCAGCGCTGCGCTGTGCGACGCGCGCCTGCTCGACGAGCTCGAAGCGGCCCGCGCATCGCGTCCGGTGCTGCGCACCGTGGTGGCATTCAACGCAGCCGACGCGCCCGGCTCGCTGGCGGTGCGCGCCGCCGGCAAACCCGGCGACTTCGCCGCCTGCCCCACGCTGGCCGACGACATCGCGATGCTGGCGTTCACCTCGGGCACGACCGGCACGCCCAAGGCCGCGGCCCACTCGCACCGCGACGTGCTCGCGGCCTGCGAGTGCTGGCCGCGCCACGTGCTGCGCGCCACGCCCGATGACATCGTGGTCGGCTCGCCGCCGCTGGCCTTCACCTTCGGGCTGGGCGGGCTGCTGATCTTCCCGATGTGGGCCGGCGCCTCGGTGTACTTCCCCGAGGCGCCGTACACGCCTGAAAGCCTGGTGCGCACCATCGGCGCGGTCGGCGCGACCATCTGCTACACCGCACCCACCTTCTACCGGCAGATGGCACCGTTCGCGCGCGAGCTGGGCGTCGCGCGTCTGCGCCTGAGCGTCAGCGCAGGCGAGGGGCTGCCGGACGCCACCCGGCAGCTCTGGAAGGAAGCCAGCGGCCTGGAGATGGTCGATGGCATCGGCGCCACGGAGATGTTCCACATCTTCATCTCCTCGTCGCCGGACGACGTGCGCCGCGGCGCCATCGGCCGGGTGGTGCCGGGCTATACCGCCAAGGTGGTGGACGACGACGGGCGCGAGCTGCCCCGCGGCGAAGTCGGCAAGCTGGCCGTGGTCGGTCCCACCGGCTGCCGCTACCTCGCCGACGCGCGCCAGGCGAACTACGTACGCAAGGGCTGGAACCACCCCGGCGACGCCTTCGTGCAGGACGCCGACGGCTACTTCATCTACCAGGCGCGCGCCGACGACATGATCATCAGCGCGGGCTACAACATCGCCGGCCCCGAGGTCGAGGACGTGCTGCTGCGCCACCCCGCGGTGGCCGAGTGCGCCGTCATCGGCAAACCGGACGACGAGCGCGGCATGGTCGTGAAGGCCTTCTGCGTGCTGCGGCCGGGCCACACCGCCGACGCGGCGATGGTCAGGACCCTGCAGGACCACGTAAAGGCCAGCATCGCGCCCTACAAGTACCCGCGCGAAATCGAGTTCGTGGCCAGCCTGCCCCGCACCGAAACGGGGAAACTGCAGCGGTTCAAGCTGCGCCAGGGCTGAGCGGGACGCCGCAGCGCGTCCGGAAGGGCGCCGCGTGGCGCTCGCCATAATCGGCCCCATGCCCGCCTACTCCTTCGAAGCCCTGGACAGCCAGGGCGCCACCCGCAAAGGCGTGATGGAGGCCGACACCGCCAAGGCCGCGCGCAGCCTGCTGCGCGCGCAAGCGCTGGTGCCCATCCAGGTACAACCGGTGCAGGCCGGCGCCGGCCGCGACGCGGGACTGCTTTCCCGATTGAGCACCCGGCCGGTGTTCACCTCCACGGCCCTCACCATCTGGACCCGCCAGCTTGCCGGACTGGTCAGTTCCGGCCTGACCATCGAGCGCGCCCTCACCGCGCTGGCCGACGAGGCCGAGAACGAGCGCGAGCGCGGCCTGGTGGCGGCGCTGCGCGCCGAGGTCAATGCCGGCTCGCCTTTCGGCAAGGCGCTGGGCCAGCACCCGCGCGAGTTCTCCGACGTGTACGTGGCCGTGGTCGGCGCCGGCGAACAGAGCGGCCAGCTCGGCGGCGTGCTCGACCGCCTGGCCGACGACCTGGAAAACCGCCAGGCGCTCAAGGCCAAGCTGGTCGGCGCCGCACTGTATCCGGCCATCGTCACGCTGGTGGCGATCGTGATCGTGCTGTTCTTGGTGACCTACGTGGTGCCGCAAGTCGCCAACGTGTTCGCGGGCAGCAAGCGCGCCCTTCCCTTCCTGACCTCGGCCATGCTGGCCATCAGCGACGGCGTGCGCAGCTGGGGCTGGCTCGGCGCCGCGCTGCTGCTGGCGGCGTTCGCCGCACTGCGGCTCGCGCTGCGCGATTCGGGCTTCCGTGAACGCTTCGACGCCGGCTGGCTGCGGCTGCCGCTGGTCGGGCGGCTCTCGCGCGGCTACAACGCGGCGCGCTTCGCAAGCACGCTCGCCATGCTGGCCGGCGCCGGCGTTCCCATCCTCAAGGCGCTGCAGGCGGCCGGCGAGACACTGGGCAACCGCGCGATGCGAGCCGATGCCATGGAGGCCCTGGTGCAGGTGCGCGAAGGCGCTCCCCTCGCGTCGGCGCTTGCCCAGAAGAAACGCTTTCCCGGGCTGCTGTCGATGTTCGCGCGGCTGGGCGAGCAGACCGGGCAGCTGCCGGTGATGCTGCAACGCGCCGCCAACCAGCTCGGCGCGGAGGTGCAACGCCGCGCCATGCAGCTCGCGACCATCCTGGAGCCGCTGCTGATCGTGGCCATGGGGCTGGTGGTCATGCTCATCGTGCTGGCCGTACTGATGCCGATCATCCAACTCAACCAGTGGGTGCGCTGAATGGGTGCCACCCTGCAAGACAAGCTGGTGGTCGCGATTTCGTCGCGTGCGCTTTTCGATTTCGAGGAGGAGAACCGGCTCTTCGAAAGCGGCGACCCCGGCTCCTACATGGCGCTGCAGCTGCAGCGCCTGGAGCTGCCGGCCAAGCCCGGTATCGCTTTTTCACTCATCAGAAAACTGCTGGCATTCAACGAGCCACCGCTGCAGCGCGTGGAGGTGGTCATCCTCTCGCGCAACGATCCGGTCTCGGGCATGCGCATCTTCCGCTCGGGGGCGGCCAACCAGATCAAGCTCGAGCGCGGCGTCTTCACCCAGGGGCGACCACCCTTTCGCTACCTGCGTCCGCTGGGCGCACACCTGTTCCTGTCGGCCAACGCCGAGGACGTGCGCGAGGCACTGAACGCCGGCTTCCCGGCGGCGCGGGTGCTCACCGAGTCGGTGCTGGCCGGCACCAACTACCCGGACGAGGTGCGCATCGCCTTCGACGGCGATGCGGTGCTCTTTTCGGACGAGGCCGAGCGCGTTTTCCAGGCCCAGGGCCTGGACGCCTTCCAGCAGCACGAGCTGAGCAAGGCCACGCAGCCGCTGCCCGAGGGCCCTTTCAAACCGCTGCTGGCGGCGCTGCACCGGCTGCAGCAGGCCGGGCGCCCGGCCATGAAGATCCGCACGGCGCTGGTGACGGCCCGCAGCGCACCCGCCCACGAGCGGGCCATTCGCACGCTGATGAACTGGAACATCCACGTCGATGAAGCGATGTTCCTCGGCGGCCTTCCGAAAGGCGAGTTCCTGCGGGAGTTCGAGCCGGACTTCTTCTTCGACGACCAGACCGGCCATGTCGATCACGCCGCGCGGCACGTGCCGGCCGGCCACGTAGCGGCGGGCGTGGCCAACCTGCGGGGCTGAGGGTCGGGCGGACGCCCGGTGAAGGCCTGGTGGGTTCCGGGGCGCCCGGCACCCGCCGTGCCCGCCGGGCGCCGCGACCGGGCCGTGCCGATCGATCCGATTCGCGTCCGGTGTCCGGCCGCGGCACAGCGAACTCCGGCAGGCTCAGCGCCGGCCACCGGTGCCGCGCGTCTCGCGTCGTGCGATCCACACCGTGGACGCGCAGATGACGGCGCCTCCGACCACCGTCCACCGGCTGGGGATCGTGCCGAACACCGCCCAGCCCAGCAGCGCCGCCCACACCAGTTCCAGAAACTTCACCGACTGCGTCGCCGAGATGTCCGTGGCCGCGAAAGCGCGCGCCAGGCAGTAGTGGCCCGTGCTGCCGAGCACGCCGCCGAAAGCGAACAGCAGCCACTGCCCGAGGCTCGGCCAGCGCCACTCCAGCAGGGCCATCGGCAGGCTGAGCACGGCCACGGTGATCGACTGCCAGGCCACGATCACCGTGGGCCGCTCGTAGCGCGTCTGCGCCTTGGTGATGAGGAACGAGGCCGCAAAGAGCGGGGACGAGGACAGCAGCACCAGCAGCCAGATGCCGCCCTGCCCGGTGAGCTGCGGGCCGACGACCAGCAGCACGCCGAGCAGCCCGACCAGCGCCGCCGCCCAGCGCGCCGCCCGCATCGGCTCGCCCAGGAACAGGGCAGCGCCGAGCATGATGAAGATCGGCCCGGTAAAGCCGATGGCGGTGATGTCGGCGAGGGTGATGTGCGGGATGGACAGGAACCACAGGCTCAGCCCGGTGGTGTGCACCAGGCCGCGGGTGAACTGGCCGCGCACGCTGTGCGGCCGCAAGGACGCCAACCGCGAGCGCAGCACCAGCGGGGCCATCACCACCACTCCCATCAGGTAGCGCAGGAACTGGGCCTGAAACGGCTCGATCTGCTGCGCCAGCCCCCGCATCGTGGCGTTCAGACTGGTGAACATCAGTCCTGCCAGCACCGCCCACAGCAACCCGCGCACCGCCGGGTCGAGTCGGGCGGCACGCCAGCGCAGCACGACGCCGTGGCGCATCCAGCGCGGGCGCCTGCGCAGGCCGGAAGCGGATGGGGCAGACGGCATGCGGCGACTATAGGCCGACCCGGCCGGCCCGCTCCGGCCGCGTCGGCGCGGGGCCGGACGGCCGCTTTCCGGGTGCGGCGGGCTCGCTTCGCCAAGACGCGACGCAAGAAAGAAACCGCGTGTGGATGAGCTCATCGCCGCCTGCACTGCGATAAGCTCCGCGCCTCCGTATCGGGGCTGGTCCGGGCCTGGTCGTCACTGCCCGAGCGCATCGGGCGTTCCTGGCCCCGCCAGTGCGGGGCACGAAGACCCTGTTGCCCCACCTCCTGAGAACCCATGGACGAGCGCCGGCTTGCCTGACGCGGCCGCGCCATCTGCCGGAACTCGGGGTGCAGCGGAGGCGGCGACGGCGCCTCCGCGACCGAGCCGCCACGCGCCTGGCGCGCGGTCGGGGACTTGAAACGCCGGCAAATGCCCCTATCATTAGCACTCGCTGAGGCCGAGTGCTAACACCGCCTCAGGGTTTACAGAAAAGCGCCAGGCATGGCGCTTTTCGGTGTCTTTCCCCTGTACTTGAAGACAAGGAGCTCCAATGAAACTTCGTCCCCTGCACGATCGCGTGATCGTCAAGCGCCTCGAGAACGAAACCAAGACCGCTTCGGGCATCGTGATCCCCGAGACCGCAGCCGAGAAGCCTGACCAGGGTGAAGTCGTGGCCATCGGCCCGGGCCGCAAGAACGACAAGGGCGAGGTGATGGCCCTGAACGTGAAGGTCGGCGACCGCGTGCTGTTCGGCAAGTACAGCGGCCAGACCGTCAAGGTCGAAGGCGACGAACTGCTGGTCATGAAGGAAGACGACCTGTTCGCGGTCGTCGAAATGAAGTAATCCAGCCCCCGATCAACTGAATTTCCGGAGTCATCAACATGGCAGCAAAAGACGTGATTTTTGGCGGTGACGCCCGCGCCCGCATGGTCGAAGGCGTGAACATCCTGGCCGACGCCGTCGGCGTCACCCTGGGCCCCAAGGGCCGCAACGTGGTGCTCGAGCGCTCCTTCGGCGCCCCCACCGTGACCAAGGACGGCGTGTCCGTGGCCAAGGAAATCGAGCTGGAAGACAAGCTCCAGAACATGGGCGCCCAGATGGTCAAGGAAGTCGCTTCCAAGACCAGCGACAACGCGGGTGACGGCACCACCACCGCCACCGTGCTGGCCCAGTCCATCGTGCGCGAAGGCATGAAGTACGTCGCCGCCGGCATGAACCCCATGGACCTCAAGCGCGGCATCGACAAGGCGGTCGAAGTGCTGGTGAACCAGCTCAAGGCCGCGTCCAAGCCCACCACCACCTCCAAGGAAATCGCGCAGGTCGGCTCCATCTCGGCCAACAGCGACGAATCCATCGGCAAGATCATTGCCGATGCCATGGACAAGGTCGGCAAGGAAGGCGTCATCACCGTCGAAGACGGCAAGAGCCTGAGCAACGAGCTGGACGTCGTCGAAGGCATGCAGTTCGACCGCGGCTACCTGTCGCCCTACTTCATCAACAACCCCGAAAAGCAGTCGGCGGTTCTCGAGAACCCCTTCGTGCTGCTGTTCGACAAGAAGATCAGCAACATCCGCGACCTGCTGCCCACGCTGGAGCAGGTGGCCAAGGCCGGCCGTCCGCTGCTGATCATCGCCGAGGAAGTCGAGGGCGAGGCCCTGGCGACCCTGGTGGTCAACACCATCCGCGGCATCCTGAAGGTCGTGGCCGTCAAGGCCCCGGGCTTCGGCGACCGTCGCAAGGCCATGCTGGAAGACATCGCCATCCTCACCGGCGGCAAGGTCATCGCTGAAGAAGTGGGCCTGACGCTGGAGAAGGTGACGCTGGCCGACCTGGGCCAGGCCAAGCGCATCGAAGTGGGCAAGGAAAACACCACCATCATCGACGGCGCCGGCGCTGCGGGCGACATCGAGGCGCGCGTCAAGCAGGTTCGCGTCCAGATCGAGGAAGCCACCTCCGACTACGACCGCGAGAAGCTGCAGGAGCGCGTGGCCAAGCTGGCTGGCGGCGTGGCCGTCATCAAGGTCGGTGCCGCCACCGAAGTCGAGATGAAGGAAAAGAAGGCCCGCGTCGAAGACGCGCTGCACGCCACCCGCGCTGCCGTGGAAGAAGGCATCGTCGCCGGCGGTGGCGTGGCCCTGCTGCGTGCCCGCCAGGGCGTGGGCGACCTCAAGGGTGACAACCCCGACCAGGACGCCGGCATCAAGCTGGTGCTCAAGGCCGTCGAGGCGCCCCTGCGCAAGATCGTCGCCAACGCCGGTGGCGAGCCGAGCGTGGTGATCAACGCCGTGCTGGGTGGCAAGGGCAACTACGGCTTCAACGCCGCCAACGACACCTACGGCGACATGATCGAGATGGGCATTCTGGATCCGACCAAGGTGACCCGCACGGCGCTGCAGAACGCCGCGTCGGTGGCCTCGCTGATGCTGACCACCGAAGCCATGATCGCCGAGGCGCCGAAGAAGGATGCCCCGGCCATGCCGGGCGGCGGCATGGGTGGCATGGGTGGCATGGGCGGCATGGACATGTAAGTCCACGGCTCTCGCGAGGCACGCCGTGCCTCGCGGGCTCCGCGCCGCAAGCGCACGAAAGAAAAGGCCGGGAGCGATCCCGGCCTTTTTTCGTTCTGGGCCTGCCGCGCTTCTGGCACACGCGTCCGGCGTGGACGGCCGCCGGACGCCTGAAGGCGCTGACCGTCCGCTCACTCGGTGCTGCGTGCTGCGTGCTCGGAACTCTCAGCGCGGCGCGCTGGGTTCCGTGTCCCATGCCGGATTCGGATGCCCGGTACCTGGGCCGTGCGCCCGGTACTCGCACGGCGCCTCGTGCCTATGGAGCATGAGGCGCCGCCGTGGTCAGCCGAAGCGGTTCGGCCCCGGCTGCGAGGGCTGCACGTACCAGTACAACACCACGATCCAGCCGACCAGCGGCACCATCCCGACGAGCTGCCACCAGCCGCTGCGGTCGATGTCGTGCAGGCGCCGTGCGGTCACCGCAATCGCCGGCAGCAGCAGCAGCACGGTCACCACCAGGTTGATGCGCTCACCGAACACAGCGGCCACCATGCTCGCCAAAGTGGCGAAGAGCATGAACCACCAGAACTCGGGCCGGCCGGCGCGCCCCCGGAAAGTGGCGTAGTTGCGCAGGCAGGTTCGGACGGCATCGAAGAATTGCATGGGCGGCAGGGCAGCAGGTGGTCGCGCAAGGACCACGATCATAGTCACGGATGGGGAGCGGCCCGCCAGACCCCGGGGCGGGCGAATGCCCGAACGCATCGCGCTCGCGCACGTCGTGCACGGCGCCCCAGTCAAGCCGCTCCCACTCAGCCGTGCAGCCGCCGCACCAGCATCGCCGTCGAAGCGTCCAGCCCCTCCGTGTCGCCGCTCTCCAGGCGCGGCGCGAGGTCCTTGGCGAGCACCTTGCCCAGTTCCACGCCCCATTGATCGAAGCTGTTGATGCCCCACAGCGCGCCGCTGCAGAAGACGCGGTGCTCCTGCAGCGCCACCAGCGCGCCCAGGCTGGCGGGGTCGAGCCGCTCCAGCAGCAGCATGGTGCTGGGCCGGTTGCCGGTGAAATGCCGGTGGCCGCCCGCGTCTTCCTTGCCGAGCATCAGGGCCTGCGCCTGGGCCAGCACGTTTGCAAGCAGTTGGACGTGATGGCCAGGCAACGCATGCGCCGCGTCGCGCACGGCAATGAACTCCACCGGCACCACGTCGGTTCCCTGGTGCAGCATCTGGAAGTAGGCGTGCTGGCCGTTGGTGCCCGGCTCCCCCCAGAGCACCGGGCTGGTCGCAAAGGGCAGCGGCTCGCCGCGACGATCGACGCGCTTGCCGTTGCTTTCCATCTCCAGCTGCTGCAGGTAGGCCGGCAGGCGGCGCAGACCGCTGTGATAGGGCGCGATGCTGCGGCTCGAAAAGCCGTGGAAGTTGCGATACCAGATATCGAGGAGGGCCAGTTGCACCGGCAGGTTGCGCTCGAGCGGGGTGGTGGCGAAATGCGCGTCCATTGCGTGCGCTCCGGCCAGCAGCGCACGAAAGTTGTCTGCGCCCACGGCGATGGCTATGGGCAGGCCGATGGCCGACCACATCGAGTAGCGCCCGCCCACCCAGTCCCAGAAGCCGAAGGTGGTGTCGATGCCGAAGGCGCGCGCCGCCTCCACGTTGGTGGTGAGCGCGGCGAAGTGCCGCGCCACGTCGCGCCCGCCCTGCGCCGAGAACCACTCGCGCGCGGAACGCGCGTTGGTCATGGTTTCGATGGTGGTGAAGGTCTTGGAGGCCACCAGGAAGAGCGTGCTTTCGGGTCGCACTCCGCGCAGCACCGCGTCGAGTTCGTGTCCGTCCACGTTGGAGACGAAGTGCAGGCGCCGGCGCTGCGGCTGCGCGCAGGTGTCCAGGGCCAGCACCGCCATCTGCGGCCCGAGGTCGGAGCCCCCGATGCCGATGTTGACGATGTCGGTGATCGCCTCGTCGGCGCGCACCCGCTCGGCGAACGCCAGCATGGCGTCCAGCGTGGCATGCACCTCGGCCAACTCGGCGCCCAGGCGATCGAGGCCGGAGGGGCGCCACGCCGCTGACACCGGGGGAACGCGCAGCAGCCAGTGCATGACCTGGCGCTGCTCGGTGAGATTCAGGGCCTCGCCCCCGAACAGGGCGTCGCGCTGCGCAGGCAGGCCGCATTCACGCGCCAGCTCGACGAGCAGGTCCCGTGTCTCGCGGTCCAGCAGGTTCTTCGACAGGTCCGCGAACACGTGCGGCGCTTCGATGGCGAAGTGCGTCGCGCGGTCCGGATCGAGCGCAAAGGCCTGGCGCAGATCGAAGCTGCGCCCCGCCTCGCTCCAGCGCTGCTGCAGGATGGGCCAGACCGCACTGCGGTCACAGCGCGTGAATGCGTCGGGGTCGAGCGCCATGTCAGAGCGCCTTCATCAGCTGCTCGAGCTTGACGGCGTCGGCGGCGAAGGCGCGGATGCCTTCGGCCAGCTTCTCGGTGGCCATTGCGTCCGCATTGAGCGCGTAGCGGAAGCCGGGCTCGTCGTACTGCACCGGCTCCAGCGCCAGGCGGGCTGCGCTGTCGGGGTCGAGGGCGCGCTGCACCGGCGCGTCGCTGCCAGCGAGTTCGGCCAGGAGGTCGGGGCTGATGGTGAGCAGGTCGCAGCCGGCCAGCGCGAGGATCTGGCCGGTGTTGCGAAAGCTCGCTCCCATCACTTCGGTGGCGATGCCGAAGTGCTTGTAGTAGTGATAGATCTCGCGCACGGAGCGCACACCCGGGTCGTTGGCGCCGGCACTCGCCGCCTCGTCCCAGGCGCCGCCTGCAGACTTCTTGTACCAGTCGTAGATGCGGCCGACAAAGGGCGAGATGAGCTGCACCCGCGCCTGTCCGCAGGCCACGGCCTGGCAGAACGAGAACAGCAGGGTGAGGTTGGTGCGGATGCCCTCGCGCTGCAGCTCGGCGGCAGCCTGGATGCCCTCCCAGGTCGAGGCGATCTTCACCAGCACGCGCTCGGGCTGCACGCCCTCGGCCTGGTACAGCTGCATGAGCCGCCGCGCGCGCGCGATGGTGGCGCCCGCGTCGAAGCTCAGGCGGGCATCGACCTCGGTCGAGACGCGGCCGGGGATGATGCCCAGGATCTCGGTGCCGAAGCGCACGAGCAGCCGGTCCATGACCTCATCGAGCGGCTTTGCGCGGTAACGCTCCACCGTCTGCTGCAGCAGCGGTGCGTACTCGGCCTTCTGCACGGCCTTGAGGATGAGGGAAGGATTGGTGGTGGCGTCGCGGGGCTGGAATTGCGCCAACTGCCGGAAGTCGCCGGTGTCGGCCACCACGGTGGTGAACTGCTTGAGCGCATCGAGTTGGTTCATGCGGCCATTATCGGGCGCACCCGCAGCGCGCGGGGCCGTCGCAGCCGCTGCGGCCCCGCGCGCTGCGGGCAGATACGGCCTGTTCCCACACGCGCGGCGAGGCTTGCGCGGTACGCTGCGCGCGGCCGCCACGCCGTGCGAACGCCGCTACAGTGAGCCCTCGACCACCTACCTCCGCTTCCCCACAAGGACCCCTGCATGAGCTTCGATCTCGTCCTCTTCGGCGGCACCGGCGACCTGGCCTGGCGCAAGCTCATGCCGGCGCTGTTCCAGGCCTTCCGCCACGGCAGCTTGCCGCCGCAAGGACGCATCGTCGGCGTGGCGCGAGACGACCTGAGCGACGAGCAGTACCGCAGCCTGATCCGCAGCCGCTTCGACCAGGTCGAGCTGGCCAAACGCCCGAGCGCGGAGGAGTTCGATCGGTTTGCGGCCCTGCTGCATTTCCTGCGCATGGACCTGTCGCGCCCGCAGGACTACGACCGGCTCGCGCAGACGCTGCGCGCGCGCGGCGCCGACACGGTGGTCATGTACCTGGCCACCGCGCCAGCCCTGTTCACCGGGGTGTGCGAGCAGCTCGCCGCGGCCGGCCTGAACACGCCCAACACGCGGCTGGTGCTGGAGAAGCCGCTGGGGCACGACCTGGCCTCCAACCGCGCGATCAACGAGGCGGTGCGCCGCGTGCTGCAGGAAAAGCAGATCTTTCGCATCGACCACTACCTGGGCAAGCCTTCGGTGCAGAACCTGTTCGCGCTGCGTTTCGGCAACGCGCTGTTCGAGCCGCTGTGGCGTCGCGAGACCATCGCCAACATCCAGATCACCATCGCCGAAGACCTGGGCGTCGAGAAGCGCGGCGCCTTCTACGACAGCACCGGTGCGCTGCGCGACATGGTGCAGAACCACGCCCTGCAGCTGCTGTGCGCCCTGGCGATGGAGCCGCCGATCAACGCGCATGCCGATGCGATCCGCGACGAGAAGCTCAAGGTGCTGCGCTCGCTCACGCCCTGGACCGTGCAGTCGCTGGGCCAGCATGCGATCCGGGGGCAGTACACCGCCGGCCGGGTGGGCGGCCAGCAGGTTCCCGGGTACCGCGAGGAGCCCGGCGTGGCCCCCGACAGCCAGACCGAGACCTTCGTCGCGCTGCGCTGCGAGATCGCCAACTGGCGCTGGGCGGGCGTGCCGTTCTACATCCGCACGGGCAAGCGGCTGGCCGCGCGCGACGCCCACATCGTGGTGAACTTCCGTGCCGCGCCGCACGCCATCTTCGACGTACCCATGGGCGCGGTGAACAGGCTGGTGATCAACCTGCAGCCGCGCGACGGGCTGGAGCTGCACCTGCTGGCGCAGTCGCAGGACAGCCGCCATGCGGCGCGTGCCGGGTCTCCGATGCTCACGCCCGTGCACCTCAACCTCGATTTCACGCAGCGTTTCGGCGCCGAGCGCGTGGGCGCCTACGAGCGCCTGCTGCTGGACGTGATCGACGGCCGCCTCAACTTGTTCGTGCGTAGCGACGAACAGGAGGAGGCCTGGCGCTGGGTGGAGCCCCTGCTGGACTTCTGGCGCCACGAACGCAACGGTCCCCGCCCCTATGCCGCGGGCAGCTGGGGGCCCAGCGCCTCGAGCGCGATGATCGCGCGCGATGGGTTCTGTTGGAGCGAGGAGTGTTGAAGCTCGCACCATGTCGCAGCCGATGCTCGATCGCGTACGCAACGCACTCCCGCAGCTCGCCCCCGCGGAGCAGCGCGTGGCCCGGCTGCTGCTCGACGATCCGGTCGCCTTCGCCCGCTTGCCGGTGAGCGCCCTCGCCGCCAGAGCAAAGGTGAGCACGCCGACCGTGGTGCGTTGTTGCCGCAGCCTGGGATATGACGGGTTGACGGACCTGAAGGAACGTTTGGCCGCGGAGCTCCGCCCCACACGCTGAGCACCCCCGGAGGGACTCGCGCGCCCGCGCGCGGGATCCACCGGACGGCGGCGCCACGAATGCGCTGCATATCGAGCGGTCAGCCGTGCATTGCATCGAGACCGGACAAGACACCGTTCGCAGCATCGGCCCGCACCTCGCGAAGAACGGGTCCATGTCCCTGGCGCACTTGATGCGCACCTTTCGTCCGCTCATCACGCAAACCGACGCTGCAAGCAGCGCCGGTCAGATCCGCCCTTCTTCTACCGCATGGCAGGCCACGCGCACGCCGCGCAGGTGCAACAAGGCGGGTCGCTCGGCGCGGCAACGCTCGTTGGCATGCGGACAGCGCGGGTTGAAAGCGCAGCCGGGCGGGGGGTTCAGCGGGTTGGGCACTTCGCCCTGCACCGGCGTGCGGTCCTTGCCGGTGTCGTGCATCTTCGGGATGGCGTCCAGCAGCATGCGCGTGTAGGGATGCTGCGGGTCCGAGAAAAGGCGCTGCTTGTCGGCCACCTCGACCAGGCGACCGAGGTACATCACGCCGACCTGGTCGCTCACGTGGCGCACCACGGCGAGGTTGTGCGAGATGAAGAGGTAGGTGAGGCCGTGCTCGCGCTGCAGGTCCTTCATGATGTTGAGGACCTGCGCCTGCACGGACACGTCGAGCGCCGAGGTGGGCTCGTCGCACACCAGGAACTCGGGTTGCGTGGCGAGGGCCCGCGCGATCGAGATGCGCTGGCGCTGGCCGCCGGAGAACTGGTGCGGGTACTTGACCATGTCCAGCGGCGACAGGCCGACCGAGCGCAGCAGCTCGCCCACCCGTCCGCGCCGCTCGGCGCGGTCGCTCACCAGGTCGTGTTCGCGCAGCGGCTCGCCGACGATGTCCTCGACGATCCAGCGCGGGTTGAGGCTGGCATACGGGTCCTGGAAGATCATCTGGATGCGCCGGCGCAGCTGGCGGCCCTTGGCGGTGCGGAAGGCCGCGTGCGCGTCCTGGCCATCGAAGGTGAGGCCGCCGCGGGTCGGCTCGTACAGGCCCACCAGCAGGCGCGCCACGGTGCTCTTGCCGCAGCCGGATTCGCCCACCAGGGCGAGCGTCTTGCCGCGTTCGATGTCGAAGCTCACGCCATCGACGGCGTGCAGCAGCTGGCGCGGCCGGCGCTCGATGACGCGGTTGAGCCAGGGTGCCGAGACGTCGAAGGTCTTGGCGAGATCGCGCGCCTGCACCAGGGGCGCGGCGACGGCGGGCGCCTCGGCGGCGGCTTCGGACATGCCGGGCGCGGCAGCCTGGTCTCCGCGGGGCCGCGGCAGGTCGATGGCGGCGGTGGGTGTGGTCATGCGGGAACCCCGGCGTGGGCATCGTGGAGCCAGCAGGCGGCGCGGGTGGCGCCCGCCGGCAGAAGGTCGGGCCGCTCCTGGGTGCAGCGGTCGAAGGCGCGTGGGCAGCGCGGGTGGTAGGCACAGCCGCGCGGTATGGCATTGAGCCGCGGCATGGCGCCGTCGATCTGGTGCAGCCGCTCGCGATCTACCGTGATGTCGGGAATGGCGGCCATCAGCCCGGCGGTGTAGGGGTGGGCCGGCTCGTTGATGACCTGGTGGACGGGGCCGATCTCCGCGATGCGGCCGGCGTACATGACGGCCACGCGGTCGCAGGTTTCGGCGATCACGCCCATGTCGTGCGTGATCAGCATGACGGCGGCGCCGCGCTCGCGGCAGATGCGCTTGAGCAGCTGGATGATCTGCGCCTGGATGGAGACGTCCAGCGCGGTGGTGGGCTCATCGGCGACGATGAGCTTGGGCTCGGCGGCCAGCGCCAGCGCGATGACGACGCGTTGGCGCATGCCGCCCGAGAACTGGTGCGGGTAGTGGTCGATGCGCTCGGCGGCGGCAGGAATGCCGGTGTCCTCGAGCAGGCTGATGGCGCGCCGGCGCGCCTCCGCCCCATCGACCGGCAGGTGCGCCTGGATGGTCTCCATCAGTTGCCGCCCCACGGTGTAGAGCGGGTTCAGCGAGGTCAGCGGATCCTGGAAGATCGCGCCGATCTTGCGGCCGCGGATGTGGCGCATGCGGTGCGCAGGCAGCGAGTCGATGCGCTCGCCTTCGAGCAGCACCTGTCCGGAGGCGATGCGCCCGGGTGGCTCGAGCAGTCCGATGATGGCGGCGCCCGTGAGCGACTTGCCGGCGCCGGATTCGCCGACCACGCCGAGCACCTCGCCGGGCGCGATATCGAAGGAGATGTCGTCGAGGGCGCGCAGCGTGCCGCGCCGGTGGGGAAATTCGACGACCAGGTTCTTGACTTGGAGCAGGCTCATCGCAGGGTCAGCGCAGTCGGGGGTTCAGGGCGTCGCGAAGCCAGTCGCCCAGCAGGTTCACGGACAGGGCGATCAGGATCAGCATGACGCCCGGGAAAACGGTGATCCACCACTCGCCGGAGAACAGGTAGTCGTTGCCGACGCGGATCAGGGTGCCCAGAGAGGGCTGGGTCGGCGGCACGCCCACGCCCAGGAAGGACAGCGTGGCCTCGGTGATGATGGCGGTGGCGACGTGGATGGTGGCCAGCACGAGGACGGGCCCGAGAACGTTGGGCAGCACGTGCCGCACCATGATGCGCAACGGCGCGACGCCGGTGACGCGCGCCGCCTGCACGTATTCCTTGCTGCGCTCGACCAGGGTCGAGCCGCGCACGGTGCGCGCGTACTGCACCCAGCCGGTCAGCGTGATGGACAGGATCAGCACGCCGAAGGCGACCGACTCCTGCGCGTTCGGGAACATGGCCCGCCCGACGCCGGCTATGAGCAGCGCCACCAGAATCGGCGGGAACGACAGCATGACGTCGCACAGCCGCATCAGGAAACCGTCCACCCAGCCGCCACGGAAGCCCGCCAGCAGCCCGAGCGACACGCCGATCATCATCGACAGCAGCACCGAGACCACGCCCACGGCCAGCGAAATGCGCGCGCCATACATCAGCGCCGAGAGGATGTCGCGGCCCTGGTCGTCGGTGCCCAGCAGGTAGCTGGCCTTGCCCTCAGCCTGCCAGGCGGGCGGCAGGCGGGCGTCGCTCAGCTCCAGGGTGGTGAGATCGAACGGGTTGTGCGGCGCGATCCAGCCCGCGAACAGCGCGCCCACGACGCAGACGAGGGCCACCAGGGCTGCGAGAAGCGCCATGGGCGAGCTGCGGAAACTGAAGGCGATGTCGCTGTCGTACCAGCGCGCGAAGGTCTGTCTCATCTCAGGAATCCACGGCAGCCGTGCAGCAGCGGCACGGTGCGAATGCAATCGAAGCCGGGGCGGGCCACCCCGCAGCCGGCCCTGCCGGTCCGCTGGTGGCACCCCTCGGGCGAAAGGCGCCGAAGGCGCCTGGGCGGAAAGTCTTCACTTCTTGACGGTGATCCACTTGAAAGGCATGTAGTTGTCGGCGAGCTGGACGAGATCGACCTTGCGGTTCACGCCCCAGGCGAGCGCCTGCTGGTGCAGCGGCAGGTGGCCGATGTCGTCGCCGTGCAGCTTGAACGCCTCCTTGATCATCGCGTCGCGCTTGGGCTTGTCGGTCTCGGCCTGGATCTTCACGATCAGCTCATCGACCTTGGGGTTGCAGTAGCTGCCGAGGTTGAACTGCCCGGAGCCCTTGTCGTCGACGCAGCGCATCAGCGCGTTCAGCGCGTTGTGCGCGTCGTAGGTGCTCGGCGTCCAGCCCAGCATGTAGAAGCTGGTGTCGCGGCGCAGGATCTTGGGGAAGTAGGTGCCCTTGGTCTCGGCCGCCAGGTTCACCTTGACGCCGATGCGCGAGAGGTTGGCCGCCACGGTCTCGCAGATCTGGCCGTCGTTGACGTAGCGGTCGTTGGGGCAGTTGAGCGTGACCTCGAAACCGTTCGGGTAGCCGGCATCGGCCAGCAGCTTGCGGGCGGCCTCGGGGTTGTAGGGCAGGCGCGTGTTCAGCTCGGGCGCGAAACCGTTGATGCCCGGGCCCACCATCAGCGCGGTGGGGTTGGAGGCGCCCCGCATGACGGTGCGCTTGATACCTTCGATGTCGATGGCCTGGTAGAAGGCCTGACGCACCCGCTTGTCCTTGAACGGGTTCTTGCCCTTCACGCTGGAGAACTGCAGCTCGTCGCGCTTCTGGTCCATGCCCAGGAAGATGGTGCGCAGCTCGGGGCCGGTGACGGCGCGGGTGGCCGGGTGGGCGTTGACCCTGGCGATGTCCTGCACCGGGATCGGCTCCATCACATGGACTTCGCCGGAGAGCAGGGCCGCGACGCGGGTGGAGTCGTTGGCGATGGGCGTGAAGATCACCTCGGTGGCGTTGCCTTCGATCTTGCCCCAGTAGGTGCCGTTGCGCGAGAAGGTGGTGCGCACGTTGGGCTGGCGCTCGCGCAAACGGAAGGGGCCGGTGCCGTTGGCACGGAA
Organism: Ramlibacter sp. AN1015; assembly: GCF_037726105.1. Taxonomy (NCBI): domain Bacteria; kingdom Pseudomonadati; phylum Pseudomonadota; class Betaproteobacteria; order Burkholderiales; family Comamonadaceae; genus Ramlibacter; species Ramlibacter sp. AN1015. The sequence continues at coordinate 486,529 of NZ_JBBJUM010000001.1, forward strand.
CGAGGCGGCGTTCTCGACGCCCTTGCGGCGGTCCACCGGGCGGGTGGCCTGGTTGGTCTCGCTCCACTTCTTGCTCATGATCGCAACCTGCGACAGCACGTCCGGCAGGATGGGGAAAGGCACCTTGGTCTCGACTTCCACGGTGTGGTCGTCGATCTTGCGCACCTCCTGCACGTCGTTCATGTAGCTGCGCATGTCGGAGCCCTCGCCGGCGGCACGGGCGAACGAGAACAGCACGTCGTCGGCATTGAAGGGCGTGCCGTCGTGGAACTGCACGCCTTTGCGCAACTCGAAGCGCCACACGGTGGGCGAGGTCTGCCGCCAGCTCGTGGCCAGCGCGGGGGTGAGCGACAGGTCCTTGGCACGCCCGACCAGGGGCTCGTAGACGTTCTGCGTGATGCTCAGCTGCAGCGACTCGTTCAGCGAGTGCGGGTCCATGGACAGGGCGTCGCCCTGGTTGGCGATGCGCACGGTTTCGGCGCCAGCGCCGAGCGCGCACGCGGCGGTCGCGAGCGCAAGAACGGCGGCACGCAGGATGGGGGCACGGGGCGTCATGGTCTCTCCTTGTGGACGAAAGGGGGCGAAGCGGTGGTGCGGCGGTGGTGCGGCGGTGGTGCGGCGACGTGAGGTGCGGCGTCTTGCCTGGTGTTCAGTGCGGCGTTGTCGGCAGCGCCTGCAGCACTGGCAACGCGTGCTCGACCAGGCTGGCGTGCAGGGCCGCTCCGAGCGGCAGGATTTCGTCGTTGAAGTCGTAGCGGCTGTTGTGCAGCATGCAACTGCCTTCGCCGCCCTGCCCCAGGCGCAGGTAGGCGCCGGGCTTGACCTGCAGCATGAAGGAGAAGTCCTCCGAGCCAAGGCTGGGTTCGAGGTTGCGCACCACGTTGTCGGCGCCAACCAGCGCCTGCGCGACGTCGCAGGCGAACATGGCCTGCGCGCGCGAGTTGACGGTGGCGGGATAGATGCGCTCGTACTGCACGGTCGCTGTCGCGCCGAAGCCCAGGGCCACGGCGCTGCACAGCTCGGACAGCCGTCGCTCGACCAGGTCCTGGACCTCCGGCCTGAAGCTGCGCACCGTACCCACCAGGGTGGCCTTGCCGGGGATCACGCTCATGGCATGCAGGTCGCCGGCCTGCATGGCGCAGAGACTGACCACCGCGCCATCGGTCGGGCGCACGTTGCGCGAGACGATGCTCTGGGCGGCCGTGATGATGTGGGCCGCCACCAGGACCGGATCGACGGCGAGGTAGGCGTGCGCGCCATGGCCGCCCTTGCCGGTGATCTCGATCGTGACGCGGTCGGCCGAGGCCATCATGGCGCCCGGATTGCTGCCCACCACGCCGGGCCGCAAGGCCGGCCAGTTGTGCATGGCAAAAACGGATTCGACCGGGAAGCGGTCGAACAGCCCGTCCTCGACCATGGCGCGCGCTCCGGCGAAGCCTTCCTCGCCCGGCTGGAAGATGAGGACGGCCGAGCCGTCGAAATTGCGTGTCTCGGCCAGGTAGCGCGCGGCGCCCACCAGCATGGCGGTGTGGCCGTCGTGGCCGCAGCCGTGCATCATTCCCGCGCGAGTGGACTTCCAGGGAAAGTCGTTGTTCTCGGTCATGGTGAGCGCGTCCATGTCGGCGCGCAGGCCGATCATGCGGGTGCCCTGGCCGCGCCCGCGCACCACCCCCACCACGCCGGTCTTGCCGATGCCGGTGTGGACCTCATCGACACCGATGATGCGCAGCGCCTCGGCGACGCGGCCGGCGGTGTAGACCTCCTCGAAGCCGAGTTCGGGGTGGGCGTGCAGGTCGCGCCGGAACGCGGTGAGCTCGGGGTGGTAGTGGGCGATGTGCGCGAAGACCCGGCCGTTCGCCTTCAGGCGGGGGGTGGTCACCGGCATCATCTCAGTGCCCTCCGGCCCGTCCGACGCGCAGGCGAGGATCGACGGCGAAGTACAGCATATCGACGACGAGGTTGATGACCACGAAGATGAGCGCGATCAGGCACAGGTAGGCCGCCATCACGGGAATGTCGGCAAACGTGACGGCCTGGATGAACAGCAGGCCCATGCCGGGCCACTGGAACACGGTCTCGGTGATGATGGCAAACGCGATCAGGCCGCCGAGCTGCAGCCCGGTGATGGTCATGACCGGCACCAGCGTGTTCTTGAGGGCGTGTCCGAAGTGGATGGACCGGTCGGTGAGGCCCCGCGCGCGCGCGAACTTGATGTAGTCGGTGCGCAGCACCTCCAGCATCTCGGCGCGCACCAGCCGCATGATGAGCGTGAGCTGGAAGATGGCCAGCGTGACGGCCGGAAGCACGATGTGGTGCCAGCCCTTGGCCGTGAGCAGGCCGGTGCTCCACCAGCCCAGCTGCACCGTCTCACCGCGGCCGAAGCTGGGGAACCAGCCCAGCGTGACGGCGAACACCAGGATCAGCAGGATGCCGATGAGGAAGGTGGGCAGCGACACGCCCAGCAGGGAAATGGTCATGAACAGCTGGCTCATGAAGCTGCCGCGACGCAGGGCGGAATAGACGCCCATGGGCACGCCGACCAGCAGCGCGAGGGCGGCGGCGACGAAGGCGAGTTCGAGCGTGGCGGGAAAGCGCTCGGCAATCAGCCGGGACACCTTGGCGCCCTGGCGCAGGCTGAGCCCGAACTCACCCTGCGCGGCGTTGGCCAGGAAGTGCCAGAACTGCACGATGAAGGGCTTGTCCAGGCCCAGGTCGGCGCGCATCTCGCGGATCTGATCGGGGGTGGCGTCCTGGCCCAGGATGAAGACGATGGGGTCGCCCACGTACTGGAACAGCAGGAAGGCGATGAAGGCCACGGAGACCATGACGATCACGGCCTGGACGAGGCGGCGCAGGATGAAGGCGAACATGCGTGGAGATGGGGCGGGGTGGCGAAACCATGCTAGCAGAGCAAGCTGCGCGCCAACACCGGGTTTCCTTGAAGCTTGAAGTACTTGCGTCGGCATCGGCACACGAAAAAACCCTCCCCGGAGTGGCCAGGGAGGGCTCGTGTCGATGAACGCAGCTGCTTTGATCCGGCTCTTCTGTGAAGCCTGCTGCGATGAAGGTCGATCAGTTGACCTTGACGAGGCGCCAATCGATGCGGTTGTCGGCGCGGTGCACGACTTCCACGTTCTTCTTCATGGCCCAGGGGATGATCTGGTTGTGCAGCGGGATGTGCGAGACGGTGTCGTTGCTCAGCTGCAGGCCTTCCGTCAGCAGGCGGTTGCGCACCGGCAGGTCGGTCTCCACCTTCACGCGATCGACGATGTAGTCCATGCGCTGGTTGCTGTAGCGGCCGACGTTGTAGTTGCCGTCGCCGCCCGCGCCCGGCGTGCGGGTGAGCGACTGCAGGCTGTACAGCGCGTCGAAGGTCGGCACGCCCCAGCCGAGCATGTAGATGCTGGCCTCGTGGCGCTGGATCATGGGGAAATAGGTGACCAGCGGCATGGTGCGCAGCTTGGCCTTGACGCCGATGCGAGACCACATGGCCGTGACGGCCTGGCAGATCTCCTCGTCATTGATGTAGCGGTTGTTCGGGCAGGCGAAATCGACCTCGAAGCCCTGCGGATAGCCGGCCTCGGCGAGCAGCTTCTTGGCGGCTTCGGTGTCGTACGGCAACCGCTTGTGCACCCCTTCGGTCCAGCCGGTCACCTGGGGCGCCACGAGGGTGCCGGTGGGCTGGCTCAGGCCGCGCATGGTGACGCGATGCAGCGCGTCGCTGTCGATGGCCTGATAGAGCGCGCGGCGAACGCGCTCGTCCTTCAGCGGGTTCTTGCCCTTGATGTTGGAGCCGGGCAGCTCGTCGCGGTGCTGGTCCAGGCCGAAGAAGATGGTGCGGTTCTCGACGCCGTCCACCACTTTCAGGTTGCCGCTGTTGCGCAGGCGCGGAAGGTCCTGGGGGCTGGGGTCGAGCAGCAGGTCGATCTCACCGGAGAGCAGCGCCGCGACGCGCGTCGCCTCGGACTTGATCGGGGTGTAGATGATCTCGGTGACGTTGGTCTCGGCCTGGCCCCACCAGTTGGGGTTCTTGGCCAGCACCATGCGCTGGTCGGGCACCCACTGCTTGAGCATGTAGGGTCCGGTGCCCATCGCGTTGCGGTTGGCGAAGGTTTCCTGGTTGACGTTCTTGATGTCCTTGGGCTCGACCGAGTTGTTCTTCTCGGCCCAGGCCTTGCTCATGATGCGCAGCTCGGTGAGCTGGTTGAGCAGCACCGGATTCGGCCCCTTGGTGAAGATATCGACCTGGTTGTCGTTCACCTTGACGATGCGATCGAAGCCCACCACATAGGGGGTGAAGTTCGAGGTCTTGGCCATGGCGCGCGTCAGCGAGAACACCACGTCGTCGGCCGTCATCGCGCTGCCGTCATGGAACTTCACGCCTTCGCGCAGGGTCACGCGCAGCTGATTGGGCTGCACGAGCGTCCAGGACGTGGCGAGCATGGGCTCGACCTTGAAGGTGCGGCTGTTGTAGTAGACCAGCGACTCGTAGACCGCGGCGTGGATGCCGTTCTGCAGTGCGTTGTTTTGGGAGTGGATGTCCCACGTCGAAATTTCGCCGGCGCTTGCCCATTTGAAAGGCTTGGCGTGGACGGCGGGAGCGATCAACAGCGCGGCCGACGTTGCGGCGGCCAGCAGGGCGATCCTGTACTTCATGAGAGCCTCGAGTGAATACATGAGGAGCCGGACTATGCAACAGGCGTGCCCGTGTTTCCCCAGGGACTTTCCCGCAAGCGCTCAGTGCCGCACGGATTGCTGTGCGGAGCGCCGGCTCAGACTCAGCGGTCCGTACCAGGCCTGCGCCATAGCGCCCGTGTTGTCGGTGTCGCTCAGGAGCGCGACGCCGACGAGCGCACCGGGTGCCTCGCCAAAGGCGCGCTCGAAGTCGGCGCGGATGTCACGCTCGTAATCGATCCAGCGGTTCAGCCGGGCCGCCCCTGATTCGACGACGATGCTGCGGATGCGGTCGGTGCGCGGAGCGCGCACCACGGCGTCCGTGGCCGACGCATTGCTCCAGACGTACATGAGCGTGGCGTACGGCATGGGCTCGCCTGTGAGCGCGTGGGCCAGCTCGGAGAGCGCCGCGTCCCGCGTCGAAAAGCGCGACCGGTCGCCCTCGAACGCCAAGACGATTCGCAGGGGCGAATCGTCGGCATCTCGTTCGTGCAGGTCGGCCGCATCGATGAGCGCCGGCAGAAACCAGGAGAAGCGGACCGTCGAGAGCGCCTGCGGCGGCACGTGCACGCGGTGGCGCAGCATGCTGGCCGACGCGGCGGCCCGCACGACCAGGGCATCGCGTCCCGCCTTGCGGGCGGGCGTGTACTCGGTTGCACGCTTTCCGGGGAACCTGCGGTGCTCCCATTCGCGGGCCGCGGGTGCGTTGCCGCCGCGCGGGTGGACTGCGGAAGCCGGCGCGGCCACGGGGGCTGGAGCGAGCGAGCTCATGGCAGCGAGCGCCAGCCGCGACTGCAGGGCCCACGGACTGCTCGCCACATCCTCCCCGGGAGGCTGCCGGTGTGCGCAACCATTCAGGGCACCGAGTCCCAGCACCAGCGCACCCACCAACCACCTTCGATACATCAGCACAGCCAAGAATCGCGTCCTTCACATCTGCGTAGGTGCATGCGCCTGCTGCATTGCACGGCGCGTTCAAAAAAAAAGCCGCCCGAAGGCGGCTTTCAAGTTTCTTCATCTCGCGGCCGGCTTGCGCCGGCCGTGGGATTAGAAGGAGTGACGAACACCCAGGTCGAAACCGGTGGCGTCGCCGTTGACGCCGGCAGCGGCGCCGCCGATGCCGAAGGAGGCACCGCCGTCGTTACGAACGCGAGCGATGGTCGTGTAGACGGCCGTACGCTTGGACAGGTTGTGGACATAACCCAGGGCCAGCTTGCGACCGCGGGCGTCGCCGCCGCCGTCAACTTCGGTCTGGCCGTAGGAAGCACGGATCTCGCCAGCGCCCACCGGGGCGGTTGCGCCGAGCATCCAGCCGTTCACGTCGAATGCGCCAGCAGCGTCGGACTCGGTGCGGCTGTACTGCGCCACGACCTTGGCCATGCCGAAGTTCCAGGCACCAGCAACGTTCAGGTTGGTGCGGTCACCAGCAGCCAGTTCGGTGTTGCCGTAAGCGATGGCAACGTCGAACGGACCGGCAGCATAGCCCAGGCGCAGACCGTAGCCGTTGCCGTCGTCTTCACCGATGCCAGCGACGGCGCCGCTCTGCTCGCCGAAGTGGTACTGGGCCTGGCCGTAGAAGCCGCCAATGTTGCGGGGCAGGAAGTAGCCGATGCTGTTGGAAGCGCGCACTGCGGTCGGGCCGTAGGCGGCGGCGTAGCCCAGGTAAGCCTGGTTGGTGCCAACGCCGTTGGTGCCGAACGGATCGAACACGGTGAAGTTCCAGAACGCCGGGGTGTAGTCACGGCCCACGCGCAGTTCGCCGAAGCCACCAGCCAGGCTGATCGTGGAACGACGGTTGAAGGTCAGGCCTTGGCGGCCAGCAACGGCGGCGCCGGTGCCGGAAGCCAGGTTGGTTTCGTTGGTGGCTTGGCCCAGACCGGTGTCGGTCTCGATGCCGGCTTCCAGCCAGAAGGAGGCCTGGAGGCCGCCGCCGAGGTCTTCGACGCCACGGAAGCCCAGGCGGCTGGAGTTGTAGCCGTTGGTGGTCAGGCCGGTGAAGTCGGTCGCGTCGCCACGACCGATGGTCACGGCGGCGTCAACGATACCGAACAGGGTGACCGACGACTGGGCGGAGGCGGCACCAGCGGCAGCGAAAGCGGCCAGCGCAATCAGAGTCTTTTTCATGCAAGTTTCTCCAAGGTTAAACATAGGGCGCCGGTCTCGCGGAACTGCAGGCATTGATGCTTATGCCGGACCCCGGGCCAACCTCCTTTTGGGAAGCTGGGGGTATTGCACCAGACCGGCTTTTGGCGCGCAAAGTATTTAGCTTCGGCGAAGGCGTTCCGTTGCAGACCGACAACAAAGCCGGGCCGGGTGGCTCTGCCTTAAACGCCGCCCTCCCCCACGCGAGCACTGGGGCGTCGATACACTCGTCGCGATGGACAGCCTGCTCATAGCCGCAGACAGCGCGCTGCGCACCTTGTTCGCCCGTCCCCGGGCCGTGCGCCCAACCCCCACCACCTCCGACCGTACTGCCCTCAGCCAGCTCGATCCTGCCGAACAGCGCCAGGCCGCGGCGCTGATGCGGGTCAACCACGTGGGCGAGGTGTGCGCGCAGGCCCTCTACACCGCGCAGGCCCTCGCCACCCGCAGGCCGGACCTGCGTCGGCAGTTCGAGGATGCATCCCGCGAGGAGACCGACCACCTCGCCTGGACCCGCGAGCGGATCGAGGAACTCGGCAGCCGCCCCTCGCTGCTGAACCCGCTCTGGTATGCGGGCGCCTTCGGCATCGGCCTGGCGGCCGGCCGGCTTGGAGACCGCATCAGCCTGGGCTTCGTCGTCGAGACCGAGCGCCAGGTCGAGGCCCACCTGGATTCGCACCTCGAGCGCCTTCCCGCCGGCGACCATGCGTCTCGCGCCATCGTCGCCCAGATGAAAGCGGACGAAGCCAGCCACGCCCTGCGCGCGCGCGAGGCCGGCGCCGCCGAGCTGCCCGCTCCCGTACGGGGTCTGATGCGAGCGGCTGCCCGAGTCATGACCACGACCGCACACTACATATAAGAAGGCAGCGGCAGGGCGGCGCTCTAGGAGCCGACCGTGCGATGCGTGGTGCAGCGCTGCCGACGGTCTAGGTGACCTCTGCGATTTCGAAGCTGGTGGTGATCTCCGCCGTCTTGCCCAGCATGGCGCTGGCCGAGCAGTACTTGTCGCGACTCAGCGCCACCGCGCGCTCCACGGCCGAAGCCGGGATGGCCTTGCCGCTGACCAGGAAGTGCATGCGGATGCGTGTGAAGACCTTGGGCTCGGTTTCGGCCCGATCAGCCTCCAGCCGCACCGAACACCCGCGCACGTCATGCCGCCCGCGGCGCAGGATCAGCACCACGTCGTAGGCGGCGCAACCGCCGGCGCCCGCCAACACGGTTTCCATCGGGCGCGGGGCGAGGTTCTGGCCGCCATGCTCGGGCTTTGCCGCATCGGGTGCCCCGTCCATGACGAGCACGTGCCCGCTGCCGGTCTCGGCCAGAAAACCCATCCCTGATCGGGCGCCGGTCGCCCCCGTCCAACTGACGGTGCATTCCATAGTCGTACTCCTGTTGTTGAGTTGCCGCAGCAGCAGCGAAATCTGTTGCGCGGACCACATTTCCTTGCTGCGTTGCAGCACACGCGGGCGTTATACTGCGGGCAAGCGTGTCGCTGCCCACCATCCGGGCCCTCACGCATCGATTGTCTCCTCCACCTCTCCTTTGGTGGATTCAGCCCCCGGATCGCAAGGTCCGGGGGCTTTTTTCGATCCAGCGCCACCGGCGCCCTCGCGGCTCGCGGCTGAGCTCGCCGCATATCATGACCGGACATGACGAAGCCTCACCTGCACGCCGCCGATTACCTGAAGAAGATCCTCACAGCCCGGGTCTACGACGTGGCGGTCGAAACGCCCCTGGAGCCGGCCCGCAACCTCAGCCGCCGGCTGCACAACAAGATACTGCTCAAGCGCGAGGACCAGCAGCCGGTTTTCAGCTTCAAGCTGCGAGGTGCCTACAACAAGATGGCGCAGCTCACGCCGGAGCAGATCGGGCGCGGCGTGATCTGCGCGTCCGCCGGCAACCACGCGCAGGGGGTTGCGCTCGCAGCGCATCGCCTGGGCTCGCGCGCGGTCATCGTCATGCCGGTCACCACGCCGCAGGTGAAGATCGATGCGGTGAAGGGACTCGGCGGCGAGGTCGTGCTCCACGGCGACAGCTATTCGGACGCCCATGCGCACGCGGTGGAGCTGGAGAAGGCGCAGGGCCTGACGTTCGTGCATCCGTTCGACGACCCCGACGTGATCGCAGGGCAGGGCACCATCGCCATGGAAATCCTGCGCCAGCACCAGGGGCCGCTCGATGCCGTCTTCGTGGCGATCGGCGGTGGCGGCCTGATTTCGGGCGTCGCCAGTTACATCAAGGCCCTGCGTCCCGAGATCAAGATCATCGGCGTGCAGATGAGCGACTCCGACGCCATGATTCGTTCCATCGCCGCCAAGGAACGCGTCAACCTGCACGACGTCGGGCTGTTTTCGGACGGCACCGCGGTGAAGATGGTGGGCGAGGAGACCTTCCGCCTTGCCCGCACCCTGGTGGACGACTACATCCGCGTCGATACCGATGCGGTCTGCGCCGCCATCAAGGACGTGTTCGTCGATACGCGCAGCATCGTCGAGCCGGCCGGAGCGATGGCGGTCGCGGCCGTCAAGCAGTACGTCGCGCAGCACAAGACGCGTGGGCAGACCTACGCGGTCATCCTGTGCGGCGCCAACATGAACTTCGACCGCCTGCGCTTCGTAGCCGAACGCGCGGAAGTGGGCGAAGAGCGTGAGGCGCTCCTCGCCGTCACGATTCCCGAGGAGCGCGGCAGCTTCAAGCGCTTCTGCGAAACCATCGGCGCGCTGCCCGGCGGCATGCGCAATGTCACGGAATTCAACTATCGCATCAGCGACGCGTCGGTGGCGCACGTATTCGTGGGCCTCACGACGCACGGCAAGGGCGAGTCCGGCCGAATCGCCGCCAACTTCAGCCGGCACGGCTTCGAGGCGCTCGACCTCACGCACGACGACCTGGCCAAGGAGCACATTCGCCACATGGTCGGCGGGCACTCGGCCCTCGCGCAGGACGAGCGGCTGCTGCGATTCGTGTTCCCCGAGCGCCCCGGCGCCTTGCTCAAGTTCCTCTCGCACATGCGTCCCGGCTGGAACATCAGCCTGTTCCACTACCGCAACCAGGGGGCCGACTACGGCCGCATCCTGGTGGGCCTGCAGGTGCCGAGCGCGGAGGACGACGCGTTCAAGGAGTTTCTCGACACCCTCGGCTACCCGTACGTGGACGAGACCGCCAACCCGGTCTATCGACTGTTCCTGCGCTCCTGAGACGCGGCCCTACTGCCGCACCGGCAGCTCGAGCACCAACGCGTGGGGCCCACCCGGTTCGGCGCCGATCATCACGCGCCGACCCTCGACGGCCTGCACGATCAGGTTTTCGTCGAGGCGGCTGCCCACGAGGTAAGGCCGCGGCGGCCGGCCGTCGATGGCCAGCAGTGCGGCGCCGCCGCCGGAGCGGCCGGCGACCACACCCGTGAGCACGAAGCGCTTGGCCAGTTCGGGGGGCGGCGCATCCGCCGCGGGTTCAGCGGCCTGCTGCGCGCCTGCACCGAGAAGGCGGGCGACGGCCGCCGGTTGCGTGGGCGCCGGCTCGCCCACGACCGGCGCCTGCGTCGGGACACCGACCGGCGTGGCCATGAACCGCAGGACCCAATAACCCACGCTGAAGAGAGCAAGTGCCCACAGCAGCAAGGTCGTGACGCGGACCACCCACCGGGGCTGCGGTCCGCCGCGCAGAGTGCTCACCATGCCGGCGATTATCATGTACCGCAAGGCTCCCAACTTTCCCTTCCCCACATGAAGCTTCTCGGCAAACGACTCCGCCGCGCGGCCGGCTTCACCCTGATTGAACTCATGGTGGTGCTGGTCATCATCGGCGTCCTGGCGGCGCTGATCGTCCCGAACGTCCTAGACCGCGCAGACGACGCGCGTGTCACGGCCGCCCGAACCGACGTGAACAACCTGATGCAGGCGCTCAAGCTCTACCGGCTCGACAACCAGCGCTACCCGACGGCCGAGCAGGGCCTGCAGGCGCTGGTGGCCCGCCCCAGTACCGCACCGGCTCCCGCCAACTGGAAGCCGTACCTGGAAAAGCTGCCTGCCGATCCCTGGGGCCGGCCCTATCAATACCTCAATCCGGGCGTAAAGGGCGAAATCGACGTGATGTCGCTCGGTGCCGACGGTCAGCCCGGCGGCGAAGGCGTCAATGCCGACGTCGGCAGCTGGCAGTAGCGCCCTGCCGTGCGCGCGGTCGCTGCGCCGCTCCCCATCGGCGCAGCGCGTCCAGCCGTTCGTGATGCGCCTTGCGCCGTTGCTCGCCGCCCGCCGCCGCGGGCACGGCTTCACCATGATCGAGTTGCTGGTGGTGGTGGCGATCATCGCCATCGGCAGCGCCGGCGTGGCGTTCGCGCTGCGCGACTCGGCGGCGAATCAGCTGGAGCGCGAGGGGCTGCGCCTCGCGTCGCTGTTCGAGGCCGCCCGCGCGCAGTCGCGCAGTACCGGCCGCCCCATCGTCTGGCAACCCACCGAAGCCGGCTTCCGCTTCGTCGGCGCGATGGACGGAACGCTGCCGAACCACTGGCTTTCCGACGCCGTGCAAGTGCATGGCACACCGGTGCTGGTGCTCGGCCCCGAGCCGGTCATCGGACCGCAGGAGGTGGTGCTGGTGTCCACCGCACTGCCCGACCGCAGCGTGCGCGTGGTCACCGGCGGGCTGCGGCCGTTCCGCCTGGCCGGTGAAGGAATTCCGCCATGAGCCGCACCACCGCCCGTTCGCGGGGGTTCACGCTGGTCGAGGTGATGGTGGCGCTCGCGGTGGTGTCGATCGCGCTGGTGGCGGGGCTGCAGGCGACCGCGGCCCTGACCCGGAACGCGCTGCGCCAGTCTGACATGCTGCTCGCGCAGATCTGCGCCGAAAACGAACTGGCGCGCATCCGCCTGGCCCGGCAGATGCCCGGTGTGGGCGAGAGCAGTTCCACCTGCGAGCAGGCCGGCCAGGCCTTCGAGGTGGTCCTCGGCGTCGCCGCCACGCCCAACCCCAATTTCCTGCGCGTCGATGCGCAGGTACGCCAGGCCGGCCAGCCGATGCTGCGCATTTCCACCGTCGTCGGACGCTACTGATGCCGCTGCCGCACCGTCGCCCCGCCCCCCGACGCCGCACCGCAGCGCGCGGCTTCACCCTGGTCGAGCTCCTGGTGGCGCTGTTCGTGCTTTCGCTGGTGGCGATCCTCAGCTGGCGCGGGCTCGACGGCATGGTCCGCACCCAGTCGCAGACGCAGCAGCGCGCCGACGACGTGCTCGCGCTGCAGGTCGCACTCGCACAGTGGCAGGCCGATCTCGACGCCATCGTGCAGCTGCCGCAGCTGGGGGCCCTCGAGTGGAACGGTCGGGTGTTGCGCATGACTCGTCGCAACACGGTGAACCCCGGCGACGGCGTGCGGGTCGCCGCCTGGACGCGCCGCCTGGACGGCGGCCAGCCGATGTGGCTGCGCTGGCAATCGCCGCCGCTGCGCACCCGCGGCGAGGTAGACGAAGCCTGGCGACGCGCCGACGCCTGGTCCGAGAACCCGGGCGACGCCGAACGCGCGGGCGAAGTCGCCTTGCTGCCCCTCGCCGACTGGCAGCTTTTCTTCCACCGGGGCGGCACCTGGACCAACCCGCAGTCCAACGCCACCACCAATGACGCCAACCCCGCTCTTGCGCCGGACCCGCCCGCCACGCCCGCCACGCCGGCCGCGGCCGCAGCGCCGGCGCCGACGGCGCGCGGCGCGGCGCGGCCTCGCCAACCCGCTGCGCTGCCCGACGGCGTGCGGCTGGTGCTTCAGGTCGCGCCCGGGCATCCGTTGGCGGGGCAGCTCAGCATCGACTGGGTCGGCACCGGCGTCACCGGGGGCCGCACGCCATGAAGACGCTCCGCAGAAACCGACAGCGGGGCGCGGCGCTGCTGGCGGCCATGCTCACCGTGGCGCTGGTCGCCACGCTCGCCACGGCGGGCTTGTGGCAGCAATGGCGCAGCGTCGAGGTGGAGGCGGCGGAGCGTGCCCGTGCCCAGGCCAGCTGGATCCTCACCGGCGCGCTCGACTGGGCCCGCCTGATCCTGCGCGAAGACGCCCGCTCGGGCGGCGCCGACCACCTGGCCGAACCCTGGGCCGTGCCGCTGGAAGAGGCGCGCCTGTCCACGTTCCTGGCCGCCGACCGGGATGCGGGCACCGCCGGCACGGATGCCGAGAACGTGTTCCTGTCCGGGGACATCGTCGATCTGCAGTCGCGTCTGAACATCAACAACCTCGTCGAGGGCGGGCGCATCTCCGCCCCCGGAGCGCAGGCGTTCCAGCGCCTGTTCGAGCTGCTCGGGCTTCCCGGCAACGAGCTGGAGACCATGGTCGAGAACCTGCGCCAGGCGGCCGACCTCGCCACGGACACCGCCACCTCGCAGCAGGCGCCCCTGATGCCGCAGACCACGCGCCAGCTGGGCTGGATCGGCTTGTCACCCGAGACGGTCGCCGCGCTGCAGCCGCACGTGACGGTGCTGCCCGCGCGCACCCCGGTCAACCTGAACACCGCCAGCGCGCAGGTGATCTACGCCGCCGTCCCGGGCATCACGCTGGCCGAGGCACAACAGCTGGTCGCCGCGCGCGACGCCTCGCCGTTTCGCACGCTGGCCGACGCGGCCAAGGTGCTCGAAGCACGCGAGCAAGGCCTGGGGACGGGACTCGCCGGCGTGGCCAGCCGATTTTTCGAGATCCGCGGCCGTCTGCGCCTGGACCAGACCGTCATCGAGGAACGCTCCCTGGTGCGGCGCGACGGCCTGAACGTGCGCACCCTTCAGCGCGAACGCGCGGTCCTGGACGCCACGCCTATGGCCGCGCAGGAGCTGAGCCGCTGAGCTGCTCCCTCCCGACAATCGTTTCGCCGCTGCCCCAGCAGCGCGCAGCCGCTCCCTACAATGGCTTTCTCCCATGAGTGCCCTCTACGTCCTGCTCCCGACCGAACCGATTTCTGCCGGCAGCGAATTTCCCTACCTGCTCTCGCCCGACGGCCGCACCGTCGGCTCGCACGCGAGCGGGCCGGCGAGCATGCTGCCCGCTCCCAGTGGCGCGGGTGCCGAGGTCGTGGCGGTGGTTCCGGCAGGCGCGCTGTCCTGGCACCAGGTACAGCTGCCCCGCGGTGTCGGACCCAAGGCGGCGCGCCTGCGCTCGGTGCTGGAGGGCCTGCTGGAAGATCAGCTCCTGGACGAACCCGAAGCCCTGCATTTCGCCCTCGAACCCGACGCCTCCGCCGGCGCATCGGCCTGGGTGGCCGTATGCCAGCGGGCGTGGCTGCGTGATGCCCTGCATGCCCTGGAGGCAGCCGGGCGGCCGGTCAGCCGGGTGGTGCCCGAGGTGGCGCCCGAGTCCACCGCGAGCCTGCACGTCTGCGGCGACCCCGAAGCTCCGCACGTCCTGGCCAGCGGGCCCCAAGGCGTGCTGATACTGCCGCTGTCATCCGGGGCCCTGGCGCTGGCGCAGCCCAGCGAGGACACACCGGTTTTCGTCGAGCCCGCCCTCGCCGCCGCGGCCGAACAGCTGCTGCAGCGACCCGTGGTACTGCAGTCGCCGCCGCAGCGCTGGCTGCAGGCCGCGCAATCGCGCTGGGACCTGGCTCAGTTCGAATTCGCCAGCTCCGGCCGCACGCGCGCGCTGAAAAAGGTGGGAACCCTGCTGGGGGACCTGCTGCACGCCGACCAGTGGCGTGCGCTGCGCTGGGGCGCCGCACTGCTGGTGGTGGCGCACCTCGTCGGTGTGAACGCCTGGGCCCTGAAGGAGCGCCGCGGCCTGGAGGCCAAGCAGGCCGCCGTGCGCAGCACCCTCACCGAGACGTTCCCGCAGGTGCGCCTCGTGGTCGATGCGCCGGTGCAAATGGAGCGCGAAGTCGCCGCGCTGCGCCAGGCGACAGGCGCCAGCTCCGGGCGCGACCTCGAAAGCATGCTGTCGGCGCTGGCGGAAGCCGCGGGCGAGCGCAGCATCAGCGGCTTCGAGTACGAGGGCAGCGAGCTGCGCGCACGCGGCCTCGGCTGGAGCGCCGGCGAGCTCGAGGCCGCACAGCCGGCATTGCGCCGCCGTGGCCTTTCGGCACGCCTCGACGGCGACGTGGTGGTACTTGCGCAGGAGGCTGCCCGATGAACGCACGCACCCGCACTCCAAGCAGCGTACGCCTGGCCGGCGCCCGCGCTCGCTGGTCCGCCCTGCCTGCACGCGAGCGCAGCCTCATCGCGATTGCGGCGGCGGTATTGCTCGCAGCGCTGGTCTGGTGGCTTCTCGTCGGCCCCGCGCTGGTCACGCTGGGCACCGCTGCAAGCCGGCACCAGGCGCTCGACGCGCAGCTGCTGCAGATGCGCACCCTTCAGGCGCAGGCCGAGGCGATGAAAAGCCAGCCACGCCAAAACCATGACGCCGCCGTGCGCGCGCTCGAAGCGGTCACCCGCGAACAGTTCGCCGATGCCGCGCGGCTGCTCGTCTCGGGCGACCGCGCCTCGCTCACCCTCACCGGGGTGGCGGCCGACTCCCTTGCGCGCTGGATGGCGCAGTCACGCATCAATGCCCGCGCCCTGCCGGCGCAGGCACGCCTGGCCCGCAACGCCAACGGCCTGTGGGAAGGCACCGTGGTCGTGACCTTGCCCCCGCGCTGACCCGCACCGCAACCCGCACCGGCATCACAAGCTCGCATGGCCCGCACGCTCTCCGCCGCCGTCCCCACCGCACGCGCCCCCTGGGGCTGGGCGGCGCTGGGCGCCGCTGCCGGACTGGCGCTGGCCCTCGTCCTTTTCGCACCGGCGCGTTGGGTGGCCTCGGCGGTGGAACGGGCCACCGGGGGCCAGCTGCTGCTCGAGAACGCGCGCGGCACCGTCTGGAATGGAACCGCCCACGTGGTGCTGACCGGCGGCGCCGGCAGCCGCGACCGGGCCTCCTTGCCGTCGCGACTGGCCTGGCAGGTGCGCCCGGCACCGGGCGGCTTCACGCTGCGCCTGGGCGCCGACTGCTGCACGCCGCAGCCGATCCTGCTGGGCGTCGCGCCACGCTGGGGCGGTGCCCGCGTGAACGTGCGCAACGGACCACCCTCGCGCTGGCCCGCCGGCTTGCTGGTCGGCCTGGGCACCCCATGGAACACGCTGCAGCTCGAAGGCGAGCTGCAGCTGAGCACGCAGGACCTGTCCCTGCGCTGGAACGATGGACGGCTGCTCGTGGACGGCCGGGCCGAACTCTCGGCAATGGGCCTCGCTTCTCGCCTGACCACGCTGCGGCCGATGGGCAGCTACCGCCTCAGCCTGGAGGGCGGACCCACACCCACCTTGCAGCTGAGCACTCTTGCGGACAGCAGCCTGCAACTCGCGGGCCAGGGTCAGTGGGTCGGCTCGCGCCTGCGCTTCGTCGGCGAGGCGAGCGCCGCGCCGCAACGTGAAGCAGCGCTGTCCAACCTTCTCAACATCATCGGCCGGCGCAATGGCGCGCGATCGATCATCACCGTAGGCTGAAGCCATGTCCACACTCCGCACCGCCGCCCTCACCCTCGTCGCCGCTGGCGTGCTGGCCGCCGTCCTCGGCCCGCCACCGGCCCAGGCCCAAGGGCAGGGCCAGACGCGGCGCCAGGCCTCCGCCGAGCCCGTGACGCTGAACTTCACGAACGCGGAAATCGAAGCTGTTGCCCGCACGATGGCCGCGATCCTCGGACGCAACATCGTGGTGGACCCCCGCGTGCGCGGCACCATGTCGCTCTCCACGGAACAGCCCGTGAGTCCTCAGGTGGCCTGGAACCAGTTCCTCGCGTCGCTGCGCCTGTCGGGTTTCACGGTGGTCGAATCCGCCGGCCTGCTCAAGGTCGTTCCCGAAGCCGAGGCCAAGCTGCAGGCCGCGCCGGTGTCGGTGGGCCAGCCGCCGGCGGGCAACCAGATCGTCACGCAGATCTTCCGCCTCACGCACGAGAACCCGAACAGCCTGGTGCCGGTCCTGCGGCCGCTGATCAGCCCCAACAACACCATCAACGTCAACCCGGGCACCAACTCGCTGGTGATCACCGACTACGCCGACAACCTGCAGCGCATCGCCCGCATCGTCGCGGCGCTGGACGTTCCCAGCGCCACCGACGTCGAGGTGATCCCGCTGCAGCACGCGCTGCCCAGCGACATCGCACCCGTGGTACAGCGCCTGCTGGACGCCGGGGCGGGCGGCGGTGGCGGCGTGCCGGGCAGCCCGGGCGCGCCCGGCGCGGTCGCGGTGGGCGCCGGCGGCGGGTTTCCCACCGTGGTCATCCCCGAGCCGCGCAGCAACTCGCTGATCGTGCGCGCGGCCAACCCGGCGCGCATGAACCTGGTGCGCAACATCATCGAACGCCTCGATCAGCGCGTGTCCGACCAGTCCAGCGGCAACATCCACGTGGTGTACCTGCGCAACGCCGAAGCCGTGCGGCTGGCCGTGATCCTGCGGGCGGCGCTCGCCGGGATGCCGAGCGCCAGCGCCAACACCGGCGCGGTGGGCCTGAGTGCCGGCGCCCAGGGCTCGCCGGCCACCTCGGCGGCCGGCACCGGAGGTCCGACGCTCGCCGGCGTCGGTGGTGCGGCGCCCGCCCTGACGGCCCTGCAACCGAGCGCTCAGCCCGCCACCGGCGGCCAGATCCAGGCCGACCCGGCCAGCAATGCGCTGGTGATCACCGCGCCCGAACCGATCTACCGCCAGCTGCGCGGGGTCATCGACCAGCTCGACCAGCGCCGCGCGCAGGTGTATGTGGAGAGCCTGATCGCCGAGGTGAACGCCGACAAGGCCGCCGAGTTCGGCATCCAGTGGCAGAACATCCTGGGCAACGCCAACAACAACGTGTTCGGCGTCGCGGGCACCAACTTCAGCGTGGGCGGCGCCAACATCATCGGCCTGCAGACCGGCATCGCCTCCGGTGCCACGCTGCCCTCGGCGGGCATCAACCTCGGGCTCGTGCGCAACATCGACGGCCGCTTCGTGCTGGCGGCGCTGGCGCGCTTCCTGGAGACCAATGCCGAGGGCAACGTGCTGTCCACACCCAACCTGCTGACGCTGGACAACGAAGAGGCGCGCATCGTCATCGGCCAGAACGTGCCCTTCGTCACCGGCCAGTTCACCAACGCCAACACCGGCACCGGCGGCGCCGTCAACCCCTTCCAGACCATCGAGCGCAAGGACGTGGGCCTTACCCTGCGCGTGCGGCCGCAGATCAGCGAGAACGGCACCGTGCGCATGCAGATCTACCAGGAGGTGTCCAGCGTGCAGGCCGGCTCCATCAACTCGCCCACGGGCCTGATCACCAACAAGCGCTCGATCGAGTCGAACGTGGTGGTCGAAGACGGCGGCATCGTGGTGCTGGGCGGCCTGCTGCAGGACGAGTACTCCGGCAACGAGCAGAAGGTGCCGGGCGTCGGCGACGTGCCGGTGCTCGGGCGCCTGTTCAAGAGCGAGGCGCGCAGCCGGCGCAAGACCAACCTGATGGTGTTCCTGCGCCCCGTGGTGCTGCGCGACGCCAGCAGCACGGTGAGCGTCTCCCTCGACCGCTACGAGCTGATGCGCATGAACCAGCAGGCGGCCCAGCCGCAGCCCAGCTCGGTGATGCCGGTCAACGCCTCCCCTGTGATGCCTCCGGCTGTCCTCGTGCCCGAGGGCGCGCCCAAGGCGCCCTTCATTCCCGCGACGCCTTCGGCACCGTCGGTGCCGGCACCGGGCATCCCGCCGCAACCCACCGCGCCGGCAGCCCTGCCGCCGCAGTCCGGCGTGCCGCAGGCGCCCGCGAGCGCGCCGACGGCCACGGTGGTGCCGGGCGCGGCGGTGGTGGTGCCGGCGCCCGCGATGATCACGCCTGCGGGAACTCCCGTCCCCGGCGGCAGTCCTTCAGCGGCGCAGCGCGCGGTCACCACGGCTCCGGTCGTGACCCCGCTCGCCCCGTCGAACGGCCTGCCGGCGCAGTCCACCCCCTGGGCGCCTATCGCGCCCTGAAGACACCATGCCCCGTTATCCCCTGCCCTATGCCTTCGCCCGTGGCAGCCAGTTGCTGCTCGAGGACGACGGCGACACCCTGACCCTGTGGCATGCCGGCGCGCCCTCCGGCAGCGCCTGGAGCGAGGTGATGCGCAAGTTTCGCGTGCGCGCCCTCCAGCAGATCGATCCGCCGGCGCTGGCCCAGCGCATCAGCGCCGCCTATGCGCAAGGCGAATCCAATGCCGCGCTGGTGGTGAGCGAGGTCGAGAACGACGCTGACCTCTCGCGCATGATGCAGGAGCTGCCTGCGGTCGAGGACCTGCTGGAGAACAGCGACGACGCGCCCATCATCCGCATGCTCAACGCGCTGCTGACGCAGGCCGCGCGCGACGGCGCGAGCGACATCCACATCGAGCCCTACGAGCGCCATTCGTCGGTGCGATTCCGCGTCGATGGCACGCTGCGCGAAGTGGTGCAGCCCAACCGCGCGCTCCATGCCGCACTCATCTCGCGCCTGAAGATCATGGCCGAGCTCGACATCGCCGAAAAGCGCCTGCCGCAGGACGGGCGCATCAGCCTGCGCATCGGGACGCGCGCGGTGGACGTGCGGGTCTCCACCCTGCCCAGCGCGCACGGCGAACGCGCGGTGCTGCGCCTGCTGGACAAGAGCGAAAGCAAGCTCAGCCTGGAGTCGGTCGGCATGACGGGCGACACGCTGCGGCGCTTCCTGACGCTGGTCGCGCAGCCGCACGGCATCATCCTGGTGACCGGCCCCACGGGTTCGGGCAAGACCACCACCCTCTATGCGGCGCTGACGCGGCTGGACGCCGACAGCAGCAACATCATGACGGTGGAAGACCCGATCGAATACGAGTTGCCCGGCGTCGGCCAGACCCAGGTCAACGCCAAGATCGACCTCGATTTCGCCAAGGCGCTGCGCGCCATCCTGCGCCAGGACCCCGACGTGATCATGATCGGCGAGATCCGCGACTACGAGACCGCGCAGATCGCCATCCAGGCCTCGCTCACCGGCCACCTGGTGCTCGCTACGCTGCACACCAACGACGCATCCAGCGCCGTCACGCGCCTCACCGACATGGGGGTCGAGCCCTTCCTGCTCAGCTCGTCGCTGCTCGGCGTGCTGGCGCAACGGCTGGTGCGCAAGCTCTGCGTGCACTGCCATGGCCCGGGCTGCGCCGCCTGCGGCCAGACCGGCTACCAGGGGCGCACCGGCGTCTTCGAGCTGATGGTCGCCGACGAGACCATCCGCGGCCTCATCCACAACCGGGCCGCCGAGTCCGAGTTACGCGACGCGGCGCTCGCCGGAGGCATGCGCCTCATGCGCGACGACGGCGAGCGGCTGGTGTCCGAGGGCATCACCTCCCGGGAAGAACTGCTGCGCGTGACGCGCGACTGACCCCCGCTGCTGCTGGTGGGTTGCAGCTCTGGTGGCTGCGCCAGCGCCCGCGCTTCCTTGTGCCAACGGCGCTCATGCAGAGCGCCCCGCAGCCTTAGCTTCACTCCTCGCGCACCCGCTCCGCAGCCTTAGCTTCACTCCTCGCGCACCCGCTCCGGAGCGTGCGGCTGGCCCGGCAGCTGTACCGGTGGCGGCGGCGGTGTGTCGCCTTCGGTCGGCGGAACCTGCGGCGGCGGAGGGGGCGATGGCGTCTGATTCGGCTCGATCGGCTGGTCGGTTGCAGGCGGCACGGGCTGCGGCGCGGGCACCCCGCCGCCGGCGCGGTACGCAAGCCGCTCAGCCACGCTGCAACTCCGAATCCGACCTGAACCGATGGGGATCGGCCGGCGTGCCGCTGCCCACCGGGTCGGTCTCCTCGTCCTCGATGTCGGCGGCCGTGCGCTCGGGATTTGCCGGCAGTTCGGGCCGCTCGCGGATCTCGCGTGCGCCGGGACGTACCGCCTCCGGCACGCGCTGGTGCGCCTGCGTGCCATGGATGTCCGAGCCGGGTTGCACGAACTCCGGCTCGTCCGGCGCACGGGTCATGGTGCGCGGATCGGGGGTGGTGTCGTTCGACATGGGGCGCTCCTGTATCGCATGGATGGCCCATGGTGGCCCGGCCGCTGCGGTGCTCCGCTCGGCCCGCACCGCGCCGGCCTGTCAGCGCGCACCGACAGGCCGCCCGCGTGCGAAGCGTCACGCTCTTGCACGCCACCTGTGCGGGCGCTTAAAAATTCAGCAAGGCTCGGGAGCCCCGCTGGCGCATGGGCTCCCGCGGGTTATGCAGGCAACTATCCACAAGCTAGGGCACAGGCACTGGGGGTAACTCAGCCGCAGCGGCGCGCTCCGCACCGGCCGCGCGCAGCTGGGCGAGGAACACCTGTGCAATGGGGGACAGGTGCTTGCCGCGCGGGCTGACAACGTGCCACTGCGAAGCGATCGGAAAACCCCGGACCGGCAGCACCGTGACCCCCTGCGCACCGCCGCCGTCCTGCAGGGCATGCCAGGACAGGACGGCCACGCCCAGCCCGCCGGCGACCGCCTCACGGATGGCCTCGTTGCTGCCGAGCTCGAGGCGCCGCGCGGGCGCGAAGCGCTGGGCGCGGAAGCTGGCTTCCACGGCCATCCGCGTGCCGGAGCCGCTCTCGCGCAGCAGGAAGCGCTCGGCAGACAGCTCGCGCAGCGCGAGGGCGCGCGCGCCGGCCATCGGATGCCCGGCGCGGGCGATCAGCACCAGCGGGTTGGGCATGAACACCTCGTCGTCAAGATCGATGTCCGCCGGCGGCTGCGACATGACGTACAGGTCGTCGAGGTTGTCGCGCAGGCGGGCGACGACGCCATCACGGTTGAGCACCTCCAGCGAGATGTCGATATCCGGATACCGGGCGCAGAACGCGCCGAGCAGGCGCGGCACGAAGTACTTGGCCGTGCTCACCAGCGCCACGCGCAGCCGCCCGCGCGTGAGCCCCTGCAGGCCGTCCACGTGCTGGCCGAAGGCATCCCACTCGTTGGCGATGGCGCGCGCGGTGCGGGCCAGTTCGCGGCCGGCCTCCGTCAGGTGCACGCGCCGCGCGATCACCTCGTACAGCGGCAGCCCCACCGCCTGCGCCACCTCGCGCAGCTGCATCGAGGCCGTGGGCTGGGTCACGTGCAGCGCCCGCGCGGCGCCGCTCACGCTGCCGGTCTCGGCCAGTGCCAGGAACAGGCGCAGCTGGCGGAAGGTGACATTCATGGTCATAGGCATATCCCTATGGATCAAAGGCGAAGAATCGATTTTACGCAGTGCAGCATGCCGCCTAGGATCGCGGCCATGCAGAACCTGCTCGATCCGGCCATCCTGTTCTTCGTCGTCGGCGTGCTCGCCGGCGCGCTGCGCTCCAACCTCGAGATTCCCCCGGCGATCGCCAAATTCCTGTCGCTCTACCTGCTGATGGCGCTCGGCCTGAAGGGCGGCTTCGCGTTGCACGCCTCGGGCCTCGATGCCACCGTCGCCGTGAGCCTGCTCGCCGCCATCGCGATGGCCTTCCTGGTGCCCGCGATCGGCTATGCCTTCCTGCGCCGGCACATCTCGGGTTTCGACGCCGCCGCGGTGGCCGCGTCCTACGGCTCGGTGAGCGCCGTCACCTTCGTGACCGCGATGCAGTTCCTGGAGACGCAGGGCACGCCGCCCGGCGGCCACATGGCGGCCGCGATGGTGCTGATGGAATCTCCCGCGATCATCATGGCGGTGCTGCTGGCCAACATGCTGCGCCAGCGGGCCTGCGCACCGGCCTCGGTCGTCGCGTCGCCCGGAGGCGGCGCGGCGCTCGCGCGCTTCGGCGGCGGGCCCGGCACGGGCACGCCGCTCGGCAAGATCCTGCACGAGTCCTTCACCGACGGCGCGCAGCTGCTGCTGCTGGGCGCGATGGCCATCGGCTTCCTGAGCGGGGACACCGGCAAGGCGGTGATGCAGCCGTTCTCGGGCGACCTGTTCAAGGGCATGCTGGCCTTCTTCCTGCTCGACATGGGCCTGCTGGTCGCCCGCAATTTCAGCGCGGCGCGCACCAGCTCGCCGGTGCTCCTGGGCTATGCCGTCGGCGCGCCGCTGGTGCACGCCGCGATCGCGCTGGCGCTGGGATGGCTGCTGGGCATGGCGGCCGCCGACACCGCGCTGCTGATGGTGCTGTCGGCCAGTGCCTCGTACATCGTCGTGCCGGCGGTGTTGCGGCACGCGATCCCCGAAGCCAATCCGTCGCTGTACTTCGGCCTGTCGCTGGGGGTCACCTTTCCACTCAACCTGATGCTGGGCATTCCGCTGTATGCCTGGGCGGCGCGCACGGTGCTGGGCTGATCCGCTGCCGGGTCGCCGAGGGCGTCAGGTGCTGGGGTGATCGCATCCGACTCCGGCATGACCAGGTACTGCCGGTGCGGCGTTGCGGGTGCGGGGTTGCGCGAGTGTGGGGGTGCCAGGGTGCGGTGCGCCCTTGCCGGCTGCCCCCCAAAAGAAGAACCCCGTGCAGCGACCCGGAGCGGGTCCCCGGCACGGGGAGGTGTCGAGACGACGAAGGCGCCCGGACCGAGCCGGGCGCTCGGCGCGATCAGGCGTTCATCACCGAGACGGCACGCACGTTGAGGTAGGCCTCCACGGCTTCCGGACCGCCTTCGGAGCCGTAGCCCGAATCCTTGACCCCGCCGAACGGCATTTCGGCCGTCGGCATGGCCGGCATGTTGACCCACAGCATGCCGACTTCGACACGCCGCGCCAGCAGGTCGGCGTTCTTCAGCGAGCGGGTGAAGGCATAGCCGGCCAGGCCGAAGGGCAGGCGGTTGGATTCGGCGATGGCGTCTTCCAGGCGGCTGAAGCTGCGGATCGCGGCGACGGGGCCGAAGGGCTCGTCGTTGAACACCTTGGCGTCCAGGGGCACGTCCGAGAGGATGGTGGGCTGCCAGAAGTTGCCGGCGTCGCCGATGCGCTCGCCGCCCGTGAGGACCTTGGCGCCGCGCTGCACCGCGTCCTGGGTGATGTCGGCCATCGCGCTCAGGCGGCGCGGATTGGCCAGCGGGCCCATCTGCGTGCCCTCGGCCAGGCCGTCGCCGACCTTCAGGCCCTTGGCGTGCTTGGCCAGCGCCTGGGCGAACTCGTCGCGGATGCTCTCGTGCACCAGGAAGCGCGTGGGCGAGATGCACACCTGCCCGGCGTTGCGGAACTTGGCGGCGGCCGTGGCCTTGACCGCCAGTGCGATGTCGGCGTCTTCGCAGACGATCACCGGAGCATGCCCGCCCAGCTCCATCGTGACGCGCTTCATGTGCTGGCCGGCCATGGCCGCCAGCTGCTTGCCCACCGGGGTGGAGCCGGTGAAGGTGATCTTGCGGATGGTCGGATGCGGGATGAGGTAGCTGGAGATCTCGGCCGGGTTGCCGTAGACCAGGCCCAGCACGCCGGGCGGGATGCCGGCATCGGCAAAGGCCTGGATCAGCGCGGCGGGGCCGGCCGGGGTTTCCTCGGGCGCCTTGACCAGCATCGAGCAGCCGGCGGACAGCGCCGCCGCCACCTTGCGCACGACCTGGTTGATGGGGAAGTTCCAGGGGGTGAAGGCCGCCACCGGTCCGACCGGGTCCTTGAGCACCATCTGGCGGATGGCGATGTTGTGGCGCGACGGCACCAGGCGGCCGTAGACGCGGAAGCCCTCGTCGGCGAACCACTCGATGATGTCGCCGGCGGCCAGCGCTTCGCCCTTGGCCTCGGACAGCGGCTTGCCTTGCTCCTGGGTGATCAGGCGGCCGATCGCCTCGGCGCGCTCGCGCATCAGGCCGGCGGCCTTGCGCATGATCTTGGCGCGCTCGGCAACGGTCATGTCGCGCCAGGTCTCGAAGCCCTTCTGGGCAGCTTCGAGCGCCTTGTCGAGATCGACGCGGCTGGCATGGGCCACGCGGCCGATCTCCTGGCCGGAGGCGGGGTTGAACACCGCCAGGGTGCGGCCTTCGGCAGCGTCCTGCCACTGGCCATTGATGAAGAGTTGGGTGTTGGGATAGGTCATCGGCGTCTCACTCGGGATCGGACTGCGGAACTCGTGATGGTAGGCGATCGTGCGGCTCGGGATATGGCTCAGGACATGGCGCGGGCGGGCAGCACCGTGCCGGCGCACTCGCCGAAGCCGATGCGCGCCGCCCCCTCGCGCTCGCACCAGCCGCGCAGCACGACGGTGTCGCCGTCCTCCAGGAAGGTGCGCTGCTCGCCGCCGGGCAGCTGCAGCGGCTTCTTGCCGCCTTCGGTCAGCTCGATCAGCGCGCCCGCCTGGTCCATGGTCGGGCCCGAAAGCGTGCCGCTGCCGAACAGGTCGCCGGGCTGCAGGTTGCAGCCGTTGACCGTGTGGTGGGCCACCATCTGCGCCACCGTCCAGTAGGCGTGCCGGTAGCTGGTGCGGCAGATCGATGCGCCCGGCTGGCTCGCCTCGCGCATGCGCGGCGTCTGCAGTTCCACCTGCAGCTGGATGTCGAAGGCGCCTGCCGCGCGGTTGTCGGGCGAGTCGAGGTAGGGCAGCGGCTGCGGGTCGCTCGCGGGCCGCTCGAAGGCGACACGGTAGGGCGCGAGCGCCTCAAGGGTCACCACCCAAGGCGACACGGTGGTGGCGAAGTTCTTGGCCAGGAACGGACCCAGCGGCTGGTATTCCCAGGCCTGGATGTCGCGGGCCGACCAGTCGTTGAGCAGGCAGATGCCGAACACGTGGTCCTCGGCCTCGGCCATGGGGATCGGCTCTCCGAGCGGGTTGCCGGCGCCCACGAAGATGCCCAGCTCGAGCTCGATGTCCAGGCGCTTGCTGGCGCCCAGCTGGGGCTGCTCGGCGCCCGGCGGCTTGAGCTGGCCGCAGGGGCGCACGAAGGACTGCCCCGACACACGGATGCTGGAGGCGCGGCCGTGGTAGCCGATGGGCACCCACTGGTAGTTGGGCAGCAGGGGGTTGTCCGGGCGGAACTGGCGCCCGATGTTGCTGGCGTGGTGGATGGAGGTGTAGAAGTCGGTGTAGTCGCCGATGCGTGCGGGCACGTCGTACTCGGCCTCGGCCTGGGGCAGCAGGCAGGCCTGCAGCGCCTGCTGCTGCTGCGAGCCTTCGCGCAGCGCCCGCGACAGCGCCAGGCGCAGCGCGCTGGCGGCCGCCTGCCCCAGCGCCATCAGCGCGTTGAGCTTGTCCTGCGCGCCGGCCTGCGCCGCCTCGCCGGCCGCGCCGGTGAACAGGCCGGCGCGGGCCACGGCCGCCAGATCGACGATCTGGTCGCCGATGGCCACGCCGGCACGGAAGCCATCGACGCCGCCCTTGCGGCGGAACACGGCGAAAGGCAGGTTCTGCAGCGGGAAGTCGCAGCCCGGCGCCTGCGCGCTGGCCACCCAGCTGCGCAGCTTCGGGTCGTGGGTTTCGTTCAATGCGGTCATGCGGGTCTCTCCAGGAAATGCGGCGGGTCAAAGGTCCGCGAGTGCGGCCTTCACGTGGGATTCGAAGCGCTCGGCATCGCCGAGCGCCTGGGCATTGAGCAGGGCCAGCTTCACCAGGAACAGCTCGCTGCGCTCGGCGCCTGCTTCGTCGATGGCACTGGCCAGGCGATCGTAGACCTGCTCCAGCTCGGAAATCGAAAGGGTGCGTTCCGGGGGTGTCGTCATGCGGTTTTCCTCATTGCGGCACGGCGGCGCGCAAGGCGGCGTCCAGGCGCGAGGCGTCCAGCGCCAGCCAGCGCGCGCAGATGTGCTGGTCCGGCCGCAGCAGGTAGGCGGCGCGCTCGCCCTCCATGCCCCAGCACGCGCGCAGGCGGCCGTCTTCGTCGGGCAGCGCGAGCTCGGCATCTGCGGGTGCGGCTTCCGCTCCGACGGCCACCACCTGCAGCGGCAGTCCGCGTGCGCGCCACCGAGCCACCACCTCCTGCACCGATCCCGCAAGCGCCGAGTCCGCGACGCGGGACACGGCCACCAGCAGCGTGAAGCACGGCCCGAGAATGTCCAGCAGGTAGGCGTCGGCCCCGAGCCGCACGTTGCGCGGCGGCGCCCCGTGCCCAGGACCGGCGGTGAACAGGTGGTCGTCGTCGCCGGGCGCGTTGAGCGCGGAGTCGGTGTAGGCGTGCGGACGCGAGGTGCGCCAGTGGTAGAGCGGCCGCACGAACTCCTGCGTGAGCGAGAGCGAGAGCACCGCGTTGCGCAACAGCCGGAAGCCGCGGCTGGGCGGCGCCATGAAGCGCGTGCTCTTGCCCGCTTCGTCGATGATTTCGCGCGCGGCACCCACGCGCTCGGCGCTGTAGCTGTCCAGCAGCGCCGGCCCGGCGATGCCGCGCGCCACCAGCGCCAGCTGCCAGCCCAGCGCCTGCGCATCCTGGAATGCGGTGTTGGCGCCGCGCACGCCGAAGATCGGCAGCAGGTGCGCGGCATCTCCGGCGAACAGCACACGCCCGTGCACATACCGCGGCAGCGTCAGCGTGCGCGCCGAATAGACCGAGCACCAGTCCATCTCCCAGGGCGCGCCCGCGTGGCCGACCATGGCGAGCTGCGCGTCGATGCGCTGGCGCATCGACGCGGGCTGCAGGGCCTCCTCGGGCGTTTCGCCGGCGGACAGCTGGTAGTCCACCCGCCAGATGCCCTTGGGCTCGCGGTGCATGAGGATGGTGTTGCCGGGGTTCCAGTCGGGATCGAAGTAGGCGCGGCGCTCGGTCGGGAACGGCAGGTCGATGCGGATGTCGGCGATGACGAAAAGTCCCTCGTACGACGCCCCCTCCATCTGCAGGCCCAGGGCCGAGCGCAAGCCCGAGCGGCCGCCGTCGGCGGCCACCACCCAGTCCGCCTGCAGCGCGTACTCGCCCTCGGGCGTGTCCACCTGCAGCACTGCGCCGTCCGGCTGCGGCTCGATGCCGCAGACGCGGTTGCCCCAGCGCAGCTCGATGAGCGGCTGCTGCGCGCATGCGTCGAGCAGGAACTCCTCCAGGATCTGCTGCTGCAGATTGGTCATGGGGGCCCAGCGCTCGTCTTCGTCGTGCGGCGCCTCCATGCGAAAGACGCGCTGGCCGCGGTAGTACGAGTTGCCGAAGCGCCACGACAGGCCCTCCTGCGCGACCCGCTGGGCCACGCCCACCTGCTGCAGGATCTCCAGTGTGCGGCGCGTGAACACGATGGC
Organism: Ramlibacter sp. AN1015; assembly: GCF_037726105.1. Lineage (NCBI taxonomy): Bacteria > Pseudomonadati > Pseudomonadota > Betaproteobacteria > Burkholderiales > Comamonadaceae > Ramlibacter > Ramlibacter sp. AN1015. Next base: position 514,328 of record NZ_JBBJUM010000001.1, read on the forward strand.
GCGGCTGCCCTGCGAGACCTGCAGCTCGGAGGTCAGCACCGTGCTGGCGACGCCCAGCTGCGCGAGCTGAAGGGCGCACACCAGCCCGGCCGGGCCGGAGCCGACGATCGCCACCGTGCAGCGCTGCGCGCGCGCGTCGGCCGAGGGCAGCCACGGTGCGTGGACCCGGTACCGGTAGTAGAGGGAGGGACGCGGTTCGGTGCTGGGCTGGTGCATGGCGCGGAGTGGCGGAGCGGGGCGAGGCGGGGCGTGCAGGTGGTCAGCCCGGATCGGCTGCCGCCGGCGGCTGCGCGCTGTGCTGCGCATGCTCGATGAGGCGGTCCAGCAGATCGGCCAGCAACTGCTGCTCACGGCTGCTGAGGCAATCGAAGATCTCGCGATTGCGCCGCGCGATCAGGCCCATGGTGCGGCGGAAGGCCTTGCGGCCCGCGGGCGTGAGGCTCAGCAGCACTCCCCGGCCATCGTGCGGCGCATCGGCCTTGCGCACCAGGCCCTGCTCGACCAGCGACTGCGCGGCACGGCTCGCCTGCCCCTTGTTGAGGTTGGCCTTCTGGGCGAGCTCGTTCACCGACAGCGGTCCAAAGGACCCGACGGCACCCAGGCAACGCCCGTCGCTGAGCGACAGGCCCGCTTCGGCGGGGTATCGGCGCAGGCTCTCCTGGTCGGTGAGCTTGTGCAGCGTGTGCATGCGCCAGGTGAGCGTGTGGTCCAGCCGCGGCGCGGCCTCGCCGGCCGGTGCGGCGGGTGTCTGGGCGCGACGGGGGGAAGGCAGGCTGCGGTGCACGACGACGGTGGCAGGCGAATCGGCCGGATTCTAGACGCATTGGTTGCGCGCGCAACCACAAGCGCGGCGCAGCGCACGGCAGCGCACACCGGTGCCGGCGCGAACCAGGTCGCCCGAAGCCGAGCTTGGCAGGGTCCCGCGCCCGGATATGCTGTCCCCTGGAGACACGGCCGCCCGTGCCGGCGGCGCAGAAAGGAACCTCATGAAAGAACCCACGTCCCAGGCCGAACTGGCACTGCGCGATGCAGCGCGCGACTACCACCGCAACCCCGGCCGGGGCAAGATCGCCGTGAACCCGACCAAGCCGCTGTCCAACCAGCGTGACCTGTCGCTGGCGTACTCGCCCGGTGTGGCCTATCCGTGCCTCGACATCGAAGCCGATCCTTCGCTCGCGGCGGACTACACGGCGCGCGGCAACCTGGTCGGCGTGATCACCAACGGCACGGCCGTGCTCGGGCTCGGGAACATCGGCCCGCTCGCCGCCAAGCCGGTGATGGAAGGCAAGGGGTGCCTGTTCAAGAAGTTCGCCGGCATCGACGTGTTCGACATCGAGCTCGCCGAGCGCGACCCCGACAAGCTGGTCGAGATCGTGGCCGCGCTCGAACCGACGCTGGGCGGCGTGAACCTCGAGGACATCAAGGCGCCCGAGTGCTTCACCATCGAGCGCAAGCTGCGCGAGCGCCTGAATATCCCGGTGTTCCACGACGACCAGCACGGCACCGCGATCATCTCCGGCGCCGCGCTGCTCAACGGGCTCGAGCTGGTGGGCAAGCGCATCGGCGAGGTGAAGCTGGTGTGCTCGGGCGCAGGCGCCGCCGCCATCGCCTGCCTCGACCTGATGGTCGGACTCGGCGTGGCCCACAAGAACATCTTCGTGGTCGATTCCAAGGGCGTGATCTATCAGGGCCGCCCCGGCGGCTACGACGAATCCAAGGCTGCCTACGCCCAGGACACCTCCGCACGCACGCTGGCCGACGTGGTGCGCGACGCCGACGTGTTCCTGGGCTGCTCCACCGCCGGGGTGCTCACGCCCGAGATGGTGGTCACCATGGCGGACCGGCCGATCATCCTGGCGCTGGCCAACCCCGAGCCGGAAATCCGGCCCGAGCTGGCGCGCGCCGCGCGGCCCGACTGCATCATCGCCACCGGCCGATCGGACTATCCGAACCAGGTCAACAACGTCCTGTGCTTTCCGTACATCTTCCGTGGCGCGCTGGACTGCGGCGCGACCAAGATCACCGAGGAGATGAAGCTCGCCTGCGTGCGCGAGATCGCGGCGCTCGCCAAGGCCGACATCAGCGAGGAAGTGGCCAACGCCTATGCCGGCAAGGAACTGTCCTTCGGGCCCGACTACATCATCCCCACGCCCTTCGATTCGCGGCTGATCCTGCGCATCGCACCGGCCGTGGCACGCGCGGCCGAGGCGTCCGGCGTCGCCACGCGGCCGATCACCGACTACGAGGCCTACACCCAGGGCCTCACCCGCTTCGTCTACCAGACCGGCATGATCATGCGGCCGGTCTTCATGGCCGCCCGCATGTCCGAGCGCAAGCGCGTCGCCTTCGCCGAGGGCGAGGACGAGCGCGTGCTGCGCGCGGCCCAGCTCGCCATCGACGAGCGGCTGGCCCATCCCATCCTGATCGGCCGCCCGGCGGTGATCGAAGCGCGCATCCTCAAGGCCGGCCTGCGGCTGCGCCTCGGCGAGGACGTCGAATGCGTGAACCCGGAGAGCGATGCGCGTTTTCGCCAGTACTGGGAGGCCTACCACCGGCTGATGGGCCGCAACGGCATCACGCCTGAAGCGGCGAAGTCGGCGGTGCGACGCTCGAACACCCTGATCGGCGCCCTCGGCGTGCACCTCGGGGATGCCGACGCGATGCTGTGCGGCATGGTGGGACGCTTCGACCACCACCTGGAGCACGTGCGCCAGGTCATCGGCGCCGCCGACGAGCAGCCGGCCTTCGCCACGCTCAACGGCCTGATGCTGCCCGACCGCACGCTTTTCATCGCCGACACCTACGTCAACGAGGACCCCGACGCCGATCTGCTCGCGCGCATCGCCCTGATGGCGGCCGCGCAGGTCCAGCGCTTCGGCATCCCGCCGAAGGTCGCCTTCCTCTCGCACAGCAACTATGGCTCGTCCACGCGCGGCTCGGCCGCCAAGATGCGGCGTGCGCGCGACCTCTTCGTGCAGCGCGCACCCGACATCGAGTGCGACGGCGAACTGCAGGGCGACGCCGCACTGTCCGAGGAGGTGCGCGCGTCCAGCCTCATGGAAAGCACCCTCTCCGGCGAGGCCAACCTGCTGATCTGCCCCACGCTGGACGCGGCGAACATCCTGTTCAACGTCCTGAAGATGACGGGCGGCCACGGCATCACGGTCGGCCCGATGCTGCTGGGCGCGAAGGCGCCGGTGCACGTGCTCACGCCGTCGGCGACGGTGCGGCGCATCGTGAACATGACGGCGCTGGCGGCGGCCGCCTTGCGCGTGCAGGGCGTCTAGGGCGTCCAGGGCCTTTGTCGCGTGCGGCTGGCGCGGCCCGCGGCAATCTGCAGCGGCGCGGGAGCGGCGCCGCCTTACACCTGCGCGCGGGGCCTTCTGGTAGGTTTCCCCGAAGGGGTTGCCACCGTCGCGCGGCCCGGGGGAGGGGAGATTCCTTGCGCATGTCCGGAAGCTGGTTCGTTTTCCACGGGTTCGTAGGCGCTGCGCGCAGCGTGCGCGCAACAGGCGCCTGGGAGCATCTGCAGCCGCGCGGCCTCTGAGCACGGGCACCCGATGCGCGACTGGCTCGGGCCCGTACCCGACATCTCCGCCGCCGATCTGCGCGCCGGCCAGCGGGCGCTGGTACAGGACCTCGCCTGGGCCAGCCTGACCGGCGCCTTCGCCGGCGGCGTGATCCTGATGGCGTTCGCACTCGCGCTCGGTGCGACGCCGCTTCAGATCGGGTTGCTTTCGGCCATCCCCTTCCTGGCGCAGGCTGCGCAGCTGCCCGCCACCCTGCTGATCGAGCGGGTGCGCCGGCGACGGCTCATCGGCGTGCTTGCGATCTCGTGCGCGCGGGTGGTGATCACGCTCACCGCCGTCCTGCCCTTCCTCGCGTCCATGCCGCTGGCGCTGGGCCTGCTGATCGGTGCACAGGTGCTGATCGCCGCGCTGCAAGCCGTCGGCGGTTGCGCCGTGAACTCGTGGCTGCACCAGCTCATTCCGCCGCGCGAGCTGGGCAGTTTCTTCGCCCGCAGGCTGTTCTTCGGCACGCTGGTAGCCTGCATCGGCACCCTGGCGGCCGGCATGCTGGTGGACCGCGCACCCTTCTCGCAACCGCTGCACGCGTACGGCCTCGCGTTCGGGCTGGCCGGCCTGGCCGGCTTCGTCAGCTCGTGGTGGCTCGCGCGCGCGCCCGAGCCGGTGATGCACCCCGCCGGTCCCGCCAATGAGTTGATGAGCCGGCTCGCCGCGCCATTTCGCGACCGCAATTTCCGGCGCTTGCTGATCTTCATGGGGGCATGGGCCGTAGCGGCCAACGTGGCGGCGCCGTTCCTCACCGTCTACCTGATCCGCCAGCGCGGCTATCCGGTCGTCACGGTGACGCAGCTGTGGGTGGTGAGCCAGCTCGCCAATGCCCTCACGCTGTACCTCTGGGGCCGCCTGTCGGACCGGCTGTCGAACAAGAGCGTGCTGGCCGTCGTGCTGCCGGTGTATTTCGCCAGCCTGATCGCCCTGGTCTTCGCCGACGCGGTGGGCAGCGCTGCCTGGCAGCTCGCCCTGCTCACCGCCATCCACCTCGTCATGGGCGTTGCCACCGGAGGCATCGGCCTCGCCACGGGCAACCTGGGGCTGAAGCTGGCGCCGCAGGGACAGGGGACGGCCTATCTCGCTGCGATCGGCCTGGTCACGGCAGTTGCCGGCGGCCTGGCGCCCATTGCCGCCGGCGCGCTGGCCCAGACCCTCAAGGCGAGCGCGTTCTCGACGGTGGTGCGCTGGGCCACCCCGGGCGGTGCGGGCGAAGTGGCGATCGTCACCTTCGCGCACTGGGAGTTCCTGTTCGCGCTTTCCGCGCTGCTGGGCCTGTACGTGATGCACGCGCTGTCGCGTATCAACGAGGGACCGGAGGTCAGCGAGCGCCTGGTGATCCAGCAGTTCGCGCTGGAGGCCCTGCGCTCGATGAACAACTTCTCCTCCATCGGCGGTGCGCTCGGCAGCCTGTTCCCGTTCGAGCGCCTGAACGAGCGGCGCAAGTGGTGGCGCGAGCGCCTGCCGCGCGCCGGCCCTTGATTTGCTCGCCGACGAAAACTTTTGCGGCAGAGCACACAAGCTCGTCGAGAGCGCTTATGGTCGTGCTTCGAACGACAGGGAGGCTTATCGATGAGGATCTCCGTGATCTCCGCCGAGGAGATCGATGCCGGCACCCACCACGCCTGGCTCCAACTGCAGCAGTCCAGCCCCCAGCTCAGCAGTCCTTACTTCACGCCGGAGTTCACCCAGGCCGTCTCCGCCGTTCGCGACGACGTGCGCATTGCCGTGCTCGAAGACGGTCGCGGTGTGCGCGGGTTCTTTCCGCACCAGCGCCGGCGCAGCATGGGCAGCCCGGTCGGCGGCCGCCTGTCCGACCACCATGGCGTGGTCTGCGCGCCCGGCACGTCCATCGACTGGTCGCAGCTGCTGCACAGCTGCGAGCTCGCCTTCTGGCGCTTCGACCACTTGCCGAAGGGCCAGGCTCCCGCCGGGCACAAGCTTGCTCACGCCTGCTCTCCCGGCCTCGATTTGTCCGCGGGCTTTTCGGCCTGGCGGCAACGGCGCCTGGATGGCGGCGGACGGCGCATCGCCGAGCTCGACCGCAAGGCCCGCAAGATGGCGCGCGAGGTCGGGCCGCTGCGCTTCGAGGCACAGGTGCGCGACCGCGCGGTGTTCGACGCCGTACTGCGCCTGAAATCCGAACAGTGCCGGCGCACCGGCGTCAGCGACTTCTTCTCGCAACCCTGGACGAGGGCTTTGGTCGAGCGCATCTGGCAGACGGAACTTCCGCATTTCGCCGGGCGCCTCTCGGCGCTCTGGGCCGGCGACACGCTGGTGGCTGCCCACCTGGGCATGCGCTCACGGCAGTGCTGGCACTGGTGGTTTCCGGTCTACGAACCTGCGCAGGCGCGGCACTCGCCGGGCGCGCAGCTGCTGCTGCGCGTGGCCCAGGCGGCGGCGGACGAGGGCTGCACCCTGCTCGACCTGGGCAAGGGGGACGATGCCTACAAACCCAGCTTCGCCGACTGCGCGATGCCGCTGGTCGAAGGCTGGGTCACGCGGCCGGCACTGACTACCGCGCTGGTCGGCGCGCATGCCTCGGCCAGGCAATGGCTGCGCAGCTCACCCCTGCTGCAAGCGCTGCGGCCGGTGGTGCGTAGCCTGCGGCGTGGCGGAATGCGGGCGACCGGCTGAGCGGGTCCGCGTGGGCGTTCGCGCGCGGTGCTTGAAAAGGTGGCTGCGGCGGCGCCGCGCGTGCGCGTGGCCTGAAACCTGCCGCCCGCGCCGGAGCCCGTGGGTCCGTTGCAGCCCGCGGGGCCACCGGCCTCAGCTGATCGGCTCGCGCACGGGCGGGTGTGCGAGCGCTGCGGTCTTGACCGGCTTGCGGCCCAGCATGGCCCGCAGGATGGGGTTGTGCCGCCACTCCTCATAGCCGGTCGCAACCTTCGCCAGCAGCAGCGGCAGCGGCGTCGAGAGCCACACCGAGATGCGCGGCAGCCGCAGCAGGTCGGCGTCGGCCCCGACACGCCAGTTGTCGGACGTGGCCGCGGTGGCATAGCCGGCCGCGCGGGCGATCTCGACGTGCTCGTCGCGCAGCCGGCCGTAGGGAAAACAGAAGCTGCGCACCTGCACCTGCAGCAGCGCCTCGAGTTCGTGCCGGCTGCCGGCGATCTCATCGACCGCCTGCGCCTCGCTGCAGGTGAGCAGGTCGGCATGGTTGCGCGTGTGGGCGCCGATCTCCATCCCCGCATCCATCCACTCGCGCAGGTGCTGCAGATCCATCAGCGGCTTGACCTCGACGCCCGCGGGGCGGTCCCACTCGTTGTGGCCGCCGATCTGCTGGCTGACCACGAAGGAGGTCGCCGTGAAGCCCAGCTCACGCAGCACCGGCAGGGCATGGTGGTAGTTGTTGAGGAAGCCGTCGTCCAGGGTGATGCCCACTACCTTGCCGACCTTCTCGCCGCGCAGGTAGGGCTCGAGGTCGCGCATCGACAGCCCGCGCCAGCCGATACGCGCGAGCGCGCGCATCTGCCGCGCAAAGCGTGCCGGCGGCAGCACCAGTTCACGGTGTGGCGTGCCGCGCGGGGGCACCATGTCCGTCTGGTGATAGGACAGGATCGGAATCGGCGGGCGTCTGGACGAAGAGTGCGGGGCGCTCATGCGGTGCTCTGCGATCGGTTGCTGGCTGGATCTGCCGCGGCGCACTGCACGCGGACCATGTTTCCTATTGTGAGTGCCGCCGAGCTTTCCGTGGGCCGCACAGCCCAGCCGAGGAAGGGCCCGATGGAGCTATTGCAACCAAAACGCTCTGGAATCTGGCACGACCTGACCTGCTGCGCCACCGCCCGCCGGAGGCCGGCGAGGTCCGGGCCTGCGGCCGCGCTCTGGTACGGTACGGCCCATGCAAGAACTCTTCGCTTGGCTCTCCGCCAGACACCTCGTCGGCATCACCCTGTTCCATATCGGTCTCGCGCTGGTCGTGGCCACCGCCACCTACACGGCCATGGTGGTCGGCCTGCGCTTCGTCACGGGGCGGCTGCGCCACATTGCGAGCCGCACCACCACCCCGATGGACGACGTGCTGGTCAACGTCCTGGACAGCACCAACCGCTGGTTGCTGCTGGTCACCGCGATCCTGATCGGTATCGAAGTGGCCGAGCTGGGGCCCCTCTGGACCTCGCGCCTGGGCCAGTTCTGGTTCGTCGCGATCGCCCTGCAGCTCGGGCTGTGGATCACGCGCGGCATCAAGGTCGGCGTGCGCAACTACGAGCTGCGCCACCACGGCAACACCACCCAGCTGAGCGCCTCCGGCACCCTGCTCACCTGGTTCCTGCGCACGGTGCTGTGGGCCGTCGTGCTGCTGGCCGTGCTGTCGAACCTCGGCGTGAACATCACGGCCTTCGTCGCCAGCCTGGGCGTCGGTGGCATCGCGGTGGCGCTGGCGGTGCAGAACATCCTGGGCGACCTCTTCGCCTCGCTCGCCATCGTGGTCGATAAGCCCTTCGAGGTCGGCGACTTCATCAGCAGCAACGCCGGCGTGGGCACGGTCGAATACGTCGGCCTCAAGACCACGCGCATCCGTGCCCTGAGCGGCGAGCAGATCGTGGTGAGCAACACCGATCTGCTCAAGCAGCCGGTCAAGAACTTCCGGCGCATGCAGGAGCGGCGCATCGTGTTCAACTTCGGCGTGACCTACGGCACCTCGCCGGACGACGCCGCGGCCATTCCGGACATCGTCAAGCGTCTGGTCGAAGCCGACGCGGGCCTGCGCTTCGACCGCGCGCATTTCCTCAAGTTCGGCGACAGCTCGCTCGATTTCGAGGTCGTCTATTTCGTGTTGAGCCCGGCCTACAACCTGTACATGGACGCGCAGCAGCGCCTGAACCTCGGACTGATGCGCGAGCTTGCCGCGCGCGGCATCGAATTCGCCTTCCCGACGCGCACGATCCACCTGGTGCAGGACGACGCGGCGTCACTGTCCGGTGCGTCGTCGCGCGACGTGGCGCCGCCGCAGGCACCGCCCGCCCAAGCGCGGGCAGCAGCGTGACGCGCGTCGCGCGCTAGTGCGGAATCCACCGGAACAGAATGCGCTTTTTCACCAGCCACCATGCTGCCAGGAGCGCACCGATGTGCACGGCGGTCGCGAGCCATACATGCTCCCCCACGGGAAACGTGCACTGGCTCAGCACAAGGATGAGATAGATGTGCACGAAGAAGACGTACATCGACTCCTGCCCGAGCGGCAGGAACAGCCATCCGAATGCCCGGTGGATCGGCCGCCAGGCCAGCGTGAGGACCACGTAGACCGCCACCAGCAGCACCGCGTTGTTCAACAGCCGCCCGGGACCGAGCTTGTACTTGAGGAACCAGCGCGCGTACCAGGCGCGGAAGGTGTCCGGTGCAATCCATTCCAGCCGGGCCCAGGCGGGCAGTTCGTCCAGCGGGTGGTTCCAGGAGAACAGTGCCAAGCCCACCGCGGCGAACACACAGGCAGTGGCGATGAAGTTGCCGAACTGCGTGCCGAAGAAACGCAGGATGCGGCGCCGATGGAAGCCGGCCACGACGCCGTGCACGAAGAGCAGCTGCCACGCGAGCAGCGGAAAGGCGTACTCGAACTGAGCGCCGGTCACACGAAGCTCGGCCGTCCCCGGGACTGCCTCCACTGCAAAATAATTGAGCGCCCACGCGGCCCAGCTCACCAGCAGCAACTGCGGCGTGCGGCCCTGAGCCAGCGCCCAGAAGATCGCCGGCGTGAGCAGGAACAGCACCACATACAGGCCCACCACTTGGAACTGGTGGGGCGCGGACTGCAGCAGCAGAACATGCAGCAGGTTGCTCATGAACCCGTCGCCCACCGGCGGGTAGAGGGGGTACACGGTGTTGGTCACCGGGTCGCGAAAGCTGGTGAGCGCCGCGAGATCCAGGCCCGGCACGAGACGCAGCAAGGACACCGACGCGGCCACGAAGAACGCCAGCTTGTAGAGGGTCCAGGCGCGCTCGAACAGCTTGGTGGTCGTTGCCGACAGGCCCTGCGCATGCAGCCGTTTGCCGTAGACCGAGCCGGTGACCACCCCGGCCAGGATGATGAAGGTCTCCGCGGACGACACGACGCCTACGCGCTCCCAGGCCAACAGCGACATCCACGAATAGAAATCGAAGTGCGCCGTGAACAGCAGCACGAACACGAAACCGCGCATGAAGTCGATGCGCAGGTCGCGGGCGGAGCCGGTGTCGGGATAGGTCCAGACCGAAGCGTTCGCACGGGGTACGAACGGCGCGTCCATGCCTGGCGTGTCAGTCGCGGGCCCGGCACGCCGGGCGTTCACGAGGCAGGCACCGATCGGTGCGCTGGAATGGGCTGGCGGTCTGCCGCTGGAAATACCCGCGGGGCTGGTCCGGCTCGAACAGCCGGCCCTTGACCTTGAACAGCAGGCTGCGCAGCACGTCGGCGTTGGTCGCCAGCGTCACGTGGGCGTGCGGCGCGCCCGTGGCCTCGAAGCGGCCCTCGTACCAGCCGCGGTTCGGATCGTGCAGGTGCTTGACCGCTGCCAGCAGCTGGTCGGTGTAGTTGCCGGGCCAGAGCGCCCACAGCCCGAAGGCGGCGCGGGTGGCAACCAGCGCCTGCTTGGGGACCTCCTTGTTGTCGATGCCGACCGTGTTCCAGGGGTAGCCCGCGGCATAGACGGCGTCGAGCACCACGTAGGGCGCCTCGCTGGTCTGGTAGTCGGTGCGCGCGGTGAAGGCCTGCTCGCGTTCCCAGCGCAGCTTCTGCACCTCGAAGATGCGCTGCGCGATGGCGCGCAGCCGCTGCTGCGACGGCACGGGCCCCGGCGGGTCCCAACCGAACTCCATGCCCAGGTAGACGTGCGGCATGGTGAGCACCGGCGCCGGCACCCCGGTGGTCCGCGGGTCGCGCGCATCGAAGGGCACCGGCAGCCCCTGCACGTTGAACCACTCCAGCGGCGGCAGCTGCGCCGAGGCGCTGCTGTCGAAACCCCAGGCGGCGTAGCCCGCTGCAGCGAGCTGCTCGTAGCCGAAACGCCCTTCGGGATAGGTGCGCAGCGCGCCGTCCTTCTCGCGCGACGCGCCCTGCAGCGCGCCGCAGTCGCTGATCGCGCGGCAGAAATTCCAGCGCAGCACGATCTTGTCCACGTACTCCTGGAACACCGGGTGGCGCTGACCGACGATGCGCAGCCAGGTCATGAGCCGTCCGACGTCCAGCGCCGACCAGCCGATGTCGGCGGGCCGGTTCTCGAAGTTCACCATCTTGCCGGTCGCGGTGTTGTACGCCTTGTTCGGCAGCGCGCCGCCGGACAGGTCCATGGACGCCAGCGTGCCGAGCAGGCGCGACATGCGCAGGTCGAACTCGCGTGCCTCCAGGATGCCCAGCTCACGCGCGGCGACGAGCGCGGCCAGCTGGTCCGCGACGTTCCACATGGTGGCCACCGGACGCCGGTCGCTGCCGTTCGCCAGACCGGTCGTCGCATCGGTGTTGTTCTCGACGTAGCGCCAGGCGGTGCGTGCCCAGAGGCGCTCCTCTGGCGTGAGCCGCCCGCTGCGCCCGAAGTCGCCGACGTGCGTGGCCGCATCGGCAGCGCGCTCGAACTGGCGTGCGGCGACACCGCATGCGGCCAGGGCCCAGGCCAGCGACAGCACCAGCAGCAGCCACAGCAGCCGTCGTGCGATGCCCGCCGGGGTGTGCGCGGGGCTCATCGCGGCTGGCCCGGCGACGCGTTGGGCCGGGTGCGTGCGTCGGGTCCATAGGGTTGGGTGCGCCGCTCCCACAGCCCCTGCCGCTCGGGACCCCACTGCAGCAGGGGGCCCTGCTGCTTGAACAGCAGCGTCTCCAGCATGATCCCGTTGTTGTTGGCAGTGAACGCCTTGATCGGCCCCTTGCCGTTCTCGAGGATGCCCTCGTAGTAGCCGCGATCGGGCTCGAAGCGCTGTGCGATGGTGTCGAATAGCAGCTCGGTGTAAGGGCTCTTCCAGAGCGCCCACATGCCCAACGCAGCCTTGAGTGCGATGGCCGCGAACTGCGGCACGTGCCGCCCGGTGTCGGTGATGGTGTTCCAGGCGTAGCCGTCGCTGAACACCGTGTCATAGACGAAGTAGGGCTCGACGTCGAGCTGGTGCTCCGAGCGCGCGGTGAGGATGCCGGTGGCCGCGAAGCGGTTCTCCTGCGCCTGGTAGACGCGGTCGGCGAATTCCTTCATCCAGGGATGCGTCGCGCGCCCGCGCTGCGGCCCGCGCTCGAAGGTGCGGTCCCAGCCGAACTCGATGCCGTCGAGTGCATAGCTCTCGGTGACGACATAGTTGTGCTGCTGGTACTTGCGCGGATCGCGCGCGTCGTAGGGCACCTGCACGCAATAGATCGGCGCGGTGGCGTAGGGCTCTGCGCGCGCCGCCAGCTCGGTGACGAAGCCCCAGAGCTCGAAGCCGCGCGCTGCGTACTCCTCGTAGCCCAGGCGGCCCTCCTGCACATACTGCGTCTTGCCGTCCTTGTCGATCAGGGCGCCGAACATCATTCCGCTGCGGTCGATCACGCGATCGAAGTTCCAGCGCAGCACGACACGATCGACGGCGTCCGCAAACTGCGGCAGCCGCTCCTTGACGATGCGCAGCCAGATCAGCATGCGCCCGATGTCGATGGCCGAGAAGCCGACTTCCCCGGGCTTGTTCGTGTAGTCCACCTTGGCCAGCGTCTGCGCGTGGTAGACCTTGTTCGGCAGTTCGCCCCGAAACAGCTCCAGCCGCTCCAGCGCCGCGAGCACGGCCGCCATCCGGCGATCGACCTCCTGCGGCGTGACGATGGCGAACTCGCGCACCGACAGCAACGCGGCCATGTACGAGGCCGTGTCCCACAGCGTCGTCGAGGGGTAGTTGTCGACCGCGTTGGCGAGGCCGCTGGGCTGGGTGTTGTTCTCGAAATACTTCCAGCACACCCGGGCCATGGCCTGCTCGCGCGCGTCCAGCGGACCGCGCCTGCGCTCCATGCTGCTCGCCGGCAGCGGGCCCGGCGGGCATCCCATCAGCGAGCCCATCAGTGGATCGGCTCGCGACTGGCCGCGCGCGGCAGGTACGAGGGCGAGCGCCGGCAGGGCGGCAAGCGCTCGGCAGAAGTCGCGGCGATCCGGTGCGTTCATCGGGATCCTTTCATGCGCGCCGGCGTGTCGAAGCGCAGCAGCGGCCCGGCTGCGATGTAGGCCAGCGACTCCAGCACGACGGCGTTGGTGTTGGTGGTGATGGCGCGGTTGGGCACCTGGTCCTGCTCGTAGCGGCCCGCGTACCAGCCCTTGCCGGGTTCGTGCAGTGCGGCGACCTCCTCCACCAGGCGCTGCGTGTACGCCGTGCGAAAGAGCGCATGCCAGCCGAAGGCGGCCTTGACGGACAGCGTGCGCAGCTCGGGATGCGCGGTGCCGTCCTCGGTCACCGTGGCCCAGGGCTGCCCGCCGCTGAAGACGCTGTTGTAGAGAAACCAGGGAGCCCGGTCGATGTGGTCCTCGGTCACCGCGGTGGGCACGCTGGTCTGCCGGAAGCGCGCCTCCTGGGCGCGCAGCACGCGCCAGGCGAATTCACGGCCCAGCCGGTCCCAGCCCAGCTCCAGGCCCGCCATGACGAAGGGGTCGCTCACGATGAAGTTCTGCGCGCCGAACTGCGCCGGGTCCCGCACATCGACGGGCAACTGCACCCCCTGCACCTCGACCAGGCGCAGGTTGCGCTGCCAGTCGAGCGCGCGGTCCGGGGTGAGTGCCACCAGGGCGGCGCCGCGGGCGGCGTACTGCTCGTAGCCGAGCCGCCCCTCCTGCACGAGCTGGGCCGCATGGCCGTTATCGCCCGCGGCTCGACCGATCAGGTCGCCCTCGCGCACCAGCTGCGACAGGTCCCAGCGTGCCAGCACCTCGCGTACCGCGCCGGCGTGCTCCGGCGCGCGCCAGGCCAGCGTGACGAGCGCGATCACCCCGCGTCCGACGTCCAGCGCCGACCAGCCGACCCCCTCGGGCACCGGCCGGTTGGCGTAGTCGGTCATGGCAAGGCTGCGCACGTCGTACGACTTGTTCGGCAGCGCACCGGCGTGCAGCGGCAGGCGCTGCAGGGCATACAGCATGCGCTGCACGCGCGCGTCGAATTCGCGCTGCGGCACCAGGCCCAGCTCGCGCGCGGCGACGGTGGCCAGCACCTGCGAGCCGATGTCCCAGAGCGTGGCCCCGCCGTGCCCCTGCACCGACCCCACCAGCCCCGTGGCGGGATCGGCCTCGGCCTCGAAGTACGCCCACGCGGTGCGTGCCCATTCCAGCTCCTGCGGCGTGAGGGCGCGCGGCGACGGCAGCGGCGGCAGGTCGGCGCTGGTGGCGATCTCGGCTCGCCCTGCGCGCGCGCCGCCGCTGCCGGAGCCCGCATCGATCAGGTTGGCCCGGCTGGTGGACTCGATCCACCACACGAGCGAGAAGGCCACCAGGATCGCCAGGATCCAGACGACGGAGCTGCGCGCCTTGACGAAATTGCTGGGTTCGTGATGGTCCATCGGCTCTGCCCTTCTTGTCTCTTCTAACCTGCGCTTGCTTCGGCCGATGCGGCACCGGAACTGCGCACCTGCGCCTCGTCCTCCGGCGGACGCCAGAGTGCGGCACGCACCAGCGGCAGCATCGCGAACACGTTGTTCAACCCCCAGGCGACGTTCACCACCAGGTTGGGCAGTTCGTCGCGCTGGCCATCGACGAACACCCGCCACGATGCATACAGCAGGCCGGCGAGCGTGAGCACGATGACGGTGAGCTGCGGCACGACCAGATGGATGAAGTTGCCTTCCTGCCGCTCCTTGGGGGTGACATGGAACTTGATCTTCTCGCCGCGCAATACCGTCCAGAGCGCGCGGAAGTTCAGCGAGAAAAAGGACAGGTACGACGCCTTGCCCTCCCAGCTGCGGATGCCCCAGGTGCCGAACATGAAAGCCAGCTCGGTCACGATGATGAAGGGCAGCGCGTGCAGGTAGAACGCGAGCGAATAGGACGACAGCGGCGCGATGCCGGTGAAGAGATAGATGATCGGCGCGGCCAGGAACACGACGTTCCACAGGCAGCCGAGGTACGACCAGAAGGTGGTGAGATACATCAGCCGCTGGGCCGGCGACATGCCGCCGCGCCAGAGCGGGTTGTCGCGCAGCGCGATGTCGAGCGTGCCGCCCGCGTACTTGAAGCGCTGGATCATCCAGGTGAGCAGGTCCTGGGGCGACAGCATCTTCGACTCGACCCCGGGGTGCAGCACCGAGCGCCAGCGCCGCTGCGTGTCGTTGTGCAGCACGATGGAGGTGTAGATGTCCTCCGAGACATGGAAGCGGTAGGGCGTGAGCTCGGCGTCCATCGCGACCTGCCGGCGCACGGCGTCGTCGAGGTCGGCGCGGATCTGCGGGTCGGCGACGCTGCGCGTGTGGCGGCGCACCTCGGCATCGATGGCCCGCGACCAGTTGCGCAGGGCCACCTGCATGATCGCTTCGCGCCGGTGCACCGAGGCGGCGCCGCAGCAGAAGGAAGCATTGCACCAGTTGCGCCGCCGCAGGATCACGTCGTAGAACAGCTTGGGATCGTTGATGAAGGGGTCCTCGCCGATGCGCACGCGACCGAACAGCCGCTCGACCACGCGGCCGAGCCCGCGCCCTGCGCGGCCGTAGCGCCCCTGCAGCCATTCGGGCAGCGGCGCTCCTTCGGGGATGTCGTAGAACCACTGCGGCGTCTGCACCCAGGCCACGTCGCGGTCGCGGAAGTAGCCCAGCGTGTGCTCCAGGAACGTGGGGAACAGGCGGGTGTCGGCGTCGCAGATGACGATGAAGTCGCCGCCGGTGTGCTCCATCGCGTTGCGCAGGTTGCCGGCCTTGAAGCCGATGTTGTTGCTGCGCGTGATGTAGTTGACGCCCTCCTGCTCGGCCACCGCGCGCATGCTCGGCCTGCGGCCGTCGTCCAGCACGTGCACGCGCAGCTCGATCGCGTGCGGATAGCGCAGCTTCCGGGCGTCCTGGATCGACAGGCGCACCAGCTCCTCGTCTTCGTTGTAGGTCGTGATGAACACGTCCACCGAGACCGGCCGCCCCGCTTCCGCATCGAGCACCTCGCTGGCCTCGGCAGGAGGCGGCCTGCGCGGCACGTCGCGCGTCTGCCAGAGGTTGAAGGCGAACAGCAGCAGGCCGATGTAGGCAAGTGTCTCCGCCACCACCAGCGGGATCGCGAACCACAGCGCGTCCCAGTTGAGGGACGCAGTCCAGCGCCACCAGATGTAGTTGGCCCCCAGGATGAGCGCCACGATGACGAGGAACTGCCAGGTGAGCTCGATGGCGGGCGAATGCGGGACCGGAGGAGGTGGGCGTCGATGCTCGAAGCGTTCGAAGTAGAAGCTCATGAATCCAAGGAAGACGGGGCTCGAAAATATTCTCTGGTGCTGCTGCGGCTGCCAGGCGCAACAGAAGGCAAGTTCACCGTTCGCTGCGGCGCAGCAGGCGCAGGTCGTTGCGGTCGCCGACGCGGCGGTACTCCACCTCGTCGAAGCTCAGGCGGATGAGGGCCACGCCCATGCCGCCTTCGGGCAGCGCGGCGATGCGATGAGGATCGAACGCGAAGGGCGGACCGCATCCTTCTTCGAGGCACCCGGGCGGCACCGGCCGCCCCCAGTCCTGCACCAGCACCTCGAACGCGCCGTCCCGGCGCAGCCGCCACGACAGCGCGATGCGTCCCGCGGCATCGGGGTCGTAGCCATGGCGCACGACGTTGCTCAGGGCTTCGGCCACGCCTAGCTCGACGGCATCCCGCGCTTGCGCGGGCAGCGCCGAAGGCAGGATGCGGCGCAGACGCGCGGTTGCCCCGGAGATGCTCTCGAGCGTGGCGGCGAATTCGCTGTGCTGCCAGTCGGCGGTGGTATCGGTGTCGGCGTTCCCGCCGGCGATGCCTGGCGCGGCGCTGTCAGCCGATGCCGGCGGCGTGGCGCGGGACGGGGCGGAGGGCGGCGCAGCCATGCTGCTCAGCTCGGGCCGTTCAGCCGCGCTAGCGCTGCCTGGCGGTCGGGCAGGATGTCGAACACCCGGTCCATGCGCGTGAGTTTGAACAGGGCGACGACGCTGCCGCGCGCGCCGTACACCGCCATCTCACCGCGCGCGCCGAGCGCCTTGAGGATCGAGACCAGTGCGCCGAGTCCGCTCGAATCGACGAATTCCACGGCCGAGAGATCCACGATCAGCCGTCGCTCACCCTGCTCGATGAGTTCCAGGGCTTCCTTGCGAAAGCTCGGCGCGGCGGCCGCATCCAGCCGCGCACGGCGCGGTGCGATGACGGCGACCCCGTCGTGGCGGTCGAGTTGAAGGTTTTCCATGCGCTCGTGCTGCCTTTCTGCATCACCATTGGGTGGACCACGACAGCGTGATGCTGCCGTTGCGCACGCTGCCCTGGTTGGGGCCGCGGTCGCGCCACGGGAAGCGGTTGCCTGAATAATTGTTGTACTGCAGCGATACCGTGCCGGCGCGCCAGTCGAAATAGCCGAAACCGTAGGTGAAGTCGGGGTCCCACGGCTGCTGCTGGTGCGACCGCGGATATCCGAACAGCGTGAAGTTGGCGTACCAGTTGGAGGGCATCACGTAGCGGCAGCCCAGCCCGACGGACACCTTGTTGCGCCGCGTCGCGGCGCTGTCGAGATCGGTGTAGCGTGGCGTGAGATTCAGCGCCGTGGTGCAGGTGACCTGGTCGTCCGCATCGATCACGAACAGCGGGCGCAACGGTTCGGGCAGGCTGAACTTGTAGAACGCCGACCACTGGCCGTTGAGGAAATTCCAGCGGCGTTCGCCGCGGCTGCGGTCGGGATTGAGGCGGTTGCCGGCGTAGTTGCCGTAGATGAAACCGAAGGTCCCCGGGCGCCAGTCGTCCCAGCCGAAGGCGTAGCTGAAGTCGGGGTTCCAGGGCTGCTGGCGCTCGGGTCGCAGATAGCGGTAGAGCGTGGCCTGGGCGAACCAGCCACTGCTCGGCTGCGGCACCCAGCGCACGCTCGCCTGCAGCGTGGGGGAGACCGGCGGTGCGCCCTGGGCACCCAGGCCGGTGGCGGGTGCAGGCTCGGAGGCGCGCAGCGGCCAGTCGAGCGCGAGCCGCAGCGACAGGCCGAGCCGGGCTGCCGCGTCGTCCGGCGGCGGGCGGTCCGCGCGGGCATAGGTGTCGGGGCCCTTGGGCAGGTACACCGGATCGACCCAGGCGGGCGGCTCGACAAAGCCCGGGCGGGGCTGCTGCACCGCCTCGGGCGCCTGCTGCGCTTGCGCGTACGCGCCGGCCGGTGCCCCGAGGCCGAGCAGGCCGGTGACGCCCACAGCGATGCATTCCCGCCTCATGCCACGTCGAAGATCAGCAAGGTGACGTCGTCGTCCGGCGCCGGGCCGTGCCACGATTGCAGCGCCTGGCGCAGCGCACCGCCGGTGTGCGCCAGGGGCGCTGCGCGCTGCTGGGCGAGCAGCAGGCCCAGCCGGTCTTCGCCGAAGGCCTCGCCGCGAGCGTTGCGGCAATCGGTGATGCCGTCCGAATACAGCACGATCCGGTCGCCCGGGCCCAGCGCGAAAAGGTCGGCATCGAAAGAGGCGTCGGGCAGGATGCCCACCGGCAAACCGCCGGCGCCCGAGGGGCGGAACGCGTGCTCGCCAGCGCGCGACAGCAGGGGCGGCGGATGGCCTGCCTGCACCATCGCGCATACCCCCGCCCGCCGGTCGGCGATACCGAACAGCATGGTGAGGTAGTGGCCCGGGTCGGTGGCGCCCTCGATGAAGGCCCGGTTGTACTCGGCCACCACGGCTGCGGCGACCTGGCGGACGTCGCCGCCCTCGCGCAGCATCGGCGCGGCGATCTGCTGCGACAGCGTGCGCAGGTGGTGGTGGGCGTTGAAGGCCATCATTGCGGCGGCCACGCCGTGACCCGCGACATCGACCAGGTAGAAGCCGCAGACCTGCTCCCCGAGGGGAAAGTAGTCGAAGGTGTCGCCGCCCACGAAGCTGGACGCCTGGAACAGCCAGTCGAACTGCAGGCCGGCGAACTGCGCGGGCGCCGGCAGCAGGCTCAGCTGCAGTGCGCGCGCGAGCTCCAGCTCGCGGCTGAGTTGCTCGTAGGCGGCGTGCAGCTCGCGGTTGCGTTCGGCCAGGCTGCTTTCGAGTGCCAGCACGCGCTCGGCGGCGCGCAGGCGCGCACCGAGCTGCGGCACCCGCACCGGCTTGGCGAGGAAATCATCGGCCCCCGCCTCCATGGCTTCGACCAGCGTCTGCTCGTCGCCCGAACTGGTCAGCATGATGCAGTAGGTGTAGCCGCCCAGCGGCTGCGCGCGGATGGTCCGGCACAGCGCGATGCCGTCCATGTCGGGCATCGAGCGGTCGGTGATGACCAGCCGATGGCGCAGGCTGGTGAGCTTTTCCAGGGCCAGGCGGCCGTTCTCGGCCTGATCGACGTGATAGCCCCGCGCTTCGAGGAATGCACTCAGCAACATGAGAAGCGCCGGATCGTCATCGACCAGCAAGGCTCGGATGGGCGGTACTTCTGCGTGCATCGTGGGCGGAGTGTTGCAAGGACGCACCAGCGCAGGCATGCAGGCCCTCGCGAAGGTGTGTCGAACGGAAACCGCGGGCTATTGTGGAGCAGAAAACAACGGAGGAGCTTCATGGATGCGATCAGGATGCAGGGCGTGGCGCTCGGGCTGGCAGCCGTTCTTCTCGCCAGCTGCGGCGGCGGCGGCGGCGAGCCCCGGCAGGCCGAGCTCATCGAGCCACGCGCGCTGGCCTCGACGCCGGCTTTCGAAGACACCATGCTCACCAACGACACGGCACGCTGGATCGCCGCCGACTGGAACAACGGAGGCTACTTCCTCAATGGCTGGCATCCGGACCAGCTGGCGTTCGAGGGCGGCCAGCTGAAGATCACGCTTGCGCCCGATACGCGGGGTCTCACCGGCCTGAGCTGCGTCTCGGGTGAGTACCGAACGCGCGACTCCTACGGCTGGGGGACCTTCACGAGCCGCCTCAAGGCATCGGGCGTGCCGGGGTCCATCACCAGCTTCTTTCTCTACACCGGCCCGGCCGAGGGCACGCGCCACGACGAGATCGATGTCGAAATCAAGGGCGACGATCCGACGCGCGTGCACCTGAACTACTGGAGCGACGGCCGCGAGCATCCCACCGTGGTGGACCTGGGCTTCGACGCTTCCGCAGGCTTTCACGACTACGCCTTCCGCTGGACGCCGCAGTCGCTGCAGTGGTTCGTCGATGGCCGGCTGGTGCACGAGGAGCGCGGCGCCCGCGGCCCGCTTCCCGAGGTGCCCGGCAAGATCATGCTGAGCCTCTGGGGCGCCACCGGCGCCGAGCCCTGGAGCACGAACCACCAGGCGGCCAACACGGCCAGCGCCTGGTTCGACCGCGTCTCGGTCACGCCGCTGGGAGCCGAAGCCGAGCGCATCGTGTCGGTCGCTGCCCTGTCCGGATCGGCCGCGCCGCAGGGTCGGGGCTGGCGGGCGACCGTGCACGTGCACGTCCGGGATGCGACCGGTGCCGCGGTGGCGGGCGCGCAGGTGTCGGGCACCTTCAGCACCGGCGGTGCGGTGTCGCCGTGCACCACCGACGCGACGGGCTCCTGCGCGCTGCACAGCGGTGTGATCAGCAAGGGAAAGAGCAGCACGACCTTCACGGTCGGCGCCATCGTGGGCGCCCAGCTGCACTACCACGCGCCCGCCAACGCGATGGGCTCGCTGGTCATCGGGCGGCCTTGAGCGTAGGCGGTCGTTTCACGGCGGCGGCGCAACTAAGATCGTTCTCCTCCCGAGCCGGCGCGCCGCCCCGGCGCCGACCATACGAGCTACTTCACGCCTCCGTGCCTGCTGCCCTTCGCCTGTCCCTGCCTTCCTGGACCGTCCGCGCCGCCTTGCTGCTGGCGTCCACCTTCGTGCTCACGGCCTGGGCCACCGCCTTGTTCGGCAACAACCCTGCGCTGCGCTTTGCGAACGCCGTGGCGCTGGTGGTGTTCCTGAGCGCCTCGACGCGCGAATGGCCTCACCTCGCGCTGCTGCTGCTGCTGGGTGGTGCGGCTGGCCGCGTGGTCACCGGCACCACCGCACCGCTGCTCACCGGCATGGCCAACGTGATGGAGGTGCTGCTCGCCGCAGGCGTGATCCACCTTCGAGGCGGACTGCCCGCGCCCTGGTATCAGCGCGCGCATGCGGCGCGCTTGCTGGCCGCCTGGCTCGGTGCGCCGGTGCTCAGCGCAGCAGCCGGCGCGCTGGCGGTCGGCTCCGTGGTCTCCGCGCGGGAGTTCGTGGCGCAATGGTGGTCGTGGTACAGCGCGTCGGCACTGGGCATGTTGGTGGTGGCGCCAGTGCTTCTGAGCTGGTTCGATCCGAGCGTGAAGCAGTACCGCGCGCAGCGCGCACGCACGGCGCGCAATCTGCTGGGCACGCTGCCCTGGTGCCTGGCAGCCGCGGCGCTGATGGTCCAGGAATTCTATGCACCGCTGCTGCTGTTGACCTTTCCCGTCATCCTGCTGGTCACCTGGCGCTCGGGGCTGATGGGCGCCACGGCCATGCTGGTGACGATGGCGGCAGCCGGCGTCTGGTCTACGCTCGAAGGGCGCGGCGCGACCGTCGAGATGGTCTCCCAGGGCATGGATCTCCTGACGCGGATGCAGGCCCTGCAGCTGTATCTGGCGGCCATGGTGATGACCAGCCTGCCGTTCGCGGCGCTGCTGTCGCACCAGCGGCAACTGCTCAATGCACTGCGGCGCAGCAGTGCGGCGCGCTCGCAGTTCTTCTCGGCGATGAGCCACGAGATCCGCACGCCGATGACGGGGGTGCTCGGGCTGGCCGACTTGCTGGCCAGCGAGCCGCTGCAGCCGAGGCAGCAGCAGTATGTGTCTGCCATCCGCGCCTCGGGCCAGCACCTGCTCAGCGTCATCAACGACATCCTCGATTTCTCGCGCATCGAGAGCGGCAAGCTGCCGCTGGAGGTGCTGCCTTTTTCGATCCTGGAGGTGCTGGAGCAGGTGCGCTCGCTCATGCACCCGCTGGCCGTCGAACGCGGGCTGAGCCTGCGGCTGGAGCTCGATCCACACCTGCCGCCGGCGGTGCTGGGCGATCCGACGCGTCTGCGCCAGGTGCTGATCAACTTGGCCGGCAACGCCGTCAAGTTCACGCCGCAAGGCGAGGTGGTGCTGAGCGCATCCGCCGAACCGGCGCCGTCCAAGGGTATCCGCCTGCACCTTGCCGTTCGCGACACCGGCATCGGGATCGAGACGGACAAACTGGGCGAGCTGTTCCAGCCTTTCTCGCAGGTGGAGCAGAGCACCGCCCGCCGCTTCGGCGGTACGGGCCTTGGGCTGGCGATCTGCAAGCGGCTGATCGATGCAATGGGCGGCAGCATCACCGTGGAGAGTGTCCCGGGGCGCGGCAGCACCTTCCGCGTCGATCTGCCGCTGGAGGTGGCAGAGGGCGCCGCGCTGGAGACCCCGCTGCCTGAAGCCTACGAGCCCCCGCCCCCGAGCCGCATCCTCATTGCCGAGGACGTGGAGGTCAATCGCGAGATCCTGCGTACCGTGCTGGAAAAGCAAGGCCACACGGTGGTCTTCGCGGTCGATGGTCAAGAGGCGGTGCAGCGAGTGGAAGCCGAGCTGTTCGACCTGGTGCTGATGGACGTGCAGATGCCCGTGATGGACGGTGTCGAGGCCACCCGCCGCATACGGCAGCTGCCCGGGGCGCGCGCGCACACGCCCGTCATCGGCCTGACCGCGAACGTGATGGCGCAGGAACAGCGGCAGTACCTCGCGGCAGGAATGAACGAGTGCCAGATGAAGCCGGTCGATTGGCACGCACTCAACGCCGCCATCGCCCGCTATGCGCGGGCGCGCCGCGAAGCCACCGCGCCGTCGCCGGCGGCTCCACCACCTGAGCACGATGCACTTGCTGCGGCGACGGCGCCTGACGCAACTGCGCCGGAGCGCCCGGCCACGGAAGCGGCGCAAGCAGCCGCGGCTCAGCCGCAGGGTGCCGAGGTGGCAGCGGCTGCGCAGGGCCTGCCGCCACTGATCGACGCGCGGCGGCTGCACGAGCTGCGCGAGTTCACGGCGCCGCAGCGACTGGGCGAGATCCTGCGCGCCGGGGTGTGCTCCCTGCAGGACACTGCGGCCGCGCTCGCAGCCGCCGACGTTCCGCTCGAACAGGAGCGCCACCTGCACCGCCTGCGCGGCACAGCTGCGACCCTCGCCTTTGCCCGCGTGGCGCAGCTGGCCGAGTCCCTCGAAGCGGCCGCTCGTGCGGGCGAACCGGCCCCGCCTGCGCGGCTGCACGAGTTGCAAGCAGCTCTCGAGGCCACTGCCGACGCCGTCGCGCAGGAGGGCCTGGTCGCGTCGTAGGCGAGCTTATCGACGCTTCCCGCCTTGACGAGGCACTGCAGCCGGGGTCCAGCGCGCACTTCCGAGCGCGGCCGCCGCCCAGCTTCTGCGCGTGTCTCCGAGGATGCGAGCACGCACGGATGCGCACGTTCGGGCACGTGCTGGTGAACGGTTCCGACCGCGGCAGCGCACGCTTTCTTGCTGGCCCGAAGGAGCCAGTCACCCGGGGTGCGCTCCTACGCCCGAGCCCGCACCGAATTGCGAGCATCACAACCAGGAAGGCGCAGATCACTCCACGACCGGGCGTTTACTCCAAGGTGCGCCGCCCGGCCTTTGCCGCCCCCGCGACGGGAAGGTCGCGGGGGCCTTTCTTCGTGGGCGCCACGAGCGCTCGGTTCAGGCGCCGCCGGTCCTGCGGGGGTCGCGCTCGCCAAGGCCGGCCGCCAGCGGATCGATGGGTCCCGCGGGCCGCACGGACTGGAAGGTTTCGATCACGCGGCGCACGATGGCCTTCTGGTCTTCGGGCCATTTCGCCACGCGGTCGGAGCCCAGCACGCCCTCCAGCGCCGAGTCGAGGTGCAGCTGGAACTGCTCGGGGCGGGGGTGGGTGGCGACCAGCGAGGTGATGGCCACGTACGCGGCAGCGTTCATCGCGATCAGGTGGCGCACCTCGCGACGGAGCTCTTCGATGTTGTCGTCGTCCATGGGCGCAGGATAGGCGAGGACGCCGGAGAACGAGCGAGGCCACGCCAAGCCATGCCATGCCATGGGGCTTGCATCGGAACGCCTTCGGACGCGCTCGAACGGGTAGCTGCGCCGCACCAAGTGAGACGTCCCGTGCTTCACGCATCCGACGCGCGGCTCCAGGCGCGCCCCAGGTCCTTCACGAAACGCTCGAAAGCCCCCGCTTGCTGCGCCGGAGGCAGCCGCAGCAGCGAGGACGGGTGCACGGTGACCAGCACGCGCACGCCGTCGGCGCGTTCGAACCATTTCCCGCGCTCGCTGAGGACCGCCACGGGACGCTGCAGCAGCGACCGCGCAGCCGTGGCCCCAAGCGCCACCAGCGCGCCCGGGCGCACGCGCGCGATTTCCTCCTCGAGCCAGTGGCGACAGGCCAGCGCCTCCTGTTGCGTAGGGGTCTTGTGCAGCCGCCGCTTGCCGCGCAGCTCGAACTTGAAATGCCGCACGGCGTTGCTCACGAAGACCGTTGCACGCGGCACCCCCAGGCGCTGCAGGGCGCGATCGAACAGCTGCCCGGCCGGGCCGACGAACGGCCGCCCCTGCAGGTCCTCCTGGTCCCCCGGTTGCTCGCCCACCACCATCACCGCCGGCCGCGACGGGCCCTCGCCCGACACGGCCTGCGTCGCGAGCGCGCCGATGGGGCAGTCGCGGCACTGCTGCACGCGGGCGGACAACTCGTCGAGGCTGCCCACCTCGACCGGGGCGGAAGCCGGGGCCTGCCACAGCGGTATGCGGCGGTTTCCCTCGGAGGCGGCCTGCGCAATCATCCGACCGGTGCGCTGCAGCGCCGCCGACGCGAGCTCGCCGATGGCCTCGGCCTCGGGCAGATTGCGCCAGTAGCGGCGCGGCATCTCCTGGCGCATCACCGGCAGATTCAGGCGCGCCGGGTTGAAGATGCTCCGGTAGTAGGTGAGCCAGAGCGCCTCGCCCGCGTCCGCCGGCGGGGCATCCTCGCGCCGCGCGCCGGGTCGCACGTGCAGCCGCTGCCCGTCCCACTCGACGCAGGCGTCGGGGGTGAGCAGCGCCCAGTGCATGCTGGCGAAACGGCGGCGGAACCACGCGCCGTTCGCTTCGACGATGCGGTGCTGCGGCTCGAACCAGGCCACGTGCAAGGGCGGCAGGCCGGCTTCGCGCGCCACGGGGCGAAAGCGCACGAACGCGCGCATCTTGTGCATGTCCCGCTGCACCGCCCGCATCATGTGCTGGGCCTGCAGCATCTGTGGATCGAGGGGGTCGTGCCGCAGGCCGGGCTCGTGCGCAAGCCGCCATAGGAGGCGGTACAGGAGCGCGAAGCGCTGCGGGTCGCGATGCAGGACGACGGCCTCGCACAGCGCGACGAACGCCGAAGGAACGCGCACGGCAGCAGCGTCGGCGTCAATAGTGTTTTGCGCGGGCTCGAAGATGCCGCGTGGTGCGGATGGTGCAGGCGACTGGCAATCCGGACGGTTCGCCCGCACAGGCTGCTCGCCTGCCGCGGGTGCGCCGTCTGCCTCGAGAACGCCGGCTCCTCCCGGTGGGCCGGTCGGATCCGCGTGCTGCAAGCGCGCGAAGTCGTGGCGATCACCGTCCGCGTGGCTAGAGAGCAGATCTCCATCGTCGTCCCGCGCAGACCAGTGCACCTCTTCTGGGGTCACACCTGCGGCCAGGAGCCGCCGCGCCTCGCGCCGGAAGCCGTCGATGTCGGTGTCGCTGGCCAGCCGCACAAGCATGATCAGAAAAGCGTCGCTTGCTCCGCCTGCGCAGGCCGCGACAGCGCGCTTCGTACTGCCTCCGGGACCACGCGCGCGGGCCGGTGGCCGTCTGCAACGGTGAAGGGAAGTACCTTGCGAAGGGGCACATGCAGGCGCTGCAGGTCCTCTGCGCGCAGGCGTCTCACGCGCCGCGCCAGCAGCAGCCGGTCGACCGCCTTCACGCCCAGGCCCGGCACGCGCAGCAGCAGGTCGCGCGGCGCGCGATTGACATCCACCGGGAAGCGCTCGGGGTGGGCCAGTGCCCACGCGAGCTTCGGATCCACGTCCAGCCGCAGCATTCCGCCGCCGCGCGGCGACGCGATCTCTTCGGCGCCAAAACCGTAGAAACGCATCAGCCAGTCGGCCTGGTAGAGGCGGTGCTCACGCTGAAGCGGCGGCGCCTGCAGCGGGAGAGCCGAGGCGGCGTCGGGGATGGGGCTGAAAGCCGAGTAGTACACCCGCTTGAGCCGATACGCACCATACAACTGCGCGCTGGTCGCCAGGATGGTGGCGTCGTCGGCACCGTCGGCCCCCACGATCATCTGCGTGCTCTGCCCCGCGGCGGCGAACGGCTCGGGCAGCGCGCGCACCGGACGCGCGCGGGGCAAGAAGGTCATCGCCTGCCGGCTCGCCTCGTGCTGCTGTGCCTGCGCGTCCTCGATGTGCGTTCGCACGCGGGCCATGGAGCGCTTGATCGACATCACGCTTTTTTCCGGCGCCAGGGAGTTCAGCCCCGCTTCCGTCGGCAACTCGATGTTGATGGAGAGGCGATCGGCATAGCGCCCCGCGCGCTGGAGCAGTTCGGGGGTGGCGTCGGGGATGGTCTTGAGATGGATGTAGCCGCGAAAATCGTGCTCTTCGCGCAGGCGCCGCGCCACCTCGACCACCTGCTCCATCGTGTAGTCGGGCGAGCGGATGATGCCGCTCGACAGGAACAGTCCCTCGATGCAGTTGCGGCGGTAGAAGTCCAGAGTGAGCTGCACCACCTCATCGATGCTGAAGCGCGCCCGGGGCACATCGCTGCTGGCGCGGTTGACGCAGTAGAGGCAGTCGAAGCGGCAGTAGTTGGTCAGCAGGATCTTGAGCAGCGAGATGCAGCGGCCGTCGGGCGCGTAGCTGTGGCAGATGCCCATGCCTTCGTTCGATCCCAACCCCGTGCCCTGGCTCGAATCGCGGCGAGTGCCGCCGCTGGAGGCGCAGGACGCGTCGTACTTGGCTGCGTCGGCGAGGATGGCGAGCTTGTCGTTCAGGTCCACTGTATAAGTGTGGAGTCGGCACAGGGCCGGCGCCGCTCAGGAGGCGTAACCACCTTCGCGGCTGTGGGCCTTTGGTTCTTCAGCCGTGGCGCGGTTGACCTGCAGCCCTGCGTTTGAGCAAGCGAGGGCATCCGCTCGCCCGTAAGCCCTCCTGCCTGTCTGCGGAGGTGGTGGAGCCGCCCGCGCCGACCGCCGTCGCGGTCTCCCTTGCTGAGTTGCCCGTTTGACTGCGCGTGGGCGCCGGATTGCGGCTATCAGAAAAGAACTGGGGCCCCGAGCTTCGCCGCCTCATGGCACCCAGACGACGACGAGCTGGCTGTGCCTTCGGCTGTTGAGGGACTACGGCCTGCCCACGCGCTCTCGGAGCGGGGGCCACAGGTACAATCGCCGCCAAATGTCCACTCGGTTCCTGGCGGGTCTTCTCGCACTTGCCATCGCCTGGGTCGGTCTGTTCTCGCTCGAGTATGGGCAGCAGGACGTCGAGGCGCACTCCGACATCGCAGCGACCTTTGTCCCGCCGGCGCCTGATCCGGGTTCGGTCGTCGATCATCACCTGGACGATCTGCCCCTGCAGACCGTAGACAGCGGCCTGGACCTGCCGGATCACCAGCCGATTGCCCGCAATGGGGCGAAATCACTGGTCATGCTGGCGCCCACACCTCCGTGCGGCGCCTTGTTCTGCGCAACAGTGTTCCTTGAAGGCCCGTTGCGGCCGCCAATTTCCCTTCGATCACGGGCCTGAGCGCCCCTGCTTTTGGCGCCGGCCGCCCGGCGTTGCCGGCCAGGTTGTCGCCTGCCTTCCGCCTCTCCGTGAGCTTCGCGCTTGTCCGCGCGCTCCTCCGTTCAAAAGCGATCGTCTGGAGATCTTCCTTGTTTCGCATGCCTCTTCATGCCGGGTATTCCGATGGGCTGGTCTGACGCCATCATCCTTGGCCTGATCCAAGGACTTACTGAGTTCCTTCCCGTTTCCTCCAGCGCGCACCTGCGCGTCATAGGTCCACTGCTTCCATCAGGGGTTGATCCGGGGGCGGCCTTCACGGCCATCACGCAGATCGGAACGGAGCTGGCCGTGCTGGTGTACTTCCGTCGGGACTTGGCTCGCATAGGGTCGGCATGGGCGTCCTCCGCCCTGCGACGCAGTCCTGGCGGCGACCCCGATGCACGCCTGGGCTGGCTCATTCTTGCCGGCACCTTGCCGATCGCCTGCCTTGGCCTGCTATTCAAGGACAGCGTCGAGACCACGCTACGGCACCTGCAGTTGACGGCGATCATGCTGATCGCCTTCGGCCTGCTCCTCGGCATCGCCGACCGGTTCGGTCGCAAGACGCTCGCCTTGAGCGAAATGAAGTGGGCGCACGGGCTGCTCTTCGGTCTTGCTCAAGCGTTGGCCTTGATTCCAGGCGTCTCTCGCTCCGGCGGGACCATCACGGCAGGCCTGATGATGGGCTACACGCGCGAAGCAGCCGCCCGGTATTCGTTCCTGCTTGCGGTGCCCGCGGTGCTTGCCTCCGGCCTTTATCAACTGGTACGCCACGGGAGCGATGCCGCAGCAGTGCCGCCGGGTCCGACCATCGCCGCCACGCTGGTGGCGTTTGTCACAGGCTACGTGGTGATCATCGCGTTCCTGCGCCTGGTGACTACCCGGACTTACCTGCCGTTTGTGATCTACCGCGTCTTGCTAGGCGGCCTGGTCATTGGCCTTCTCCAAGCAGATCGCCTGTCGCCCTACTAACCCATTATGGAAATATTCATACTCGCGGGTCTCATCCTGCTGAATGGCGCGTTTGCCATGTCCGAGATCGCCCTGGTGACTGCGCGCAAGGCAAGGCTGCAGCGGCTCGTCGAAGAGGGCGACAGCGCAGCGGCTGCCGCCGTGGAACTTGGAGAGGACCCGACGCGGTTTCTCTCGACGATCCAGATCGGCATCACCTCCATCGGCGTACTGAACGGCATCGTGGGCGAATCCGCCCTGGCCGCACCCTTGGCGCAGTGGATGGAACTGCTTGGGATTCCCGCGCCTTACAGCGGCTACAGCGCCACGGGCATCGTTGTCGTGACGATCACGTACTTCTCGATCGTCGTCGGCGAACTTGTCCCCAAGCGCCTGGCCCAGGGCAGTCCCGAGACGGTCGCGCGCCTCGTCGCTCGCCCGATCAACTGGCTGGCCATCGCAACCAAGCCCTTCGTGCGGCTGCTATCGGTGTCGACCAAACTGCTGCTGCGCATGCTTGGCGCCAGGGACACCAGTGGTACGCCAGTGACCGAGGAGGAAATCCACGCCATGCTTGCTGAAGGCACCAGTGCGGGCGTCATCGAATCGCACGAACATGCAATGGTGCGCAACGTGTTCCGGCTGGATGACCGGCAGATCGGATCATTGATGGTGCCGCGTGCTGACGTCATCTTCCTGGACATCGAAAAGCCGGTTGAAGATCACCTGGCTCGCATCGACAAATCCGATCACGCGCGATTCCCAGTGGTCAAGCACGGCTTGGACAGTATCTTGGGCGTGGTCAACGCGCGGAAGTGGCTCTCCAGCATGGTCCGCGGTGACAAAGGCATGCTCACGGACCAGCCACTGCAGCAGCCCCTGTACGTTCCCGAGACGGTCACGGGCATGGAGCTTCTCGACAACTTCAAGCAATCAGACGTTCACATGGCATTCGTGATCGATGAGTATGGCGAAGTGCAGGGCATCGTCACCTTGCAGGATCTCATCGAAGCGATCACCGGAGAGTTCCAGCCGCGAAATCCGGACACCTCCTGGGCAGTACAGCGCGAGGACGGATCGTGGTTGCTGGACGGGCACATCCCGGTTCCGGAGCTCAAGGACCGATTGGGCTTGGCCGAAGTACCCGAGGAGGATCGCGGCCGGTACCAGACGCTAAGCGGAATGCTCATGCTGCTGTCCGGGCGGCTGCCCAAGCTGGCCGACTACGCGGAATGGGAGGGCTGGCGCTTCGAGATTGTGGACATGGACGGCAGGACGATCGACAAAGTTCTGGCGACGCGACAGGCGTCACCTTCTGATCCTGCGGAGATCGAAGCCGATTGATCCCAGGGCGACCATGTCGTTTCAGCGAATTCGATCGAGCGGGCCAGCATGCCTCGCCCTGCTACTCGCGATCGGTATAGCGACGACCGCCTGCACGGATGGATACCCGACCGAGGACGAGCCTTACCTCGATGTCCCATCGCTTTCGACCTCCGAGCAAGTCGAGGCACTCAACTTGCTTGGCCGTGATTCTGAGCCGGAGAGGCGCTTTGCTTTGCTGTCGCCATGCACCCTGCAACTCGAGGAGAAGTCAGGCCTATGGCGCTGGGAACGCCGCTCAATTGAGCTGACAGGGGCACAGGTCGTGCTACGCGCACGCGCAGAAGAGCGGTACGAATTGGTTGTTACCCGAAACGGCTCTGAAATGACTACTCTTGTCTTGAGCGGTGATGAGCGTATAGACATCCATCGCTCGCAAACGTTGGTGCGCCTGCTTGTACGGCGGTGTGCGGCGACAGGGTAAGAATGGCCACCGCCCCCCTCGAGGCAATGTGCTGTCGGCTTGGCAAGCCTGCGGCAAGCGCCATGCACTGCTATGAAAGGCTCCGGCGTCCTCGCCGGGCAGGGACTGGTATGGCGAGGTCGGGCATGATCACGGCATTCGAACTGGCGCAGCCTGCGTGCGCTGCAGTGGCCGCTCCCCTGCACGTCCCATTAGGCAAGGTGTAGTCATGCTGATCCAAGCTCTCGTTTTCGCCGCCGGCCTCGTTGCCCTGGTCCTCGGTGCCAGCGCCTTGGTGCGCGGCGCCTCGAAGCTGGCGCTGTCCTTCGGCATCTCGCCGCTGGTAGTGGGGCTCACCATCGTGGCTTTCGGCACCAGCGCTCCCGAGATGGCCGTCTCGGCGGGCGCCGTACTCGACGGCCAGACCGATATCGCCGTGGGCAACGTGGTAGGCAGCAACATTTTCAACGTGCTGTTCATCCTCGGCGTCAGCGCCCTGGTGGCACCCTTGCTCGTCAACCTGCAGCTGATCCGGCAGGAGGTCCCCATCATGATTGGCGCGGCGCTGCTGCTGCTGGTGCTCGGGATCGACGGCAGCATCAGTGTGTTCGACGGCGCCTTGCTGATGGCCCTGATGGTGGGCTACACCGTCTTCCTGATCTTGCAGTCGCGCCGCGAGTCGGCCAGCAACACCACGGAGTTCGACGCCGAACTGAAGCCTGCCGCTCCCGGCGCCTGGGACGCCCGGTGGCCGGCCCAGGTGGCGCTGATCGCGGCCGGGCTGGCTCTGCTCGTCGTCGGCTCCGATTGGCTAGTGTCCGCCTCTGTGGTGTTCGCAAAGGCGCTGGGTGTCAGCGACGTCGTCATCGGCCTGACCATCGTGGCGGCCGGCACCTCGATGCCGGAGGCGGCCACTTCGCTCGCTGCCGCCTTCAAAGGCGAGCGCGACATCGCGGTGGGCAACGTGGTGGGCAGCAATACCTTCAACATCCTGGGCTGCCTCGGTCTGAGCGGGCTCATCTCCGGGGGCGCCGGCCTGACCCTGGCGCCCTCCATCCTTGCGTTCGACATCTGGGTCATGCTGGCCGCGCTACTCGCATGTCTGCCGGTCTTCCTGAGCGGGCGCGAGATCGCGCGCTGGGAAGGCGGCGTCTTGCTGGCCTACTACGTGGCGTATGTGGCCTACCTGATCATGGCCTCGCAGCACCACGACGCGCTGCCCGCCTTTTCCTCGGCCATGCTGAGTTTCGTTGCCCCGCTGACCATCGTGACCCTGGTCGTGAGCCTCATGCGTAACAAGCCCTATTCGTCCGCCCGCTGAACCCGCCTTGACCCAGTCCGCCACCCGATGACAGCTCCGGCAAAGAGCTGGTCGCTGGCCTTGCGTGATCGCGACGCGATCACCTCCATCCTGACTCGTCGAGACGGCGCGAATCGCGGCGCTGGCGCTCCTCATCGTCTTCATCGGATACGAGAACTTCGGCTCAAAGCGGAGCATCGGTGGAATGCTGGCGGAGCAGGAGGCAGTCGAACGGTTGATCTTGGAAGACCGGTCCGCGGCTGCGTCGGCCGTTCCGCACGGCCTGCCGCGGAGTCCGTCTACACACGCAGCCAACCGGTCCTCGTAGAGTGGGACACACCAGCTCGAGGGATCGATGGCTTTATCCGACCTGCGACGAACATCCGGCTTCGTGATCCTGCTGCTGCTCGCTGCGACATGCGTCGCCTCGCTGCTGCCCTGGGTCGAAACCGACACGTGGTGGGTCCGGTACATGGACTTCATCCGCGTACAGCTCTTCATTGCTATCGTGGCGCTGCTGGCACTGTGGCTCTTGGTGGCGCGGCCCCGGCGCACGCCAAGGCCGATTTGGCTTGGGGTGCTCGTCGTTTCCGCACTGGCGCTGGGCTACCACTCGTACCGGCTGCACCCGTACCTGCCGTTCGCTGAACCGTCCGCCGTCGTGCTCGACACCTGCACGGAAGACTCGCGCCTGCGGCTTTTCGTTGCCAACGTGAAGCGGGACAACGAGCTGGCCGAGCCATTTCTGGAGCTCGTTGCCCGGTACCGCCCAGACGTGCTTGTGGTACTTGAAACTGACGCTTGGTGGGACCGCCGCCTCTCAACGTTGCGCGGCCGCTTTTCCGACGTCGTGCAGTCGATCCCGGACGACCACGCCTACTATGGCATGCACGTGTTCTCGCGCTTCGAGCTCGTCGAGCCGGAATTTCGCTTCCTTTTTGGAGAGCCTACCCCGACGCTTTCGTCTGGCGTTCGCCTGCCAAGCGGCAAGCGTGTCCAGCTGTTCGCGATGCACCCGAGGCCGCCCCAGGCATGGTCACAGCCGACCACCAGCCGCGACGCGCACCTCATGCAGATTGCACTGGAGGCCCGGGAGGCCCACGTGCCCACTATCCTGGCCGGCGACTTCAATGCGGTGCCGTGGGAACGGTCGGTACGCCGGGCGATGCGGATCGGAGGCTTGCTCGACCCTCGCGTCGGGCGGGGGTTCATCCCGACCTACGAAGCAGGCAGCATCATCAAGTCGTGGCCGCTCGACCAGGTGCTGTTCCAAAAGGATCTGGGGCTGCTCGAGTTTGAGCGCCTGCCCAACTTCGGTTCAGACCACTATCCCATATTTGCGCAGCTTTGCCTTGCTCAGGCACCGGGCTTGCAGGCGGCACCAGGGTTGCAGCCGGGCGATTTGGAAGAGGCCGCTGCGACGGTCGAGGCAGCACAGAAGCTATGACGGCGCGGCTCCAGCAAGCGGCAGGGATCAGAACAATCCGGCTTGTAAATGATGGCAGCGGCCCGTCAACGGGAAGGCAAGCGCTCCCGTGCGCCGCTGATTTGGTTTCGCCGTATTCGCCGACGACGAGAGCGATGTGCTGGCGCTGATCTAGCAGGGTCTCCAGCAGCCGCGACAGGGGCGTTGCGTCCGGCACGGAGCATCGGCCGAGACGAAGATCGCGACACGCGGCAGAAAGCTCAGCATTGGCACGCTTCACAGTCTCCTGCGCTAGAAGATCAGGCCCCCGATTCCAAACACCACGAGCAGGCCTATGAGGAAGATGATGCCGATGATCCAGAGAAGCACTTTCATATCGATCTCCTTTGGTGCCGAGTCTTCCGCGCACGAGTTCGCGCTCCTGTAGGAGCGGTTCGATGAACTCCGCCCAGTTCGAACCGCTGAGGCGGCATCAAGCCCGCACACCACCTTCCGCCGGCATCGCAACGCTGCGCGGCCGCGACGGTGCCACCGATGTGCGGTCGCCGGGGTCCGCCGCGCACATCGCGCCCCCACCACGCCGCCCGCGCCAGTCGCCGAGGAACAGCAGGATGGGGGCCGCGATGAAGATGGACGAGCACGCGGCGATGACGATGCCGACCGCCATGGGAATCGCGAAGCTCGCCACGGCGGGACCGCCCCAGACCGCCAGCGGCAGCACGGCGAGGAACGCCGTGACCGACGTATAGAGGCTGCGCGTCAAGGTCTGGTTGATGGACAGGTTGATCACATCCCGCAGCGACGCCTTGCGCTGGCTGCGCAGGTTCTCGCGCATGCGGTCGTAGACGACCACCTTGTCGTTGACCGAGTACCCCACCAGCGTCAACAAGGCCGCAATCGCCGTGAGGCTGAAGTCGAGGCCCGTCACTGCGAACACCCCCAAGGACAGCACGACGTCGAGCACGAGCGTCACGATGGCGCCGACCGCAAAGGGCCACTCGAAGCGCGCCCAGATGTAGACCAGCATGGCCAGGCTCGCGAGGAAGACGGCCAGCACGCCGGCGGTGGCAAGCTCGCCGCTCACCTTGGGCCCGACCACTTCGGTGCGTTCGAAGCTGGCCTGCGGATCGACCGCGTGGATGGCCGCCTTCAGCCGCTCGACGGCGATGGTCTGCTGGACTTCGCCGCCGGGCTGCCGCTCGACGCGCGCCAGCAGGCGACGTTCGTCGCCCACGGTCTGCAGCGACACCTCGCCGAGACCCAGGCCTTCCAGCTGCGCGCGGTAGCGCGACAGGTCTTCGGTCGCACTGGCGGCCACCTCCATCTGGATGCCTCCGCGGAAGTCGATGCCGAAGTTCAGCCCCGGCTTGAACAGCAGCACCACGCTGGCGAACACGAGCAGCGCCGATAGGCCCAGACCGGCGAAGCGCCGCTTCATGAAGTCGAACCCGGTACCGTCGGGCACGAGCCGGAACCCGAACAACGGCCGGATGTGGATGGTCTTCAGGCGCCCGCGCCGCGCGACGGAAAGCATCATCACCTTGACCACCGACACCGCGGTGAACATCGAGATCACGATGCCCAGCGCCATCGTGATGGCAAAGCCCCGCACGGGACCCGAGCCGAACCAGAACAGCAGCAAGGTGGCGATCAGGGCGGTCACGTTGCTGTCCATGATGGTTGCGTACGCGCGCTTGAAGCCGGCATCGATCGCCGACAGGGCGCCTTTGCCCTTCAGCGTTTCCTCGCGGATGCGCTCGTTGATGAGCACGTTCGCATCCACGGCCAGCCCGATGCCCAGCACGATGCCGGCGATGCCGGGCAGGGTCAACGTCGCACCCAGCACGCTCATGCCCGCGATGGTCAGCACGACGTTCAGCGCCAGGGCGATGTTTGCGATCAGCCCCCATCCGCCATAGAGCACAAACATGAAGAGGAACACCAGCGCGAACGCGGCGATCCCCGCGTAGATGCCCTTCTGGATGACGTCGCTGCCGAGATCGGCGCCGACGCTGCGCTCTTCGATCACGGTGAGCTTGGCCGGCAGGGCCCCGGCGCGCAGCAGCGCCGAGAGCGTGCTCGCCTCCTGGACGCTGAAGCTGCCCGAGATCTGGCCCGATCCGCCAATGATGGGTTCGCGAATCACGGGCGCACTGAGCACCTTGTCGTCCAGCACGATCGCAAAGGGGCGCCCGACGTTCATTTGCGTGATGTCGGCAAACTCCCGAGCGCCCGCGCGATCAAACCGGAAGTTGACCGTGGGCTCGCCCGTCTGCTGGTCGAACCCGGCGCTGGCGTCCGACAGCCGATCCCCGCTCAGCACGACCGTGTTCCGCACGGGGTACGCATTCCCCCCGTCGTCGCGCAGCGTCCGGATGCCGTCCGGGCTGGACGCATCGCCGAGCAGGTGGAAGCTCATCTTCGCAGTCGATCCGAGCAGCGCACGCAATTGCGTGGGGTCTTGCAGGCCGGGCAGCTGCACGAGGATGCGGTCGGCCCCGATGCGCTGGATGGTGGGCTCGGACACTCCAACCTGGTCCACCCGTTGGCGGATGACCTCGAGGCTCTGCTCCACCGCGCGCCCGACGGACTGGTGCAGGCCTTCCGGGGTCAGGGTGAGGGTGATGCCCTCGGCGTTCTGCCCCACCTCGACATCGTGCCGGACCGCGCCGACCGGGTTCGCCAGCGCGGCGAGGAGTTCCCGGGCGCGATCCTGCTGCTCTGGCGAGCGCAGTACGATGGACACGCTGCCTTCCCTCGCGGAGATGCTGCGCCAATGGATGTCCGCGTCGCGCAGCATGCGCCGGGAGTCTTCAGCCAGGTTGCGCACGCGCTCCTGGCGAAGTTCGGTGCCGTCCACCTCCAGCACGAGGTGCGAGCCGCCGCGCAGGTCCAGGCCGAGCGCGACAGGCTGGTTGGGGAGGTAGGTGGGCCAGCGCTCCAGGACGGAGGCTGGCAGGACGTTGGGCAATGCAAAGAGCAGGCCCGCAAGGATGATGGCCAGGTACATGGCCACCAGGGAGGGTGAATTCTTCATGAACGGCTCTGACGGGCGCGCACAGCACCGTGGCGTGCGCACGCTGGCTTCGGGAGGGTGAAGGTCGCGCGCAGCGGATGCGCGCGGGGCGTCAGGCCAACAGCGGCGGTGCGCGGCTCGGGTGCGCGCGGTAGCGTGGCTTCAGGCGCGGCGCAGGCTTCGAAGGCGGCGCCTCATCAGCATGGCACTCATCATTGGAAAATGTGAAGTGGCCACCGGGGAGTGGCCCGTCAACATCGTCAATGCCCGCAGCGTGCCACGCGTGCGCGAACTGCTGGGTCGCCGCCAGCGCCGGGGAATCGCGCCGTGCGGCGCGGGCGGCGTGAGAGGTCCCCGCTTGACGCTGAAAATGCTGCCCATTGCCGGCGATCTTGCCTGCCAGCTGGTGCGAAGCGACACCAGGGGTGCCGCTGAGCCCGGCGCACAACAAGGCTAGCCACGCCAGCAATGTAACCATGACCGCCTGCACCCAGTCGCCACGCCCTTGCGACAGCTCAAGCTGAGCCGGTAGCGTCGATGCTGCTGCGTTGTCAGCAGGACGGAGGGGGGTGCTATTCACGCGGCGCACTATACGCGGTCGTGCGGCCAATCTTGAGGGCACGCGCATATGCACCTGGCTAGGCGAGCTGCACCCGGGAAGCGCGTGCGGTCCGGCCTGTACAGCGCCGGGAAGTTTCAAAGCCAGGCGCAAGCAGCAAATGGCGCCATCTTGGCCGCGCAGGGCAACGTCATGAACCAGCACGTAATCACTGGCCGGACGCTGATCGACAGCGCATCGACCCATTGAACGCCCGATCGATGCAGCAGCGGATTCGGAGTCAACTGGCGGGACTGCTGGTAAAGGGTATGCATGGCCTTGCACTCCGCGTCTGCCAGACCTCCGGCATCCCGGCATCGACCTGTGTCGAGCGCACAAGCCCGCAGCGCTTCACGCTTCCCTCCCGATGTTCGACGAACGCGCCGGGCTGGATGATTCCGGGTCTCTTCCAGCACCGGCAGCCGCAGGCTCACGTTGAAGAGCAATAGGTGCTGCGCGTGCCACATCAACGCAGTTCTCCACGGTTTTTGAGAACAGAGGGCAGCAAGGAATCGAAGGGGAGCGCTCATGGCGGCAGTTCCGCGCTTGCCGTGCGCGCCGGCGGCACACGAAGAATTCGCCGCGATCCCGCGAGGCGCGGGGAAAGCCAAAAATCAAAAAGGCCAACCGAGAACCGTTGGCCTTGGAATCTGGTGGCCTGGGGCGGAATCGAACCACCGACACGCGGATTTTTAATCTTCGGAAAAGCCGAAGACAATCAGATACTTAGCCACGGCAGCATCTTCAAAGCCTTCCTCTTTAGGTGCCGGCTCGTAGCTGTGGACAACCGCCCCTCTTTCACCTTTTGTAGAAGATGCCGATCCCTGACTACCAGACTGCGATGCTGCCGCTCTTGAGGCTTGCTGGCGACGGCGAAGAGCATAGATTCAGGGATGCTGTGGAGGCGCTGGCTGCTCACTTCGGCATTTCTCCAGAAGAGCGCAATGAGCTCCTCCCCAGTGGAACCGCACCCTTGTTCGACAACCGCGTTGGCTGGGCCAGAACTTACCTTAAGCAGGCGGGGCTTCTCGCATCCCCCAAGCGCGGCGTCTTCACGATCACCGACAGGGGAAAGCAGCTGCTCGCTTCGAACCCGTCCAAAATTGATGGGGAAGTGCTCGACCGATTCGAGGAGTTCCGGGAGTTCAAGAACCGTCGGCGGGAGACCTTAGGTTCGGACATTGGCACTGTTTCCAAGCCTTCTGACACAGCTTCACCTGTTGACCGTACCCCCACGCAGACGCCAGAAGATGTGCTGGCTTCTGCCTACAGGCGCTTGCGAGAGGAGCTCGAGACCGAAGTCTTAGATCAGGTGCGTGCCTCCACTCCCGCGTTTTTCGAGCGGTTGGTAGTCGACCTTCTCGTAAAGATGGGATACGGCGGCAGCAGACAGGATGCCGGGCGCGCCGTTGGAGCGAGCGGAGACGGCGGCATCGACGGAATAATCAAGGAGGACCGCCTCGGGCTCGACGTAATCTACATCCAAGCCAAGCGCTGGGAAAACCCTGTCGGGCGGCCTGAGATCCAGAAGTTTGCTGGTGCTCTCCAAGGTCACCGCGCGAGCAAAGGCGTGTTCATCACGACTTCCTCTTACACCAGGGAAGCAACGGAATACGCGGCCGTGATCTCCACAAAGATCGTGCTCCTCGGAGGACGAGAGCTGGCATCTTTGATGGTCGATCACAACGTAGGAGTATCTATGGCTGGGTCATACGAACTGAAGCGAATCGACGCCGACTACTTCGAAGGTGAGTGAGCAGAGAGTTGTCCACGGCGGCGGTCGGCGCTTGCGACGAACCGACCGGCGCGGTGTGCAACTCGGTTCGACGTCAAGGGTTTCGACAAGGCGCGCAGAGCGGCAGGCGTCAGCTTCCAGTTCCGCGATCTCCGCGCCAAGGCCGCAACCGACACAGGCGACCTAGCCCACTCACAGAAGCTCCTTGCCCACAAAAACCGGGACATGACGGAGCACTACGTCCGGACACGCGTCGGGGAGAGAGTCAGGCCACTCCGGTGAACTGCCAAATTTCTGCAGCTCGAACACCGATGGAGTAAAGTCGGGCCTTTGGCCAGGTCCGAGACGCAGAAAAACCGATGCTCATTGAATTTTCAGTCGAGAACTTTCGATCTTTTCGGACGCGACAGACTTTCTCGATGGTTGCAGCGCCGCGCCTTCACAGGCGGGCGAACACCGTGCCCGCAGAAGTTGATGGGGAAAACTTCCCGCGTCTACTGACGGTCGCCGCGATCTACGGGCCGAACGCCTCGGGAAAGAGCTCCCTTGTACGAGCGCTCTCGGTGGCTACTCGGCTGACCCATCGAGTGGCCGCTCCTGACGCCGCGAAGCTTCCGGTCGCTCCTTTCAGGTTCGACCCGGACTTGCACCAAGAGCCCTCGAAGTTCGAATGGCACTTCATCGCGCAGAAGACACGCTACTCGTTTGAACTCTCCTCCACGGCAGAGCGAATTCACTTGGAGCGACTTATCAAATATACGAAAGGGAGACCGGATCTACTCTATGAGCGCACGCTCCAGGGAGACCGCGATAAGTATGAGTTCGGCGCCACCTTCGAGGCGAGTCCGGAACTGCGAGATGCATGGAGCAAGCTCACCGGCGGACGTATGTTGTTCATTGCCCAGGCAGTCGCCAACAGCAGCGAGGACCTGAAGCAGCTCCGCATCCCGTTCACATGGCTCAGTGAGTTGTCGATTGTTGAGGGGAGCTTCAGAGGCGCGGTGGAAGTATCTGAGCGCCTAATGGCCGAGTTCCCGAGCTTCAGAACTGACGTGGCCACTCTGCTCTCGGACATCGACATTCCCATTGCAGAGATCTCGGTCGAACTGCCTCCGGATGCCCCTGCCCTTAAGGAGATCTTCTCGGACGAAGGGATGGACCAAAAGAAGGTACGAGCGGCGTTTTCCGCCAACAGAGCAAAGACAACTCTA
The DNA here is from genome assembly GCF_037726105.1 of Ramlibacter sp. AN1015. Classification (NCBI taxonomy): domain Bacteria; kingdom Pseudomonadati; phylum Pseudomonadota; class Betaproteobacteria; order Burkholderiales; family Comamonadaceae; genus Ramlibacter; species Ramlibacter sp. AN1015. The sequence goes on from NZ_JBBJUM010000001.1 coordinate 553,723, forward strand.
GTTCACCGTACGGCTCTCGGTGACGCATCGTTTGAGCTCGACGAAGAGTCGGGAGGAACCAAAAACCTAATCGGATTCGCACTGCCTTGGCTAACACTTAATGGGGACGGAAAGGTCCGCAGAAGTGGCCTGATCGTCGATGAGATGGACAGCAGTCTTCATCCGAAAGCCGTCGAAGCTCTCGTACGGCGTCACATCGTTAGCGACACCAGGGCACAGCTGATTTTCACGACCCACGACACCCACCTGATGGATACGAAACTGCTCCGCCGCGATCAGATCTGGATTACTGAGCGGGCAGCTGATGGATCTACCCAACTTAGGTCTATTCACGAGTTCCAAGGGCGCGACAGCGAAGATGTCGAGAAACGCTATTACGAAGGGCGCTACAGGGGTCTCCCGATTTTGCGGAGCACGTGACGTGGCTCGGAGTACGGCGTCTTTCGAGCGGCGCGGTGCACGTTTCCGCCCGCAACCACGAGTCTTAGTACTGTGCGAAGACACGAAGTCGGCAAAGGTTTACCTCGAGGATGCTGCGATGTTGAGCCGCTCATCTGCTGCGGTTGAGTTTGCGCACTGCGGGCGCACCGACCCTCTCGGCATTGTCGAGTCAGCAGTTCGGCGCAGTTCCGGTTACGAGCGGGTGTACTGCGTTATTGACAGAGACTCTCACGCGAACTTCGATGAGGCAATCGCCGCGGCTGCAGGACATGCAAAGGTAAGCGTGCTTGCCTCCTATCCCTGTTTTGAGTACTGGCTGCTCTTGCACTTCGGCTATACGCGTGCCCCCTTTCAGCGGGCGGGTAACAATTCTGCCGCCGATTGCGTCATACAGGAGCTTCGTAGGAAGGTCGGGATGACGGAATACTCGAAGGGAGGTACGAAGGACCTCTTTCGATTACTTCTGGATCGACTTCCCGAAGCGCGCACGCGTGCAGAACAGTCCCTCCGAGATGCGGAAGCGGATGGCGAGAAAAACCCAAGCACCCCACTGCACCGCCTCATCGACACACTCGAAGAGCTCGGCGGCCCACTGCCAATTTTGTAGAAACACCACGCCGGTTGTAGAAACGCCCCAGAACCCAAAACGGGCGCTGAGGCGCATGAAGACTGGTGGCCTGGGGCGGAATCGAACCACCGACACGCGGATTTTCAATCCGCTGCTCTACCAACTGAGCTACCGGGCCAGAGCCTGCGAGTATACCTCATGACCCCCCGCGTTTTCCGCGGGAGAGATCGACGCCAAGTTGCTTGAGCTTGCGATAGAGGTGTGTGCGCTCGAGGCCGGTTTTCTCGGCCACGCGGGTCATGGAGCCGCCTTCGCGGGCGAGGTGGTACTCGAAATAGCATTTTTCGAACTCGTCGCGCGCGTCTCGCAGCGGCTTGTCGAGCTCGAATGTCTGCCGGGCTTGCGGGCCGATGTCCATGGCGGGAGGCAGGCTCTGGCCGCCTGTCATGGCGGCTTCGACCGTGAGGTCCCCAGCCGCCAGTGCAGAGACCATCATCGGGGCCGCACCTGCGGGTGGGGCGAACATCGTTCGCGGGCCGGACGCGGCGGCTGCGGGCGCCACGGCGGCCGCGGCGGGCGTGGTCCGCGTGAGGCCCGCCTCGACGGCCTTGAGCAGCTTCTGCAGGGTGATCGGTTTTTCGAGGAACGACTGGGCGCCAATCTTGGTCGCCTCGACGGCCGTCTCGATGGTGGCGTGGCCGCTCATCATGATGACCGGCATGGTCAGCAGCCCGGTGGTGGACCACTCCTTGAGCAGCGTGACGCCGTCGGTGTCGGGCATCCAGATGTCCAGCAGGACCAGATCGGGGCGCAGTCGCTGTCGCGCGGCGCGCGCCTGGGCCGCGTTTTCGGCCAACTCGACGTTGTGACCTTCGTCGTTGAGAATTTCCGACAGCAGGTCACGTATGCCGAGCTCGTCATCGACCACCAGGATGTTTGCCATGTGTTTCTGGACCCAGGCCCCACGCGGCTTGCAGGGGCGTTGTGGCTATGCCGCAACTGCGAATGATAGCGACACTTGCGCTCCAGTAATCGTGCCGTCTTGCAACCGGTTCTTCAGATCGACACGTGCGCCGTGTTCGTCGGCAATCTTCTTGACCACCGCCAGCCCGAGGCCTGTGCCCTTCGCCTTGGTAGTCACGTAGGGCTCGAACGCACGCTTGAGGATGTGCTCCGGGAATCCCGGCCCGGTGTCCTGCACGATGAGGCGTACCCGGCGAGAGACTTCGTTCCACTGCGTGCGCAGCGTCACCTCGGGCTGCGGGCGGCCTTCGACCGCATCCTGGGCGTTCTGCAGCAGGTTATGGATCACCTGGCGCAGTTGCATGGCGTCGCCGAGCACGGGCGGGCACGACGCATCGAGCTCCATGCGCACCCGCCCCTGCGCCGAGACGGCGGCGGCCTCGCCGGCCTCGCGCCCGTAGAGGTGGAGCACATCGCCGATGAGACCGTTGAGATCCACCGGCTTGAGTTCGGCACTCGGCAGGCGGGCGTAGTCGCGGAATTCATCGACCAGCCTTTTCATGGCATCGACCTGATCAACGATGGTGCGCACCGACTTCGCGAGCATCGCGCGCTCGGGCTCGCCGAGCTTGGCCGAGAGCTTCATCTCGAGCCGCTCGGCAGACAGCTGGATCGGGGTGAGCGGGTTCTTGATCTCGTGGGCGAGCCGCCGCGCGACCTCGCCCCAGGCCTGTGCCCGCTGCGCCGAGACGACTTCCGAGATGTCGTCGAGCACCAGCAGGTGGGCCGGCTGCCCGGTGATGCCGGCGGGCATTTCGGCACCGCGAACGACGAGCGTGAGCGCGCTGATGGCTCGCGGCGAGCCCGGCTGGGCGGGTGCGTGCAGCTCGAACGACTGTTGCCAGTGGTCGAGCCCGTGCTGCAGGCGCTCGGCGTGGAACTCCGCGAACTGCGCTTGCACCGCCGCGCCGAACGCCTCGAGCCCGGGCGCGGTTGCGAGCGGCTGGCCCTGCAGCGAGGCGAGCGGCAGGCGCATGATGCGGGTCGCACCCGGGTTGGCCGACAGGATGCGCCCCTCCGGGTCGAGCAGGATGACCCCGGCGGTGAGGTTGTCCAGGATGGTTTGCAAGCGCCCCCGCGCAGCATCGACCTCGCCCATGCTTTTCTCGACCGCGGCGCGGGCGTCGGCGAGCTGCTGCGTCATGTCGGCGAAGGAGCGTGTGAGTCCGCCGAGTTCATCCTTGCCCTGCAGCACCGGCTTGGGGCTGAGGTCGCCGGCTGCGACCTCGCGCACGCCGGCCGCCAGCAGCAGCAGCGGCCGCGCCAGCGAATTGCCCAGCACCACCGCCAGCAGCACGGCCCCAAATACCGAGAGGAACAGGCTCAGGGTGAGCGTGCCGATGTACATGCGACGCAAGCCATCGCGCGCCAGCGCCCGCTGCTGGTATTCGCGGTTGGCCTCCTGTACTGCGATGGCGTTGGCCACCAGCGTCGCAGGCAGCTGCTGGGTGGCTTGCAGATAGCGCGGCTCGCCCAGGAAGCCGAAGTTCGAAGGAGTAACGAGCGCCAGCGCGCGAATGCGCGCGCTCTTGAGCGCCGTCGGCAGGCCTTCGTCCAATCCTTCGATGACGGACAGTGCGCGCTGCGTGCGGGCGGTTCGCAGCTGCTGCGGGCTGGGACGCTCGGGATTGAGCTGGAACCGCGACTGCCCGGCGCTGGCGATCAGTTGCCCGCTGCCGCTCCAGAGAATGAGGTCGTTGGCCTGCAGCTGCTCGCGCAGGCGTTCGAGCACGACGGGAATGGCAGCATCCGAGGTGTCGGCCAGCTGGTTGGCGGCATTGCGGGTCTTGCCGGCGAGGTCGCCGGCGAGCACGTCGAGAGTGGATCGGCCGAGGCTCAGGCCGGCGTCGAGCGCGCCCTCGACCTGCACGTCGAACCAGCTCTCGATGGAGCGGGAGACGAACTGGTAGGACACAACGTAGATCAGCATGCCCGGCAGCAGGCCGACGAGCGCGAAGATGGCGGCAAGCCGGATCAACAGCCGGCTGCCGAACTTGCCCCGGCGCAGGCGCGAGAACAGGCGCAGCGCCATCCACGCGATGACCACCAGCAGCAGCGCGGCCACCACCACATTGATGATGAAGAGGCGCCCGTAATTGCGCTCGTACAGCTCGCGGTTGTTGGTGGCCTGCGCCAGCAGGAACAGCAGCACGATGCCGATGCCCACCATCACGGTGGCGCCCACCAGCACGGCCCAGCGCAGGGCACGCGCGCTGCGCTGGCGCTTGGCAGCCTCGGCCGATCCTGGCGGCGGTCCGGACTCGAGGTCAGGCCCCGGTGTCGGCCCCGGTGTCGGCGCCGGTGCGGGCGCGGGTGCGGGCGGACGATTCATCGGCCCCCCTCGGGGGGCAGCCGTACCGACCGGCTGGCGGCGATGCTCCACTCGGGCTGCCCCACCACGCCTATCTGGAATGGCCGCGGCAGCTGTGACAGCTCCAGCCGGAAGTCGAGCACCACTTCGTGACGCGCATTCGCGTCGATCTCGGAGGAATCAGCGACTTTCCAGCCGGAGATCCGCTGCATGGCCGCGAGCGCCTCGTCGCGCGTGTCGAAGCTCTGCCCCAGGGCGCCGCCGCCGTTCTGTCCCAAGGGCGTACTGGTGACCTGCAGCCGCCATCGGCGCGTCAGCGGCTGGTAGGAAAGGCGCATGTAGCGGATGTCCTCGGCAACCTGCTTGTCATACCAGTACCAGCGGTCGCGCAGCACGACCGCCTGCGCCACGAACACCATCGGGATTCCCTTGAGCAGCGCGTCCTCTACCGGCGCCGGCAGCTCGAAGCGCACCTGTGCCGACAGCAGCAGGCCGTCGTCGGTGCGCTCGACGCGCAAGGCGGCGATGTCTGTCGGTTCGGCCCGGGCGGCGCCGAGGGCCAGCGTCAGGAGCACGAGCCCGAGCGCCAGAGCGCGCGCGAGCCGGTCAAGCCACGGGGTGTGCCGACGAACGCTTGTGCAGCAGTGCGTAGAAGAAGCCGTCGTGGTCACTGGGCAGATTGTCCGGGACGCCTGTACCCCACGCCTGCGCGCGGGGGAGCAAATGCCCGGGCGCGGGCAGCAAAAAAGCGTCGGTGTTGTGCGCAACAAACGTTCGCATGCGGTCCTCGCCTTCGGCGCGGAACACGGAGCAGGTGCAGTAAAGCAGGCGCCCGCCCGGCCGCACCAGCGGCCACAAGGCGTCCAGCAGGCGGGCCTGCTGGCGTGCGAGCGTGTCGAGGTCGGCGGCGCGGCGCAGCCACCGCACGTCGGGGTGGCGGCGCACGATGCCCGAGGCCGTGCAGGGCGCATCCAGCAAGACGGCGTCGAAGGCGAGCCCGTCCCACCAGTCGGCAGGCCGGGCGGCGTCGGCGGCCACCACCCGCGCCTGCATCCCCAGGCGCGCCAGGGTCTGCGTGATGCGCTCGCAGCGCACCGGATCGATGTCGAGGGCGACCACTTCAGCCTGCGGACAGAGCTCGAGCAGGTGCGCCGTCTTGCCGCCAGGCGCGGCGCAGGCGTCGAGGATGCGCGGGCGGGCGGGCGCCGCACCGCCAGGCAGCTCCAGGCCTCGCAACAGCAGCGGCGCGGCGAGCTGGGCAGCCGCGTCCTGCACGGAAAAGCGGCCGCGATCCCACTGCGGCAGCTCGTGCACGGGCCGCGCCCGCGCGAGGCGGATCGCCTGTTCGCCGATGCGCTCGGCCTCGATTCCGGCCTGCAGCAGCAGCTCCAGAGCAGCGGCGGTACTGCCTTGCAGCACGTTGGCGCGCAGCACCATGGGCGCCTGCGCATTGTTCGCCTGCAGCACCTCTGCCCAGTGCCCGGGATGGTCGTGCTGCAGGCGCTGGATCCACCAGCCGCGGTGGTTCCAGCGGGCGACCGGCTGGCTGTCGGTGGCGGCCACGAGCGCATCGCGCTCGCGCAGGAACCGGCGCAGGCATGCATTCACGAAGCTGGCCTGCGACGCCGTTCGGCGCTCGCGCTTGGCAGCTTCGACCGCCTGATCGACCAGCGTGAACGGCTCGTAGGGCGCGAGCGCCTCGTCCCAGCCGAGCGCGAGCGCAGTGCACAGCAGCGCGTCGGCCGAAGGCGGGGGGGTGCGACGGGCGAGTTGCGCGCGCAGGGCCTCGGCGCGGCCAAGGTGACGCAGTGCCTGGAACGCCAGCGCCTGCGCCGCCGACCGCAGCTCGGCCGGCACCGCCGCCAGGGCGGGAGTTGCCGATGTCCCCTGCCGCACCGCCTGCACCACGCCCGCCGCGGCTTGCAGCTGACGCCACAGCGGCACGCCTGCAGCTGGCGCGCTGGCGCCCTGCGCACCCGCGTTCATAACGCATGCCCCGGCTTGAAGCCGAAGATCCAGGCCAGCAGCGCCGCGGGGAACTGCGCAACGGCTGCGTTATAGCGCGCTACGGCCTGATTGAATTGCTCGACGGCGGCGCTGGCCTGCGTGACGAGCTGGTCGCGGGTCGTCGCGAGGCTGTGCGGCAGGCGCGGCCCCGCCAGATCGTGTGCGTCCTCGCGCTCCACGCGCTCCCACGCCATGCGCAGCACGCCGTTGGCCGCGGCCAGCGCGTCCACCCGCTGCGCGTCCAGCGGCCGTGCGCGAACCTGCGCCAGCGTGGCGGCAAGCTGCAGGGCTGCGCCGTGCAGCCCGCCCCAGAACGATGGCTGGCCTTGTCCGGGGAACAGCGAATCGGGCGGCTGCCGATCGGAGGCGAGCAGCGATTCCACCAACTGCACTTCCTGCTGCAACTGCGCATCGACCTGCGCGAAGGCAGCGTTCACGTCGGCGCGCAGTCGCACCAGGCGGTTGTAGGCGCCCACGGACCAGAACAGCAGCACGGCGACAGCGCTCCAGGTGAGCAGGGATTGCGTCATAGGGAGCGAGAGCTTACCAACGCCGCGGCACGCCCCCTCCCGCTGCGGCCGGAAAAGAAAAAGGCCCCGCGCCGGCAAGCCGGCGCGGGGCGCGCAGGGATGGCGCCAGGGCGCTTATTCGGCCGAACTGCCTTCGCTGGTTTCGGGCAGGGGCGCGCCCTCGCCTTCGGCGATGGCGGCCAGCTCGGTGGCCTCGGCTTCGGCGATGGCGCGTCGCTCGGCCTCGTCCATCGCGTCCTTTGCCTTGCGCGCCTGGTGGTAGGCCATGCCGGTGCCCGCGGGGATCAGGCGGCCGACGATGACGTTTTCCTTCAGGCCGCGCAGTTCATCACGCTTGCCCATGATCGCCGCTTCGGTCAGCACCCGCGTGGTCTCCTGGAAGGAGGCTGCGGAGATGAACGAGTCGGTCGACAGCGAGGCCTTGGTGATGCCCAGCAGCAAGTTGCTGTAGGTCGAGGGAATCTTGCCCTCGGCACGCAGCGCGTCGTTGGTGTCGAGCATCTCGGAACGCTCGACCTGCTCGCCCGCGATGTAGCTGGACTCGCCCGGGTTCTCGACCACGACGCGGCGCAACATCTGGCGAACGATCACCTCGATGTGCTTGTCGTTGATCTTCACGCCCTGGAGGCGGTAGACGTCCTGCACCTCATCGACGATGTAGCGCGCAAGTTCTTCCATGCCCAGCAGGCGCAGGATGTCCTGCGGATCGGCCGGTCCATCGACCACGCTCTCGCCCTTGTTGACCACCTGGCCCTCGTGCACCAGGATGTTCTTTTCCTTGGGCACGAGCTCTTCGTGCACGCCGCCTTCGGGGTCGGTGATCTGCAGGCGGATCTTGCCCTTGGTCTCCTTGCCGAAGGACACGGTTCCGGTCATCTCGGCCAGCACGCCCTTGTCCTTGGGCGAGCGGGCTTCGAAGAGCTCGGCAACGCGGGGCAGACCGCCCGTGATGTCGCGGGTCTTCTGGCCTTCGACCGGGATGCGGGCGAGCACTTCGCCGCCGACGACTTCCTGGCCGTCGCGCACCTGGATCAGGGCGCCGACCTGGAAGCCGATGGTCACGGAGTGGTCGGTGCCGGGAATCTTCACCTCGTTGCCCGAGGCGTCGATCAGCTTGACCTGCGGGCGAACCACCTTGGCCGAGCCGCGGCGCTTCGGATCGATCACCACCAGGGTGGACAGGCCGGTCACTTCATCGACCTGCTTGGCCACCGTGAGGCCCTCTTCCACGTTCTCGAATTTCACCGTGCCGGCGAACTCCGTGATGATGGGTCGGGTCAGCGGATCCCAGTTGGCCAGCACCGTGCCGGCCTTGACCGACTGATCGGCCTTCACCGTCAACGTGGCACCGTACGGCACCTTGTGGCGCTCGCGCTCGCGACCGTGTTCGTCGTGGATCACGACCTCGCCGGAGCGGGCAATCACCACCAGTTCGCCGCGGCTGTTGCTCACGTAGCGCATCGTGCTGTTGAAGCCGATCACGCCATTGGACTTGGCTTCGACGCTGGAGGCGATGGCCGCACGCGAGGCCGCACCACCGATGTGGAACGTGCGCATGGTCAGCTGCGTGCCGGGCTCGCCGATCGACTGGGCGGCAATGACGCCGACGGCTTCACCGACGTTGACCAGGCCCCCGCGGCCGAGGTCGCGGCCATAGCAGCGCGCACACAGGCCGAAGCGGGTGGCGCAGGTCAGCGCCGTGCGCACCTTCACCTCGTCGACTCCGGCCGCCTCGAGCGTCTCGATGGTGTCCTCGTCGAGCATCTGGCCGGCCGGCACGATGACGGCGCGGTTCTCGGGGTGCAGCACTTCCTCGGCCGCGACGCGGCCCAGGATGCGGTCGCGCAGCGACTCGATGACTTCACCGCCCTCGACGATGGCGCGCATGAGCGAGCCCTCGGAGGTGCCGCAATCGTCTTCGGTCACGACCAGGTCCTGCGTCACATCGACGAGGCGGCGCGTGAGGTAGCCCGAGTTCGCGGTCTTCAGCGCCGTGTCGGCCAGGCCCTTGCGCGCGCCGTGCGTGGAGATGAAGTACTGCAGCACGTTCAGGCCTTCGCGGAAGTTGGCCGTGATGGGCGTCTCGATGATCGAGCCGTCCGGCTTGGCCATCAAACCCCGCATGCCCGCCAGCTGGCGGATCTGCGCGGCCGAGCCGCGGGCGCCGGAGTCGGCCATCATGTAGATGGAGTTGAACGACTCCTGGTCCACTTCGTTGCCGTGGCGGTCCTGCGTCTTCTGCTTGGCGAGCTGGGCCATCATGACCTTGGAGACTTCGTCGCCGGCCTTGCCCCAGATGTCCACCACCTTGTTGTAGCGCTCACCGGAGGTCACGAGGCCCGAGACGTACTGCTGCTCGATCTCCTTCACCTCGGCCTCGGCACGCCCGATGATGTCCGCCTTCTGCGGCGGCACCAGCATGTCGTCGATGGCGATCGAGATGCCGGCCTTGGTGGCCAGGCGGAAGCCGTTCTGCAGCAGCTTGTCGGCGAAGACCACGGTCTCCTTGAGGCCGCATCGGCGGAAGGAGACGTTGATCAGCTTGCTGATCTCCTTCTTCTTCAGCGCCTTGTTGATGTTGGAGAACGGCAGCCCCTTGGGCAGGATCTCCGACAGCAGCGCGCGTCCGACGGTGGTGTCGACCAGCGAGGTCGAGGCGGTGAATTCGCCCGTGTCCTTGTCGGCGGTCCATTCGGTCAGGCGCACGGCGATGCGGGCGGTGAGTTCGACCACGCCCGCGTCCAGCGCGCGCTGCACCTCGCCGACGTCCGCGAACACCATGCCCTCACCCTTGGCGTTGATGCGCTCGCGGGTGGTGTAGTACAGGCCCAGCACCACGTCCTGCGAAGGCACGATGGAGGGCTCGCCGTTGGCCGGGAACAGCACGTTGTTGGAGGCCAGCATCAGCGTGCGGGCTTCCATCTGCGCCTCGACCGACAGCGGCACGTGGACGGCCATCTGGTCGCCGTCGAAGTCGGCGTTGAAGGCCGCGCACACCAGCGGGTGCAGCTGGATCGCCTTGCCTTCGATCAGGATCGGCTCGAAGGCCTGGATGCCCAGGCGGTGCAGCGTCGGAGCGCGGTTCAGCAGGACGGGGTGCTCCTTGATCACCTCCTCCAGGATGTCCCACACCACGGGCGTGCCGGCCTCGACCTCTTTCTTGGCGGCCTTGATGGTGGTGGCGATGCCCATCGCCTCCAGGCGCGAGAAGATGAAGGGCTTGAACAGCTCGAGCGCCATCAGCTTGGGCAGACCGCACTGGTGCAGCTTGAGCGTCGGGCCCACGGTGATGACCGACCGGCCCGAGTAATCGACGCGCTTGCCCAGCAGGTTCTGGCGGAAGCGGCCGCTCTTGCCCTTGATCATGTCGGCCAGCGACTTGAGCGCGCGCTTGTTGGCGCCGGTCATGGCCTTGCCGCGGCGGCCGTTGTCCAGCAGGCTGTCGACCGCTTCCTGGAGCATGCGCTTCTCGTTGCGCGCGATGATCTCCGGCGCCTTGAGTTCGAGCAGGCGGCGCAGGCGGCTGTTGCGGTTGATGACGCGGCGGTACAGGTCGTTCAGGTCGGAGGTCGCGAAGCGGCCGCCGTCCAGGGGCACCAGCGGACGCAGGTCGGGCGGCAGCACGGGCAGCACGTCCATCACCATCCACTCGGGCTTGATGCCGGACTTCTTGAAGGCCTCGAGCACCTTCAGGCGCTTGGCATTCTTCTTGACCTTGACTTCGGAGCCGGTCAGGTCGCCGCGGAGCTTCTCGATCTCGATGTCGAGGTCGATACCCATGAGCAGGTCCTTGATGCCTTCGGCGCCCATCTTGGCGACGAATTCATCCCCGTGCTCCTTGCGCTTGGCGTCGTAGTCGTCCTCGGACATGATCCCGAACTTCTTCAGCGGGGTCATGCCGGGGTCGGTGATGACATAGGCCTCGAAGTACAGCACGCGCTCGATGTCGCGCAGCGTCATGTCGAGCACGAGGCCCAGGCGCGACGGCAGCGACTTCAGGAACCAGATGTGCGCGCAAGGCGCGGCCAGGTCGATGTGGCCCATGCGCTCGCGGCGCACCTTGGTCTGGGTCACTTCGACGCCGCACTTCTCGCAGATCACGCCGCGATGCTTCAGGCGCTTGTACTTGCCGCACAGGCACTCGTAGTCCTTGATGGGGCCGAAGATCTTGGCGCAGAAGAGACCGTCGCGCTCGGGCTTGAAGGTGCGGTAGTTGATGGTCTCGGGCTTCTTCACCTCGCCGAAAGACCAGGAACGGATCTTCTCGGGCGAAGCCATGCCGATGCGGATGGCATCGAAATGCTCGTCCGGCGTGAACTGCTTGAACAGGTCGAGTAGCGATTTCATGAACTCTTTCCCTTCTTTATTCGTTGACGGCGCCATACTGGGCACCAACCGGAACGTTCGGGGCAGCCGCGGAACCGGCTCTGCCGGGCCGCTGGCTGCGCCCCCTCGAGGGGCAGGCGCCGAAGGCGCTTCGAGGGTGGGCCATCAAGAGCGTTCCAGTTCCATGTCGATGCCGAGCGAGCGGATTTCCTTCACGAGCACGTTGAAGGATTCCGGCATGCCGGCCTCGATGGCGTGTTCGCCCTTGACGATGGACTCGTACACCTTGGTGCGGCCCTGGACGTCGTCGGACTTCACGGTAAGCATTTCCTGCAGCGTGTAGGACGCGCCATAGGCTTCCAGCGCCCAGACCTCCATCTCGCCGAAACGCTGGCCGCCGAACTGCGCCTTGCCGCCCAGCGGCTGCTGCGTGACCAGGCTGTAGGGGCCGGTAGAACGCGCGTGCATCTTGTCGTCCACCAGGTGGTGCAGCTTGAGCACGTGCATGTAGCCCACGGTCACCGGACGGTCGAACTGGTCGCCGGTGCGGCCGTCGAACAGGTGCGCCTGGGTGCGGGTGTCGGTCAGGCCCTTGGTCTTGGCGATGTCGTCCGGATAGGCCAGGTGCAGCATCGCGCGGATGTCCTTCTCGGCGGCACCATCGAACACCGGCGTCGCGAATGGCACGCCCTTGGCGAGCTCGCCGGCCATCGACAGCACGTCCTGGTCGCTCAGCGCGGCGAGGTCTTCGCGGCGGCCGGCCTGGTTGTAGACCTGCTCGAGGAACTGCCGCACCTCGGCCGCGGCGGCCTGCTGCTGCAACAGGTCACCGATGCGCTGACCGATGCCCTTGCCGGCCCAGCCCAGGTGCACTTCGAGGACCTGGCCCACGTTCATGCGCGAAGGCACGCCCAGCGGGTTCAGCACGATGTCGCACGGCGTGCCGTCGGCCATGTAGGGCATGTCCTCGACCGGAACGATCTTGGACACCACGCCCTTGTTGCCGTGGCGTCCGGCCATCTTGTCGCCGGGCTGCAGGCGGCGCTTGACGGCCAGGTAGACCTTGACCATCTTGAGCACGCCCGCCGGCAGCTCGTCGCCCTGCGTGAGCTTCTTGCGCTTTTCCTCGAACGCGAGGTCGAAGGAGTGGCGCTGCTGCTCGATCGAGTTCTTGATGGACTCGAGCTGGGCAGCGACGTCGTCCTCGGCCGGGCGGATGTCGAACCAGTGGTACTTCTCGATCGAGGACATGTACGCCTTGTCGATCTTCGTGCCCTTGGCGAGCTTCTGCGGACCACCGTTGGCGACACGGCCGGTCAGCAGCTTCTCGATCCGGTCGAATGCGTCGGCCTCGACGATGCGCAGCTGGTCGTTCAGGTCGAGCCGGAAGCGCTTGAGCTCGTCGTCGATGATCTGCTGGGCGCGCTTGTCGCGCTGAATGCCTTCACGGGTGAAGACCTGCACGTCGATGACGGTGCCCTGCGAGCCTTGATCGACGCGCAGCGAGGTGTCCTTCACGTCGGAGGCCTTCTCGCCGAAGATCGCGCGCAGCAGCTTTTCTTCGGGCGTGAGCGTCGTCTCGCCCTTGGGCGTGACCTTGCCCACCAGCGTGTCGCCCGGCATGACTTCGGCGCCCACGTAGATGATGCCGGACTCGTCCAGGCGATTGAGCTGCTGCTCGGACAGGTTCGGGATGTCGCGGGTGATTTCCTCGGCGCCCAGCTTGGTGTCCCGGGCCATCACCACCAGCTCTTCGATGTGGATCGAGGTGTAGCGGTCGTCGGCAACCACGCGCTCGCTGATCAGGATCGAGTCTTCGAAGTTGTAGCCGTTCCAGGGCATGAACGCGACCAGCATGTTCTGGCCCAGAGCCAGTTCGCCCAGGTCGGTCGAGGCGCCGTCGGCAATGACGTCGCCCTTGCCGATCTTGTCGCCGCGCTGGACGATCGGACGCTGGTGGATGTTCGTGTTCTGGTTGGAACGCTGGTATTTGATGAGGTTGTAGATGTCCACGCCGACTTCGCCGGCCTGCGCTTCCTCGTCGTTGACCCGCACGACCACGCGGGTGGCATCGACGTAATCGACGATCCCGCCGCGGTTGGCGGTGACCACCGTGCCGGAATCGACGGCCGAGACACGTTCGATGCCGGTGCCGACGAAAGCCTTTTCAGGGCGCAGCGTGGGCACGGCCTGGCGCTGCATGTTGGCGCCCATCAGCGCGCGGTTGGCGTCGTCGTGCTCCAGGAAGGGCACGAGCGAAGCGGCGACCGACACGATCTGCGCCGGCGACACGTCCATGTACTGGATGCGGTCGGCGCTGACCAGGATCGATTCGCCGCGTTCACGCGCGGACACCAGGTCGCCGGTCAGGCGGCCCTCTGCGTCCAGCACCGCGTTGGCCTGGGCGATCACGTACTTGCCTTCCTCGATGGCCGACAGGTAATCGATCTCCATGGTGACCTTGCCGTCCGCCACGCGGCGGTACGGCGTCTCGATGAATCCGTACTCGTTCAGGCGTGCGTACAGGGCCAGCGAGTTGATCAGGCCGATGTTCGGGCCTTCCGGCGTCTCGATCGGGCAGACACGGCCGTAGTGCGTGACGTGCACGTCGCGCACTTCGAAGCCGGCGCGCTCGCGCGTCAGTCCGCCCGGGCCGAGGGCGGAAACGCGGCGCTTGTGCGTGATCTCCGACAGCGGGTTGGTCTGGTCCATGAACTGCGACAGCTGCGAGGCGCCGAAGAACTCCTTGAGCGCCGCGGAAATCGGCTTGGAGTTGATCAGGTCGTGCGGCATCAGCGGCTCTTGCTCGGCCTGGCCCAGGCGCTCCTTGACGGCCTTCTCGATGCGGGCGAGGCCGGTGCGGTACTGGTTCTCGGCCAGCTCGCCGACGCAGCGCACGCGGCGGTTGCCCAGGTGATCGATGTCATCGACTTCGCCGCGACCGTTGCGCAGGTCCACCAGGATCTTGACCACGGCGAGGATGTCCTCGTTGGTCAGGACCATCGGGCCTGTGCTCTCGTCGCGGCCGACCTTGGCGTTGAACTTCATGCGGCCCACGCGCGACAGGTCGTAGGTGTCGGGGTTGTAGAACAGGCGCTGGAACAGGGCCTGCACCGCGTCCTCGGTGGGGGGCTCGCCGGGGCGCATCATGCGGTAGATGGCCACGCGCGCGGCGAACTCGTCCACCGTCTCGTCGCTGCGCAGGGTCTGGCTGATGTAGGGGCCCTGGTCGAGCTCGTTGGTGTAGATGACCTGCAGGTCCTGCACATTCGCCGTGCGCAGCTTCTTGAGCAGCGCCTCGGTGAGCTCGTCGTTGGCCTTGGCGATGATCTCGCCGGTGTCCTGGTCCACGATATTGCGCGCGACCACTCGACCGATGAGGAAGTCCTCGGGCACGCTGATGTGGGTGGTGCCGGACTGCTCGAGCTCGCGGGTGTGGCGCACGGTGATGCGCTTGTCCTTGGCCACGACCACCTTGCCCGACTTGTCGGTAATGTCGAAGCGTGCCACTTCGCCGCGCAGCCGCTCGGCGACGAACTCCATCTGGGCGCCGCTGTCCATCAGGCGGAAGTTGTCGTTGACGAAGAAGTTCGCCAGGATCGACTCGGGCGTCAGGCCGATGGCCTTGAGCAGGATCGTCACGGGCATCTTGCGGCGACGATCGACACGGAAATAAAGGACGTCCTTGGGGTCGAATTCGAAGTCGAGCCAGGAGCCACGGTAGGGAATGATCCGCGCCGAGAACAGCAGCTTGCCCGAGCTATGGGTCTTGCCCTTGTCGTGCTCGAAGAACACGCCGGGCGAGCGGTGCAGCTGCGACACGATCACGCGCTCGGTCCCGTTGATGATGAAGGAGCCCTTGTCCGTCATGAGCGGCACTTCGCCCATGTAGACCTCCTGCTCCTTGACCTCCTTGACCACCTTGGATTGGGAGGTGGAGGATTCGCGGTCGTAGATGATCAGCTGCACGCGTGCGCGCACGGCCGAAGCGAAGGTGAGTCCGCGGGTCTGGCACTCGCGCACGTCGAAGGCGGGCTTGGCCAGGTTGTATTCGATGAACTTCATCTCCACGAAACCGTTGTGGGAGACGATCGGGAAGGCGGCGTCGAAGGCGGCCTGGAGGCCTTCGATGGTGCGTTTCTGTGGCGCGACGTCGGCCTGCAGGAAGGCGGTGTAGGCGTCCTTCTGCATCTGCAGCAGGTACGGGACTTCCAGCACGCTTTCGCGGCTGCCGAAGCTCTTGCGGATGCGCTTGCGTTCGGTATAGGAATAGGCCATGAGATCTCCGGGCTATTGAGCTCTTGCGCAACTGTCGCGTCGAGCGCCCCTGGGCGAGAGGGCTCGACTGGCTTGGTGGGTTGGCCACTACCAACCATGGCGGACGGCGATGCATTGCACATCGCCCGAACCAAGGCGTCTTCTGCAGTCGGGGTCAGAAGACACTCGAAAAAACTGGGGAACCGCGTATTGGACCAGTCTTTTCGAGTGCGTTCTTCGTGCCTCCCTAGAGGCACCAATGGCTGGAGGCTTTTTCAAGCCCCCAGCCACCGGCAAATCGCCGTCTGGGCGCAACGATGCGGCCACCGGTCCCGCGAGCAAGGCCCCACCGCAGTGGGGCACACGCCGCAGGATCGAAGATCGGATCGCGCAGGTGCCCGGAACGTCGCTTACTTGAGTTCGACCTTGGCGCCGGCTTCTTCCAGCTTCTTCTTGGCTGCTTCGGCGTCGGCCTTGGCGATGCCTTCCTTGACGGCCTTGGGCGCGCCGTCCACCAGGTCCTTGGCTTCTTTCAGGCCCAGGCCGGTCAGTTCGCGCACGGCCTTGATGACCGACACCTTGTTGGCGCCGGCTTCCAGCAGCTGCACGGTGAACTCGGTCTTCTCTTCAGCGGCCGGGGCAGCGGCACCGCCACCACCAGCAGCGGGAGCAGCCATCGCCGCGGCGCTCACGCCGAACTTCTCTTCGATCGCCTTGACCAGGTCGTTGAGTTCCATCACGGACATGCTGTCCAGGGCCGTGAGGAATGCGTCTTTGTCGAATGCCATTTGATTTCCTAAATAAGTTGGTTGGGTTGCTTGTGCGCTCAGGCGGCGGGTGCGGCTTCCGCCGGGGCCGCCGCTTCTGCAGCGCCTTCGCTGCGCTTGGCTGCGAGTGCGCTGAGCACGACGGCGGTGCGGGACACCGGGGACATCAACAGGCCACACAGCTGCGCCAGCAGGACTTCCTTGGAGGGAACGCTCGCCAGCTGCTTCACGCCTTCGACATCCAGGGCCTTGCCGCCGTAAGCGCCGCCGCGGATGACCAGCTTGTCGTTGGTCTTCGCGAAATCGGCCACCACCTTGGCGGCGGCGACTGCGTCCACTGAGAAGCCGTAGATCAGCGGGCCCGTCATCTGGTCGGCGACGAGTTCGAACGCGCTTCCGGCGACAGCACGGCGAGCCAGGGTGTTCTTGAGAACACTCAGGGTCACGCCCTTGCTGCGCGCCTCGTTGCGCAATTTCGTCATGTCGGCGACCGTGATGCCGCGGTATTCCGCCATCACCAGCGTTTGAGCTTGAGCGGCGAGCCCGGTCACCTCTTCGACGACCGCTTGCTTCTCACTGCGATTCAGACTCAAGGTCTACTCCTTCAAAATGTGCCCTTGGGCTTGCGCCTGGGACACGCCTTTCTTGCAGCGACCAACTGTTTTCAGAAATTGCGGTTCACTCAATTCCATCTTCAGCGGGATCGCCATCTGCGTTGGCAGCTCGAAGAGCGATTAAGCACGCCAGGCGTGCACCAACGGTCTCGGATGGCCTGCCGCTTCCGCGGACGGTTGCGGCAGCCCACCACGCCCGCCACCCCCGAGGGGATGGCGAGAATTCGCTTGCGTTGCGGTCAGGCCGCCGAGAGGGTCTGGGTGTCCACGCGGACGCCCACACCCATGGTCGACGAGACCGCCAGCTTGCGCAGGTAGATGCCCTTGCTCGTCGCCGGTTTGGCCTTGTTCAGAGCCTCGACCAGCGCCGCCAGGTTGCCCTGCAGCTTGTCGGCTTCGAACGAACGGCGGCCGATGGTGGCGTGCACGATGCCGGCCTTGTCGACGCGGAACTGGACCTGACCGGCCTTGGCGTTCTTCACGGCCGTGGCGACGTCGGGGGTCACGGTGCCGACCTTCGGGTTGGGCATCAGTCCACGCGGGCCGAGGATCTGACCCAGCGTTCCGACCACGCGCATGGCGTCCGGCGCGGCGATGACCACGTCGAAGGGCATGTCACCCGCCTTGACGCGCGCGGCAAGGTCGTCCATGCCGACGACGTCGGCGCCGGCGGCCTTGGCTTCCTCGGCCTTCGGGCCTTGGGCGAACACAGCGACGCGCTTGGTCTTGCCCAGCCCGTTGGGCATGACGACGGCGCCACGCACCACCTGATCGGACTTCTTGGCATCGACGCCGAGCTGCACCGCCACGTCGATGGATTCATCGAACTTGGCCGTCGCGCATTCCTTGACGATGCTCAGCGCGTCGCCGAGCGAGTACAGCTTGTTGCTGTCGACCTTGCCCTGCTGGGCCTTTTGCTTCTTGGTCAGCTTAGCCATTTACACACCCTCCACGGTGACGCCCATCGAGCGGGCCGAACCGGCGATGGTGCGCACGGCGGCATCCAGGTCGGCGGCGGTCATGTCCTTCATCTTGGTCTTGGCGATTTCCTCGAGCTGCGCCCGGGTGATCTTGCCGACCTTGTCGCTGTGCGGCTTGGCCGAGCCCTTGTCCAGCTTGATCGACTTCTTGATCAGAGTCGTGGCCGGGGGCGTCTTGATGATGAAGGTGAAGCTCTTGTCCGCGTAGGCGGTGATGACCACCGGCAGCGGCAGACCGGGCTCGACGCCCTGGGTCTGGGCGTTGAACGCCTTGCAGAACTCCATGATGTTCAGGCCGCGCTGTCCGAGGGCAGGGCCGATCGGGGGCGACGGGTTGGCCTTGCCAGCCGGCACTTGCAGCTTGACAAAACCGACGATTTTCTTCGCCATGGTGATTTACTCCTTGCGGGTAATAACGCCTCGGCACGCGGCCAAGGCTCCCCGGGGTTTGCGACTCCGTTGTCTTGCATCCGCACCGCGCCGAGTCGAGGAGCGCGGGCGACGTCTCGTCGTCAGGCCTTCTCGACCTGGCTGAACTCCAGCTCGACCGGTGTGGCACGACCGAAAATCGTGACCGACACGCGCACCTTGCTTTTCTCGTAGTTGACTTCCTCGACGGTGCCGTTGAAGTCGGTGAACGGTCCTTCCTTGACGCGCACGTATTCACCCACCACAAACTCGACCTTGTGTCGGGGCTTCTCCACGCCCTCTTCCATCTGGCCCAGGATCTTGGCCACCTCGTCCTCGGAGATCGGCGCGGGACGGTTCTTGGCGCCGCCGACAAAGCCGGTGACCTTGTTCGTGTGCTTGACCAGGTGCCAGGTGTCGTCGTTCATCACCATCTGCACCAGCACATAGCCCGGATAGAAGCGGCGCTCGGACGTGCGCTTCTGGCCGTTCTTGATCTCGACCACTTCCTCGGTGGGCACGAGGATCTCGCCGAACATGTCCTGCATTCCGGCACGGGCGATCCGCTCGCGGATGTTCCGCTCGACCGCCTTCTCCATGCCCGAGTACGCGTGCACGACATACCAGCGCAGGTCCGGGTTCACGGGTTTGGCCGCAGCGGCGTCCGGTGTGCCGGTCGGGGTCGTTTCCATTTCGCTCATGCCTTATCTCCAGCGCAGGATCAGGTCGTAGAAGACCCATTCGATCGTCTTGTCCGTAAGCCACAGGAACAAGGCCATGACCACCACGAAGGCAAACACGTAGGCGGTGACCTGCAAGGATTCCTTGCGGGAGGGCCACACCACCTTCTTGACTTCGCGCGTGGAGTCGTGGGCAAAAGCTCCGAGTTGCTTGCCCGCTTCGGCGGTGAAAAACACCCCGGCGGCAGCGATGATCGCAAGGACCAGCGCGCCCCACTGGACGAGCGGCCCCTGCCGCCCCAGGAGGTAGAAGCACGCCAGGCCGGCGACGACCAGCAGGGCGGCAACCCCGAGCTTGGCCTTTTCGGCGCCGGAGCTGACGGTTTCAACTTGAGAAGAGGCCATGAAGGCGGATTTCCTGCTTCGAATTCGGGGCGCCTTCGAAAGGCGCTAACCCGCCTTGCGGCGGGTTGCGTTTTTTCGGTCCCTCGCATGCGAGGAGGACCGGGGCCACCTAGGTGGCAGGGGCAGTAGGAATCGAACCTACAACCTTCGGTTTTGGAGACCGACGCTCTGCCAATTGAGCTATACCCCTATGTTCGTTTGCCCGGTCTGCCGCGTCTGCCAGCTGCACTTTGGAGCGCTTACCGCGGCGGAGTACGGCTTCGCGCAACTCAGCACATCCTGGCGCGCTCGCGTTGACCAGATGATCCGAACAAAGCGCAAACGGTTGCCTGCGCCCTGC